>JANNOZ010000006.1:0-2638 GCA_031399525.1 Actinomycetes bacterium | reverse complement strand
GGCATCCGCTCGAGCACCGGGCGTCGACCGGCGAACTCGCCCGCCAGGGGCTGGACGAAGGTGGCCAGTGCCGGGAACAGCAGGGAGAGCACGGGTCGAGCGACCAGCTCGGTCACCCGGCCGCCCTCGCCTGGGCGACCGTGGAGCGGCCGCTCGTAGAAGCCCTTGACGAATTGGAGCTCGGGGTGGAGGAGCAGCGGCCCGACCAGGCCGGTGATGAAGCGGGGGTCGAACTGGCGTACGTCGGCGTCGCACCAGGCGACGATGTCGCCCTTACTCACCGCCAGCGACTTCCAGAGCGCGTCGCCCTTGCCTCGACCCGGGCCCGAGCTGGGCAGGATGTCGCTACTGGCGTAGACGGTGGCGCCGGCCTGGCGAGCAACGACGGCGGTGGTGTCGGTCGAGCCGTCATCGACCACGATCACCTCGTCGACCAACGCGTGCCGCTCGACCAGCTCGAGGATTATCGTTTCGATCAGCGGGCCGATGGTGGCGGCCTCGTCGCGGGCCGGGATGCACACCGAGATCGTGGACGCCCCCTTCTCGCCGACGAGGCGGGCGGTGCCGAGTTCGGCGGCGTCGAACAGCCGGGTGGTGTGCGACGACATCGGGAGATCGTCATCGAGAGGTGTACCCGGCGGCAAGGACCCCCGCCGCGACGGGTGCATCAGGGGTGCATGGAGCGACGTGAGGCAACGTCCTCAACTTCGGTCGGGCGCGCGCCGACAACCTCGAGATGGCCGATGTGTTGCTGGTGGACGACGACCCGGACATCCGAGCGATGCTCGCCTTCACCCTCGAGGACTACGGGCACACGGTCCGCGAGGCCGCCGACGGGAGGGCCGCGCTCGAGGCGTTGGAGGCATCTGCTCCCGAGATCATGGTGCTCGATCTGATGATGCCCAACATCGACGGCTTCGGGGTTCTCGACCAGATGCGAGCCCGGGGTCTGGCCCCCGACACCCGGGTGCTGATCCTCACCTGCATGACGGGTGAGACCGATCTGGTCCGGGGTTACGAGCTCGGGGCCGACGAGTACGTCACCAAGCCCTTCGACCCCGACGGCCTGGCCATGATCCTCGCCGAGCTCGTCGGCCGGGCTCGAGCCACCGGCACCACCTGAGCGCAGTTGCGCGGCGTCGGTGCAGGTGATTGAGTTAGCACTCACCAATCGAGAGTGCTAACTCGGTAACTCGGTCACCCGGGCGTTGCGCCCACCCTCCAGGAGGTAGCAGATGTCGAAGCTCATCGCATTCGATGCCGAGGCCCGTCGCGGCCTCGAGAGCGGGATGAACCAGCTCGCCGACGCCGTGCGCGTCACCCTCGGCCCGAAGGGCCGCAACGTGGTGCTCGAGAAGAAGTGGGGCGCCCCCACCATCACCAACGATGGGGTCTCCATCGCCAAGGAGATCGACCTCGAGGACCCCTACGAGAAGATCGGCGCCGAGCTCGTCAAGGAGGTCGCCAAGAAGACCGACGACGTCGCCGGCGACGGCACCACCACCGCCACCGTGCTGGCCTGGGCCATGGTGCGCGAGGGCCTTCGCAACGTGGCCGCCGGGGCCAACCCCATGAGCCTCAAGAAGGGCATCGAGGCCGCGGTCGAGCGGGCCGTCGAGTCGATCAAGGGCCTCGCCGTCGAGGTCCAGTCGGACAAGGAGCAGATCGCCAACGTGGCGTCGATCTCCGCCGCCGACACCGAGATCGGCCAGCTCATCTCCGACGCCATCGACAAGGTCGGCAAGGACGGCGTCATCACCGTCGAGGACTCCCAGACCTTCGGCCTCGAGCTCGACTTCACCGAGGGCATGCGGTTCGACAAGGGCTACATCTCGCCTTACTTCGTGACCGACTCGGAGCGGATGGAGGCGGTCCTCGACGACCCGTACATCCTCTACGTGGGTTCGAAGATCTCGGCCGTGCGCGACCTGCTGCCGGTGCTCGAGAAGGTCATGCAGTCGAGCCGCCCGCTGCTGATCATCGCCGAGGACATCGAGGGCGAGGCCCTGGCCACCCTGGTGGTCAACAAGATCCGCGGCACGTTCCGCTCGACCGCGGTGAAGGCCCCCGGCTTCGGCGACCGCCGCAAGGCGATGCTCCAGGACATGGCCATCCTCACCGGCGGCCAGGTCATCACCGAGGAGGTCGGCCTCAAGCTCGAGAACGTGACCCTCGACCTGCTGGGCACCGCCCGCCGGGTGATGATCACCAAGGACGAGACGACGATCATCGACGGCGCCGGCGCCGAGGACGACGTCAAGGGCCGGATCAACCAGATCAAGACCGAGATCGACAACACCGACTCGGACTACGACCGCGAGAAGCTCCAGGAGCGCCTGGCCAAGCTGTCCGGGGGTGTGGCTGTCATCAAGGTCGGCGCCGCCACCGAGGTCGAGCTCAAGGAGAAGAAGCACCGCATCGAAGACGCAGTGCAGACGACCAAGGCTGCGGTCGAAGAGGGTGTCGTCGCCGGTGGTGGCGTGGCCCTGCTTCGTGCGCAGGAGAAGGTCCTCGAGCTCTCCAAGAAGCTCGAAGGCGATGAATCGACCGGAGCTCGTCTGGTGGCCCGTGCGCTCGAAGAGCCGCTGAAGCAGATTGCGCTGAACGCGGGCTTCGAGGGTGGCGTGGTTGTGGAGAA
>JANNOZ010000026.1:0-2180 GCA_031399525.1 Actinomycetes bacterium | reverse complement strand
CGCACGTCGCCCTCGTGGCCGATACCGAGCCCGGCCAGGACCCGCAGCAGAGTCGACTTTCCCGCCCCGTCCCCGCCGATGACGGCATGAATGAACCCGGGTTCGATGGTCATCTCGATGTCCTCGAGGGCGACCTCGCCGCCGAAGCGCACCGTGAGGCCCGACACCCCCCAGCTCACGACGGGGCCACCTGGTCGGAGGAGCGGGACACGGGGTCACTCTGCTTCGGGGCCAGGTCCCGCCGGAACCGAAGGACGGCCAGGGTGAACAGCACGATGGCCATTCCCGTGAGCACGAGCAACGGCAGGGCCAGTGCGGAGAGCGTGGCGCCCTTGAGCAGGATCCCTCGCATCCCGATGGTGAAGTACGTCAATGGCATGAGGTAGCCGATCCAGCGGACGCCGGGTGCCATTGACGCCAGCGGGAAGATCATCCCCGACAGCATGATCTGGGGCAGCAGGGCCATGATCGCCAGCTGGATGGCTTCGCCCTGACTCTTGGACACGGTCGAGATCAACACGCCCAGGCCCAGCACCGCGAAGAGGAACACGAAGACAAAGGCCGCGAACAACAGGATCGAGCCTTCGAAGGGAACGTCGAAGAGGACGATGCCGGCGACGGTGACGAAGGCCATGTCGACCAGTCCGACGCCGAGATAGGGAGTGATCTTGCCGGCGATGACGTCGACCGGGCGAAGAGGGGTGACGGCCAACTGCTCGAGGGTCCCTTGCTCTCGTTCCTTGACCACCCCGAGGCTGGTGATGATGGTGCCCACGAAGAGCAGGATCAATCCGATGAGGGCAGGGACCATGACCGTGGCCGTGTCGAGGTCGGGGTTGAACAGCACCTCGACCTCGGCACCGGCGGGCAATGCGCTCTGCTGGCGCAGCGCGGACTGGGCCACGAAGAGCTCGGTGCCGTCGACGAGGACCTTGGTGGTGCCGGCGCCAGCCACGACCGCCACCTCGGCTTCCGAGTCACGCAGCAGGTTGCGGGCCGTGGTCTCGTCGCCGTCCGGGTCGAGCTCGACGACGTCGAAGTTCTCCGGGAGCTGGGTCGCCACGGCCGCGGCGTCGACTCCGACGACCGCGGTGCGGATCTCGCTCACGTCGAATCGGGCGGCGTAGCCGAAGACGACGAGGAAGAGCACGGGCACGCCCAGCATCAGCGCCAGCGTGCGCCGGTCCCGGCGCATTTGGCGGAACTCCTTGAGAATCATGGCTCTCACCGCTGGACCTCCGAACTCAACGGACGTTGAGAACACAACTCTACAGCCGATGAGTTCATCAGCGGCGCGGGTGGCGCCGCCCGCCCTACCTCGTGATCGGATGGCGGTAGACGGCCGACGCGTTCTCGAAGGTGACCTTGCGGATCTCGTCCTCGGACAGTCCGGCGCCGTGCAGCTCCTGACCGAAGGCGGCCTGGGTGTCGGGCCAGGTCGAGTCGGCGTGTGGGTAGTCCGATTCCATGAGGATGCGGTCGATGCCGATGCGGTCCCGCAGGGCGAAGCCCGACGGGTCGTAGATCGAGGTGAACCAGAAGTTCCGGCGCAGGACGTCGGCCGGCGACAGGTCGATGCCGGCCCAGGCCTGGGTGATCTCCTTGTCGTGCGACCGCTCGATGGCGTCGATGAACCACGGCACCCAGCCGATCGAGCACTCCGACAGGACGATCTTGATGTCGGGGAACCGCACCGGGATCTTCGAGTAGAGCCAGTCGGCGGTGGCGCAGATGGAATTGGTCGAGAAGGTGGCGTTGATCACGTCGGCGGGGGCGAACTTCGAGACCGCCGGGTGGGTGGACGACGAGCCGATGTGGAGGTCGATGACCGTGCCGGTTTCCTCGCAGGCGGCCAGGAACGGGTCCCAGTGGTCGGAGTACAGCGTGGGGTACCCGAGCTTCTCGGGGTCCTCGCTGAAGGCCACCGCCTTGAAGCCGAGCTCGGCGCAGCGTCCGACCTCGGCCGCGGCCAGTGCCGGGTCGGGGAACCAGGTGACCTGCTGGGGGATGATCCGGTCGGGGTAGGTCCCGGCCCAGACCTCGGCCACCCAGTCGTTGTAGGCCCGCAGGGAGGCCAGGCCCAGCTCGGGGTCCTTGAAGGTCGAGAACCGCTGGCCGGCGAAGCCCCACACCATCGACGGGAAGCAGATCGACACGTCGACACCGTTGATGTCCATGTC
>JANNOZ010000023.1:0-108269 GCA_031399525.1 Actinomycetes bacterium | reverse complement strand
CCGCCCGAAGGGCCCGAACCCCCCCCCCCCGCGAGCGGCCAAGTGGTCGGCGCCGACGGGGTGCCGCCGCGCCCCACGACTGGACGAGACTGCGTCGATCTGGTGGTCACCCGCGCCGACGGGACGGCCGCCCGGGTCGATCTCAGCGCAGTCGCAACGCCACCTCGTTCGCCAGCAACCGCCCCCGGCGGGTGAGCGCCACATCGTCCCCTGAGACTCGACCAGGCCCTCGGCTCGTCGACGGGCAGGCTGGCCGCCGGGACCCCACCACGGGTCCACAGCGCCAGCTGGAGGCCCTCGATGCGCCGAGCGTCGGCGTCGAGGGCCTCGCTGCCCGCCTCGACGCTGGCCCCGCCCTCGAGCAGACCCAGATACCGCTCGGGAGTGCGCACGTCGCGTACAAGGTGAATGTGACGAGCCGGTCGCCGGTCGTTCGCTCGACGCCTACAGGGGGTCGGCGCGCTGGCCCTCCGGCCCGTAGACATGCTCCGTCCAGCGACCCCCGTCCCAGTACCGATAGTTGAGTCGACCTGTCGGATCCGTCATCCAGCCGGGTGGCGTTCCGGGCGGTGGAGGCGTCACAGACAGCACCGGCATCCGCGTCTGGGACTGGGCTCCGCGCACGATCTGCTGCACCTCGCCAACTCCAGGACTCACAAGCAACACGATCCATCCAAGCGGCCCCAGGAAGAACCCGAGCCAGAAGGAGACCGACTTTGCCGTGCTGACGAACACATCCCACCACCAGCCCGATCAGCCCACAGCTCACCGCGAACAGCAGTGCGAGCAGCAGTGCTCCGATAAGCGCGTCGGTAGCGGCCCCGTCGGTCTCCGTCACTGGCTCCACCTCCGGCGGAGATCCATTAACGACGGGCGCCACGGCGTTCCGGGAGCCAGCTCGCACCGAACTCCAACGGCCTCGCAAGCATCGCCGCAATGGTTGTGCGCGCCCGATTGCACGGTCTTCGGCTTGCGAATCGTCTGTTCGAGGATGTGGTCTGATCTGACCGGCTTGCCGGGCTCCTCGACCCCGAGCCCACGCAGGAATCTCGTGTCGACATCAGGTACGGCCCGCGGCCCCTGCCACAGCTGCCAACTCCACCTGACCACCTAGCGAGTTTGTCTGAGTCAAGTGACGCTTGGTCAACGACTGGATGAACGCACGTGGCGGATCCTCGCACCGCGGCATTGACCACCGAGTGGCGACTTCTCCCGAAGGGCCCGCCTGCATTCTCGGCTGGCAAGCGACACAAGGACCCCCAACGTTCCCCGCTGAGCCAAGGCGCGGGTGACAGCCTGCGGGAACGTTCGTATGCACCGACGGCGAGGCCTCCCACTAGTTGGTCCAGATCAACCCGCCCCGGTCGACCTCAGCGCAGTCGCAACGCCACCTCGTTGGCCAGCAGCCGCCCCCGGCGGGTGAGCACCACGTTCGTCCCGTGGGGCTCGACCAGGCCCTCGAGCTCGTCGAGGGGCAGGCTGGCCGCCGGGACCCCGGCCCGGGTCCGCAGCGCCAACTGGAGGCCCTCGATGCGCCGAGCGTCGGTGTCGAGGGCCTCGCTGCCCGCCTCGACGCTGGCCCCGCCCCCGAGCAGACCCAGATACCGCTCGGGGGTGCGCACGTTCCACCACCGTCGGCCACCCACATGCGAGTGGGCCGAACACCCGAAGCCCCGGTACTCGCCCTGAGACCAGTAGAGGTGGTTGTGCCGACACTCATGGCCCGGCTCGGCCCAGTTCGACACCTCGTAGTTGGCCAGCCCAGCAGCCGAGAAACGCTCGTCAGCGGCCACGTACTCGTCGGCTTGGAGGTCGTCGTCGGGGTAGCGGGCCGGGTCGTCGGCCAGCGCCGTGCCCGGCTCGACCGTGAGGCCATAGGCGCTCACGTGGGGCGGGTCGAGCGCAAGCACCGCGTCGAGGGTGTGGCGCCAGTCGTCGAGCGACTCCCCCACCGATCCGTAGATCACGTCGACGTTCCAACTGGCGAAGCCCACCTCGCCGATGGCGGCCACCGACCGCTCGACGTTGGCCACGTCGTGCTCACGACCCAGCGCAGCCAACACATGGGCCACCATCGACTGCACGCCCAACGAGATGCGGGTGACGCCGGCGGCCCGGTAGCCGGCCAACTTGTCGACCGACAGGGTGTCGGGATTGCACTCGACGGTCACCTCGGCCTCGGCGGCGATCGGCAACTCGCCCAGTACCGAGGCCATCTGCTCGGCGCTCAGCAACGACGGCGTCCCGCCGCCCAGGAACACGCTGGTGCAGGCGGGCAGGTCGGCAGCGGCGGTGGCGATCTCGGCCCGGAGGCCATCGAGGTAAGCCGGGAGCAGGTCGCCCCGGTCGTCCCAAGTGGCGAACGCGCAGTAATCGCAGCGCCGGGTGCAGAACGGGATGTGCACGTAGGCGCCGAACGCGCCCACGGTCATACCCCGACGCGCAGGCCCAGCTCGCCCAGGCGGGTACGGGCCCCGTCGAAGGTGGTGTCGAGCAGGCAGGCCACCGCCCGCAGGTCGTCGCGGCGGATGGTCAGCATGCGGCCGTTGAAGTCGCCCCGCTGGATCTGGATCATCTCGAGATAGCGGGCCAGGAGCTTGGCGTCTTCGCCCCTCATGGTCTCGAGGCGGACCAGATCGATGGTGACCGCCAGGCCGTCGCCGTTGCTGCGAGTCGACGTCGACGCCCGGTCGAGATCGATGTAGGCCGACGCCGGCTGATCCTCCCGGGGCAGCAGCTGGTCGACCGGCACGCTGTAGAAGCTGGCCAGCCGCTGGAGGCGGGGCACCGAGATGGCCCGCTCGCCTCGTTCGTAGGCGCCCAGCACCGAGGCCTTGAACTCCTGGTCAGAGGTGGCCTCGACCTCTTGGAGCGAAAGTTTCTTCTGCTTGCGGATGGCGCGGAGACGAGCGCCGACCTGCACGGCGTAGGTAGAGCCCGGCGCGCCGGGTTCGATGCTCTCGGCACTGCTCATTTCCGCCACGTCCTGTACCACCCGGGGGCCGTGACCGGCCCGTTTGACCACCGTACGCGCTCGTCTGACCACAAGGCAACTACGAACGAACGGTTCCTCCCCATGTTCGTCTCGCGAACTACACCAATGCAAGCATCCTCGCCCCTATGCCCCAACCGCCAACCCAGCACGCAATGCGCCGAGCACCGCACCGGCCACGACCGCGGCCGTCTCTGCTCGCAAGACGTGGGCGCCGAGCGCGACCGTGGGCAGCTCTCGGGCCAACTCGGCCGGCGACCACCCCCCTTCAGGGCCCACCAGCACCGTGGGCCGGGCCAGCGAGGGGGGTGACCCCCCGGCCTGGGCCAAAGCCAACTGAGCTCCCCCGGCGGCGACTACGGCGTCGAACGAGACCACCTCGCTCACTGTGGGCAACCAGGTCCGGCGACACTGCATGGCTGCTTCACGGGCCACCTTGCGCAGCCGAACGATCCGGCCCGCCGCTCGATCGTCGTCCCAGCGAGCCACCGAACGATCGGCGACGAAGGGCGCGATCACGTCGACGCCGACCTCGGTGAGCTTCTGCACGGCCAACTCGGGCCGCTCACCCTTGGTCAGGGCAAATCCCACGGTGATCGACGGTTGTGGACCGGGGCTCACCACAACCGGTCCGTCCGGTTCGAGCTGGCCCCCGGCGCCGAGCCGACACGCCCGCCACCCGCCGACCCCATCGGACGCCGAGATGGCATCGCCGACCCGAAGGCGCAGCACCCGCTCGACGTGATGACGGTCGGGCGCGTCGAGTACCGGCTGTTCGAGGTCGGCGACGAAGACGTGCGCTCGCACGGCCCTACTTGAAGGCGTTACGGAGCTTGGACACGAACCCCGACTCGGGCTCGGCCACGGCCTCACCCCGCAGCTCGGCCAGGTGGCGCAGCAGGCTCTCCTCCTCGGGTCCCAGCCCCGTCGGCGTGTCGACCACGACCTCGACGAACAGGTCGCCTCGACCGCGCCCCCGAAGGGCGGGCACGCCCTGCCCTCGGAGCCGCAGGACCAGCCCACTCTGGGTACCTCGGGGGATGTCGAGCTCTTCGGTGCCGTCGAGGGTGTCGAGGTTCACCGTGGTGCCGAGCGCGGCCTGAGCCACCGAAACGTGCAGCTCATGGTGCAGCGCGGTGCCGTCCCGGCGGAACTGGGCATGGTTGGCGACCCGCAGGTGGACGAACAAGTCGCCTGGTTCGCCTCCACGCGGCCCGGCCCCGCCTCGACCGGTCAACCGCAGCGTCGAGCCGTCGTCGACGCCGGCCGGCACTTGGATCTCGAAGCTGCGCTGCTCGGTACGCAAGCCCTCGCCTCGACAGTCCTCGCACGGCGAGGTGACCACCTGGCCTGCGCCCCGACAGCGGGGACAGACCGACGCAGTGACCATCTGACCGAGGATCGACTGACGCACCCGCCGGACCTGGCCCGCACCGGCGCACTCGAGGCAGGTGATCGGGGTGGTGCCCGGCGCTGCCCCAGAACCGGCACACGTGGCGCACGTCACCGGAAGACGGGCGTCCACCGAGGAGGTGGTGCCGAAGACGGCCTCCTCGAACGCCAGCTCGATCACGACTTCGACATCGACCCCGCGGGGCGGTCCGCCCGGCCCCCGCCCCCCTCCGCTGTTGCCCGAGAAGAACGCGTCGAACAGATCGCCCAATCCGCCGCCAGCGCCGAACCCGAACGGGTCGCCGCCAGCCGAGCCGGCTCCGGCCCGAGCGCCCTCGGGTCCGAAGCGGTCGTAGCGCTGACGACGATCGGGGTCGGAGAGCACCTCGTAGGCGGCCGCCACCTCTTTGAAGCGCTCGGCGCTCCCGGGATCGTCCGGGTTGGCGTCGGGGTGGTGCTCACGGGCCTTCTGGCGGTAGGCCCTCTTGATCTCGTCGGTCGTGGCCTGGGGGGACACGCCGAGCAGTTGGTAGTAGTCGCTGGCCATGGCGCTGCTCGTCTATCGCTCGGTGAGGGCCTGGCCCAGTTGGCGACTGACCACGGCCACCGCGGCCATGGCCTGCTGGTAGTGCATCCGAGTCGGGCCCAGCACCCCGATCGTTCCCGCCAACTCGCCGTCGACCTCGTAGGGAGCGACCACCACCGAGCACTCGGCCAACGGTTCGACGCCGTGCTCGGCCCCGATGGACACGTTGACCCCGCGGTCCAGGACGTCTCGCAGCAACCCGACGACCACGTACTGCTGTTCGAGGGTCACCAGCACGTTGCGGACCGTATCGACCGCATCGAAGGCTTGAGCGACTCGCGCCGTGCCCCCGACGAACACCGCATCGGACTCGTCGCCGCAGAGCTGCGCCACCGCATCGCGAGCGACTCGGCACAGGGCGTCGATCGAGGAGTCGCCGCTGGGACCGACTTGGCCCAGCTGGGCGAAAGGCTGTCCGACCAAGGCGGCAGACAGGTGGGCGGTGGCCGAGGCCAACACGTCGTCGCCGAGATCGTCGTCGAACTCGAGGGTGGTCCGCTCGATCGCCCCGTTGGACAACACGACCACCACCAGCACGTGGCGGGGCGACAGGCCCACCATCTGGACCGACCGGAGCATCGACGTTTCGGGGGCGGGCCCGACGACGACCGCGGCATAGTCGGTCAGAGCGGCCAGCAGGCGACTGGTGTCGTGCAGCATTCGCTCGAGCGCGCCGTGGGCACTCTCGAAGAACTGGCCGACCTGTTGACGCTCGACCGAACCCAGTCCGCCGCTCGGCGCCAGGCTGTCGACGAAGAAGCGGTATCCCTTGTCGGTCGGCACCCGGCCGGCAGACGTATGCGGCTGGTAGAGGTAGCCCTCGTGCTCCAGCGCCACCATCTCGTTGCGAACGGTGGCCGGAGACACGGCGACGTCCGGGTGACGGGCCACGTGGCCCGACCCGATCGGTTGGGCCGTCTCGACGTAGGTCTCGACGACGGCCCGAAGAATGGCCGCTTTGCGTTCGTCCATGGTTGGCACTCGATGCTATCGAGTGCCAATCGCCGCGCCCGATCTGCGGAGCGGATCGATCAGAAGGCACCCACGCCGAAATTGACGTCGAGCCCGATGAGGTTGGCACCCAGGTTCTGATAGTTCTGCCACTGCGTACCCACGTGGGCCCCAGCGGTCAGGACGTCGCGGTAGCACTTCTCGATCTCGTTGGACTTGCGGATGGCATCGGACGCGGCCAGCCGGAAGACCACGTCTATGGCCTGTTTGGCTGCGTCGTAGCAGTAGGTGTTGTTCAGCGCGCCGATTACCCGCTGCCCATGCGTGCGGCTCTTGCCGTTGGCTTCGTAGGTGGCCACGGCGTCGTAGAGCACCTCGTACTGCCAGGCCCGGGCGGCCCGCAGGACCGACTCGGCCTTGGCGATCTCGTACTGCTGGATCGGACGTTCCTTGATCGCCCCGGCGAACACGTTGGTCTTCTCCGCCGCCAGCTCGTAATAGGCCTCGAAGGCATGGCGGGTGATTCCGATGGACACCATCGAGTGACCGCCGGCGCCTACCGGCTGGTTGATGGTCAGCGTCGGGGCGTCCGGCGACGCCATGCGGGCCATGGGCATGGTCAGCTGCTCGGGAACGAAGACCTCTTCGACCGCGAACTCGCCGGAATGGGTGCCTCGCAGCCCGATGGTGTCCCACGAGCCGTCGATGATCTGCACATCACGAGCCGGGTAGTAGCCGGTGAGCAGCTCGGGCATGGGCCCGTCGAACACCGAGCCGGGTCCGGGCCGAACCCACGGGTCCTCGTCGGCCAGGTCGTCGACGATCCGGAACCCGCCGATGAAGTGAGTGGCGTGATTCGAGTTGGACGCAAAGTCCCAGCGACCGGTGACCCGGAAACCTCCGGGCACCCTCACACCGCGGCCCGATGGACCAGGCGAGCCGGCGATGATCGTGTGGGGTGACGCGAACAGCTCCTGGGCTCCTTCCAGAGTGAGGTACTTCGCCAGGTAGGCGGCCGCGGTGTGCACGAGGATCGTCCAACCGGCCGAGCCGTCGCCTCGGGACAGCTCTTCCATGATCCGGAACTCACTCACGTAGTCGATCTCGCCTCCGCCCACCTCCTCAGGGGCGCTCATCAAGAAGAAGCCAGCGGCGGACATCTTCTCGGCCACGTCGACCGGCAGGCCCTGCTTGGATTCGGTCTCCAGGCTGCGTTCGCGCAGCTCCGGAACCAGAGCCCGAGCGGCGGCCAAGCCGGCCTCGCCCGCCGGCGAGGGCGCGGTGTGCTCGATGCGATCGATGAAACCGGGATGTTCGGACACGGCGCCCCCCTTGGCGAGACCGACATAACGACGTTCTGAGCGTCGCAGGGATCGATGTCACAGTCAACCAGTTTGCGAGGACACTCCGGGCGCGGGACTACTCGTCGAGACGAAGGGCGGCGACGAACGCCTCCTGGGGCACCTCGACCCGGCCGATGGCCTTCATCCGCTTCTTGCCCTCCTTCTGGCGCTCGAGGAGCTTGCGCTTCCGGGTGATATCCCCTCCGTAGCACTTGGCCAGAACGTCCTTGCGCTTGGCCTTCACCGTCTCGCGGGCGATGATTCGCCCGCCAATGGCCGCCTGGATGGGAACGTCGAAGAGCTGGCGAGGGATGAGTTCTCTCAGCTTCTCGGCCATGCGCCGGCCGTAGTCGTAGGCCTTGGACCGGTGCATGATCGTGCTGAAGGCGTCGACGGGCACCGAGTTGAGCAGGACGTCGACCTTGACCAGATCGGCTCGCTCGTAGCCGTCGGGTTCGTAGTCGAGGCTGGCGTAGCCCTTGGTGCGGCTCTTGACCTGGTCGAAGAAGTCGACGACGACCTCGGCCAACGGCACCCGGTAGACCAGTTCCAGTCGCTCGGGGCTGAGGTACTCCATGCGCAGCATCTCGCCTCGGCGCTCCTGGCAGAGCTCCATCATCGTGCCGGTGAACTCCGACGGCGTGAGGGCCGTGACGCGCATCATCGGCTCGTCGATGTGGTCGATCTCGCTGGGGTTCGGCATGTCTGACGGGTTGGCCATCTCCTCGACCACCCCTGCGGTCGTGTGGACCCGGTAACCCACCGATGGGGCAGTGGCGATGAGGCTGAGGTCGAACTCGCGCTCGAGGCGCTCACGGACGATCTCCATGTGCAACAACCCGAGGAAGCCGCACCGGAAGCCGAACCCGAGCGCCCCGGAGGTCTCGGGCTCGTAGGTGAAGCTGGCGTCGTTGAGTCGGAGCTTGATCAGCGCCTCTCGCAGCTCCTCGAACTCGTCGCCGTCAACCGGGTAGAGCCCACAGAACACCATGGGCCTCGGGTCCTCATAGCCGGCCAGGGGCTCGGTTGCGGGGCGGGCGGCCTCGGTGACGGTCTCGCCCGATCGGGCCTCGCCGACGTCCTTGATCCCGGCGATCAGGTAGCCGACCTCTCCGGGTCCGAGGCGGGCGACCGGCGTCGGCTCGGGGAGGCGAACACCGATCTCGTCGGCGTCGTGGATGGTGCCGGCCTGTAGGAAGCGGAGGCGGGCACCGCTGGAGAGCTGCCCGTCGATCACCCGAAGGGCCGACACCACCCCGCGGTACTGGTCGAAGTACGAGTCGAAGATCAAGGCCCGCAGCGGGAGGTCGGCGTCGCCGACCGGTGGCGGAATCCGCTCGAGCACCGCGTCGAGCAACCCAGCGACACCCTCGCCGGTCTTGGCGCTGATACGCAGAATGTCCTCGGCCGGGAGCCCGAGCACCCGCTCGATCTCCTCGGCGCACCGATCGGGATCGGCAGCCGGTAAGTCGATCTTGTTGAGCACCGGCACGATCTCGAGGTTGTGGTCGAGGGCGAGGTAGCAGTTGGCCAGCGTCTGGGCTTCGATCCCCTGGGCGGCATCGACGAGAAGAATGACCCCCTCACACGCGGCCAGCGACCGCGACACCTCGTAGCCGAAGTCCACGTGGCCCGGCGTGTCGACCAGTGAGATGACGTGGTCCTTCCACGACACCCGCACGTTCTGGGCTTTGATGGTGATACCCCGCTCGCGCTCGATGTCCATCGAGTCGAGGTACTGCGAGCGCATGTCGCGGGCTTCGACAGCCCCGGTGAGCTCCAGGATGCGGTCGGCGAGCGTCGACTTGCCGTGATCGATATGGGCGATGATCGACACGGCACGGAAGCGAGACAGGTCGGTCACGGCTGCTAGCGTGGCACGGCTCTGAACGGGACCCGCGACGGCGACCGATCAGCACGAGACGACCACCCGTAGACCGCAGCACCGAGGACGACGTGGCGAACATCAAGAGCCAGATCAAGCGCAACCGGCAGAACGAGGCCCGACGGGTCCGCAACAAGGCCGTGCGCTCTGAGCTGCGGACTCGGACCAAGTCAGCCGTCACCCTGGCCACTGCCGGTGGCGAGCAGGCCGTCGATGCACTTCGCCTGGCCGTCAAGCGGATCGACAAGGCCGGCTCGAAGGGCGTCATCCACAAGAACGCCGCCGCCCGGCGCAAGAGCCGGCTGATGCGCCAGGTCAACGCTGCTTCCGAGCAGTAGCGCCAGCGCCGCTCCGGGCCGGCGTCAACCGGCACAGTCGAGCGATCAGCACATCGAGCACCACTCCGTCAGGCCACCCTTTCGCGCCCCGCAGCGCCAGGTCGGCCTCGGCCAGCAGGGTTACCGCCCGAACCACTCCGTCATGTCCCAACCGTCGCTGCTGGGTGAGGACCTTCTTGGCCGGATAGGTCGACCCCTTGATGCCGAGGATGCCGGCGGCCGCGGCTTCGTCGACCACCTCGGCTCCGTCGAGGCGGGCCATGCGCAGATAGTGCGACTGCAGGGTGGCCATGACCACCAGGGGATGGCGCTCGCCGGCCCCCAACAAACGCCGCAGGGTCCCCAGCGCGGCGGCGACGTCGCCCCGGTCGATGGCATCGGTCAGCTCCCAGGGCGGAACTGACCCGGCGGCGCCGAGGTACGGCTCGAGCTGCTCGACCCCGATGCGGGCGCCTACGCCGTACGCGGCCGCGAGCGCGTCGAGCACCGTTGTGAGCCGGCCGAGGTCCTCGCCCAGGTGCTGATCGAGTTGGGCCTGGGCCGGCCCATCCAGTCGCACCGGGGCATGGCTGAGATGGTCAGCCATCCACGAGTCGCGGGCCCGGGCCGTGCGCGGCGCGCTGGTGTCGATGCGCTCACCGGCGTTGGACACCGCGTCAGCCAGGCGCTTCGGGGTCCTCCCACCCTCGGCCGCGACCAGCACCAGCGATGTCGTAGGGAGGGGGTCGGCCAGGTACGCGATCAGGGGTTCGAGCACCTCGACGGAGGCCGCGGTGACCTCTCGGATCACCACGATCCGGCGATCGGTCAGGAACGGAGGGGTGCGAGCCGCGTCGATGGCGGCGGTGAGGTCGGGCGGATCACCGTCGGCCGCGTGCTCCTCGACCATCAGGGCGTGGTCTCCTGAGCCGACCAGCCGGTGCACCAGGGCCCGCACCGCGTCCTCCCGCAGGATGGGGTCGGCTCCCACCACGAGGTGGACGGGAAGGGGGTCGCTCACGTTCGGGCCGAGAGGATGGCGGCGAGCACGTCGACGACCCGGCGGGCCCCGGCGACGTCGTGCACTCGAAGGATCCGACAGCCGCGGGCCACGCCGAGCGCATGGGCCCCGTGGCTCGCCATCCGTCGTTGGTCGATCTCCAGATCGAGCAGACGACCGAGGAACGTCTTGTTCGAAGCGGACAGGAGGAGGGGGTAGCCCACCGAGGCGAGTTGGGCAGACGCCCGCAACAAGGTCAGCGACTGCTCCCAGTTCTTGCCCAGGTCGAGGCCGGCGTCGATGACGATGCGATTTGGTCGCACACCGGCGGCGACCGCCCGATCGGCCCGGTCCACGAGGGCTCGACGGACCTCGTCGACCACGTCGCCATAGACCGGCTCGGGGTCAGGGATCCGGGGGCCGAGCCGAATGTGGGTCGCGACGACGGTGGCTCCAGCGGCGGCCGCGACCGACAGGTAGCGCGGATCGGCGAATCCGCTGATGTCGTTGCCGACCACGGCCCCGGCGGCGAAAGCCGCGTCGGCGACCGATGCCCTCCACGTGTCGACCGAGACCGCGACATCGAAGCGCTCGACGATGCGGGTCACGGCGGGGACCACTCGGTCGAGCTCCTCGTCCTCGGTCACCTCGGGACCCGGTCCGGCCTTCACCCCGCCGATGTCGATCAGGTCAGCACCGTCAGCCACCACCTGCTCGGTGCGACGCAGATAGGCGTCGCCGTCCCAGTGGGCGCCACGGTCGAAGAACGAGTCGGGCGTTCGGTTGACGATACCCATGACCAGGGCTCGGTGAGTCAGGTCGTGGACCCGGTCACCGAGGGCCAGCTGCACCAGGCGGACGTTAGCCCCCGGGATCGGGCGGCCCCCGAGTCACCTCGACCTCCCCGCCTTCGGAACCCGGCATGGTCACGATCAGCGGCCCGATAGCCACCTCGGCCCCAGGTAGGAGTCCGGTGGCGTCGCGAATCTGGTGGCCGATTGGGGCCACGATGGCCCCGACCGGCACTCGCGACCGAACGACCCACACTGCCTCGGCGGCCCGTCGACCACCTTCGAGGCACACGACCAGATCGACCCGGTCGATATCGGCGGTCCGCAGGCCTGACAGAACAGCGGCGGCGTCGGCCCCGTCGACGACCACCACGGCGACACCGTGGTGGCGCCAGGCCCATGCGCCCCGAGCCACCTCGGCGCCACCGAGATCGCTCGGAGCAACCAGGAGGGGGCCGAGCAACACAGCCGCGGTCGCCGACGCGGTCGCTCCGGCCACCGTTCGCGGCGATCTACCCAACCGGCGTCCGGCAGCCACCAGAACCACGACCACGACCAACTGCCACCAACGGACCTGGCCGAGGGGCAGGTGGGCGCCCCATCGAGCAACGGCGGCGACCCAACCCACCAGCTGTCCGACGGGCCATTGGATCGCCGCCCCGACGTCCGGACCGAGCCGTCCGGCAACGACGCCTCCCGTGAGCCCCCACATCATGATCGGTCCGGCTGCCGGAACAGCCAGCACGTTGGCCGGGATCGACGCCAGTGGCATGGGGCCGAACACCGCCAGCGACACCGGAGCCACGCCCAGTTGAGCAGCCACGGTGACGGCCAGCGCCTCGGCCAACCAGCGCGGCCCGGGGAGGCGGGCCCCGATGGGCTCAGCCAGTACGGCCAACCCCAGGGTGGCGCCGACCGACAGTTGGAACCCCACGGAGCGAACGAGCATCGGGTCGACCAGGACCAGCCCCACCACGGCCAGGGCCACGAGCCGTACACGGGACTGGGGCCAGCCGAGCCCCGACGCCGTGGCCACCACCGCGGCCATGGCCGACGCTCGCAGGACCGACGGTTCGAAGCGGGTGACGGTGGCGAAGCCGACGATCAGAACGAGCGTGAGCAGCCAGCGAACCCGCAGCCCGCACCGGCGCAACAGCGGTCCGGCCAGCACCAAGACGAACGCCACGTTCTGCCCCGAGACCGCGGTGAGATGGCTGAGCCCGGCGCCTCGGAAGTCGTCGACGACCTCCGTCGGCAGATCCCGGTCGTCGCCGTCGACCATGCCGGTGTACAGCGGTGCTCGCTCGGGGCCGATCAGGGCTGCGCCGTCGGCGACCAGCTTGCGCACCGAGTTGGCGGCTCGAGCCCACCATGGTCCGGAGCGCCAGGCCTCGACCTCGCTCACCGTGAGCCGGGCCCCGATGTGACGGGCCGCCAGTCGAGTGATCGCCGAGGGTGGTGGCCGTCGGGCCGTTCCCCGCACGGCTACCTGATCCCCGGCGACACGCCCCGCTAGGGCGTCGGCCGCCGAGCCCCGCGCCCACGCCTCGACGTGGGCCTCCCCCACTCGGAGATCGACTCGCAACGCACCCTGCACCCACACCGGGTCGCTCAGGACATCCGCCCACCCCTCGACCGATCCGACTGGCGCTGCGTCGAGCCCGTCCCACGCCCGGGCCCCGAGCCACGACGCCAGCAGCGCCGCACCCACTACCACCACGACTGGGTGGGTCCGAGCGGTCACAGCACCGATAGCGCCGACGGCCAATACCACCGCCACCACACCGACCGGTGCGGCACGGGCCACGGTGGCGCCGGCCACGACCGCAGCGGCCAGGGCCAGCACCCACCGGTCACCCATCGGTTACACCCGCACCCGGGACCGGAGCTGGGCCATCTTGGCCTCACCGATGCCTCGCACATCGAGCAGGTCATCGACCGAGCGGAAACCGCCCCGACGATCTCGCTCCTCGACGATGGCAGCAGCCGTGGCCGGACCGACGCCGGGGAGAGTGTCGAGTTGTTCGAGAGTGGCGGTGTTGAGATCGAGAGGCCCGGCGTCCTGCGTCGGCGAAGCCCCGGTCGCGTCGCCGGTCACCGACGGCACCGCCTCGCCCACCGCCGGCAGATAGACCCGCATGCCGTCGGTCAGGGGGGCGGCCAGGTTGACCCGATCGACGTCGGCGACACTGCTCGGCCCACCGGCGGCCTCGACCAGGTCGGCCACCCGGGCCCCGGAGGGAAGGTGGTAGACGCCAGGAACCACCACCGCACCAGCGGCGTGAACCACCACCTCGACTCCGACACTGGCGATGGTCGTGGACGACGCTCCCGGGGTGGCCTCGGCGCCCACGTCGGCGCCGCCGGCCTTGGGCAGGATCAGCTCGGCCGGGGAGGACCCGCCACCCCGCCACAGCAAGGCGCCGACAACGATCGCCACCACGACGGAGACGGCCACCACGGCGACCCCCGCAGGGCCCGTCGGCAATGTCGCGTCAGCGAGTCGCTGGCGCCAATCGAGCGGTGTCAGCAGAGGGCGAGGCGATGCGTCCGGGACGCGCGCGTCGCGATTGGCACCAGATGGGTCGTGCTCCATGGCCGGTCCCCCGGGACTGTGTCGACGCCGAGCGGGGGAAGCGCACGAAGCCCCACGATCCTACGGGGCGCCGACGACGATCACCCGGCCAATCCCTGCCACACCAGACGAAGGCCGACCAGGAAGAGCAACCCGTAGCAAATGCGGTAGAAGGGCTCCGCCGGGATTCGGTTCTGGATCCACAGGCCGAGCACGATCCCGATCGGGGCCAGCGGGAGCAGTACCGCTGCCGTCCCTAGGTTGGACAGGTCGAGGCGGCCGAGGAGTGCGTACGGAGGAACCTTCGACGCATTGACCGCGGCGAACAACACGATGTTGGTACCGACGTACAGCCCGGCCGGCATGCGCTGGGGCAAGGTGTACACCTGGTAGGGCGGGCCGCCGGAGTGGGCGGTGAAGCTGGTGAAACCGGTCAACGACCCCCAGAACGCGCCGGCGTGGATCGACCCGGGTCTCGCCGGCCGGTCGGTCCGGGACCGGCGCAGCCAATGATCGAGCGTGAAGGCCACCGCAATCACGCCTATGAGCAGGTTGACCATCTGATCGTCGATCGACGTGGCCGTGAGGTAGCCGACCAGGACACCGATGAGCGCCGCCGGCACGAGGATCGACAGGTTGCGCCGATCCCAGGTGTGGCGGTATCGCCACACACCTACCGCGTCCATGACCAGGAGCACGGGGAGCATGATCCCCGCGGCATCACCGGGCGGAATGACCAACGCCATCAGCGGGACGGCGAGGACGCCGAGACCGGCACCGAATCCGCCCTTGGAGATGCCGGTAATCAGCACCGCCGGGATGGCGACGACGTAGAACCATGGGTCGGTGATCACCCTTGGGGGTCCGGTGCCGGGTCGACGACGAAGCGCTCGAGCCGGCCGAGGCGGCCGATCTCGACGCTCAGTAGAGCCGGGCGGTGAGTGACCGGCGGTACACCGCCGTGCGCGGATCGTCGGCTCCGAGCAACTCCAGCAGGTCGAGGTACTCCTGACGGGCGCCCTCGTCGTCTTTGACCTTGTCGATGAGCACGTCGAGACGCGCCGCGAGATCGTCGACATCACCCTCGGGCACCCCGACCCGGGCCAACGCGGCGACCCGACGGGTCTCGGCCGATTCGGGAAGCCGGGCCAGCAGCGCCAATGCGTCGTCGGGGCGCCCGTCGACGACCAACAGCTCGGCCAGGGTGACGACCGCATCCTCGTTGTCGGGTTCGAGCTCGAGAGCCGCCCGCAACGACGATTCGCTGCCTTCGGCCACGAGTCGTTGCACCTCGGTCTCCTCCTCGCTGGGCAGGAGTCGGGCCACCCATTCCTCTACGGCCGGCTGAGGCTGGGCGCCGATGAAGCCCTCGACGACCTTGCCGTCCTTCAACGCGTAGACGGCCGGAATCGACTGCACCTGGAAGGCCTGGGAGATCTGGGGGTTGGCGTCGACGTCGACCTTGACCAGTTCGACTTGTCCGCCGGTGGCTTCGATGGTCTGCTCGAGGATCGGCCCCAGCTGACGGCACGGCCCACACCACTCGGCCCACAGGTCGACCACGACCGGGACCTCGTGGGACCGCTTGATCACGTCCTGCTCGAAGGTGGCGTCGGTGACGTCGGTCATGCCCGCAGGCTATCGGCACCTATACCGTGTCCGGCGAGCCGACGTGGAGGACTCGTGGACGAGCTGTACGAGCTAATGGACCAACCAGCACTGGACGATCCGGTGCTGATCGTCCACTTCGAGGGGTTCCTCGATGCCGGCCAAGCGGCGTCCACAGCCATGAGTCATGTGATCGAGGCCCACGACACGACCCTGGTGGCCCGCTTCGACTCCGACGAGCTGCTCGACCATCGTTCCCACCGCCCGTCCCTGCACCTCGAGCAGGCTCGCCTGACCGAGATCACCTGGCCCGAGATCGCGCTGCTCGCCACCAAGGACCGCGGCGGTAACGACGTGCTCGTTCTCGTGGGCCCCGAGCCCGATCTGCGCTGGCACGCCTTTGCCGGACAGGTCGTCGAACTGGCCGAAGACCTCGGCGTACACATGACCATGACGCTCAACGCGTTCCCCTCCAACGTCCCGCACACCCGCCCCACCCGCCTCACGGCCATGGCCACCACCGAGGAGCTGGCGGCCCGGGTCGGCCGGGTCACCCGCATGGTGAGCGCCCCCGCTGGGCTCGACACCGTCCTGATCGACCTGTGTGGCCAGTCGGGCATCCCAGCCATGGGCATCTGGGCCCAGGTCCCCCACTACGTCTCGAACATGTCCTACCCGAGGGCGTCAGCCGACCTGGTCGAGGCCATCAATCAAGTGGCCGGAACGCAGTACGACACCGCCGATCTGCGGGAGGCGGCCGACAGCGTCCACACCCGGCTCGACGAGTTGGTGGCCGCCAATCCCGAGCATCGCCAGATGCTGATGAACCTCGAGCAGAACCACGACACCCAGGCCGACATCGAGCGCAACGCGCCCCTTCCGTCGGCCGTCGATCTGCCGAGCGGCGACGAGCTGGCCGACGAGGTCGAACGCTTCTTGCGCCGCCTCGACGGTGGCGCCGAGGCCTGAGCGGCCCACCACGTCCGTACCGAGGGCGGGAAGGCCCCCGCCTACGATCCCGGCGTGCCCCCCGAGACCACCAACCACCCGACGACGGCCGACGACCGGCCCCCGTTCCGCTACGGCGCCGGGCTGGCCAACGAGATCGAGGCCCGCTGGCAGGACCGGTGGGCGCTCGACGGCGTCTACCACGCACCCAACCCCGTAGGAGAGCTGGCCAACGACTCCGCCGACCTGGTCGACCGGCCCAAGCTCTATGTGCTGGACATGTTCCCGTACCCGAGCGGGACCGGCCTGCACGTCGGCCATCCTCTCGGCTACATCGGCACCGACGTGTTCGCCCGCTTCAAGCGGATGACCGGGTTCAACGTCTTGCACGTCATGGGGTACGACGCTTTCGGATTACCCGCCGAGCAGTTCGCCGTGCAGACCGGCCAGCACCCAAGGGTGACGACCGAGGCGAACATCGCCACCATGCGCCGCCAGTTCCGGGCCATGGGGCTGGGTCACGACGACCGGCGCTCGGTGGCCACCACCGACGTCGCGTTTTACCGCTGGACCCAATGGATCTTCCTACAGCTCTTCAACGCCTGGTTCGACGAAGAACTGGGCCGGGCTCGGCCGATCGATGCCCTGGTGGACGAGTTCGAGGCCGGACAGCGTCTGGTGGTCGACGACGACCACCCGGACGGGCGGACCTGGTCGTCGTTGTCGCGCCTCGAGCAGCGAGCGGTCATCGACGCCAACCGGCTCGCCTACCTCGACGAGGCGGCGGTCAATTGGTGCCCGGGCTTGGGCACGGTGCTGGCCAATGAGGAAGTCACCCCGGACGGCCGCAGTGAGCGGGGCAACTTCCCCGTCTTCAAGCGCAACCTCGAGCAGTGGAAGTTGCGCATCACCGCCTATGCCGAGCGGCTCGTCGACGACCTCGACCTCATCGACTGGCCTGAGCCGATCAAGCTCATGCAACGAAACTGGATCGGGCGCAGCGAGGGAGCCCGAGTCACGTTCGTCGTTGCCGGCCGCCCAGACTTGGCCGTCGAGGTGTTCACCACCCGACCCGACACGCTCTTCGGCGCCACCTACATGGTGCTGGCCCCCGAACACCCGCTGGTCGACGCGCTGACCACCTCGTCATGGCCTCACGGAACACCGGCGTCGTGGAAGGGAGCCGGCCTCACATCGGTGGCCGGCGTGCCCAGCGGGGGTTGGGCCACGCCGAGAGCCGCCGTCGACGGTTACCGAGCCCACAGCTCCCAACGCTCCGACCTCGATCGCCAGATCGAAGCCCGGGAGAAGACAGGCGTCTTCACCGGCAGCTTCGCTGTCAACCCGACCAATGGCGACGCCATCCCGGTGTTCATCGCCGACTACGTCCTCATGGGCTACGGCACCGGGGCGATCATGGCCGTGCCGGCCCACGACACTCGCGACTTCGAGTTCGCCAGCGCGTTCGACCTCGACGTCGTCGGGGTCGTGGCCCCTCCCGATGAGTGGTTCGCCGAACACGACCTGGTCTCGGGCGCCCCCGCCCACCTATGGCCTGAGGCCTTCACTGGCGTCGGGTCGGCGACCAACTCGGCCAACGGAGAGATCGAACTCGACGGACTCAGCACTCCTGAGGCCATCGCCGCCATCTCCGCATGGCTCCGGGAGAGCGCGACGGGTGACATCGCAGTGACCTACAAGCTGCGCGACTGGTTGTTCTCTCGCCAGCGCTATTGGGGCGAGCCGTTCCCGATTGTGTATGACCAAGACGGGCTCCCCGTCGCTCTGCCCGAATCGATGCTGCCGGTGGAGTTGCCCGACGTCGACGACTACGCACCAACCGTGGTCGACGACGACGACCAGAGCATGCCGGCGCCCCCACTGGCTCGGGCCGACCACTGGGCCTCGGTCACTCTCGACCTCGGCGACGGACCGGCCCCGTACCGGCGGGAGCTGAACACGATGCCCCAGTGGGCCGGGTCGTGCTGGTACTACCTGCGCTACCTCGATCCCACCAACGACGTGGCCTTCGTCGACCCGCAGGTCGAGGCCTACTGGATGCAGGGCACCCACAGCGACGGGACTCCCGCGTTCGGCGGCGTCGATCTCTACGTCGGCGGCGTCGAGCACGCCGTGCTTCATCTCCTCTACGCCCGCTTCTGGCACAAGGTTCTCTTCGACCTCGGCCACGTGTCGACACCCGAGCCCTTCCAGCGGCTCTACAACCAGGGCTACATCCTGGCCCCGGCCTACAAGGACACCCGCGGCTTCTACGTCGAGGCCGTCTCGGTGACCGGCGACGAGACCAGCGGGTTCGTCGACGCCGACGGCAACCCGGTGTTTCGTGAGTCGGGGAAAATGGGCAAGAGCCTCAAGAACGCGGTGTCGCCCGAGGAGATCTACGACACCTATGGCGCGGACACCTTGCGGCTCTACGAGATGGCGATGGGGCCCCTCGACGCCGACCGGCCGTGGAACACCCGGGACATCATCGGCGTCCATCGGTTCCTCCAGCGGGTCTGGCGCAACCTGGTCGACGAGGTGACCGGTGAACTGCGGGTGGTCGACGACGCGCCGAGCGACGAGCTGGCCCGGCTCTTGCATCACACCATCGACGGGGTGAGCGACGACATGGAGGGGCTGCGCTTCAACACCGCCGTCGCCAAACTGATCGAGCTGAACAACGCCCTCGGTCGGGTGGTCGGCGACCTCGGCGGAACGCCCTCGGTCGTCGCTGACGCTCTGGTGCGGATGTTGTCACCTCTAGCCCCTCATATCGCCGAGGAGCTGTGGGCGCGGATGGGTCACGACGAGTCGGTGGTCTGGGCCCCGTACCCCTCGGCCGATCCGGCTCTGCTGGTGGCGGACACCGTCGAGATCCCGGTGCAGGTGGACGGCAAGGTCCGGGCCCGACTCTCGCTGCCGGCCGGCTTGCCTCCGGAGGAGGTCGAGGCGGCGGCGTTGGCCGATGAGGCGGTCCGGGCCGCCATCGGCGACGCCGAGGTGGCCAAGGTGGTAGTCGTCCCCGATCGCATCGTGAACATCGTGATCCGCTGAGCGGATCACCAGACAGTGCCGTGATCCGCTAGATTCATGAGCCCTTCTCGGGGCTGTAGCTCAGTTGGTAGAGCGCCTGCATGGCATGCAGGAGGTAGTGGGTTCGATCCCCATCAGCTCCACCAGGGTGCCCTCGGATCGCCGGCCAACGATCCTCAGCCGGCTTTGACGTACGTGAGCTGCACGTCGTCGATCTGGCCTTCGAGGAACAGGGCCTCGCACGTGGCGAGGTACAGGTCCCAGAGGCGGGCGAAGCGATCGTCGAGGCCGAGCTGAGGAAGCTCGGCCCTCCGGGCGTCGAACCGGCGGCGCCACTCCCGGAGGGTGCGGGCGTAGTGGGCGCCAATGGCATGGACGTCGACCAGCTGTAAAGAGGTGCGCCGGGCCACCGAAGCGGCGATGGCGCCGAGCGATGGAAGTGTCCCTCCCGGGAAGATGAAGTGCTTGATGAAGTCGTCGTTGTTGCGGGCCCGGTCGAAGTCGGCGTCGGGCAAGGTGATGGCTTGGATGGCCATCCGTCCACCGGGCCGCAGCAGCGAGTCGCAGGCCTCGAAGTACTGGTCGTGCTCGCGCCAGTCGAGCGCCTCGATCATCTCGACTGACACCAGGCAGTCGTAGGTCCCCTGGAGATCCCGGAAGTCGTCAGAGCGGACGTCGATCTGGTCCTCTAACCCCAGCTCTTTGACCAACGCCGAAGCGTGCTCGTACTGGCGGTCCGAGATGGTGGTCGTCGTCACCCGACAGCCGTACCTGGTTGCCGCGTGAACAGCCAGGCCGCCCCACCCGGTGCCGATCTCGACGAGATGATCATCGGGGCCAAGCTGGAGTTGGCAACACAGCCGGTCCAACTTCGCCTTGGAAGCCTCCTCGAGGGTGACGTCCGGACCGTCGAAGATGGCGCTCGAGTACTGCATGGTCGGATCGAGGAAGAGGGCGAAGAACTCGTTGCCCAGGTCGTAATGGGCCCGGACCTCATCACGAGCCGAACGTCTGTCGCTGGTGTCCATTCGCAGGCGCCGGATCGGGTCGAGCACCACCGAAGTCAACGAACGGGTCGGGTTGAGAACGCGGTTGAGGGGACGCAGGGACCGCTGGAGCACCCGCATCACCGCTACCAGGTCATCGCTCTCCCACCACCCGTCGCGGTAGGCCGCGCCCAGCCCGACACTCCCCCGGCTGAGAACAGCCCGGTAGGCCGCGTGATGGTCGACGGTCACCCGAGCGTGCAGGCCGTCGGCTCCAGCCCGGCCGAACGAGCGGGCCGAGGCGCCATCGACGACGGTCAGAGTGGCGCCGTCAAGACTGCGCAGCAGGGTGTGGGCGCTGCCACGAGCCAGTCGATCGACCAGGGTCATCGCACGACCTCCACGTCGACGTGCTTCGGATGGCGGTGGTAGGGCGCACCCCTGCGCCATAGACGCAGCGCCTCCCAGTAGATGGCGGCCGAGATCTTCATCGACGACAGCGGGTGGCGAACGAGACGACTGCCGAGGGCTCGGCGGTCGATTTCGGTCCGCCGAACGAGGAGGTGAGCGTCGAACACACGGGCGCCATCGCGGCGGTTCTCAAGGTGGATGTAGGCCCGATCGGCAGGCACTGACGCCCGCAGGCTGTAGCGCTGGTCCATGGGCATGAATGGTGAGACATGGAGGGCCTTGTCGAACTCGTGTCGGTGCCCGTCGGCTCCGTCGGCGACGACGTAGGTGTGGGTCTCACCCCACGGCGTGTTGGTGACCTGCACCACCAGCGTCTCGACGGTCTGACCGCTCGGGTCGAAGCAGTAGTAGAGCATGATCGGGTTGAAGCACCACCCGAGGGTGCGCACAGTTGCGAGCAGACGAACCGGACCGGTCGGGCGAGCACCCTGCTCACGCTCGACCAGGTCGCGAACCGAGGTGTCGAGGGGAAACGCTGGATCGCCCAGGTAGTCGTCGCGCCGGAAGCGCACCGGGGCTGGTCGTGTCGCCGACCACAAGGGGTGCAAGTCAAAAACCTCGTCGACCTCGGCCAAGTCGAGGTACAGAAGGTTGAGGCCATAGCGGAAACGGTGAGGCGCCGAGCCGAAGCGCCGATGCTGCACCACCCCGTCATAGAGGGCGCTGGTGAGCGCAGCACTCACCGAATCGCCTCCACGCGGGCCACCGCCGAGGCGGCGCTGCGTACCCCATCCTCGTGGAATCCGTAACCCCAGTACGCGCCGGCGAAGGTGATCGGGCCGTCGGCGTTGACCTCGTCCTGGCGAGCCTGGGCCGCGACGGCGCTGGCGTCGAAAATCGGATGCGCGTACTCGAAGCGCCCAAGCACCTGACTCGGATCGATGTCGTCGTCGCGGTTGAGGGTCACGCAGAACTGCGTGCGAGATTCGATCCGCTGCAAGCGGTTCATGTGATAGGTCACCGTGGGGCGAGGTTCGTCGACGTCAGGGACAAAGGTGTTCCAGCTCGACCACGCTCGCCGGTGCCTGGGGAGGGCGCGCTGGTCGGTGTGGAGCACCGCGGTATTGGGCTGATAGCGGATGGCGCCCAGCACCTCTCGCTGGAGTGGCGTGGGTGTGGCCAACATGGCCAAGGCTTGGTCGCTGTGGGCCGCGACCACCACGTGGTCGAAGTCAGCAGACCCGTCGGCCAACGACACCCGTACTCCCCCGCTGCTCAGCGGGGCCACGCACCAGACCGGGGTGGCCAGCCGAATGCGGTGGGCAAACGGTCGAGAGATGGCGTCGACGTAGCGCTGCGCCCCACCCACGATCGTGCGCCACTCGATGCCACCGCCCCCGTCGAGAAGCCCGTGCTGGTCGAAGAATCGGGCCAGCGACCGGGCCGGGAAGGCCAGGAAGGTCCCGGGGTCGGCCGACCAGATGGCCGACCCCAGCGGCACGAGGTAGAGCCGTCGGAACCGCTCGCCGAATCCCCACTCGTGCAGTAGGTCGTCGATCGAGCGGTGTTCGTCACCGCTGGTGCCGAGCAACTGGCGGGCGGACCGGTTGAAGCGCACCACCTCGGCAAGGAGTCGATGGAACCAGGGACGCACCAGGTTGGCTCGCTGGGCGTACCACGTACCGGGCGACCGGCTGCCGTACTCGAGCCCGGTTCGGGCATCGGAGACCGAGAAACTCATGTCGCTGGCCTGGGTCGCCACGCCGAGCGTTCCCAGCAGGTCGAGCAGGGCCGGGTAGTTGCGCTCGTTGTGCACGATGAACCCGGTGTCGATGTGGTGGGTCTCGTCGGCCAGGTCGACCCGAACGGTGTTGGTGTGGCCGCCGAGGCGAGGTGCGGCCTCGAACACGGTCACCTCGTGGCGAGGGTGCAACCGATGAGCGGCGACCAACCCAGCCACGCCCGAACCGATGACGGCCACCTTCATGGCGTCGCCCCAGCCAGAGGAAGGTCGACCCCTGTGGCCTCGACGCACCAGGCCCAGAGTGCGGCCCGGGCCGAGGCAGTGTCGGCCTTCCTGGTCTTGGCCATCCGGTGGATGGGTCGTCGGCGCCGATCGTGCCAGAACCCGGTCTGGGCCCCTGCAGGCAACTCTGGGACCGACGCCAACCACGCGGCGGTATCGGCGCCCTGGACCGGTGTGCGCAGGAACGGCCCGACCAGCGCGGCAAAGCGGGGCAACGACCGGCGTAGGCCCGGGGTGTCGACCCAACCTGGGTGCAGCGAGTGAACGCCGACCCCTAGGGGCGCCAGCCGCTCGGCGGACATTTCGACCAGCACGGTCTGGGCCCGCTTGGCTCGGGCGTAGGCCGTCGACCCCTCAAAGGGTTCTGGATGCCCAATCAGCGCCGGGACGTCGAGCGGTTGGGTGTACATCCCGCCCGAGGACACCACCAACACTCGGGCGCCGCCATCGGCCGCCAGGCGGTCGGCGAGGAGGGCGTCGAGCGCGAACGGCGCCAGCACGTGGGTGGCCACGGTGGCTTCGTACCCCTGGGGCGTGTAGTCGAGCCGGTCGGCCATGGTGCCGGCGTTGTGCACGAGCACATCGAGTCGGCGCCGAGCGGCCAGGCGCTCGGCGAGGGCCCGGACCTGGTCGAGGTCGGCGAGGTCGGCCAACTCCAGATCGACCGCGGCCCCATCAGCGGCCAGCCCCACCCGCCGCACGGCGTCGCCGCCCCGGCGCTCGTCCCGGGCCACCACCACCACGTCGGCACCGAGCGCAGCCATCAGCGTGGCTGTGGTCAGCCCCAGTCCCGAGGACGCGCCGGTCACCACCACCGTCCTGCCGTCGAGGCGATGGTCCTCCAGAGGACGCCACCGGCTCAGACGGCGGCGCAGGTCGTAACCGACGCTCGAGTACCCGACGAGCGTGGCATCGAGCGCCGAATCGATGACAGAAGCGAGCGAGGCGGACACAGTGGACTCGGTTCGAAGCTGGGAGAAGTGCCGGATGAGCGATGACGTCTCGGACTCAACCTCGAAAGGTCGAGGCGGGCGGAAAGGGCCCGCTCATCGGGCCGCCTCCTGTGACCGCTCGTCGACGAACTCGATCCGGGGCACGTCTCGCCACAGCCGCTCGAGCTCGTAGTAGTCCCGCACCTCGTCGAGGAAGACGTGCACGACCACGTCGCCGTAGTCCACCAGCACCCAGCGTTGGTCGTCGAGGCCCTCGATCGAGATCGGCCCCTCTCCGCTGGCCTGTCGGATCTGGGTTTCGACCTCCTCGGCGATGGTACGCACCTGTCGGGTGTTGTTGGCGCTGGCGATCACGAAGCAGTCGACGATGCGCATCACCTCGGACACATCGAGGATGACGACATCGGTCGCACCCTTGTCGGCCGCAGCCTGTGCCGCCGTCCGTGCTCGGTCCCAGCTTGCGTCGTACTGCTGTGCGCTCAGGTGGCTCTCCTCGGCTCCACGGCAGGCTAGCCCTGCCCAGCGCCGGTTCCGTCGCTCGACGACCCCACCAAGTCGGCGCCGACCACCACGGTCACGTCCACCACATCGAGTCCCGTGCGGCTGAGCACGAGTTCGCCCTGCCCGAGGGCGGCCCGGATCGTCTCCGCCGCGGCCCGGTCAGCGGTGTCGTAGTAGACGATCTGGCTGGTCGCGTAGTCGAACCGGTCGGCATTGCCCGACAGGACGACCTCGGCGCCGGCCTCAGTCAACGCGGGCTGGATGGTGCTGGCGACCGCCGGTGCACCGACACCATTGAGGACCTGGACCCGGATGCGCCCACCGTCGTCCGACGAGCCGGTGTCGGGGAACCAGGCCACTACGAGCGCCCGAACCGCGTCGCGGTCAGGTTGGTAGAGCTCCTCGCCGCCCGTCGCCGTCCCCACGCTGCTCACGGGCAGCACGGCGAAGACGACCGACCCCTCCGCCGCCCGCGGCACCGCAACGCGTACCCCCTCGGGCGTCTCCGGCCCCGGAACAGCGTTCGGATCATCACCCAGTCGACTCAACCACCCCTGCCAGAACGCCTGGTGCCGCACCAATCGTTCGAGCTGGCTCTGCTGGCCCGGGGCATCGAGGAGGGCTGCCACTTGCTCGGGTTCCACCGTCGAGGGTCCGGATGGGAAGAGCACCTCCACCCGACCGGTCTCGGTGACGGACTCGACCGCAACGGTGAGATCGATCTCGATCGCACCGGCTGGGGCCACCGCCGCCGTCCACCCGGCTGGCGTCAGTTCGTCGACCGATGCCATGCGGACACCCAGCAGGTTCTCGATCGACTGGGTGAGGAGGGGGAGCCCACCGCGCTGGTCGGCAACCGACAACGAGTCGAGACCGAATCCCGGGACCTCCACCATCGTCCCGACCGGGATGAACAGCACCTTGCCGCCGGGTTCGTCGGCCTGGGTGGCCAGCAAGGTAACCCCGGTGAGTCCGCCGCCGTCGCCGCGGTGGACGATCAGGGCGGCCTCGATCGGCACCGGATCGGACGGGTCGATATCGGCCCCGGAGGACCCGCCGCCCACCAGCTCGTCGACCCGTTCGCCGACATTCAGCGGCCCGGCGACGACCAACCATGCTCCAGCGGCCACGGCCACCAGTGCCGACCCGACTCGTCGGCGGCGGGTGCGCCGCCGACGACGATCTCGCCGACCGGGCCGATCGGCCTCGCCGACCACGCCCGTCACCGGTCCACCGCGTAGAGCCGCCGCTCGCGGGCGACGTTAACCACCGGTTCAGGAACCAACCAGTCGAGTGGACGTCCATCGGTGAACCGAGCCCGCAGATCGGTGCTGGACACCTCGAGCCGGGGCGCTTCGACGTGACGAACGCGCCACCCGGGCGGCGGGACCGTGGCCTCGGCCCCGGGACGGGTGACCACGACCAGGGTGGCGAGGCGCTGGACCTCCTCGGCCCGTTCCCAGGTGCCCAGCCCGGCCGCTGCGTCGGATCCGACAATCACGAACAGCTCGGCATCCGGCTCGGCGACCCGCAGGTCAGTGAGGGTGTCTGCGGTGTAGGAGGGGCCGCCCCGTTCGATCTCGACGGCGCTGGCCTCGACCCCGTCGACGCCCGCCACGGCTGCGGAAACCATGGCCAGGCGGTCTGGCGCGGGGGTCACCGATTGCAACGCACCGGTCTTCTGCCAGGGATCGTTGGCCACCACGAGCAGCACCCGATCCAGGGCAAGTTCCCAGCGAACGTTCACCGCACTCACAAGGTGGCCCACGTGAATGGGGTCGAAGGTTCCACCGAACACGCCAAGACGAAGTGACACAGGTCTCAGTCTGGTCCTCAACCGGATTGGGCACGGCACCGAAGAACAATCAGAACAAGTCGGCGACATCCTCCTGTGACCGGCGTCACCGGTCCAGGCGGAATGACATCGACGTGACTCACGTTTGGATGACTGCCATGAGAGATTCAGTCGGTCAGTACCTCCACGAGATCGGGCAGGTCCCGCTCCTCGACGCGGCCAAGGAGCGCGAGCTCTCGCAACGCATCGAAGCTGGACGCGCCGCCCAGGAACGGCTCGACGCCGGAGAACGCGGCGTCGAGCTCAAGCGTTCGGTGCGCGATGCCGCCGCCGCCCGGGACCAATTCATCCGGGCCAACCTGCGACTCGTCGTCAGTATCGCCCGCCGTTATCCCCTTCCCCCGGGCATGGACCTGCTCGACCTGATCCAGGAGGGCAACCTCGGTCTGGAGCACGCAGTCGAGAAGTTCGACTGGCGTCGGGGTTTCAAGTTCTCCACCTACGCCACCTTCTGGATCCGCCAGGCCATCGGCCGGGCCCTCGATCAGAAGGCCAGCCTGGTCCGTCTGCCCTCCGAGCGCTCGGCTCAGCTGCGCTCGGCACTGCGCAACGTGGCCGGAGAAGGAGACGATCTCGACGACGAGTTGGCCAACCTGCATCGCCTCTCGACCCCGACCAGCCTCGACCGGACGGTGGGCGAGGACGGCGACCAGGAGTTGGTCGACCTGTTGGCCGACGCCAAGCCGGGCCCCGAGCAACTGGTGATCGATGCCCTCTCCGACGAACTCGTCGTCGGCATGCTCGACCGGCTCGAGCCTCGGGCCCGCCTCGCCCTCGAGCACCGCTTCGGCTTGGCCGACGGCGAGGCCCACAGCTTCCGTGAGGTGGGCGACCTCCTCGGGGTAACCGCCGAGGCCGCCCGACGCATCGTCAAGCGGGCGGTCGAGGAGCTCCGCACCGACGCCGAGGCGATCGTCGCGGCCTGACCCGGCGGCGCACGATTGGCCCGCACCGGGCAATGCCTTGGCCCGCGCCGCCTCCATCGGCGAGGCTGGAACCGTGAGTAAGACCGAGTGGACCCCGTCGAGCTGGCGAGGCGTTCCTGTCGAGCAACAGCCCGAGTGGCCGGACTCCGGCCACCTCGACGCCGTCCTCAAGGAGCTCTCGACCCTTCCGCCGCTGGTGTTCGCGGGCGAAGCTCGGACGCTCACCCGGGCTCTCGGCGAGGTGGCCGACGGGCGGGCCTTCCTCCTGCAGGCCGGCGATTGCGCCGAGTCGTTCGACGACTTCTCGGCCGTCACCATCCGAGAGAAGCTTCGAATCATTCTGCAGATGGCCGTCGTTCTGACCTATTCGTCGGGAGTGCCGACGCTCAAAGTCGGACGTATCGCCGGCCAGTTCGCCAAGCCCCGGTCGTCGCCCTTCGAGACGGTCGACGGGGTCGAGCTGGCCTCGTTCCGGGGCCACATGGTCAACGACATCGCCCCGACAGCAGCGGCCCGAACCCCCGACCCCGATCGGCTCCTCCGGGCCTACAACCAGGCCACCTCGACGCTGAACCTGCTGCGGGCCTTCACCAAGGGCGGATTCGCCCACCTCTCACGGGTCCACGCCTGGAACCAGGAGTTCGTCGCCACCAGCGCCGAGGGCCGCCGGTACGAGCGGATCGCCGACGAGATCGATCGAGCCATGCGGTTCATGCAGGCCTGCGGCATCGACCTCGAGCGAGAACACCAGCTCCACGAGGTCGACTTCTACACCAGCCACGAAGCGCTCCTGCTGGGGTACGAAGAGGCCTTGACCCGACGCGATTCCCTCACCGGTGATTGGTACGACTGCTCGGCCCATCTGCTCTGGATCGGAGAACGCACCCGGGCGCTCGGCGGCGCCCACGTCGAGTTCCTCCGGGGCGTGGAGAACCCGCTGGGAGTCAAGCTCGGACCGACCGCCACCCCAGCCGAGGCCTTGGCCCTGTGCGAAGTGCTCAACCCCGACCGAGTCGCCGGCCGCCTCACCCTGGTCACACGAATGGGTGCCGGGCGGGTGGCCGAGTGCCTCCCACCGCTTCTGCGGGCAGTCCACGACGCCGGGCACCCAGTGGTGTGGGCGTGTGACCCGATGCACGGCAACACGTTCACGACCGACGACGGGCACAAGACCCGGCACTTCGACGATGTCATCGCTGAGATCGCCGGCTTCTTCGCCGCCCATCGGGCCGAGGGAACGTGGCCGGGCGGCGTCCACGTCGAACTCACGGGCGACGATGTCACCGAGTGCCTGGGCGGCGCCGAGGAGATCGGCCACGCCGACCTGGGTTCGCGCTACGAGACCATGTGCGACCCCCGCCTCAACGCCCGCCAGAGCCTCGACCTGGCCTTCCACGTGGCCGAACTCCTCAGGGGCTGAGAACCCTCCATCTCAATTGGTGAGAATCTGGATCAGATTGGTCGGGATTCGAGTAGCCTCTCGGTGATGTCCACTTTCGAGATCGATCCGGACGCCGCCGCCGACATCGCCAAGTTCGAGGCCCAGCTCACCCGCTATCTCGACGGCGACCTCGATGAGGACGTGTTCCGCGTCTTCCGGCTCAACAACGGCATCTACGGCCAGCGACAAGGTGGCACCAACCAGATGGTGCGGGTGAAGGTGCCCTACGGGGCGATCACCGCCGAACAGCTCGACATGTGCGCCACCATCGCCGACGAGTACTCGCGCGGCTGGGGCCACATCACCACCCGCCAGAACATCCAGTTCCACTTCGTCGAGCTCAAGCGGGTGCCCGACCTGATGCGCGACCTGGCGTCGGTGGGCCTCACCTCCCGGGAGGCCTGCGGCGACACCGTGCGCAACGTGGCGGGCTGCCACCTGGCCGGTGCCTGCCCGTTCGAGGTGCTCGACATCTCGGCCTGGGCCGAAGCCACACACCAGCACTTCTTGCGCCACGCCTACGCCCAGCGCCTGCCCCGCAAGTTCAAGATCAACTTCTCGGGCTGCGCCACCGACTGCGGCCAGGCCATGTTCAACGATGTCGGCGTCATCGCCGTGGGCCGTCCGCTCGAGGACGGCACCATCGAGCCGGGCTTCCGGATCTTCGTCGCCGGCGGATTGGGCGCCAATCCACACCCGGCGCAGGCCCTCGAGGACTTCACCTCTCGAGACGATCTGCTCCCCACCATCGAAGCCCTCCTACGGATCTTCGACCACTACGGCAACCGCGACAACAAGCTGCGGGCTCGCATGAAGTGGCTCGTCGACACCATGGGCATCGACGAGCTGCGCGAGCGGATCTTCAAGGAGCGCAAGTTCCTCTTGGCGTCGACCACTTGGCGGGGCGGTATCCCCGACCTCGTGACCGAGCGGGGTGACGCGCCGGCCGGCGTGGCCCCGGGAAACACCCCCACACCGGTTGGCCAGGCTCAGAGCACCCCGGTCACGCTGACTGGTCGCACACCAATTCGGCGTTGGGACCAAGCCAACGTGGTGCGCGGTGCGGCCAAGGGCACCGTGTCGGCCTATGCCTACGCCCGTCTGGGCGACATCACCTCGGCCCAGTTCCGGGCCCTGGCCGCGGCCCAGCGCGAGCTGGGCGCCGAGGTGCGGGTGACCAACCGTCAAAACCTGGTGTTCCGAGGGCTGACCGAAGGCCAACTGCCCACGTTGTTCAGTCGGCTGGACGCCATCGGGATGGCCGAGCCCGGCGCCGAGCTGGCCCGCGACGTCGTGGCCTGCCCGGGCGCGGATACCTGCAACCTGGCCGTGACCCAGAGCCGAGGCCTGGCCGACGAGATCGGCCGAGCACTCGACGAGGCCGGGCTGGCCGAGGTGGGCGGGGTACGAGTGAACATCTCGGGGTGCATGAACAGCTGCGGTCAGCACCACATCGCCGACATCGGCTTCTTCGGCGCCGAGCGTCGGGCCCACGGGCGCTCGGCGCCCGGCTACCAGATGCTTCTCGGCGGCCGGGTCGGCGATGCCGAGATCGAGTTCGGTGAGAAGGCACTGCGGCTGCCGGCCAAGCGGGCGGCCACCGCCACGGTGCGGGTCGTCGGTCGGTTCGCGGCCGAACGTGACGCGGGTGAGGCTTTCGGACAATGGCTCGATCGGGTCGGCGGGGCCAAGACCGTGGGTGCCGAGTTGGCCGACCTCGACCAGTTCCCGACGCCCGAGGAGGCACCGGACTTCTACGTCGACTACGACGAGACCGGGCCGTATGTGGCCGAGATCGGCGACAGCGAGTGCGCCACATGACCGCCACCGATGTCCCGGTCGTGGTCGGGACCCCCACCGCCAAGCTCTCCGACGACGACCTCGCCGCGCTCAACGTCCGGTTCGAGACGAGCCCGGCGTCGAGCATCATCCGCTGGGCGACCAGCACCTTCGGCGGCCGGCTGTGCCTCACGGCATCGATGCAGGACACCGTCCTGATCGATCTGGCGGTCAAGGTCGACCCGACCATCGAGGTGATCTTCCTCGACACCGGCTACCACTTCCCCGAGACGCTGGAGACGGCCGAAGCGGTGCGAGCCCGCTACGACCTCAACCTCAATATCGTGCGCCCCGAGGTCGACCTCGACGACCGGTGGATGGACGACCCCGACGGCTGCTGCGGCGTACGCAAGGTCGAGCCGCTCAACCGGGCCCTACGAGGAAAGGCGGCGTGGCTCTCGGGCCTGCGCCGCAGCGAGACCGCGGCGAGGACCAGTGCTCCCATCGTCTCGCGAGACCGGCGAGGCCTGGTGAAGGTCAACCCCATCGCCACGTGGAGCGACCTCGACGTCGCCGGCTACGTGGCCGACCACGACCTGATCGCCAACCCGTTGCTGAGCCAGGGCTATCCCTCCATCGGCTGCTGGCCCTGCACCCGCAAGGTCAACGACGGCGAAGACGCGAGGGCCGGGCGCTGGACCGGCTTCGACAAGAGCGAGTGCGGCCTGCACGAACAGTGAGGCCGGCTCAGACCTGCTTGGCCGCCTGACGAGCGGCGGTGGCCACCGGGTCCCACACCGGTGAGAACGGTGGGGCGTAGGACAGATCGACGTCGATGAGAGCGTCGACGGTGAGACCGGTCCAGATGGCGGTGGCCAGGACGTCGATGCGTTTGGCCGCCCCCTCCTCCCCCACGATCTGGCCCCCGAGCAGCCGTCCGGAGCCCCGTTCGGCGACCAGCTTCACCGTGATTGGCTTGGCCCCCGGGTAGTAGCCGGCGCGAGTGGTGCTCTCGATCGTGGCGGAGACGACACCGAAGCCGGCGGCCACCGCCTGGGCCTCGGTCAGTCCAGTACGGGCCACTTCGGTGGAGCACAGCTTGGACACCGCCGTGCCGACAACCCCGGGGAACGAGGCATAGCCGCCGCCGATGTTCAGTCCGGCGACGCGGGCTTGGCGGTTGGCCACCGTGCCCAGAGCGATATGCACCGGCCGCTCGAGCACCCGGTGGTACGACTCGGCGCAATCACCTGCGGCCCATACCCCTTCGACCGAGGTCGCTTGGCGACGATCGACCTGGATGGCGCCGGATCGCCCGATGACGACGCCCGCGTCGTCGGCCAGTTCGACGTTGGGGGTGACGCCGAGGCCCAGCACCACGAGGTCGGCCTCGATGTCGCCACCGTCGGTCTGGACCACGTCAGGGGTGAAGCCGGTCACCGAGGTGGACACGCGAACGTCGATCCCGTGCCGACCCATGGCGGCCGACACCAGCGCGCCCAGCTCGGGGTCGAGGGTGCCCATCACCTCGGGACCGGCTTCGACCACGGTCACGGCCAGCTCACGCCGGGTGAACGCCTCGGCCATCTCGAGGCCGATGTAGCCGGCACCCACGACGACCACCCGGCGGCACCGTCGGCCCTCCATCAATGCGGTGAGGTGGTCGGCGTCGTCGAGGGTCTGGACCCCCACGACATGATCGAGGTCGATGCCGGGCAGATCGGGTCGTCGGGGACGGGCTCCGGTGCCGATCATCAGCTGGTCGAACGCCAACCGGTAGCTCCGGTCGTGGTCGTGGTCTCGAACCTCGACCTGGCGACGGTCGATGTCGATGCCGAGCACCTCGTGGCCGGTGCGCACATCGATGCGCTGACGCTCGCGGAACTCCTGGGGGGTCCGGGTGACCAAGTCGTCGAGCGACTCCACCTCGCCAGCCACCAAGTACGGGATGCCGCAGGCCGAGTAGCTGGTCCATCGGCCCTTTTCGAGGGCCACGATCTCGAGATCCGGGCGCAGACGGCGGGCCTGGCTGGCCGCCCCCATCCCGGCTGCGTCTCCACCGATCACCACCAGTCGCTCGGTCATCGCTCCAGTTGAGCAGGCCGAGGCTCGGGCAACCGATCGAGCAGCTCTCGGTTGACCGAGTGAGACTGGTCGGCGACAATACGATCGTGGCCGATTCGACCGTTCAGATCCCGACCCGTGGATTCGTCGTGGGCATGATGCGTGAGGACGGCTCCCTGCACGCAGAAGAACTGTTCGACGTGGCCGAGAATTTCGGGCTCAGCGCCGAGCAGGTCCGATCGTGCCTACGCCGGCTGGTGGCCGAGGGCATCGTCACCCGGCAAGGCAGTGGTCGCACCGCCGTCTACCAATCGACCGACGCCGTGCGCAGCGAGTTCGACCGCCAGATCCTGCGCACCCGATTGGCCCACACCCAAGACCTGGCCGGCCGCGGCTGGGACTCCAGGTGGCGCTTGGCCGCCTTCACGGTGCCCGAATCGCAGCGATCGGTGCGCGATGAGTTCCGGAGCTGGCTGCTGAGCATGGGAGCGACGGCCATCCATGGCGGCCTCTACGTCTCCCCTCACCCGTTCCTCCCGCTCGTGGCCGACGAAGCCGAGCGGCTCGGGATCACCCGCTATCTGGTCACCACCGAAGCGACCGAACTGGTCGTCGGCGGCGAACGAGACCCCCGTCGCTTGGCCGCCGAACTCTGGCCGCTGGCCAAGCTCGCAGCGGCCTACCAAGGCTTCGTCGACGAGTTCTCCCACGTTCCCGAGGAGCTGGAGAAGCTCCGGGCCCGCCACGACGAGCCCAGTGAACCCGAGCTCATGGCCCAACTGATGACCTTGGGCATGCGCTATGGCCAGACCGCCATCGACGACCCCTACCTGCCGCCCGAGTTGCTCCCCCGGCCCTGGCCCGGTCGAGCCGCTCGGCTCCTGATGAACCGGACCCACCGGGTGGCGCTGCTGATGCGAGCCAGCTCGCATCGCCCCAACATCTTGCGGGTCTTCGACGAGGTCGTGGCCGAGCTCAACTAGTCCAGTTCGCGGACGAAGCGTTCGAGCTGGCGCAGGTTGCGGCACTCGTAGACGCCGTCGGTGTGGGGGCTGTATTCGCCGATGAGCGAGTCGCCGGTGTCCCAGTAGCTGCGGGGTTCGGGGTTGAGCCAGTACAGATGCTTGGCCCGCCGGTGGGCCTGGCCCAACAGATCGGCTCTGGCCGCGTGGTAGTTGTTGCGGGCGTCACCGAGGACCAACACGGTGGTTCGGGGACCGATCTCGTCGGCCCACCGGTCGGTGAAGCGCTCGAGGGCATGGCCGTAATCGGAGTGGCCGTCGGCCCAGACGACGTCGGCCCCGTTGACCAGATTGACGGCCTCGTCGAGATCGGCGGCCTGCTCGAAGCACCAGGTCACCTCGTCGATCCCGTCGATGAACACGAACGAGCGGACCTTGGAGAACTGTCCGGAGATGGCGTGGACGAGCTGCAACGTGAACCGGGCAAAGGCGGCAACCGACCCCGACACGTCGGCCACCACGAAGATCTCGGGCTTGGCCGGGCGGGCATGGCGAAAGCGGGGATCGGCCGGCACCCCTCCGTAGGAAAGCGAGTGGCGGATCGTCGAGCGGAAATCGAGCGTGCCCCGGCGTTGATGGCGGCGCTTCTCGGCCAGACGGGCCGCCAACTTGCGAGTCAACGGGCCGAGCGCCTTGCGCAGCTGGGCCATCTCCACTGGGCCGGCGTGCATGAAGTCGACGTCTTCGGGCAGCGGCCGGCGCAAGGTCCGGGCCATGGCCTCAGGGCCCCGGTCGGCGACCAGACGACGACGAATCTCGGCCTCGATCTCGGCCCGTAAGCGATCAACCCGGACTGTGGCCTCGTCCCGAGCCAAGCGCTCGTCGAGCTCGCTCCACTGCTCGGCACCCAACCCCCGGGCGGCGGCGACCAGGCGGTCGACCACACCGTCGAGCTCGAGATGGCGTAGCACCCGGAACAGGTAGTAGCTGCCCCCCACTGGCCGTCCGGCCTCCATGCCGGCGAAGCGCTGCACGGCCAGGCTGGCCAACAGCTTCAACATCTCCTCGTCGCCGGCCTGCATGGCGGCCAGGAGCGCTTCGTCGAAGCTGGTCGAAGCATCGAGGCCGGCGGCGACACGGCCGTCACCACTCTCGTCCCCCGGCGGTCGCAGGTCGAAGCCCAGGTCGAGACGGTCGCCGCCAGGTTCGTGGCGGATCCCCCGGAGGGCGAACCACACGTCGAACACGGTGTCGAAGGCGTCTTGGTGGCTGGCCTGCTTGACCAGGGTGGCGCCCAAGGCCGCCTTGAACGCCGGGCGATCTTCGAGAGGGATCTGTCCGATGGCCTCGGCCGCGTCGAGATGCTCGGTGAGCGACACCGGCAGCCCGGCCTGGCGCAGGGCCACCACGAACGACGAGAGCAGGTCGAGCATGGGACGCGACCGGACGACCCGGCTCTCAGACGATCCGGGTCGAGGCCAGCTCGCGGGTGGCCTTGTCGATGTCGGCCTGGTACTTGAGCAGTAGGTGCAGGGTGTCGGTGGTCGTCTCGGTGTCGACCGACGCGATACCCAAGAGCACCAGGGTCCGGGCCCAATCGAGGGTCTCGGACACCGACGGTGGCTTGCGCAGGTCGATCTGGCGGATCGACCGGACGATGCGGGCCACCTGGTCGGCCAGCTCATCGGTGATGCCCTCGACCTTGGCCGCCACGATGGCCTTCTCCCGGCCGAGGTCGGGGTAGTCGACGTGCAGGAAGAGGCATCGCCGCTTCAGGGCCTCGGACAGGTCGCGGGTGTTGTTGGAGGTGAGGAACACCATCGGGATCTGGGTGGCTACCACGGTGCCCAACTCGGGAATGGAGACCTGATAGTCAGAAAGGATCTCGAGCAGCAGCGCTTCGGTCTCGACCTCGACCCGGTCGACCTCGTCGATCAGCAGCACGACCGGATCGGTGGCCCGGATGGCTTCGAGTAGGGGTCGGGTGAGGAGGAACTCGTCGGAGAACAGGTCGTCCTCGATAGCCGCCCAGCTGATCTTGGCGTCCTCGCCGCTCCCCCATGCCTGGCGTTCGGCCTCGATGCGCAGGAGCTGCTTCTTGTAGTTCCACTCGTAGAGGGCCTTGGCTTCGTCGAGGCCCTCGTAGCACTGGAGGCGGATGAGCCGGGCCCCAAGGATCTCGGCCACCGACTTGGCCAGCTGGGTCTTGCCGGTGCCGGCGGGCCCCTCGACCAGCACGGGCTTGGCCAGGCGGTCGGCCAGGAAGGTGACGCTGGCGATGGACGCGTCAGCGAAGTACCCGACCTCGGCGAGGGCATCGGCGACCTGTGGGATCGAGTCGAAGCGGGGCGACATCCCGGCGACGCTACCGCCGGGCGGGTCAAGCCCTCTTCGAGTGACCCTCACCGGTGCTCAGACGACGAGGTGGCCCTCTCCGTGGACGACGTACTTGGTGCTGGTCAGCTCGGCCAGGCCCATGGGCCCTCGGGCGTGGAGTTTCTGGGTAGAGATGCCGATTTCGGCGCCGAACCCGAAACGACCGCCGTCGACCCACCGGGTGGAGGCATTGACCACGACCGCCGCGGCATCGATCTCTCGGGTAAAGCGAGTGGCGGTCCGGAGGTCGTTGGTGACGATGGCTTCGGTGTGGCCCGAGCTGTAGCGCTGTACATGGGCAATGGCCCCGTCGAGATCGTCGACCACGGCCACGCTCATCTTCAGGTCGAGGAACTCGGAGGCGAAATCGGTCTCAGTGGCCTCCCCGATCGTGGACACCAGAGCCCGAGCCCGCTCATCTCCCACCAGCTCGACCTCGGCCATAGCGGCGGCCACTCGGGGCAGGAACTCGCCAGCGACCGACGCGTGCACCACCAGCGACTCGGCCGCATTGCACACCGAGGGCCGCTGGGTCTTGGCGTTGACGACAATGGCGGTGGCCATGTCGAGGTCGGCAGCGGCGTCGACGTAAACATGGCAGTTGCCATCGCCATCGATCACATAGGGCACGGTCGCGTGGTCGAGCACGGCGGCGATCAGCGACTTGCCGCCCCTGGGCACCAGCAGGTCGATGGCCTCCCGCAGCTGCATGAACTCGACGGCCGACTCGCGGCTGGTGTCCTCGACCAGGATCAACGCATCGGCCGGCAGTCCGGCCTTGGTCAACCCCTCGCGCAGGACCGCGGCGATGGCGATGTTGGACGAGATGGCGCCCGATGAACCCCGCAGGAACGCCGCATTGCCCGACTTGAGGCACAGCGCGAAGGCATCACTGGTGACGTTGGGCCGGTTCTCGTAGATGATGGCCACCACGCCGAGCGGCACCCGGACCTTGTCGATGTGCAAACCGTTGGGTCGGGTCCACCCAGCGACGACTTGACCGACCGGGTCGGCCAAGCCAGCCACATCGCGCAGGCCCTGGGCCATGGCCCCGACTCGACCATCGTCCAGACGGAGACGATCGACGACCGTCGCGCTCACCCCGGCCGATTCGGCCCGGGCCACGTCGATGGCATTGGCAGCGACGATCTCGGCGGCCCGTTGCTCGAGGAGGTCGGCGGCGGCATGGAGGGCGGCGTCCTTGGCATCGGTATCGACGGTGGCGAGCGTGCGAGCGGCGAGGCGGGCCCGCTCGCCCAGTGCGGCGAGGGTCGTGGTCACCTCCGAGAGGCTACCGACGCGCCCATGGCGAGATCTGGGCCAGACCCGGCCGACAGAGCCGGCCCACCTACGATCGTCGGCCTTGGCGACCACCCAGCCACCCTCCGACCCGGCGTCCGAGCCGGCTCCGGAACCGACGCCGACAGCCCCGAACATCCTGCGCTCGAGCGCCGTGGTGGCCGCGGGTACCGCTCTGTCGCGGATCACCGGGTTCATGCGGGCGGCGGCCCTGGCCTATGCCATTGGCGCGGCTCGGTTCAACGACACCTACACACTGGCCAACAACACGCCGAACATCGTCTACGAGCTGCTCATCGGCGGCATCCTGGCCGCCACCCTGGTGCCGATCTTCGTCAAGCACTTCGAAGACGGCGACGAGGATGGGCCGTCGGCCATCGTGTCGGTGGCCATGCTCCTCCTGCTGGCCATCACCGTGCTGGGCATCCTGTTGGCCCCGCTTCTCGTTCGCGTCTACACCCTGTCGGCCGGTGGGGATGTGGCCGGCGACGAACGGGATGTCGCCACCCTCCTGCTCCGGCTGTTCATGCCCCAGGTGTTCTTCATGGGCTTCACCGCCCTCGCCGCCGCGTTGCTCAACGCCCGGCGGCGCTTCGCGGCGGCTGCCTTCGCCTCAGTGCTCAACAACGTCGTGGTCACCTGTGTACTGCTGGCCCTACCCCGAGTCGCCGGGGGCGACATCGACCCGACCGTGGTGCGCCAGGACTCGACGGTCCTGTGGTTCCTGGGTATCGGGACGACCGCCGGCATCGTGGCCATGGCCATTCCGCTGTGGCCGGCCCTGCGCCGAGCCAACCTGCACCTCAAGTTCCGGCCCGACTTCACCAACCCTGCGGTACGCGAAGTCGGCCGGCTCTCGGGGTGGACGGCGGGCTACGTCGTGGCCAACCAGATCGGCTTGTTGATCCTGCTGGTCCTGGCGTACGGCACCGAGCGAGGGGTGTCGGCACTGACCTTCGCCCTGGTGTTCTTCCAGCTCCCCCACGCCCTGTTCGCGGTGTCGCTCATGACCACGTTGGTACCCGAACTGTCCTCGGCGTGGGGTCGGCGTGACCTCGACGCCTACCGAGAGACGTTCTCCTTCGGCATCCGGGTCATCGCCCTGATCATCCTGCCGGCGTCGGTCGGCTACGTGGTCTTGGCTCGGCCAATGATGAGCGCCCTGCTCGAACGGGGTGCGACCGGGGCCACCGAGGTCACCCTCATCGCCCAGGTCCTGGCCGGCGCGGCGGTGGGCCTGTTCGGTTACTCCTCCTACCTGTTCGCCCTGCGAGGCTTCTACGCCCTGCACGACACCCGCATCCCGTTCTTCGTCAACGTCGGCGAGAACGTGCTGGCGGTCGTCCTGGCCGTGATCCTGTGGAACCTCATGGGGGTTCCCGGGCTGGGCCTGGCGTGGGGCCTGGCCTACACCGTCAGCGCGGTCGTGGCCCTGGTACTGCTCAAGCGGAGAGTCGGTTCACTCGACGGTCGTCACGTGGCCAACACCGTGGCCAGGGTGGTGGCCTCCTGTGCGGTGATGGCTGCCGCCGTGTTCCTGGTGCGCTCCACCGTCGGCTCGGACACGGGCGCTGGCGCCTTCGTCCGAACCGCGGTCGGGATCGCTGTCGGCATCGGCGTGTTCGGTGCCGCGGCATACCTCCTGAGGGTCGACGAGCTCCGCGCCGTGTGGTCCCGCCTACGAGGCCGCCCGCTTCCCACCGCGGGGTAGCTCACCTCTGAAGCCACTCAGGGCAGGACGACCAGGTCGTCTCGGTGGACCATCTCGTGGGGGGTTCCCTCGGGAAGGTCACTAGTACGCCGACCGGCCAAGGCCCGGGCGGTGTGGGAGTCGCAGCGGACCAGGCCCTTGGCGAACACCACGCCATCGGGCCCGGCAATCTCCACGGCGTCGTCGGGCCCGAACTCACCGGTAACGGCCACCACGCCAGCAGGCAGCAGCGAAACCCCCCGCTCGATCAAGGCCCGGCGAGCACCCTCGTCGACGACGACGGTGCCACCCGCCCCCACCGCGAAAGCGATCCACAGTTTGCGGGCCGGAAGCCGGCGGTCGTGGGGGCGCACCACCGTGCCCACACCGGCGGCCCCGGCGACGGCGTCGACCAACACCCTCGGGCGTTCGGCCGCCGCAATGACGACCCGCACGCCGGACCAGGCTGCGATCTTGGCCGCGGCCAGCTTGGACGCCATACCGCCGCTGCCCACCGCACTCCCGGAGCCGCCCGCCGCGGCCTCGAGCTCGGCGTCGACCTCGACGATCTCCTCGATCAAGCTGGCTGAGGCGTCGAGCCGGGGGTCGGAGGTGAACAACCCAGCGGCGTCGGTGAGCAGCACCAGTACGTCGGCACCCACCAAATGGGCGACCAGGGCGGCGAGCCGGTCGTTGTCGCCAAACCGCAGCTCGTCGTCGGCCAGCGCGTCGTTCTCGTTGACCACCGGCACCACCCCGAGGGCGAGCAGGCGCTCGAGGGTGGCCCGAGCATGTAGGTACTGCTGGCGAATGGTGAAGTCGAGTGGGGCGATCAGCACTTGGCCCCCGATCAGGCCGTGGGCCGCCAACGTGTCGTCGTAGACCCGCATGAGGCGGCTCTGACCCACCGCCGACACGGCCTGGAGAGTGACCAAGTCGGGCCGATCGGCTCGGTTCATGCCCAACGCCGGCAGACCGGCCGCCACCGCTCCACTGGTCACGACGACCACCAGGTGGCCGTCGGCCCGCAGCTCGGCCACCTGGGCACAGAGCCGGTCGATGACTTCGGCGTCGACCGCACCGGTGGGTGTGGTCAGCGAGGACGATCCGATCTTGGCGACGACAGTGGCCACGGCGTCCTCAGTCCTCGTAATCGAACGACATCGAGCCGATCCGCACGCTGTCGCCGGGCTGCGCCCCAGCTCGGGCCAACGCCCGATCGACCCCGAGCTTGCGCAGCTTGTCGTGGATGTAGTTGAGAGCGTCGGCGTCGCTGATGTCGTTGAGAGCCACCACCCGCTCGGCCTCTCGGCCGACGACGACGAAGGTGGGCCCGTCACGTTCGATGTGGATGCCGGCCTCGACCGGCCGGTGGACGACGAACGCCTCCCGGCGAGGCTGGGCGTCGCGGGCCTCGTCCACCAGGTCGGCGAGCCGACCCAGCACGGGCGGCAGTCCGTGGCCGGTGACAGCCGATACCCGCGGTCCCTCCCACCCGTCGGCCAGCTCAGGATCAGCGACGTCAGCTTTCGACCCGACGATCAGGCGGGGCCGTTCGAGCAACTCAGGTCGATACCGCCCGAGTTCGTCGAGCAGGATCCGCTCCTGATCGGTGGGCGCCAATCTGTCGATCGGGGCCAGGTCGATGAGCACGAGGAGCACCCGAGCTCGCTCGACGTGACGCAGGAACTGGTGGCCCAGTCCTCGGCCTTCGCTCGCTCCTTCGATCAAGCCCGGGATGTCGGCCACCACCAGCTCACGGTCACCCACTCGAACCACGCCGAGGTTCGGGACCAGGGTGGTGAAGGGATAGTCGGCAATCTTCGGGTGAGCCGCAGATACTGCGGCGATGAAGGTCGACTTGCCGGCATTGGGAAACCCCACGATGGCGACGTCGGCCATCAGCCGGAGTTCGAGGCGCAGCCAACGCTCCTCGCCGACCTCGCCCTGTTCGGCGAACGCCGGGGCTCGACGCTTGTTGGAGAGGAATCTGGCATTACCCCGCCCACCCCGCCCACCGGCGGCCGCCAACCATCGATCGCCGCTGACCACGAGGTCGGCCAGCAGGTTGCCCTCGATGTCACGGACGATGGTGCCCTCGGGCACCCCGACGATCGTGTCGGTGCCGCCGTGCCCATGGGCCCGCTTGGAGGTGCCATGGGTGCCGTTGGTGGCCCGGCGGTGCGGGTGATCGCGGAAGGCGAGAAGCGAGGCCACGTTGCGGTCGGCGACCAGCCACACGTCGCCGCCACTGCCGCCGTCACCTCCGTCGGGACCGCCCTTGGCCACGTGCGCCTCGCGACGGAACGACGCCGCGCCGGCGCCACCGTCGCCACCCTTCACGTGCAGGTTGCTCTCGTCGACGAAGTCGCTCATCTCAGCGGAGGATAGGTGCGGGACTGGCATCGGCCTGCTTGTCAGATGTCGTCGGTACGGTCGCGGCTGTGAATCACCAACTCGACGTCGCCGTCGCCCACCGGGCCTTGTGGGTCGGCCCCGCTCCAACGACGCTGGTCGAGCGGGCAGCCCGCGAGGCCGCCGAGGACGGTGCGATGGCCCCCGGAGCGACCCGAGCCGAAGGCGCCGGAACCCGGGCCCAGCCCGAGACACCGGATCGATTCCGGACGTGCTTCGAGCGCGACCTCGACCGGATCCAGCACTCCCGACCGTTTCGGCGCCTCGCCGGCAAATGCCAGGTCTTCATCGCGCCCGACGACGACCATCTCCGTACCCGGTTGACCCACGCCATCGAGGTGGCCCAGGTCGCCAGCTCGATCGCTCGTGGCGCCGGGCTCAACGTGGCCCTGGCCACGGCCGCCGCGCTCGGCCACGACTGTGGCCACGGTCCCGCCGGCCACGCCTCCGAGGAAGCACTCTCGCCCTACCTCCCCTCGGGCTACCACCACGCCGTCTACGGCGCCGACGTGGTCCTGACCCCGCTCAACCTGTGCGTCGAGACCCTCGACGCGGTGCGCAACCACTCGTGGAACCGCCCCACGCCCTCTACCCCCGAGGGTGAAGTCGTGGCCTGGGCCGACCGGATCGCCTACGTGTGCCACGACTTCGAAGATGCTGTCGCGGCGGGCATCGTGAACCCGGGAGACCTCCCGAGCGAGGTCACCGATGTCGTCGGTGTCCACCGCTCCCGCCAGCTCGGTCACTTCATCGACGCCATGCTCGAGACCATTGCCGACACCGGTTCCGTCGCCCTGCGCAGCGCCGAGGCCGAGGCCTTGGCCGCCTTCCGAGCCTTCAACTACCAGCGCATCTACCTCCGGCCCGAAGCGGTGCACCAGGCCCAACGGGTCATCCGACTGCTGCGGTCTCTGACCGATTGGTTCACCGAGCATCCCCGCGACATCGGCACCGACACCACCCCGGCGCTCGTCGCCGGCTCACCGGAAGCATTGACCGCTGCCGTGCGCTACGTGAGCGGCATGACCGACCGCTTCGCCCTCGATCTCGCCGTCGAACACCTCGGATGGGACCCCAACGCCCTCCCGCGCGGCGCCTGAGCCGGCCCCGAGCCGCGTTGGATAGACGCCGTTGATTAGACATAGCGGGTGAGCTTCGACCGCCTCTTCTCGCCGATCACTGTCCGGGGCGTCGAGCTCCCGAACCGAATCCAGTTCCTATCGATCGCCACCGCCTTCGGTCCCCGCCTCGGTCCGGCCGCCGAGGCCTTCGTGGCCGCCCGGGCGGCCGGAGGAGCCGGCAGCATCTGCTCGCAGCCCTTCCTCGTGGACCCCATCGAGCTGCCACCGGTCGGCCTGCGCCCCTGGGAGCGAGAGTCGATCCCGGAGATGGCGTCCTACGCCGACGCCGTCCACCGTCATGGTGCGGTGCTCTTCGGCCAACTCCAGCACGCCGGCCGTCAGCACCACAGCGCCTACCCGACCCTGCGCCCAGCTCCATCGGCGGTGCCCTGTGAGTCGTCGGGCTGGGTGCCCCACGCCATGACCACCGACGAGATCCACGCCCTGGTCGACCGGTACGCGGCGGCTGCGGCCAACCTGGCCGAAGCCGGCTTCGACGGCGTCGACCTCAATGGATCCCACGGCCACCTGCTCCAGGAATTTCTCTCGCCGCTGTCGAACGTCCGCGACGACGCGTACGGAGGCGACTTCGACCGGCGTCTGCGCCTCGTGGTCGACGTCATCGCGGCAATCCGCCAGGCGGGTGGTGACGATTTCGTCATCAGCCTGCGGCACTGCTCGGACGAGCTGGTGCCTGGCGGCATCGACCGGGAGCTGGGGCTGGCCATCGCCGTCGCCCTCGACGAGCGGACCTCGGTCGACATCCTCTCGGTGTCCCAATCCAACTTCATGTCCAAGCCCGACCACGTCCCAGACCTACAGGTCCCTCCGCATCCCTACGTCGATCGAGCGGCCGACATCCGAGCTGCGGTGAAGAACAGCCTGGTGGTGGCGACCGGGCGAATCCGCACGGCCGAGGAAGCCGAGCTCCTCCTGGCCGACGGCGTCGCCGACCTCATCGGCCTGGGCCGACCCCTGATCGCCGATCCCGACCTGCCCAACAAGGCTCGGAGCAACGCTCCGGCGCAAGCCACTCGCCGATGCATCTACTGCAACATGTGCTGGGGCAACATCAATCAGGGTCGCTCGATCGGGTGCGTACACAACCCATTGGCCGGCAAGGAGCTGTCGCTCGGTGCGATCACCCGGGCCCCGTCTCGCCGCCGGGTGGTCGTGGTGGGCGGAGGGCCCGGGGGTATGGCGGCCGCCGAGGCCGCCGCCGAACGAGGACACCGGGTGACCCTCCTCGAAGCCCGCAGTCATCTCGGCGGCCAGATCGCCATCGCCGCGGGCACGCCGGGTCACGAGGAGTACAGCGCGGTCACCGAGTTCCTCCGCTACCGGCTCGATCAACTCGGCGTCGAGGTACGGATCGACACCCCGGCCGATGTCGAGACGGTCATGGGACTCGATCCCGACACGGTCATCGTGGCCACCGGAAGTACCCCGGTGGTACCCGACGGCCTCCTGAGCTCTGGGCTGCCCGTACGCACCGCCTGGGATGTCCTCGCTCCAGCCAACTCGCGGGACGAGGCCCTAGGTCCAGAGCGACTGGTCCTCTTGGACGACGACGGGTTCGCGGCGGCCATGGTGGCCGCCGAGCATCTCGCCGATGCCGGCCACGACGTGAGCTACGTGACCCGCTACTTCCACGCGGGCAAGGGTTTGCCTGAAGCCAGTGTCACCCGATGGATCGGACGCCTCCACCGAGCCGGTGTCCGCTTCATCCCGTCGTCGTGGTTCGACCATGCCGAGGGCTCCACGGTGTTCGTCCGCCACGTTCTATCCGGCGTGGTCGAACCGATCGGCGACGTGGACGGGATCGTCCTGGCTGGCGGCAACCGGGTCACCGACGAGCTCTACCAGGAGCTGCTCGAGGCCCAGCCCGACCTCGACGTCGCCGTGGTCGGCGACGCGCTGGCACCTCGCACCATGCGCTGGGCCATCGACGAGGGTCATCTCGCCGGACGCAGCCGCTAAGGCGGATCAGACAGCTGCAGCCTCGATGGGCAGCACGTCGACCAGCTTGCGGCCCTTGCGGGCGCCGAACTTCACCTGGCCCTCGGTGAGGGCGAACAAGGTGTCGTCACCACCACGGCCGACGTTGATGCCTGGGTGGATTCGGGTGCCCCGCTGGCGAACGATGATCTGACCGCCCTTGACCCTGTGCCCGTCGAAGGTCTTCACGCCGAGGCGCTGCGCGTTCGAGTCGCGCCCGTTGCGGGTGGACCCGCCGCCTTTGGTCTTGGACATGGCTCAGGCTCCTAGACGGTCTGGGTGATGCCGGTGATCTCGATCACCGAGTAGTGCTGACGATGGCCCCACCGCCGACGCTGGTTCGACTTGTTCTTGTAGGTGAATCCTCGGACCTTGACGCCCTTGGCCTCCCCGATGATCCGAGCGGTCACGGCCGAGCCCTCGAGCTCGGATGCCGTGGCTCGGACCTGATCGCCGTCGACGACCAACACCGGGGTGAAGGTCACCTCGTCGTCGGTGCCGAGGAGTTCGACCGATACCCGGTCGCCCTCGCTCACCTTGTACTGCTTGCCGCCGGTCTTGATCACTGCGTACATAAGTCGGTCGACCTTACTCGCCGAGGAGCTCATGGTCGAAAACGAGTCCCCGGCCCTCACAGGTGGGACACGTGTGCGACATCGACTCGATCAACCCTTCGCCGATGCGCTTGCGGGTCATCTCGACCAGCCCCAGCTCGGAGATGTCGAACACCTGGGTCCTGGTCTTGTCTCGGGCCAGGGCGTCGCGGAACACCCGGATCACTTCGTCTCGGTTGGCCCGGATCTCCATGTCGATGAAGTCGATGACGATGATCCCGCCGATGTCACGCAGCCGGAGTTGGCGAGCCACCTCCTCGGCCGCTTCGACGTTGTTGCGGAACACCGTCTCCTCGAGACTCGACGACCCGACGTTCTTGCCGGTGTTCACGTCGATCACGGTGAGGGCTTCGGTGCGCTCGATGATCAGCGAACCCCCCGAGGGAAGCCACACCTTGCGATCGAGCGCTCGGTGAAGCTGCTCGTGGATGTGGAACTGCTCGTAGAGGGGCAGCGGTTCTTCGGCCAGATCGTGGAGCTCGACCCGGTCGGCCAACTCCGGGGTGATTCCGGCCACGTAGTCACGGACGTCTTCGAACAGCTCGGGGTCGTCGATGACCACCCCGCGGTAGGAGGCGTTGAACTCCTCTCGGATGATACGAACCGCCAACGGAGGCTCCCGATAGAGCAGTGTTGGTGCCGAGCTCTTGGCCGCGAGTTCGTCGATGCGCTGCCACTGGCGCAGCAGGCTGGCCACGTCGGCGGCCAACTCGTCCCGGGTGGCTCCCTCGGCCGCGGTCCGCACGATCAGGCCGTGGTGTTCGGGGCGCAACGTGTCGAGGATCGAACGCAGCCGCTTGCGCTCACCATCGTCGAGGCGCTTTGAGATGCCGTAGGTGTTCGAGTTGGGTACGAGTACGACGAACCGCCCCGGCAGCGATACCTCTTGGGTGAGACGTGCGCCCTTGGCCCCGATGGGGTTCTTGGTGACCTGGCACACGATCGTCTGCCGGGGACGCAGGAGCTGCTCGATGCGAGCCGAGGCCCCACCGCCACCCTCGATGTCCTCACGGTCGTACTGAACGTCGCCCCGGTAGAGCACGGCGTTCTTGGGCGTCCCGATGTCGACGAAGGCCGCCTCCATGCCGGGCAGCACGTTCTGGACCCGGCCCAGGTAGATGCTGCCGTGGATCTCGGTGACATCGTCTTGGGGCCGAGACACGTAGTGCTCGATGAGCGACCGGCCTTCGAGCACTGCGATCTGGGTGGCCCGGGGGCTCACCGACACGGCCATCGTGTAGCGACCGACCGGACGACCGTTGCGCTCTCGTCCCCGGGGCCGCTCGACGGACTCGTCGGCCACCGACGGGCGACCACCGCGACGGCGCCCACCGAGCTCGGCCTGGACCGGTTCGGACGCGGCGGTGGAACGGCCGCGGCCGCCTCGGCGTCGACGCCGTCGAGGCGACTCACCGTCGGCCGGACGATCGGTGCCGCCATCGGCGGGGCCAGTGCCCCGGCGCCGACCCTTCGAGGTCGACGCAGATGGTGAGGTGGCGGTTGGGTCGGGCGCTACATCGGCCGGCGGAGCCGGCATCGAGTCGCCGATCTGGGGCTTGCGCCGGACGAGGGCTCGCTCGGCCGCCTCGGCTGATGGTCGGTTCTCCGACGCCGGCTCGGGGAGCTCTGGTGTTCGGGGGTCGTCGGCCGCGATCGGGTCGTCCCGCTCACCATCGGCAGGTCGGACGCCGGAGCGAGCGCGGCCACGACCACGTGAGCCGCGGCGTCGGCGGCGAGGAGCGCTCTCAGGAGTGCCGGCAGTGCCTTCAGCCAGATCGGCGGCGGGAACGCTGGGCACCTCGGGGACGAGCGGTGCGGAATCGGACATCGTTGGCTTCCCTTCTCATGACGCACGCTCGAGCGTGCGCGGGCGCAGGGTTGCGTCGAGCGACGTCTCCGCAGGGAGAGGCTCGGTACGCGACCCATCGCGCCAGATCCATTGCGCGGTGCGCAGGACAAGGCCTTCCTCGACCGGTTCGGGCCGGAGGACGGCAAGGAGTTCAGCCGGTCGCACACTGCGGGGGTGCACGGCGAGCTCGGCGTCGAGCTCTACCCCCCGATCGGTGGGACCGACACAGGACAACCCCAACACCGCCGGGCGCAAGTCGTCGGTGACGTCACGCCCTTTGCGTTGCCGGGTGAGGACGAGGTGATCGGCGGCCCGGGCCTGGGCGACGAGCACCGATGCCTCGGCGACATCGATGTCGACCGCTTCGATCCGCCATGAACACGACTGGACGTCGCCTTGGAGCGAGGGGGCCGAGGGAGCGACCACGGTCGCGGCGACGACGTCGATGCCGGTGGGAAGAGCGGCGGTGAGTTCACCGACGAGGGCGGACGGATCGGCTCCGTCGGCCGCGTCGGCCAGCGTGATGTCGAGATACTCGGCCACCGACTCGTGGCCGGTGGAGAGCGCCAGACCGAAGGCCAGCTTTGGGCGAGGTGAGAACCCAGCGGTGTACGCCACCGCCAGGTCGATTCGGCGCAGGGCCCGTTCCCACGCCCGGGCGACGTCTCGGTGACTTACGAAACGCACCTTTCCCCGTTTGGCATACCGAAGTCGAACGATCACGACGTCACCACGACCGGCGCCCGGCGGGTGAGCTCGACGGGCACCGCTCCCCCAGCCGACAAGTCTTGACCGGTCCCTTGGCTCCCACCGGCCGGAGGCGTCGCCGAAGCCACGACGTGCTCGATCCCGAAGCCAGTGCAGGCCCCGCAGTCGTAGCACGGGATCCAGCGGCAGTCGGCCAGCCCGACCTCGGCCAGGGCGTCGAGCCAGTCCTGCCACAGGAAGTCACGGTGCAAGCCAGCTGACAGGTGATCCCAGGCCAGCACCTCGTCGTCACTCCGGTGCCGGTAAACGGAGTCTTCGAACGTCATCCCGTGGGTGGCCATCGCCGTCTCCCAACGCTCCAGGTCGAAGCATTCGGACCATTCCTGGAAGGTGCCGCCAGCCCGCCACACGTCCTCGATCACCGCACCGACCCGCCGGTCGCCCCGGCTCATCAGCCCCTCGACGAGCGTGGCCTGCGGGTTGTGCCACTTGAGGTCGATGCCCCGGTCGCGGCGTACGGCATCGCGGAGCAGACCGACCTTGCGTTGAAGCTCGACCAAGGTGTTCTGGCCGAACCACTGGAAGGGGGTGAACGGCTTGGGCACGAACCCGCCGACCGACACGGTCACCGACGCCGAACGGTTGTACTTGCGCCCCAACTCCACGCAGCGCCGGGCCAGTTCGACGATCCCGAGGGTGTCCTCGTCGGTCTCGGTCGGCAGTCCGATGAGGAAGTAGAGCTTCACCCGACGCCAACCTTGCGAGAACGCCGATTCGACTGCGGCGTAGAGGTCTTCCTCGCGGATGAGCTTGTTGATCACCTGACGCATGCGCCAGGTTCCCGCTTCGGGGGCGAAGGTCAGCCCAGTGCGCTTGACCCGCTGAATGTCAGCGGCAATACCGACCGTGAAGGCGTCGACGCGAAGGCTCGGCAGTGAGACCGCCACCTGAGATCGATTGGCGGGGTCATCGACGATGTCGGGAACCAAACGGTCGATGCCCGAGAAGTCGGCACTCGAAAGCGACGTGAGCGCCACCTGGTCGTACCCCGTGCGCCGGAGTCCGTCGCTCACCATCCGGCGGACCTGGTCGGCCGGCCGTTCCCGCACCGGACGAGTGATCATCCCGGCCTGGCAGAAGCGACATCCTCTCGTACATCCCCGGAACAGCTCGACGTTCAGCCGGTCGTGGACCACTTCGGTCAGCGGCACGAGTTGCGCCTTGGGGTAGGGCCACTCGCCCAGGTCGGCAATGGTCCGCTTCTCGACCTTGTCGGGCACGCCGACGGCATTCGGCACCGTCGAGGACACCCGCGGTCCGTCGAAGGTCACGTCGTAGGCCGACGGCACGTAGACGCCCTCGATGCCCGCCAGGGCCAGCAGCACATCGGCCCGCCACGACGGTGCCCTCAGGAGCGTCTTGGCCCGAGCCAGCACCTCGGTGATCTCGCCGACGACCTCCTCGCCGTCTCCGAGCACGAAGAAATCGACGAAGTCCGCGAGCGGCTCGGGGTTGTAGGTGCAGTGGCCGCCCGCACCCACCAGCAGATCTTCGGGACCCCGATCGGCGGCCCGCACAGGAACACCGGCCAGGTCGATGCAGTTCAGCACGTTGGTATAGACCAGTTCGGCGGACAGGTTGAAGGCGAGCACATCGAAGTCGAACGCGGCCCGATGCGTATCGACCGAAAAGAGCGGTACCCCGTGCTCCCGAAGCAGCACTTCGAGGTCGACCCAAGGCGCGTACGCCCGTTCGGCGACGGCATCGGTGCGTTCGTTCAGGATCTCGTAGAGGATCTGGAGGCCCTGGTTCGGGAGCCCGACCTCGTAGGCGTCGGGGTAGGTGAGCAACCACGCAACCTTGTGCGCCGCATGCTCCGGAGACTGGGCCCCGTCCTCCCCGCCGATGTAGCGAGCGGGCTTCTGCACCTTGCCCAGTAGCGGCTCGAGCTGAGCCCACACAGAGGACATGATCCATCTGAGTCTACAAGGCGCCCCTCCTCCGGTTGGGTCCCCGGTTGGTTTGGTCGGCGTGCTGCGGGTGCTTTTCGGCCCCTTCGGGGTCCGGAGGCGCCCTCCGCACACCGACCAAACCAACCTCCCCCACCTCCCCCACCAAATGCCCAGACCAGCGGGAGCGGGCTTGGGCTGACAGGAGTCAGGGTGGGGGTGGAGGGTTTGCGAAGGGTGCCTTCGGACCCCGAAGGGGCCGAAAAGCACCCGAAGCAACCCTCCACCCCCACCCGGGGTAACAGCTACGAGAACCGCCGCATATGAATGTTGACGACGAGTCCGATCCCGATGAGCGTCGCCAGCATCGATGACCCGCCGTAGGAGACGAGCGGCAAGGGCAACCCGGTCACGGGCATGATCCCCATGGCCATACCCATGTTCTCGAACACCTGGAACACCAACATGGTCAAGACCCCGATGCAGACCAGCGTCCCGAAGAGATCTCGGGCCAGGCGGGCCGCTCGCAGGATCCGCCAGGCGATCACCCCATAGAGCAGGACCAGGAACGCCGAGCCCACGAAGCCGAGCTCCTCACCGACCACGGTGAAGATGAAGTCGGTGCGCTGCTCGGGGACGAATCCGCCTTTGGTCTGGCTGCCCTCGAAGAGCCCGCTACCCGTCAGCCCGCCGGCGGCGATGGTCGTTTTGGCCTGCGCCGTCTGGTACTTGATGTCGGCCAGGCCACTGCCTCCGTCGACCTGATCGTCGCTGTCGACGAATGTGGTCAGACGATCCTTCTGGTACTGGCTCAGCACGTCGAGCTGGAGGACTGCGACCATCCCCATCACCCCGATCAGGGTAAGCAGGGCGATGTGGGAGAGACGGGCCCCGGCCACCAGCAGCATCCCCATGAGGATGGCTACGAACACCAAGACGCTCCCCAGGTCGGGTTGGAGGTAGATCAAGCCGATGGGCAGTGCCCCGATGCCGAGGCAGACGAGGAGCCGTCGTAGGTCGAGGTCACCCTCGTGGGTCGAGGCATATGCCGCGACCATGACAATGACCCCCAACTTGGCGAACTCGGCCGGCTGGACCTGAAACCCTCCGGGCAACAGGAACCAGGATTTGGCCGTGTTCACGGTCACGCCCAATGGCGACAGCACCAGCACGAGGAGGGCCACCACTCCCAGGTAGAGCACGAGGGCGTAGTGCTGAAAGACCCGGTAGTCGATCAGGACGGCTGCGGCGAGCAACCCTCCACCCACCATCACATACAGGAACTGCTTACGAACGTAGGTGTACTGGTCCAGGCCCTGGTCCTGCAGCCCGTTGCGGGTGGCCGAGTACACCATGATCAGGCCGACCACTGCCACCAGCCCGGTCGCGACCAGTAGCACCACGTCGAGGTGCATCCAGCGCCGCTCGAGCGGCCGGCGAGTGTTGTCGAGTGGGCGGCGAGGTTGCAGGCGTCGGGTGACGGTGGTCATGGAACCGTCACCTCGAGGCCCGAGAGTTGACCCATCACCGAGCGGACCACCGGAGCGGCGGCCTCGGCGCCCCGTCCGGATTGTTCGAGCACGGCGGCCACCACGTACTGCGGGTCGTCCATGGGCGCCACCCCGACGAAGAGGGACGTGTCCTGCTTCGAACGCGTGCCGTTGGCCAACCGGTTCCCAGCCTCAGCGGTGCCGGTCTTGCCGCCGACTTCGAAGGTGGCTCGATCCCAGCCGGCGAACACGCCAGCGCCGGTCCCTCTACCCGTCGTGACCAGGGACAGCCCCGACATGATCGGGTCACGCACCTCGGCCGTGAGGGCGACCTGGGCCGACACCCTCGGGGCGATGGTCCGCACCACCGGGCCGCCATCAGGCGCCCGGACCTCCTTGCCCACGTTGGGGGAGAACTTGGTTCCACCGTTGGCCACAGTCGCATAGGCGTCGGCCAACTGGAGTGGGGTGACGACCAGATCACCCTGGCCAATAGCCAGGTTCACGTCGTCGCCTGGGTACCAGTAGCGGGTGGGGAACTTGTCCGGATACATGGTGTTGAGTTCGAGGCGTTGCTCCGGGTTGGCCACCGATCCAGCCGCATCGCCACCGATGTCGAGTCCCGGGCTGGTCCCGAACCCGAGCTCGTTGGCCGTGTCGTCAAAGGCGTTGCGGCCCACCTCGTTGCGATCGGTCGACTTGCTCGGACGCTGCGTATAAAAGTCGTAGCCCAACTTGTAGAAGAACACGTCACTGGAGACCTGGAGAGCCTCGGCCACGTTCACCCAGCCCGACCCGACGGCGTCGATGTTCTGGAACTCGCATTGCGCGGTGCAGTCCGGAATGGTGAAGACGCCTTCATCTTCGATGCTGGTTGCGCCGGTGATCATCCCCGACCGCAGAGCCGCGGTCGCGGTGACCAGCTTCCAGGTCGACCCTGGTGCGTAGCCACCCGAGGTCGCCCGGTTGGTCAACGCCGCGCCGGCGTCATCGCTGGTCAGCTCGTCGTAGCGCTCTTGGCTGATGCCGTTCACGAACTCGGTCGGGTCATAGGTCGGGTACGACGCCATGGCAATAACGGCCCCCGACTTGGGATCGAGCACGACCACCGAGCCGGCGTCGGCCTTGTGGAGGGCGGTCTTGTCGTCGGTGGCGGTCGAGCGACGCTCGATCAACGTCGCCTCGAGGGCTTGCTCGGCGGCCTGTTGGACCTTGACGTCGATGCTCAGCACGAGGTCGTTTCCCGGCACCGGTGCGGTGCGCTCCTTGACCCGGATGGGCGTGCCGTCGGCGTCGACCTCGTACACAGTCCGTCCCGGCGTGCCCCGCAGTTCGGATTCGTACGCCTTCTCCACCCCAGCCTTGCCGACGTGATCGCCGGCCCGGTACTCGGTCGGGCTGGCGGACAACTCGGTGTCGTTGATCTCGCCCACGTAACCCAGGACATGGGCGGCCAAGCTCCGATAGGGGTACTCGCGGGTCGTAACATCACGGGTCATCACCCCCGGGAAATGCTCCTGGCGCTCACCGATGTAGATGGCCTTGGCTTCGTCGACGTCGTCGATCACCGTGACCGGGGTATAGGGGCTGGCCTTGGGATCGTCGAGTCGGTCTTCGAGCTCGGCTCGTTCGATGCCGAAGAGGGACGAGAGGTTGTCAAGCGCCGTGGCCCGGTCCTCGGTACTCAAGTTGGCCTTGTCGATCGCCACCTCTTCGCTGACTCGGTTGCCCACGAGGACCACCCCGTTGGTGTCGAGGACACGACCCCGCGGGGCCTCCTCGTAGACCACCCGCTCGGTGTTGGTCGTGGCCGCAACCTGGAACTCGTCGGACGACAGCACCTGCAAGTACCAGAGCCGGGCGAGAAGGGCGGCGAAGAGCGAGATGACCACGACCCCGAGGACGCCGATGCGGAGCCGCGGCCCGTCGACCGTCATCGCATCATCACCATCCTCTCGTCGTCCTCGGCCAACCCAAAGCGCACGAGGCGTACCACGAGCGGCGCCAGAAGTCCGTTCAGGACGGCCACGACCAGCACCGTCGTCGGCACACGACGGGTCCAGAGCTCGGACTGTCCCAGCAACACGCCGAGCACGACGAACAGCACTTCACCGAGGGCGCTGGCCACCGCTGCGGTGACCACGACGATCCACCGAGCCCGGTGCAGGACCGTCTCGTGGAACAGACCGACGCAGTACGCGGTGATCGAGAAGGCCAGCGCCGAGAGCCCCAACGGCGTGCGTAAGAAGCAGTCGGCGAGCAGACCGCAGGCAAAACCGAGAGCGCCGCCGCGCTCGGGTCCAGCGACGATGCCTCCACACACCGACACCAAGAGCAAGAAGTCGACCGCCACACCTTCGATACGCAGGTTGGGAAACACCGCTGCGTGTAAGAAGACGGCCGCGAGTACCACCATCGGTAGACGCACGAGCGGCGAGCTCATGGTCCCGGCTGCGGTGTCCAGGCGATGACCGCCACATGGTCGAGGCTCTCGAGGTCGGCCAGCGGCTCGACCTCCACCGACGTCCGGGTCTCACCCGGGCTCCGCACCGCGCTGGCCACCCGACCGACCGGGATGCCAGCCGGGAACAAACTGTCGACCTGACCGGAGGTGTAGACGACCTGCTCGGCCATGACCTCGGCCGGCGACTTGTGGACACCTGCGACGGTCAAGGTCTTGCCCGAACCCTGACCATTGGCCAGACCTAGCTCGTCGATGGTCGGGAAGCGAACCCCGACACCCGACGACGTGCTCGTGATCAGCTTCACCTGAGCTCGGTTGGGCGAGACCGACACCACCCGGCCGACCAGGCCAGCCGCGGTCACCACTGGGTTGTCCACGGCCACACCGTGGTCAGAACCTCGGTCGATCTCGACGACATCGTCGAAGTTCCCGACGCCGGGAGTTCGAGCCTGAGCCACAACAGTCGGCAGGTCGCCCACGAAGTCGATGTTCAACAGGCTGCGGAGCTCCTCGAGTTGGGCCTGCAACGCCTCAGTCTGGGCCACCGCGCTCTCGTTGGCCGCAACCTTCTCGCGAAGCTGTTGGTTCTCGGCTCGGAGGTCGCCCTCGTCGGTAAAGGACGAAACGGCGTTGCCGATCGGGCGGACTACCGCGGCCACGACGTCCCGCGCCGGCGCCAGCACGTCGTTCACCCCGTCGCGCACGCTCCCCAAGGCACCTTCGCCGCCGCCCCAGAAGTCGAGGGTGACCACGGTGAGCGACAGCAGCACGAGGATCGCCAGCGTCGAGCGCCGACGCCCGGAACGCCGGGAGAGCACGTCAGGCAGACTCCGTTAGTCGTCGTGGTCTTCGCCGGCAAAGAGCACGTCCTTGATGGCGTCGAACTCCTCGAGGACCTGGCCCGACCCGATGGCCACGGCCTCGAGCGGGTACTCGGCCACCAGAATCGGCATACCGGTCTCTGCTTCGAGGCGCTCGCGGAGTCCGAGAAGCAGGGCACCGCCGCCGGCCAACATGATCCCCTTCTCCATGATGTCGGCCGCCAGCTCCGGGGGGGTCCGATCGAGCGTGACCTTGATGGCATCGACGATGGCCGAGACCGGCTCTTCGAGTGCCTCTCGGATCTCGACGGTCGAGGCCACGATGGTCTTGGGCAGACCGGTAACCAGGTCGCGGCCACGAATCTCGACGGCCAACTCCTCCTCGAGCTGCCAAGCCGAACCGACCGTCATCTTGACCTCTTCGGCGGTGCGCTCACCGAGGGCCACCGAGTACTCCTTCTTGACGAACTGGATGATGGCGTCGTCGAGCTCGTCGCCGCCGACCCGCACCGAGCGACTCACCACGATGCCGCCCAGCGAGATGACCGCCACCTCGGTGGTGCCGCCGCCGATATCGACGATCATGTTCCCGGTGGGCTCTTGGACCGGCAACCCGGCGCCGATCGCCGCGGCCATCGGTTCTTCGATGATGTGGGGCTTGCGGGCGCCAGCAGACTCGGCCGCGTCCTTGACGGCCCGCTTCTCGACCTCGGTGATGCCCGACGGTACGCAGATCACCATACGGGGCTTGGCCCACCGCCTTTGGTGCACCTTCTGGATGAAGTAGCGCAGCATCTTCTCGCACATGTCGAAGTCGGCGATGACGCCGTCCTTCAACGGGCGGATGGCCTCGATGTAGCTCGGGGTCCGGCCGATCATCCGCTTGGCCTCGATGCCGACGGCGAGTGGGCGACCGTCACGGATGTTCACCGCGACGACCGACGGCTCGTTGAGCACGATTCCCCGGCCCCGGACGTAGATCAAGGTGTTGGCGGTCCCCAGGTCAACGGCCATGTCGCGGCCGATCACGGAGCTGAACATGCTTTCGGGCATGCGGACAGTCCTCCGGGCCGACGGCTGGCGAACCCGAGAGAGGCTACGGCCGGCCCCTGGGCCCGACAAGCGCGGATCCCAGTCGTCCCGACTCACAGGGATGGAAAGAAGAGCGCCGTCTCCCGGGACGCGGCATCGGCGGAATCGGATCCGTGCACGAGGTTCTCGGTCAGCAGGATGCCGAGATCGCCTCGAATCGTCCCCGGGGCGGCGTCGCGCGGGTTGGTCGAGCCCATCAACGTACGGACCACTTTCCACGTGTCCTCCGGGCCTTCGACCACCAGCAGCAGGCTGGGACCACGGGTGATGAAGTCGACCAGATCAGCGAAGAAGCTCTTTCCCTCGTGCTCGCCGTAGTGCCGACGAGCGGTCTCCACATCGATGGTGCGCAGTTCGGCGGCGACGAGTCGGAGGCCTTTGCGTTCGAGACGGGCGACGATCTCTCCGGAGAGTCCCCGCTCGACGGCGTCGGGCTTGCAGATGACGAAGGTGCGATCCATGGGTCGCTCAGGGTACGGCCTCACCCGCGTCGGGCCCGCTTCGGATGGTGCGCGACCGCACCTGCCCCGAGCTGATGAACTGTCGGGCGTCACCCACGACGTAGAGCGAGCCGGTGACCAGCAAGACGTCGTCCTCACCTGCGGCGGCCAAGGCGTGAGCGACCGCGTCAGCGACGTGAGGCACGACAATCGCCTCCACGCCGGCGCGGGAGGCCGCCGCCGCGACCGCCTCGGCGGCCATGGCCCGGGGCCAGTCTGCGGCGCAGGCCACGACCAATCCAGCGTCAGCCACCCCCAGGGCGGCCAATAGCTCGTCGGCGTCTCTCTCGCGGTTCATGCCGACGACCAGGATTCGTTGGCCCTCGACCGCGAAATCATCGAGGGTGGCTGCCGCGGACCGGGCCCCCTCTGGGTTGTGGGCGCCGTCGACCACGACCAGGGGACGCCGGCCCAGCACCTCGAAGCGGCCGGGCACCTGCACCGACTCGAACCCCTCGGCGACCACCACCGGGTCGAGGGCCCGATCGAAGAACGCCTCGGCGGAGGCCAGGGCCACCGCCGCGTTCGATCCCTGGTGGGCACCGTGGAGCGGGAGGTGGACCTCGGGGTAGCGAGCATGGGGTGTCCTCAGGTCGAGAACCCGTCCGCCCACCGCGAGCTGGTTGTCGTCACAGCCGAAGTCCCGACCGACCCACCAGAGCCGCTCGGGGTCGGCCGACTCGAATATCGACACCAGGTCGGGGTCGGGCTCGCCCACCACCGCAGTGCTACGAGGCTTGACGATCCCGGCCTTCTCTCCAGCCACGTGGGCCCGGGTGGGTCCGAGGTACTCGGTGTGATCGAGCCCGACGTTGGTGACCACGGCGACGAGTCCGTCGGCCACGTTGGTCGAGTCCCACCGACCTCCCAGCCCCACCTCGACAACGGCGACGTGGACGGCCTGCTCGGCGAACCAGGCGAAAGCAGCCAGGGTCAACACGTCGAAGCGGGTCGGTCGTATGCCCGAGAGGTCCTCCACCACCGCGACCGCCTCGATCGATCGGGCCAGGTCGTCGTCGTCGATCTCCTCGCCGTTGCGAGAGATGCGTTCGTTCACGCGGGACAGATCAGGGCTGGTGTAGGTGCCCACCGACAACCCGTGGGCCGCCACCAAGGCACTGATCATCCGGGTCGTCGAGCCCTTGCCGTTGGTACCCGTGACATGGATCACCGGCGCCGCGTCCTGGGGATCGCCGAGCAGAGACGCCAGCCGACGCATCGGTTCGAGCGACGGGGGACCCGCCTGGTGGCCACTGACCGTCGCTTCGAGGTTGACGTGGTCGTCGAGGTACTCGAGCGCCTGGTCGATCGACCAGGGCACGTCAGGATGCAGCGCGGCGGGTCCGGGGGGCGGGTGCCTCCTCGGAGCGCGGCACCAGCGCCGGGTTCACCCGGTCGCGTACGACCTGACCGTCGAGCACGCACTTGCCGATGTCGGTGCGACTGGGCAACTCGTACATGAGGTCGAGTAGCACCTCTTCGAGGATGGCCCGCAGGCCCCGGGCACCGGTACCCCGCAACATGGCCTGCTCGGCGACGGCCTCGAGCGCATCCTGGGTGAACTCGAGCTCCACGTCTTCGAACTCGAAGATTCGCTGATACTGCTTGACCAGGGCGTTCTTGGGCTCGACAAGGATGTTGACGAGGGCATCTCGGTCGAGGTTGGACACCGCTCCGATGACCGGGAGTCTTCCGATGAACTCCGGGATCAAGCCGAACTTCAACAGGTCCTCGGGCAGGACCTGGGACAGCATCTTGCCCACATCGTGTTCGTCGGCGGCGCGGATATCGGCGGCAAAGCCCACGCCCTTGTTCCCGACGCGTCGCTCGATGATGCGATCGAGCCCAGCGAAGGCGCCACCGCAGATGAACAAGATGTTCGTCGTGTCGATCTGGATGAACTCTTGGTGGGGGTGCTTGCGCCCACCCTGAGGGGGAACCGAGGCCACCGTGCCCTCGAGGATCTTGAGTAGCGCCTGCTGGACGCCCTCGCCGGACACGTCTCGGGTGATCGAAGGGTTCTCGCTCTTGCGGGCGATCTTGTCGATCTCGTCGATGTAGATGATCCCGGTTTCGGCCTTCTTGACGTCGTAGTCGGCCGCCTGGATCAACTTGAGCAGGATGTTCTCGACGTCCTCGCCGACGTAACCAGCTTCGGTGAGTGCCGTTGCGTCGGCGATGGCGAAGGGCACGTTCAGCATCCGCGCCAGCGTCTGAGCCAGCAGGGTCTTGCCGCAGCCGGTGGGACCAAGCAGGAGGATGTTGGACTTGGCCAACTCGATGTCGTCGCCCCGGGTCGATGCGGTCTGGACCCGCTTGTAGTGGTTGTAGACGGCAACGGAGAGGATCTGCTTGGCGTGGACCTGGCCGACGATGTAGTCGTCGAGGAAGGCATGGATCTCACGAGGCTTGGGCAACTCTTCGAGCTCGAGAGGCGAGACCTCCGCCAACTCCTCCTCGAGGATCTCGTTGCACAGCTCGATGCACTCGTCGCAGATGTAGACGCCGGGTCCGGCGATGAGCTTCTTCACCTGCTTCTGCGACTTGCCGCAGAAAGAACACTTCAGCAGGTCACCGCTTCCCTCGCCGATCCTCGCCATCGGTGGCTCCCCTCGTCCGGCCGTGCGGGCTCAGGCCCGGGCCAGGCCTGTCTCGGCGGCGTTCCGCACGGAGATGACCTCGTCGATGATGCCGTAGTCCTTGGCCTCGGCCGCGGACATCACGAAATCGCGGTCGGTGTCTCGGTGGATCCGCTCGATGGGTTGCCCAGTGTGGTTGGACAACAGCTCTTCGAGCATCGTGCGCATTCGCTCGATCTCCTTGGCGATCAGCTCGATGTCAGCCGCCTGGCCGGCCGCTTGAGCGTAGGGCTGGTGGATGAGGATCCGAGCGTGGGGCAGGGCGAGGCGCTTGCCCTTGGTGCCTGCGGCCAACAACACGGCTGCGGCCGAAGCCGCTTGGCCGAAGCAGATGGTGGAGATGTCCGGGCGAACGAACGACATCGTGTCGTAGATGGCGAACAGTGCGGTGATGTCGCCGCCAGGACTGTTCACGTAGATGTGGATGTCCTTGTCGGCACTCTCCGACTCGAGGTGCAGGAGCTGGGCGCACACCAGGTTGGCGATCGTGTCGTCGATGGGCGTACCCAGGAAGATGATGTTGTCCTTGAGCAGCCGGGAGTAGAGGTCGAAAGCCCGTTCGCCTCGGTTGGTCTGCTCGATGACCGTGGGGACGAGGTAGTTGAAGGCCCGTAGGCGATCGGCGCCGCCGGCCATGTGCTCGCGGTCACGTTCGCTCAAGGTCATGCCGGCTGCTCCTCGGTGGACGCTGCTTCGGTGGGCTGAGGCTCTTCGGTGGATGATCCGTCGATCGAGACTGGCTCGATGTCGTCGTCCGGCTCGGTCTCTGGGGCCTCGGACTGGGGGAGCTCGAGGTCGGCGCGGTCCACGGGATTGCCGTCCTCGTCGACCAGACTCGCGTGCTCAACGAGGAAGGTGAGCGCCTTGTTGCGCTGGACTGTCGAGCGTAGCGACTCGAGCTGGCCGCCCTGTTCCAACTGACCACGAGCCTCCTCGACATCGAGTTCGGCGCCGGCGGCCAGGCGGGCGATCTCCTCGTCCAGCTCGGCGTCGCTCACCTCGACGGACTCGGCCTCGATGACGGCGCGGATGGCCAGGTCGGCCTTGACTGCGCTGATCGACTGGGCCCGAAGCTCTTCGGTGATGTCCTCACCCGTCCGGCCGACGGCGGCCAGGTAATCGGCCACCCCGATGCCCTGGTTCTGCAGGGTCTGGACGAAGTCGCTCAACCGATGCTCGAGCTCGTGATTGAGCAGAGCCTCGGGAGCGTCGTCGTCGACCAACTCGACCAGGGCAGCAATCACGGCGTTCTGGATGGCCATGCTCGTTTGGAGCTTCTTGATGGATTCGAGCCGGGTCCGATAGTCGGCCCGCAGCTCGTCGAGCGTGGCGAACTCCGACGCCTCCTCGGCGAAGGCATCGTCGAGATCGGGGAGGTTGCGGACCTTGACCTCTTTGACCAGCACTCGGAACTGGACGGTCGCGTCCTCGCCAGGGGCCGGATGCTCGGCCTCGAAGAGGACGATGTCGGCGACCGATCGGCCTCGGAGCTCGTCGTCGAGTTCGGGCACGACCGACGCGCTTCCAACCTCATAGAGGTAGTCGTCGGCCGACAGACCCGACACCGGCTCGCCGTCCTGGGAGCCAGCGATGTCGACGGTCACGAAGTCGCCGTCGTGAACCGGGCGCTCGACCGCTTCCAGTTCACCGAACTGCGAGCGAAGCTGCTCGATCTGGGCGTCGAGCTCTTCGTCGGTGACGACCGGGCTCGGGACGGTGGCCACCAATGCGTCGTATCCCACGACCTCGATCCGGGGCCTCACCTCGACCACCGCGTCGAATGCCAGGGGACCGTCCTCGGTGCCACCAGTGATGTCGATCTCGGGGCTGTCGATCACGTCGACGTCGTGTTCGAGCACCGCCTGCGAGTAGTACTCGCCCAGGTTGTCCTTGATCGCCTCGGAGCGGGCGTAGTCGAGGCCGATCCGGGCCTCCAGAACCTTGCGAGGCACCTTGCCCTTGCGGAACCCGGGGATGTTGACCTCCCGGGCAATCTTGCGGAACGCAGCGTCGACCGCGACCTCGAGTTCGTCCTCGGGGACCTCGACGGACACCTTGACCTTGTTGCCCTCGAGGGCCTCTACCGAGCTCTTCACAGGGGCGGCAGTGTATGGGTCGCGCCCCGACATCGGAGCTTCCGTGCGATCGGCATCGGTGGACGGCCGTATCGTCCACCGATGCAGCAGCGGAGTGCCGTTCGATGAGGTGCGGCCGATGACCGTGGACCTCTCCGTCGCCGACTCCGCCGCGGTGCTGGCCGCCGGGTTGGGCGCCGGCTTCATCAACACCATCGCCGGCTCGGGATCGCTGCTGACCTTCCCCACCCTGCTGGCGTTGGGCATACCCGCTCGGACCGCCAACGTGTCCAACACCGTGGGCCTGGTCCCGGGCTCGCTCAGCGGCGTGCTCGGCTATCGCCGAGAACTCGCCGGGCAACGCCGGCGTCTGGCCGTCCTGGCCCCGGCCGCGGCGGTGGGCGGCATCGTGGGGGGTCTGCTCCTGTTGGTGCTGCCTGCGTCCGCGTTCGAGGTGGTCGTCCCGTTCCTGGTCGCCTTCTCGGTCGGCCTCCTCGCCGTCCAACCACGCCTCCAACGCTGGCTGTCGAACCGACGAGCTGGCCGGGTCGACTCCGGTCACCGAGAACATCTGAGCCCCCTCCTCGTCGGCTCCGTCGGCCTGGTGGCGGTCTACGGCGGTTACTTCGGCGCCGCCCAGGGCGTGATCTTCGTGGCTGTGCTCGGCGTCTTTCTCGTCGACTCCCTCCAGCGTCTCAACGCCACCAAGAACCTCCTCGCCCTGATCGCCAACTTCGTGGCTGCCGTCCTGTTCGTCGCCCAAGGCGGCATCGTCTGGGAGGTGTCCGCACTGATCGCCGTCGGATCGATCGTGGGCGGTCAACTCGGCGCCCACTACGGGCGTCGAATCCCCGCCGACGCCCTACGTCGGCTGATGATGGCCGTGGGCACGCTCGCCGCTGGGAAGCTGTTCGTCGATCTCGTTCGCTAGGCCGGCCCGGCTTCGACACCGGTCCTGTATCGGCGAATAAGGTTCGCCGTCATGCCTGACGCCCTCACCTCTCTCGACATCCTGCGGACCTCTCACGGCGAGTTGGTCGCCGTGGTCGACCGACTCGACGCCGACGACCTCCGCACCACCTCCTACTGCACCGAGTGGTCAGTAGCCCAGGTCCTTTCCCATCTCGGGTCAGGATCGGAGATCTACGACGGAATGGTCCGGGCCGTCGTTGCCGGAGACGATCCTCCTGGTCGCGACGCCATGGGCCCGATCTGGGATCGCTGGAACGCCATGACCCCCGACGAGCAGGCGGTTCAGTGGCGTGTGTCGGTCGAAAGATTCCTCGAAGATCTCGGAAACATCCCGCCCGAGCTACTCGAGTCGGGGACGTTCTCTGGCCCGATGGGGCCGATGCCCGTTGCCATGCTGCCGACCATGCGGGTGGGCGAGCAGGTGTTGCACACCTGGGACGTGGCCGTGGCCTTCAACCCCGAGGCGGTCGTCCTGCCCGCCGGCGTCGAGGTCCTCGTCGACCAGATGCCGATGCTGGTGGGTCGCAGCGTCGACGCCGAGGTGGCCAAGGAACTCGGGCCCCAGACGATCGCCATCCATCGAAGCGACTCTGACACCTGGCTGACCCTCGGTCTTGGAGACGAGGTGACCCTCACCCCCGGCGAACCCACGAGCGCCGAGACCACCCTCACCCTGCCGGCCGAGTCGTTGGTCCGGCTGGTCTGGGGGCGCCTCGGTCCCGGCACCTCCTCAGAGACGGTGCTCATCGAAGGGGCCCTCGATCTCGACGACCTGCGTCGACTGTTCCCGGGGCGCTGATCGGTTCGCTACTCCCCTACGCTGCTCGGCACCCGGGGAGTAGCGCAGTTGGTAGCGCACCTGCTTTGGGAGCAGGAGGTCGGCGGTTCGAGTCCGCTCTCCCCGACTGCGGGTGTAGCTCAATGGCAGAGTCCCAGCCTTCCAAGCTGGTCATGCGGGTTCGATCCCCGTCACCCGCTCTCAGCCCACGCCGGGGCCGGATCAGTCCCCGGCCGGAGGAGGCGGCGGGCCGCCGGCGAGGCGGAACATCTCGGCGTTGTTGGCGTCGGCCCACACACCCGTGAGCTGTATGCGGGAGAGGCGCCACCCCTCGTCGGTGTGGCGGACCTCGAACGAGTAGACCCCGCCCTGCGGGGCCAAGAACGTCGTGGCGTCCGGTCGGGTCACCGCATGCTGGACCCAGAGGTAGGCGCTACAGGTGCCGGTGCCAGCCTCGGAGTCGATGGCCACCTCGTGGTTGGTCACATAGTGCTGGGCTACCCGAGCCGACTCGATGCCGGCGAAGAAGTCGAGGATGCTCTGGCGACCGACCACCTCGCGGGGGCCGAACACCCCAACGGCCTCTTCATCGAGGACCGAGGCCATCAGGTCCCACTCAGAGAAGTCGATCGCCCGGCAGTAGCCGTGGGTGAGGGTGGTAATCGCCAGCCAGTCGTCGAAGCTCGGTGCGGTCATGCAAAGTAGTTGAGCACATCAACGACTACCGGGTGCCGTCAGTCGCCCTCGTGCCAGTCGGGCGATCCGGTGTTGACCACGTGGTCTCGATCGGCCGCAGTGATGGCTACGCCGAAGAAGATGGCCGAACGCTCCGGGTTCGGGTTCACCGCCCGATGGATCTGACCGATCGGCTCGGTGTAGGCCTGGCCAGCTCGGTAGTACTCGGTGCCATGGGCGTACTGGAGCTCGATTTCGCCCTGGACCACGAGAAAGAACACCGAGCCATTGTGGACGTGCCAGCCCACTCTCTTGCCGGCGAGGAGCTCGGAGGTGTACAGCCCGACCCTCACCTCGGGGTCGCGGGGCAGGCGGTCATAGATCTCGTTGAAGACCATGTGGCGGACATGGGGCTGGCCCGGAGGCACCAAGTCGTTGAGGCGAAGCCGGAGGTCGTCCTTCTCCTCCAAACGCCACCACTCGGTGCCAGAGCCGTCGCCTGGGATACCCGTCACCGTCGCTCCCTTGTCGTCCTGATCGTCACGCACCTCATTCGATCACACCGCTTCGAGCGGTGGAGGCCCACCCACTACGATCGTTGGTCCTGCAAACGGTGCGCATTCGCACCCGAGGGAAGGTGCACGCACATGAAGCTCGGTTGGGTCGGCCTGGGTGTGATGGGTGGACGAGCGGCGAAGCGGCTGATCGACGCTGGCCATGATGTGGCCGGGTACAACCGGACGGCGTCGAAGGCCAAGTGGCTGGTGGACGCCGGCCTCGCCCTCGAGTCGACGCCCCGAGAGGTGGCCGAGCGCTCGGAGATCGTGTTCAGCATGGTCACGAACTCGGCCAGCCTCGAGTCGGTCCTCAACGGCCCCGACGGTGTGTTCGCCGGTCTCCAGCCCGGCGCCATCCTCGTCGACCTGTCGACCGTCAGCCCGTTGGTCTCCACCCGCCTGGCCGGGCAAGCCGAGGCTTTGGGACTGCGCATGATCGAAGCCCCGGTGTCCGGCAGCCACATCACTCTCGAGGCCGGCGAGCTTTCGATCATGACCGCGGGCGACGAGGCCACCTGTCGGGAGGTCGAGCCGGTCCTGCTCGACATCGGCCGCAAGGTCACCTACATGGGCGACCACGGCCAGGCCCTGCTCATGAAGATCGCCATCAACCTGCAGCTCCTCGTGCAGTACACCGCCTACGTCGAGGGCCTCCTCCTCGCCGAAAAGGGTGGGATCCCCCGCGAGACCGCGGTCGAGGCCATGTTCAACTCGGTCATCGCCTCACCGCTCATCAAGTACCGCGGGCCCAACGTCCTACCAGGCATGCTCCCGCATCCAGCCTGGTTCGACATGCAGATGATGCAGAAGGACATGCTGCTCGCCCTCGAGTTGGGTCGAGAACTGAACGTGCCACTCCCGACCACCTCGGCCACCAACGAGCTGCTCACCGCCGCCCGAGGGATCGGACTGGGAGACGAAGACTTCTCGGCCGTGTTCTACGTGCTCGGACAACTCGCCGGGCTCCCCGGACCGGGTCCCGAACGCCGAGAGAGCTGACCGGCCTCAGCTGCTGGGCTCGGCGAAGGACCGCCGAAAGCTGTCACCCAGGACCGCGGGATCGGCAAGCAGAAACGGGATTCCGGCCGTGTTGCCGGGCTCGATATCGGCCACGATCACGGTGACCTGGTCGCTGTCACGAGCGTCACGAGCTGCGGCGGCGAGTCCATCGACATCGTCGACCTCGATCGTCAGCAGACCCAGACCCCGACTGGCACCGGCCAGCGAGACGCCATCGGCGGCCTGGCTGTTCATGAGGTCGGCCGACGCGTGCTGGTGGTTGTCGAGGATGATCAGGGTGAGGTTGGGTGGCGACTGTGCCTTGATGGTGGCCAGCATCTGCAGGCCCATCAGCACGGCACCATCGCCTTCGATCACCCCGACCGGGCGGTCGGTGCCCAACGCGATCCCCAGTCCGACCGGGCCGGCTAGGCCCATCGAGTCGAGGAGCGGGAGGTGGGTGTTGCGTCGGGCGATCGATGCCATCTCGCGCGCGGATGCACCACAGGTGATGACGAGCGGATCGCCGACGAAGACCTCGTCGATGGCCGCCAGAGCCTCGATGCGCTTCACGATGCCTCCTCGAGGGCCGGGTGCAGCACGTCGAGCAGCGTGACGATCGGACGCCGGGTCATGACCGCGAGTTCGGCCGAGGCCCGCACGGTCGTGCGCCACAGGTGAGGAGGATCGGCCGGGCCGAGGGTGTCGACCCGAATCCCCACGGCCGCCAGGAGGGCCGGGACATGTTCGGAGAACACATGGATCATGGCGTTGTACTCACCCAGGCCGCCTCGGGTGTTGGCCACGATCGGCACGCCGACGTGGTAGGCCGCCGCAAAAGTGGTCAGGGCGGTAAGTGCGTTGCCGAACCCATTGTCCTGCATCACGATCGCCGCCTTGACGCCGGTCATGGCCAGACCACCGGCAATGCCGACCGCCTCTTCCTCCCGGTTGGCGAGCACATCGGTCACGCCCCGGGCCTGGAGGGCTCGGATCAACGGCGCGCTGTGCGACGACGGGACATGGACGAAGGTCTCGATCCCCCAGTCGCTAAGCCCGTCGACCGCCGCGTCGATAGAAGGGTTCGAGGGCCTCGGCATTGAACAACTTTAGTCAGCGGTCGGAGGTGGTCCCGAAGGCATGGCCGGCAGCGGCCCGGACAACACGATGCGAGTAGGACGGATGAAGAAGGCCACCCGCTGCTCGACCGACGCCGGGACCATGTACTCGTCCAAGCCCACGTAGCGGCGAGTCATGTCGTCGATGGTCTCGCGGGCCAGGTGGCCCCGAGCGGGGTCGGCCTCGTCCACGACCTCGTCCACCACCCCGTAGACGCTGACCCAGCGCATCGACATCTCGGGGTCGATGACCTGGATGCTCACCTTCGGCGACCCCCGCAGAGTTCGGTCCTTGACCCGACCACTCGCCGTATTGACCACGAAGTGGGTCTCGTCATGGCCCCACCACACCGGCGTGGTGTGGAGATTGCCAGCCGCGGTGAGCGCGGTCACCGACACCACGATGGGCCGGTCGATGAGGTCGATACTGTGCTCGGGCAGTTCGCTGAGACGATCGGCCTGCACCCGGTCGCCCACGGCCATGGCGCCCGAGCCCCGCATGGCCATGGTTGCGATCTCGAAGCTCATGTCGCCATGTTGGCACGTGCCTTGGCGCCCCCGGGAGGACTCGAACCTCCGACCAACTGCTTAGAAGGCAGCCGCTCTATTCCGCTGAGCTACGGGGGCCGGTAGTCATGGTGCCAGAGAGCACTCGTGGTGCGGGTGGGTCGCTGTGCCATGCTGGACGACCCCATGGTGGCCGTAGCTCAGTTGGTTAGAGCGCCAGGTTGTGGCCCTGGAGGTCGGGGGTTCAAGTCCCCTCGGTCACCCCACCGGGGTCCCGGTACAGTCACCGGCCCCCGCACGCGCCTCTAGCTCAATGGCAGAGCAACGGACTCTTAATCCGCAGGTTCTGGGTTCGAATCCCAGGGGGCGCACCACGGCACGCCGCTGCCGACCCGGGTGAAGCCGCTTCTCACCAGGGGCGTAACCCAACATTCCGGGTGCGGACACCTTCCGTTCACCTGATTCCTCCCGGGCATCTACCCCCACTTCGTAGGGTCGAGGGGTCATTGACGTCGCCCAAGGAGGGCCCACACCTTGCGTACCACGAAGCGCCACCTCTCTCTGCTCGTCGGCTTGCTCGCCGTCTTCGGCCTGCTGGCTGCAGCCTGCGGCAGCGACAGCGAAAGCAGCTCAGGTGACTCCGACTCGCTCTCCGGCTCGGTCGTCGTGTCGGGCTCGTCAACGGTTGAACCGATCACGTCGGCAGTCGCCGAGACATTCCAGGAAGAGAACCCTGACGTCTCGATTTCCGTCGACGGCCCGGGAACCGGCGACGGCTTCAAGAAGTTCTGCGCCGGCGAGACCGACATCTCCAATGCCTCCCGCCCCATCAAGGACGAGGAAGCCGCCGACTGTGAAGAGGCCGGGATCGAGTACGTCGAGCTGAAGATCGCCTACGACGGCCTCTCGGTCATCGCCAACCCCGACGTCTCGGTCGACTGCCTCACCTCCGAGGACCTGTACGCCCTGATCGGCCCGGAGTCGCAGGGCTTCGACAACTGGACCGACGCCCAGGCGCTGGCCACCGAGCTCGGCTCGTCGACGCAGTTCCCTGACGAGGCTCTCACCATCACTGCCCCCGGTGAGGAGTCAGGTACCTATGACAGCTTCGTGGAGCTGGTGATCACGCCGATCGCCGAGGAGCGTTTCGAGGCTGGCAAGATCACCGAGGATCAGGTCGAGACCACCCGTCCCGACTACCAGTCCTCGGCCAACGACAACGTGATCCTGCAGGGTATTGAGGGCACGAAGGGCTCACTTGGCTGGGTCGGTCTGGCCTTCGCTGAAGAAGGCGGCGACGCCCTGAAGATCATCGAGGTCGACGGCGGCGACGGCTGCGTCGCCCCCAACGGTGAGACGGTGTCCGATGGCAGCTACCCGATCTCTCGGTCGCTGTACATCTACGTGGCCACCACCTCCGCCGCCCGACCCGAGGTCCAGGCGTTCGTGGACTTCTATCTGGGCGACGGCATCTCGGCAGTCGAAGAGGTCGGCTACATCGCCCTCCCCAGCGACCAGTTCGAGGAGACCACAACTGCATGGGCCTCAGCAGTGGCCGACGCAGACACCTCCACCACGACGGGCTGACCAGGTTCCATTCCGTTGGTGACGCGGGGCCAGGTCGAACACGGTTCGACCTGGCCCCGTGGTCGCTCTAGCCCCATGTCCACTCAGGTGATCCACGGGAGCTCTGACTCGTGAGTACCCAACCAGTGTTGAGCGTCGCTGATCTGGCCGGTGACCGACGTCGCGTCGGTCGAGAGCGATTGATGGGCCGGGTATTCCTGGTCGCCGGCACGGTGTCGGTCGTGGTCTCGGCGCTCATCGTCTTCTCCCTGGTCCGCGAGGCCCTGGCCTTCCTCACGTCCGTCGAGCTCGGCTCGCTGTGGACCGACGGCTGGTTCCCCCGCCGAGGCCAGTTCGACGTGAAGACCCTCGTGGTCGGATCACTGGTCGTCGCGGCCATCGCCATGGTGATCGCCGTGCCCGTCGGGCTGGCATCGGCGGTTTACCTCTCCGAGTACGCCAGTCCGCGAGCCCGACGGATCCTCAAGCCGTCGCTCGAGGTACTGGCCGGTATCCCGAGCGTGGTGCTCGGGGTGTTCGCACTGACCTGGATCTCCCCCGAGATCATGCAGCGGTTCTGGGGTACTGGCGCCTTCAGCATGGGTGCAGCCGGTATCGCCGTGGGCATTCTCACCGTCCCACTGGTGGCGTCGGTGTCCGAGGACGCCCTGAGGGCCGTTCCCACGACCCTGCGCGAGGCGTCCTATGGGATGGGCGCCAAGAAGGTCACCACGGTCATCCAGGTCGTGATCCCGGCCGCAGTATCCGGTTTGGTGGCCGCCCTGATCCTCGCCGTGTCGAGAGCGATCGGGGAGACCATGGTTGTCGCCATCGCCGCCGGTGGCACCGGCGGATCGCTCTTCACCTACCGTCCCACCGAGCCCGGCCAGACGATGACGGCCGCCATGGCGGCGTTGGCTTCGGGAACCGACCAGGTTGCCGGCCAGGGCAACGCCTACCAGAGCCTGTTCTTCGTGGGACTCCTTCTCTTCGTCTTCACCATCGGTCTCAACGTCATCGCCGATCGCGTCGTCCGTCGGGTTCGTCAGAAGTACTGAGGAGACCTGTGACCACCATCACCCAAGCGCCCACCGGCAAGCCCGAGGCCGAATCGATCAAGAGCCGCAAGGTCGACGTCACCGGAGGGATCTTCAAGTTCCTCCTGTGGTCGGCCCTGGCCTTCACCATCCTGGTGCTGGTAGTGGTCATCACCGACCTTCTCCAGGCCGGTTGGGCGGTGTTGTCCACACGAATGTCCGACTTCCTGACATCGAACCTCTCGTCGAACGCGGCCAAGGCGGGAATCGCCCAGGGAATCGCCGGGACCATCACCATTGCCCTGATCACCGCGGTCATCTCGTTCCCGATCGGCATCGGCGCTGCGCTCTATCTCGAGGAGTACGCCCGCCCCGGGCGGTTCACCCAGTTCATCGACATCAACATCCGGAATCTCTCGGGCGTCCCCTCGGTGGTCTACGGCATCCTGGGCTTCACCATCCTGGTCAAGGCCCTGGGCCGATTCACCGGCGGTGCCAGCGTGCTGGCCGGAGGCATCACCCTGGCCATCCTGGTCCTGCCCATCGTGATCATCTCGTCGGCCGAGGCGATCCGGGCCGTGCCCCAGAGCCTGCGGGAGGGCGGCTACGGAGTGGGTGCCAACCGGTGGGAAGTCGTTCGCAGCATGGTGCTTCCGTCGGCCATGCCGGGAATCCTCACCGGCACGATCCTTGCCTTGGCTCGAGCGATGGGCGAGGCCGCTCCCCTCATCCTCATCGGGGCCAACCAAGGTTTCTTCTCCGGGGGAGAGTTCGGCGACCTGACCGGGCGCTTCACTGCCCTACCCATCACCATCTTCCAATGGACCAAGCAGCCTTCGGCCGACTGGGTGACGAACACCGCGGCCGCGATCGTCGTCCTGCTGATCATGGTGCTCTTCGTCAATGCCACCGCCATCCTCTTGCGCAACCACTTCGAAAAGACGAGGTAGGAAGTGACCATCGAATCCCGGCTGGATGCCCTAGCAGCCAACAACCCTCAGGACGATCCGAGCGTCGCGGAACCACTCCCACCCAAGGGGGACGTGGTCTTCGATGTGCGCGACCTGAGCGTCTACTACGGCGAGTTCCGAGCCATCCGCGACGTCACCATGCAGATCGAGCGGCACCACATCACCGCCTTCATCGGGCCGTCGGGTTGCGGAAAGACGACGATCCTGCGCTGTTTCAATCGCATGAACGACCTCATCGAATCAGCCCGGGTCGAGGGTTCGCTCACCTACCACGGTGTCGACCTGTACGACCGGGCCGTCAACCCCGCCGAAGTGAGACGGCGCATCGGGATGGTCTTCCAGAAGCCCAACCCCTTCCCCAAGTCCATCTTCGACAATGTGGCCTACGGGCCCCGTCTGGCGGGGGCCAAGAAGACCGACCTCGGAGACATCGTCGAGCGATCGCTGCGTCGGGCCGCACTGTGGGACGAGGTCAAGGACCGCTTGAAGTCGTCGGCCATGGGCATGTCCGGTGGCCAGCAGCAGCGCTTGTGCATCGCCCGGGCACTCGCCACCGACCCCGAGGTGATCCTGATGGACGAGCCCTGCTCGGCACTCGATCCCATCGCCACGGGACGGATCGAAGACCTGATGGGCGAGATCAAGGCCGAGTACACGATCGTCATCGTCACCCACAACATGCAACAGGCGGCCCGGGTGTCGGACCGCTGTGCTTTCTTCACCACCGAAGTGAACGAGCGGAGCGACGTTCGCACCGGGACGTTGGTCGAGTACGACCGGACCGAGAAGATGTTCGCCAATCCCTCCGATGAGCGCACTGAAAGTTACGTCACTGGTCGATTCGGGTGACGGGTGAGCCACACGAGGGGCCGATGCGGTCGAACTTCACCACCGAACTCGAGCAGCTCCGGCTGCAGGTCGAGGTCATGGCCGTTCGGGTGGACCAGAACCTCGAACGCATGCGGATGGTCATCGACCGCTGCGGTTCCGAACTGGTGGCGGTGTCGCTGAGCGCCGACGACGAGATCGACGCCATGAACGTGTCGCTGACCGAGCGCTGTTATGACCTGCTGCGGCGCGAGGCTCCGGTGGCCGCAGACCTCCGCTTCGTCGTCTCGGTGCTCCGGGTGCTGTCCGAACTCGAGCGCATCGGTGATCTGGCCCTGCGGGTGATCAAACTGGATCCCGAGTTCGACCTGTTGACCACCAACCCGGTCACTTACGGGATCCTGGTCGACATGGCCAACCACGTGGTCGACCAGTACCGCGAGGCGCTGCGGGCCTGGGCCACCCTCGATCTCGGACTGGCCACCGACCTGGCCACCAAGACCCGCTCGATGGACTTGTATTACGAACGGCTCACCACCGAACTCGTTCGCCTCGATGGGCCCAATGCCGTTCGTCTCGCCATGGGCACCTTCGCCGCCGGTCGCTCGCTCGAACGCATCGGCGACCACGCGGCGATCATCGGCGCCCGACTTCGCTACCTGCTCACCGGGGACCCCGAGCACCTCATCGCCGAGGTCCGCTGACCTACCGCGGCACGTTCGGCGTGACCCGGTACCGTCCGGGTCTCGCTGCCGAGGAGGCCCGCGCTGATGCCCGAACCTGTGACCTTCACCGACGAGGAACGCCGGTATCTGCACGGCCACCGCCTGGGGCGGATCGCCACCACGTCCGGCAGCGGTGAGCCCGACGTGGCTGCGGTGACCTTCACCATCGAAGGCCACACCATCGAGGTCGGAGGCCGCCACCTGGCGACGACGCTCAAGTACCACAACGTCCGAGCGACCGGACGGGCTGCATTCGTGGTCGACGACCTGTGGTCGGTCGACCCGTGGCGCCCTCGAGGGGTGAAGATCCACGGCCAGGCTGAGTTGGTCGAGTCCAGCGCGGGGGGAACCGTGATCCGTATCACCCCCGACACGGTCTGGAGCTGGGGCCTCGAGCGCTACGACCACTTCCCGCCTGCCTCCGACAAGCGCCCGAGTTCCCCGACGACGGAACCGCCTGACTGAGGTGGACGTCCTTCTCGACGCGGTGCTCGGCCTGTTCGGCTTGGCGATCGTCGTGATCGTCGTCGACTCGGCCGTGCGCACTTTCGTCGTCCCCCGTGGGGTGGTGGCCCTGTTCACCCGATTGATCTTCCTGGTGATCCGCTGGGCCTTCGACGTCATAGCCCGACCGAGCCGCAGCTACGAGACCCGAGACCGGGTCATGGCGCTCTACGCGCCGATCGCGCTCCTTGCGCTTCCCGCGGTGTGGTTGGGGTCACTGTTCGTCGGGTTCGCGCTGTTGTTCATGGCCATTGCCGACTGGGGCTGGCAGCAGGCCTTCCGCATGAGCGGATCGTCCCTGCTCACCCTCGGCTTCGACCGGCCCGACCACGGTTGGCCCACCGCGTTGTCATTCGTCGAGGCGGCCACCGGTCTGGCTCTGCTGGCGCTGTTGATCGCCTACCTGCCGACCATCTATGGAAGCTTCTCGCACCGAGAGATCCTGGTGACCAGGTTGTCCGTCCGGGCTGGTACGCCTCCTTCGCCCGTCGACCTGCTCGTGCGAGCCCACCGCACCGGGTTCCTCATCGACCTCGACGAGTTCTGGACGTCCTGGGAGCTGTGGTTCGTGGAGCTGGAGGAGACGCATACGACATTCGCATCCCTGGCCTTCTTTCGCTCTCCCGATCCCCACCGATCCTGGATCACCGCCAGCGGGGTGGTGCTCGATGCCGGCGCCCTCCGCCTGGCCGTCCTCGACATCCCTTGGACGCCCCAGGCCGCGATCTGCATCCGATCGGGGTTCCTCGCGCTGCGAGCCATCGCCGACCTCTACGACGTCGACCACGACCCCGACCCGGCGCCGGCCGACCCCATCGGCATCACCCGAGAGGAGTTCGACGACGTGTGTCGTCAGCTGGCGGAAGCGGGGGTCCCCCTCAAGGCCGATCTCGACCAGGCCTGGCTCGACTTCGCCGGCTGGCGGGTCAACTACGACCGGGTACTGATCGTGCTGGCGTCGATGCTCATGGCGCCCTACGCCCCATGGGTCTCGGATCGGAACGCCACCACTCATCGGCCCCGCCTGCGCCACCGTCAACGCCCTCGCTGACTCCGCTCCCCGGGGTCTCAGCCGATCCCGGCCCCGTATAGGGTCCGACGCACCTGCACGCACCCCGCTGGGCCTGTTCGGGCCCACCGACCAGACGGACCGACGCGCCTCATGCCGAACAGCACCGATCCCACCACCGACCCGTCCCTGCGTTCATGGGTGAGCATCCCTGACGGCTCGGACTTCCCCATTCAGAACCTGCCCTACGGCATCTTCCGCCCGGCGGCCGACGACCATTGGCGGGTCGGCGTGGCCATCGGAACCCAGGTGCTCGACCTGGCCTCGGTCGCCACCGCTGGGCTCTTCGACGGGCACGTCGACCATGCCGTCGACCTGTTCTCGGCGCCCACGCTCAACGGATACCTGGCGGCCGGCCCATCGGTATGGGCCGCTGGGAGGGCCCGCATCTCGACCCTGCTGAGCGAAGGCCACCGCGACCTGCTCGACGTCGCCGGACTGACCGAGTCGGCCTTGTTCGATCATGCCTCGGTAACCATGGCCCTGCCCTTCGAGGTGGCCGACTACGTCGACTTCTACAGCTCGGTCGAACACGCCACCAACCTCGGACGGATCCTGCGGCCCAACCAGGAGCCGCTGCTCCCGAACTGGAAGCATCTGCCCATCGGCTATCACGGCCGGGCCGGCACCGTCGTGCTGTCCGGCACCGACGTGGTCCGCCCGCTCGGCCAGCGCAAGAGCCCCGACGACGCAACACCGGTGTTCGGCCCGAGCATCCGCCTCGACATCGAAACCGAGATCGGCTTCGTCACCGGGCCCCCCAGCCGGCAGGGCACTCCGGTGAGCACCGACGCCGCGGCCGACCACATCTTCGGGTTGGTGTTGGTCAACGACTGGAGCGCCCGAGACATCCAGGCGTGGGAGTACCAGCCGCTCGGACCCTTCCTGTCCAAGTCGTTCGCCACCTCGATCTCGGCCTGGGTGGTACCGCTGGCGGCCCTGGCCCCGTACCGGATCCCCGGGCCCGCCCAGGACCCCACTCCCCTGGCGTACCTTCGTTTCGAGGGCGACTGGAACTACGACCTGTCGCTGGCCGTCGAGCTGACGACGCCGTCGATGCGCGCTGCCGGCTCCGAGCCGTTCCTCGTCTCTCGGCCCTATTACGGCCTCATGTACTGGAACATGCTCCAGCAACTGGCTCACGCCACCGTCAACGGGGCCTCGGTGCGGACGGGCGACCTCTTCGCGTCGGGAACCATCTCGGGGCCTGAACGCGACGCGGTGGGCAGCTTCATCGAACGCACCTGGAACGGCACCGAACCGCTGGTCCTGCCCGACGGGAGCGAGCGACGCTTCCTCGAGGACGGCGACGAGATCGTCATCACCGGATGGTGCGCCGGCAGCGACGACCGACTCCGGATCGGCTTCGGTGAGGTACGAGGCACCATCCAGCCGGCGCCGTCGATCTAGCCGGCGTTGCCCGGGTTCAGCTGTCAAGCGTCGCCGTGGCCACCGGCGCCTGGGTGGACACGACTACTCCGCCGGCCACCTCGTCGGTCAAGGCAAAGGTGCTCACCCGGCCAGACGTCTCGAACGAGACCACGTCGGGCTGGTTGCCGAGCACTCCCAGTGAGATGACGTTGCCCTCGACGACCCCCCAGAGCTGATAGGTCCGGTCGTCGGCCAACGCCGGCAGATCGGACGCCACCAGGAAGTCGGGACCGGCGGAACTGATGACCACCTTGCCGCCCACCGTTCCGTCGGCCGACGTGAGTTTCACGACGTCGGCCCCAGGATCGGCCAGCGCCTGCTTGACCGCCAGGTCAGTGGCGTCGATCTGGTCGATCTGGCGGTCGAGGTCCCGGACGCGCACGCCGAGGATCCCGATGAGCACTGCGGCGGCGACCAGACCCAGCGCTCCGGCTCGGACCGCCCACCCCCGTCGACCGGTCGGCCGCGAGTCGATGTCGGCCCGGGCCAGGCTCGCCCGATCGAAGTCGATCACCGGCGGGGGCACCGACAGCGAGTCGGAGATCCGGCCCCACAAGCCGTCGGGGGCCGGCGAGCCGGAGTGGGCCAACAGGGCCGCGACCTCCCGGTGCTCGAGGACCTCCGCCGCACAGCGAGGGCAGGTGGCCAGGTGGGCCTCGACCTCGGCCGCTTCGGCCCCGTCGAGGGCATCGAGGGCATAGACGCCCAACAGCTCTTCGACCTCGGCGTGGGTGTAGGTCTCGGCCATCAGGCGGTGCCTCCGACGCCCGCCGCGGCCAGCGAGCTACGCATGCGCCGCAGCCCGGCCCGGATGCGGCTCTTCACGGTACCTTCGGGCTCGCCGAGCAGGGCCGCAACCTCGCGGTAGGTGTGCCCCCCGAGGTAGGCCAACTCAATGGCCCGCCTCTCCCCCTCCGGCAGATCGCCGAGGGCGTCACGGACCTGCTCGGCCATGGCGAGATCGAACACCTCGTGCTCGAGGTCATAGCCGGCTTCGGCCCGCTGCATGTGCTCACGGTCCTCACGAGCCCGCCTGGACTCCTCGGAGCGGATCAGATCGACCGACCTCCCGTGACACTGGGCCAAGAGGAACGAGCGCAGGCTGCCCCGGGCCGGGTCGAAGCGGTCAGGGGCGTCCCAGAGGCGAACAAATACCTCTTGCACGATCTCCTCGGCCATGGCCCGGTCGTGGATGAGGCGCTGAGCCAAAGCGAAGACCGCACCGGCGTGGCGCCGGTAGGCCTCGGCCAGCGCGTCCTCCCGCCAGCGCCCGATGGCGACGACGACAGCAGCATCGGACGCGTCGCTCAGATCGATGCCACGGTCCATACGCCCACCATACGGAGCCACTCCCAACGTTGGATGACCGAGCAGGCCACGTAGGGTCTGGGCGGTGCCGATCGAGATCGCCCCCTCTGTGTTGCCCGCCGACTTCTCCTCCCTCGGTCACGAGGTCGAATCCCTAGTGGCGGCCGGCGTCGATCGCATCCAATGGGACGTCATGGACGGGCGGTTCGTTCCCAACCTGACCTTCGGCCCCGACGTCATCGCGTCGGTGCGAGATCGGGTGAGCGTGCCCTTCGAAGCTCACCTGATGATCGAAGAACCCGATCTGCTGGCTCCTCGCTTCGTCGAGGCTGGCTGCGACTGGCTGATCATCCATGTCGAGTCGACCCGCCACCTGCACCGCAGCTTGGAGGTGGTCCGCTCGCTCGGCGCCAAGGCGGCCATCGCCCTCAACCCGGCTACTCCAGCGGCGTTCGTGGCCCCAGTGCTCGACCTGGTCGACATGGTGTTGGTCATGACTGTGAACCCGGGCTTCGGTGGACAGGCCTACTTGTCGTCGATGGAACCCAAGGTGGCCGAGATCGCTTCGCTCATCGCCGCCTCCGGACGGGATGTCGACCTCGAGGTCGACGGCGGCATCGGGCCGACGACAGTCGCTGGTGCGGCCGGCGCCGGGGCCAACGTCCTGGTCGCCGGCACCGCGCTCTACCGAGATCCCCTGGGCCTGGCTCACGCCGTGTCCGACCTGCGGGCCCGGGCTGAGGCGGCTCGGCCCAAAGCCATTTGATCCAATCCGGCAGCGCTCAGCGCACGGTCTGGGCCACCTCGACAAACCGGCACAAGGCGTTGACCAGGGGTACCTGACGCGCTGAGGTGCACCGAGTGGCCAGGAGGGTCGGGCTGGCGACGACCCCGGCGAGCACCTGGGCTCGAGATACGGCCACGTTCAGCCGGTGCCGGTCGAGCAGGAACGAGGGTCCCCGGGGGGCGTCGTCCGTGGACGATGCCGCCAGCGAACAGAGCACGATCGGGGCCTCTTGGCCCTGGAAGCGATCGACCGTGCCGACCCGGGCACCGTCCGGGAGGGCCTCGATCAAACGGTTGACCTGGGCGTTGTACGGAGCGACGACCAGGATGTCGTCGAGGGTCACGACACGCGCCTGGCCGACGCGGTCCACGAAGGTGGCCCCCAACAGGTCGGCGACCAGCCCGACGATCGCGTCGACCTCTTCGTCGCTTCGAGTCCGATTGCCCTGGTGGGCGACGGGGATCCAGCGCAGACCGGTGCCAGTGAGAGCCCCGGGGGCGATCAGGTCTTGACGGGCGCAAGCATCGATTGACCCCAGGCGACCGTCATAGGCCAACTCGGAGATGAACGAACACACCTCTGGGTGCATCCGGTAGGACTGGTCGAGGAACAGCCCGAGGTCGTCGTCCAGAGTCGCCCGGTCGCCCATCAGGTGTCCGAGTGCGGACACATCGCTGCCCGGGGGATGGACCCCCTTGCCCGGTTGGCGGAGCTGCTGAGGGTCACCGAGCAGCACGAGATTGCGAGCCGCGGCCCCCACCGACACGGTCGTGGCCAACGGCACCTGGCCGGCCTCGTCGATGACCAGGACGTCAAAGGCCTCGACCAGGGCCGGACGACTGAACAGCCAGGCCGTCCCGGCGACGACATCGGGACGGCGTTCGGCGTCGGCCATGGCCGTTTCGATGTCGCCGTTGGACGCCTTCTCTACGAAGGCGTGGGCGACCAGCACACTGTCGTCGTCGGTCTTCTGGAGACACTGCAGCGCCGGACCCCCGTCGGACTCGGCTCTGCGGCAAACGGCGTCGAGCAGGTTGGCGATGGCCTTGTGGCTCGGACCGCTGATGCCCACCGTGCGCCCGGCCCGGGCCAGCGCAACGATCAGTTGGGCGCCGGTGTAGGTCTTGCCCGAGCCAGGAGGTCCTTGGATGGCGAGGCACCCGCCGTCGAGGCGCAAAGCCCGGTCGGTCGCCACGTCGGCGAGGTTGGCGGGATGGCCCGACGGGGCCGGGCTGCTGAGGCGCGGGGGCAGCCCGAGGAGGAGGTCTCGCACGGCCCGGAAGGGCCCGGGCCCATCGATGCCGTCCGCCAACACCGAATCGGCCACCCGAGCTACCGAGCGGGGCAACTCGCCGGCGGTGACCGGCCCGGCCGGCACGATCGACGTGGGGATCGGTGTATTCCGCGACCGCTTCAAGACCAAGACGCCGGCCCGACCGTCGATTCGGTGCACTGAACCCGCTTTGTTGCGAGTGCGGGGATCGTGGACATCGCTCCCCTGCCGGACCTTGTGCTCCTGGTCGGGATCGAATCGGAAATGGTGAAGGACCGACCGGTCGATCTTGTCGCCCGGACCAACGTCGGTGAGCTCGCCGATGGCCTCGCTGTCGTCGACCAGCTGGGAATCGGTCCGGGTACACCGGTCGTAGTACGCCCACCACTCGGGCTTCTGCTCGCGGCGATGGAAGCCGACGAGCTGGGCCAACAGCCACGTGGCCTGTTGGGCCGGCGCGCGTTGGTCGGGATCGTCAGGGATGTCCCGGGTCAACGCAGCCCGTAGCTCGGCCTCGAGGGTGTCGTCAGCTTCGACGTTCTCGGACGGGCGCCCGTCGGCGTCGCCCCGGCGACCCAGGGCGATGCCCGCAGTGGCCGCCACCTCGTCGCGGCGGGCCTCGAGCCAGTTGCGCAGGCCGAGGGTCGAGAGGCAGTCGAGCTCGTTGTACGCCTCGATGTCAGCGAGGAGTTGGGGATCGGCGGTCTCGAGCCACTCCTCGTAGACCACGATGCTGTTGGCGCCGTCGCCGACGCCGTCCTGGGGGCGATGCTCGAGGTAGTAGGCCTCGAGCTTCTTGAGCCCGTAACCCTCTTGGGACACCCGAATCCCGTGGCGAACCACGGCGTAGAGATCGACGAAAGCGCCCGAACGGAGCAGCCCGTCGAGTTCGGGTTGGCGAGCGACGTGACGGCCGGCCAGACGCTTCATAGCTGTCAGCTCGTATGGGGCGTAGTGGTACACGTGCATGTCGGGCCACCGGCGACGGCGATCGACGATGCGGTCGATGACGGTCTCGAAGGCCAGCTGCTCGGCGACTGCGTCGTGGCCCCAGAACGCCTCGTACACCGGGGTGCCCGTGTCGACGGTGACGACGCCCCAGAGATATTCGAGGCCACCCTCGCTGGCCCAAGGATCGCCTTCGAGATCGAGGAACATGTCGCCGGGCGACGGCGCCGGCAATGCCTCGAGGCCGAGGCCGGCTCTCGGAGGAGGAAGCAGTGCGTATCGCGGCCCTTTCCCGTCGTGGGCCCGCCGCTGGAGCCGAGCCTGGTTGCGCAACCGGGACCGGAACGCCGGGCCCACCCGGCGGACCACGACGTCATCGCCCATGGTGGCCAGGTCGGCCACCGAATCGATTCCCGCAGCCGCCAGACGCAGGGCGGTGGGGGCCCGCATCCCCGCGACGAGCGAAAGGTGATCGTCGGCCCGACGCCGCCCCTCACACGCGTCGGACCAGGGGCACACCGCGCAGTGCGGCACCGGGTCGGGATAGGTGCTGTCGTCGGGTGGTCCGTCGACGACCGCTTCGAACCTCGCCCTGGTCGCCCGGTAGTACGCCGAGACATCGGCGCTCGGGTGGACGGAGCGCTCGCCATCACCAGTCACTACCTCGAGCACCGCCGGGGCCACCCCTTGGATGCGCTCGACCTGTTCGGCGTAGGCGGCCATCTGGAGCAGGGCGGCCGGTTTGGCCCGACGAGCCAGCTTCGTGTCGGCGACGTCGTAACGCCACGGGCCCAGGGTCGACGGCTCCTCGATCCGCAGAAGGAAGTCGGCGTGGGCTCGCAGGCGGCCGTCGAAGAACGAGGCCTGGAACACGACGTCGACCCCGGCCTGCATGGCAGCCACGGTGTCGGCTTCGGCGGCTGCCAACGCCGCCGGCGTGCTGCCCTCAGGCCGGGCGATCTCGACCACGGATCGCCCCTCACTACGGAGGCGATCGAGTTCGCGACGCTCATGCTCGTCGCCCCGGCGGCGGAGCACGGCCAGATCGGGGTCGTCATCGGGAGGGGCGACGAGAAGCCCGAGCGCCACCCGACGATCGAGCTCGGTGCGGTGGCGACACTCGACGAAGGCGACGAGGTCGCTCGGCGAGATGATCAGGCGATCGTCGAGTGTCCGGTACATGGTCGACACAGCATGACAGCGGCCGCTGACAGCCTCGACCGGCCCGGCCGTGCCCCTACCGGTACTCGGGGTTGGGGAAGTCGAAACGGGCCCCGGCGTCCCAGGCCGAGCGTTGGTTGCCATGGGCCGGCATACCGCCGTTGTCCTTGAGCAACCTGGCCACGTGTAACAGGTTCCAGGTCATGAAGGTGGTGTTGCGGTTGGTGAAGTCGTTCTCGGGCCCACCCGAACCCTCGTCGAGATAGGACGGGCCGGGGCCGGCCTCGCCGATCCACCCGGCGTCGGCCTGGGGAGGGATCACGAACCCCAGGTGCTGGAGCGAATAGAGGATGTTCATGGCGCAGTGCTTGATGCCGTCCTCGTTGCCAGTCACCAGGCATCCACCCACCCGGCCGTAGTAGGCGTACTGACCCGCTGGGTTGAGGTCGGCCGAGTTGCCATAGAGGCGCTCGATGACCTTGGTGCACACCGAGGACTTCTCGCCCAACCAGATCGGGGTGCAGAGCACCACGATGTCGGAGGCCATGACCTTCTCGAAGATGGCCGGCCACCCATCGGTAGCCCACCCGTGCTCGGTCATGTCGGGGTACACCCCGACCGGGATGTCGTGGTCGACAGCTCGCACGAGCTCGACGCCAACCCCGTTGGTGCGCATGATCTCCATCGACAACGCGGCCAAACCCTCGGTGTTGGACACCTGCGGAGACGGCTTGAGCGTGCAGCTGACGAAGAGGGCGTTCAGATCTGAAAACTCTCGATGCGCGGCGTCAACCATGGCGTCGAGCTTCCCATGAATAGGGTCAATGGCGCTCGGACTACCGTGCCGGCCATGACCTATTGCCTCGCCCTCCGCCTCGAGGAAGGCCTCATCTTCTTGGCTGACACACGGACCAACGCCGGTGTCGACAACATCGGGACCTACCGCAAGCTTCACGTGCTTCGCCCGGCGCCGGACCGGCTCTTCGTCCTCGAATCGGCCGGGAGCCTGGCCACCACCCAGCAGGTACTCGACACCATCGCCCGGGATCTGCGGGCCGGAGCCATCCAGACCTTGGCCACCGTCGGTGACCTGCCGGAAGCCGCGCTCTACCTCGGTCGGCTCAGTCGGGAGGTGGCCGCCGAGCACCGCAGCGCACTCGGTGCCGACGCCCGAGCCACCTTCATCCTCGGCGGTCAGATCAAAGGCCAGCAGGCCGACATCGCACTCGTGTACCCAGAGGGCAACTACATCCGGGCCTCCGACGAGCTCCCCTACCTCCAGATCGGCGAGACCAAGTACGGCAAGTCCATGCTGGAGTTGGCCGTGCGCTCCCACGTCGACCTGGCCACCGCGGGCAAGATCGCCCTCAGCTCGATGATGAGCACCGCCCGAGCCAACCTGTCCGTGGGCCCGCCCTATGACGCCGGCATCTACCGCAACGACTCGCTCGAACTCCAGGAGCTGCGAATTGAGCAGAACTCACCGTTCCTGGCGGAGCTCGAAGAGGTGTGGTCCCGCTACCAGGCCGAGGCCATCGCCAACCTGCCCAGCATCCCGGTGGGCGTTCTCGGCCCCGACTGACTCGGCTTGGCGACGAGTCGCTAGCTGCCGGTTGTCTCCCAGTTCGCCCGCTCGCCGTCGTCCGGCCGAGCAAGGAAGGCCCCAACGATGGCAAGGATGAGCCCCGCCGCGAGGACAGCGGCGATGCCCTTCGCCGGGAACGACCTCGTCCCGCTCAGCGCCAGCCATCGCCACCCCACGAACAGCCCGAGGAGGGTTGAGGGTCCGACGACCGCCACATAGACCGTCACGAACTCGAGGCGGACGAGGTCGGCAATCTGCTCTCTCGTCAGACCCAGCGACGCGAGCAGCTTCCCGTAACCACGATCCGAAACCGATTGGTCGATCAGCGTCACCGCCAGTGCGGCAAACAGCAATACGACAAAGAGTGTGAGGCCAGCGAGGATCCACGCCACCAACGGCGACTCGCGGGCAACGAGGTCTGCGCCGCTGGTCGCAACGATCGGCCGATCCAATCCGGCCAGTGCCGCCCGAACCCTGCTCTCGGCTGCCGCCCCAATACCCGCGACGACATAGGTCTCCGAGGTGGAGGGTTCGACAAGGTCGGCCCCGTCCAGCGAGATTCTCGGCGCACGAAAGATCACTGCCAGACGTCGAGCTGCCTCGTCGGAGAGGACGCCCTCGCGGCAGGAGGGAGAACCGAGGAGCTGCGTCATCGCGTCGCAGGACGCGGCGAGGTGCAGCACCGGCATGCGCATGGGCGCGTCGATGGCCATGAGGGCAGAAAAGAGCGTGGCATCGGGAACGGATCGGCGCACCGCTTCGGACTCAGCCGCGGACAGCCCTGGGGTCACCTTGAGCGACTGCCAGCGCTGATCGCCGGCGGGTGCAGGGTCGACCTCTCGGGCAATCGACAGCCAAGCCAGGGCAACGGGCGCGATGAGTACGGCGAGGGCAACGCCCACGAGCGGGCGACTCATGCGTACTGGACTGCGTTCAAGCCGACGTCCGCTCAGGAGGGGGAGCACACCTGGAACCGAAGCCAACGGCCTACCAACGGCACGGACGAACACCGGGAGGAGGAACGGCAGGCCGACAATGAGCAAGACCAGGCCCGCCAACGCAACGGTCGGCGCTCGGCGCCCCGCGAAGTACGAGGAAACCGTGACTGCCGTCAGGCCTGCGAGAAGCGGTACATAACGCCACGACGACAGCTCTTGGAATGGCTCGGCAGGACGGGGCACGGCCCCAGCAGCACCGGATCGTCTCATGGTGGCGACGGCGATAGCCGCGCTCTGCAGCACGATGACAACGATCGCCGCCAAACCGACCGCCGGTGGGACCACGAGATCGCCCGGTGTCACGGCTCGTCCGAGAAGGGGTACCGAATCGAGCCTCGGTGCAACGACAGCCCAGACCGCGGCGCCGAGAACCATGCCTGGCGCGGCGGCGAGGAGTACCTCGAGAACCGCCAGCACCCGCCGTCGACTCCGCCCGACTCCGAATACCTCCAGCAAGCGGAAGCGCTTGTTGCGGGCCGTAGTCGCCACCGATGTGCTCGAGACCCACAACAAAGAGAGCGGTACGACCACCAAGCCCAGAGCCGCCAAGGCGATTGGTGGCCGATCGGGTTCCTCGGGCGAGGCCACGTCGATGGTCAAACGACCTTCACGGCGGCCGAAGCCGACGGCCTCCACCGCCGACCGTTCGAGGGTCGTGCCAGCGGGAACGCGACGATACGCCAGGAGCTCAGACGGGTTACGCACTCCGTCCGCTTCCATGACTTCGACACAGGCAAAGCGGGCGCCGAGGTCATCGTGGCGATCGATGAGTTCGGCCAGTCCCGGGGACACCGCCCAACAGCCCGGTTCGGGCATCGTCCTGATGCCCGGAGGAAGAGGAGCGGCCTCGACCATAGGTTCGAGCCAGATCTCGGAGTACTGGTTACCCCGCCACGAGTTGCCGAGCGTCTTCACGCGAACCTTCGTTTCCTCGCCCGCCTCCGCCACCGAGATGGCGCGCGCCGACACGCGTTGGTTCTCCCGTCCGATCAACAAGATGACGGCCACTGAGCCGAGGATCACCAGGACCGCAACGAAGCCTGTCGCCGCGAGAGCCGCGCCACGCACTCGTTGGCCACGCTCGTGACTCCGGTTGATTGCCCAGGCAATCCGGGCCAGGGTCACGACGCTCGGTGCTCGCACCGGTCATCAAGGGCGCCTCGTCGAAGCGAGAGACATCGATCGGCGAGCGCCGCCACCTCGTCGTCGTGAGTGACCATGACCAGCCCGGCCCCGGCGTCGCGACAGGTCTTGACCAGTAATGCGGCAGTCTCGGTGGCGCTGTCCGCGTCGAGCGAGCCAGTCGGCTCATCCGCCAGCACGAGCGCCGGGCGCCGGGCCAGCGCGCGAGCGATGCCTACACGCTGAACCTCACCACCCGAAAGGATGTCGGGATATTCCGAACCGCGCCCACCGAGTCCAACCTGCGTCAACCAAGCATCGACGACCTCTCGCCAGGTCCGATTTCCGTCGAGGATCAACGGAAGACCGACGTTCTCGGCCAGGGTCAGTTCGGGCAACAGCTCCCCGAACTGAAAGACGATGCCGATATGGGATCGCCGCAACTCGGCCCGCTCCTTTTCATTCGTGCCGCCGAGACGCACGCCGAGCACCTCGACGGTTCCTCGATCCACGGGGCGAAGCCCTGAGAGGCAGTTCAACAAAGTCGTTTTGCCCGATCCCGACGGACCGACGATCGACGCGACGGTGCCAGCCTCCAACCTCAGGCTGGCACCGTCGAGAAGCCTCCGGCCGGCAACCTCGACCACCACGTCGTTCATCACGACGAGCGGGCCGGTCTGTTGGCCTACCACTGGGCGCGTCCCCACTAGTTACCCGTGTACGCCCAGTTCCCGCACGTGTCCGGCCACCAGGAGCGGTACTCACACGTCTTGTGTCGGTGGATGTATGCGTAGGTCCAGGGGCCCCCGGCACAATTGCCATTGTTCCCATCAGAGTCGCGGACGTCGTAGTACGTGCCGTCGGTCAGCTGGTAGTTCGCTTTGACCGGTGTGGAATCTGACTCCTCGTCACAGGTGTACTGCTGAGAGCCGTACCAGTCGAACGAGTAGTCCGAGCCCTGGTAGCTAAACACTGCGTCCGCGCTGCCGGGGCTCCAGAACGTCAGAACGGCGAGAACTCCCGCCACCCCCATCCCGAAACGTCGCTTGGTTACTATTCCCATTCTAATCGCCCTCCCAAGGTAACGTGATGTACGATAGCCCGTTAGCTCTTGGTTTGCTTTCTGGCAAACGCGACACTGCTGCGAGTCTCGCGGGTCCGTCGAGCCGACCTTCTTCCAGTACAGCCATCCGACCGCGACGCCGGATGTCCAACGCGCCCGAGATGAGCGCCGCCCGAGCCAACCTGCCGAGTATCCCGAGCGTTCTCGGCGCCGAATGACCCGGTCCGGCGCGCGCCCGGCCAACATGAACATTGGGGGATCAGAGGCGATTCCGGTTCGGATATGCCTCTCCTGGGTACGTTCACCATTGACACGACGGCCACACCCGTTGCCGTGTTGGACCCGCCCAAGCTCGCTTGGGCGGCGTCCGGGAGCGTTGCTCCGGACCTCGGTAGCGCAAGTAGGCAGATCCTCCAGACGCCTGACTTGAGCTGGATGACTTCATCACGGTCACCTGGTTGGGGCGTCTCTCATCGCCGGGAGAACTCCATGGCCGCAACACTCAGCGACCGACCCAGGTCCGATCTCGCCCACTCGAGGGATGAATCGTCGACGGTGGACGTGCTGCCAGACGGGACCGCCCGTTTTTCGGCCTCGAGGAGGCGCTCATGATGCATGCACTCGTGTACCACGGACCCGGCCAAGGGGTGTGGGAGGAAGTCCCGACGCCCGTTCTCATCGATGACACCGACGCCATCGTCCGAGTCGACTGCACGACCATCTGCGGGACGGACCTGCACATCCTCAAGGGCGACCTCCCGGAGATCGCTGGTGGGCGGATCCTCGGCCACGTGGCCGTCGGCACCGTCGAGGCGGTCGGCGCCGGAGTCAAGAACGTGAAGCCGGGCGACCGCGTGCTCGTCTCGTGCGTCACCTCGTGTGGGTCGTGTCGATTCTGTCGTGAGGGTCGCTATGGCCAGTGCCTGGGAGGCGGAGGATGGATCCTCGGCAACCAGATCGATGGCACGCAAGCCGAGCACGTGCGGGTGCCGTTCGCCGACAACTCCACCTACCCAGCTCCCGACGGCGTGAGCGATGAAGACCTGCTCATGGTGGCCGACATCCTGCCCACGGCGTACGAGGTGGGAGTTCTCAACGGTCGGATCCGGCCGGGCGATGTGGTGGCCGTCGTCGGAGCCGGACCGATCGGCCTGTCCGCCATCATCTCCAGCCGGCTCTTCAGCCCGTCACACGTCGTGGCGATCGACCTCTCCGACAGCCGCCTCGACGCGGCCAAGCGCTTCGGAGCAGACATCGTCATCAACAACGGGCGAGCCGATCCCGAGGCAGCACTGCTCGAGATCACCGAAGGTCTCGGCGTCGACGTCGCCATCGAGGCCGTTGGCGTCGCGGCCACGTTCGAACTGGCCACGTCGCTCGTCCGACCGGGCGGCCACGTGGCCAATATCGGAGTCCACGGCTCTCCCGCCACGCTGCACCTCGAGAACCTCTGGAGTCGCGACGTCACGATCACCACCGGCCTGGTCGACACGTCCTCCACGCCCACCCTCCTAAAGCTGATCCGCAACGAGCAGCTCGACCCCAGCCAGTTCATCACGCACCACTTCGACCTCGACCAGTGCGTCGAGGCGTACGACGTCTTCTCACGGGCGGCCGAAACCGGTGCCCTCAAGGTGGTCCTCACCAGGCGCAGCGATGGGTGAACCCAACCTGCACGTCGTGTTCGGAACAGGCCAAGTTGGTTCCGCGTTGGTCGCCCATTTGGCTGGAACCGGCCTCGCCGTACGGGCTGTGTCCCAGCAGGAGCCGACATCGCTGGCCGACGGCGTGGAGTGGCGAACCGCCGACGCCACCGACGCCGAGGCGGCAACCGACGCAGCCAAGGGCGCCAGTGTCATCTACCAATGCCTGAACGCCCCCTACACGAAGTGGCCAGAGCAGTTCCCGCCATTGCAAGCGGGTGTGCTCGCCGCCGCGGAACACACCGATGCGCTGCTCGTGAGCCTCGAGAATCTGTACGGCTATGGGATGACCTACGGCGTACCCATGAAGGAGTACCACCCCCTCACGGCCACCACGGTGAAGGGTCGCACCCGGGCCGCGATGACCAGAGACCTGCTTGCCGCAGCCGACGCTGGACGGGTGCAGATCGCCATCGGGCGGGCCGCTGACTTCTTCGGAGCCGGCGTTACCCAGTCGACGTTGGGCGCTCGTGTTTTCGCCAATGCCCTTGACGAGCGTCGGATCGACTTCTTGGGCAACCCGGCGCTCCTGCACACCTACAGCTATGTCCCCGATATCGCCGCCGGATTGGCCACCCTCGGCACCGACGTTCGGGCGATCGGCCACGTTTGGCACCTGCCCGGGCCCGACACCGTGACCACTCGCGCCCTTCTCGACCTCATTGGAAGGGAAGTCGGGTACCCGGTCACCGTTCGATCGATGCCGAAGATGTTGATGCGGGCTCTGGGTCTGGTGAATCCGACGGTGAATGGCTTGGTCGAGATGCGCTACCAGTTCGACGAACCGTTCGTGCTCGACACGTCCAAGTACGAAGCCCGGTTCGGCGCCGCCGGGACGTCAATCGAAACCGCGCTCGCCGACACGATCAGCTGGTACCGCACCTGGCCCGGCGCCCAGTGAAGGTCCCTGCCTGTGGGTCGTTCGCGTTGATCTCATGAGAGAACCATTGCTCGTCACCACCTTCGTCGAACTGACCGACGTCCTCGTCGACGACTTCGACGTCATCGACTTGCTGGCCCATCTCACCGACAGGTGCGTCGAGGTGCTCGACGTCTCGGCGGCCGGGATAATGCTCGTCGACCCGACGGGTCAACTCAGCGTCGTCGCATCCTCGAGCGAGGCCATGCGGACGCTCGAGCTCTTCGAGATCCAGTCCGACGAGGGACCCTGCGTGGAGTGCCTTCTCTCGGGCCAAGCGATCGCCAACGTGCAGCTGTCCGCGCTCGACCATCGGTGGCCCCGGTTCGCCACCCGGTCAATCGCCGCCGGTTTCGTGTCGGTGACCGCCATCCCCATGCGGTTACGGGGCAGCACGATCGGCGCGCTCAACCTCTTCCGACAAGACTTTGGCGCCATAAACGATCTCGATCTGGCGGCTGCTCAGGCCTTTGCTGATGTGGCCACCATCGGGATCCTGCAGCACAGAGCGGTCCAGGAAGCCCACACGGTCAACGATCAGCTCACCGCAGCCCTCAACAGCAGGGTCGTCATCGAGCAGGCGAAAGGGATGGTCGCCGAACGGACGGGGCTAGCCATGGAGGAGTCGTTCAACCAGCTTCGTCGCTACGCTCGCCACCACAACCTCCTCCTGTCCGACCTCGCCCGCCAGGTCATCGACGGCACCGTGGCCCCCAATGCGCTGGCGACGAAGCGACCTAGGCCCGCCCGGCGCCCGTGAGCACGATCAGCTCCCGGATTCGCCCCGCTTGGAGATCACGTGGTCGATCATCCCGTACTCGGCCGCCTCGGCCGCGGTGAACCACCGGTCACGGTCGGAGTCGGCTTCGACCTGCTCAGTCGTGCGCCCCGTGTGAAAGGCGATGCGCTCGGCCATGGTCCGCTTGACGTAGGCCATCTGCTCGGCCTGGATGGCGATGTCAGCGGCCTGGCCCTGCACCCCGCCGGATGGCTGATGCATCATGATCCGAGCATGGGGCAGGGCGTAGCGCTTGCCCGCAGCACCGGCGCACAGCAGGAACTGGCCCATCGACGCCGCCAACCCCATGCAGATTGTGGCCACGTCGGGCTTGATGAATTGCATCGTGTCGTAGATGGCCATACCCGAGGTGACGACCCCACCAGGGCTGTTGATGTAGAGCCAGATGTCTCGGGTGTCGTCCTGGCTCTCCAGGAACAGCAGCTGGGCGATGATCAGGTTGGCGACGGTGTCTTCGACCTCGCTGCCGAGAACCACGATCCGGTCGGTGAGCAACCGGTTGAACACGTCGAACTGGCCGCCCGGGAACGAGTCGCGAGCCGTAGTTCCGAGTGCGTCGAGGAGGGGTTGATCCATGGGGCGGCAGGCTAGCGGGGCGGGCCGACGTAGCCTCTCCGACGGTCCCTGCGCGCGGGCGTGGCGGAACTGGCAGACGCGCCAGGTTTAGGTCCTGGTCTCTTCGGAGGTGGAGGTTCAAGTCCTCTCGCCCGCACCCAACTTCTCGGCCAGCGCCCGAAAGGCCGCTCCCCGGTGCGACAACGCGGTCTTGTCCTCCATGGGAAGCTCAGCGAAGGTCCGGCCGTCGCCAGCGTCGGGCACGAACACGGGGTCGTAGCCGAAGCCGTGATCGCCTCGGGGCTCGGTGACGATCGCGCCGTCGCAGGTGCCCTCGGCCGCCACCTCGCCGCCGTCGGGGAACGCCACCAACGCCACGGTGCGCCACCGGGCCCGGCGAACCTCGTGGCCCCGTAGGGCGTCGAGCAATTTTCGCCAGTTGTCCTCGTAGGTCGCGTCAGGACCGGCGTAGCGAGCGGTTTGGACTCCCGGCGCACCGTCGAGTGCCTCGACCTCGAGGCCGGTGTCGTCAGCCACTGCGGCCTCCCCCGTCGCCTCCACCACCGCACGGGCCTTGATCCGGGCATTGTCCTCGAGGGTGGAACCGTCCTCGTCAGGATCGGTCAGGTGTTCCGGCCGATCCACGATCTCGATGCCCTCGATGGCGCCGAGCACGAGTCGGATCTCGGCCGCCTTGCCGGCATTGCCAGTGGCCAGGACGAGCCTCACCGACGCGGCGGGGGTTCGGCCACGAAGAGCTGCTGGGCGGCCACGATGTCAGCGATACCAGCGGCGGCCAGGTCGAGCAGCGAGTCGAGTTCGGCCCGGGAAAAGGCAGTGCCTTCGGCGGTGCCCTGGACCTCGACGAACCGGCCGGCACCGGTCATGACCACGTTCATGTCGACCTCGGCTCGGCTGTCCTCGATGTATTCGAGGTCGAGGACAGCCACGGCGTCGACGATGCCCACCGAGATGGCCGCGCAGTTGTCGGTGAGGGGAACCGAGCCGATGGCCTTGGCCTGGACCAGTCGGGTGAACGCATCGTGCAAAGCCAGGAACCCGCCGCAGATCGACGCGGTGCGGGTTCCCCCGTCGGCCTGGAGTACGTCACAGTCGACCACGACCTGACGCTCGCCCAGGGCGCTCAGGTCGGTGACCGACCGAAGCGATCGACCGATCAGGCGCTGGATCTCGATCGTCCGACCCGACTGGCGGCCCTTGGCTGCTTCCCGCCCCACCCGCTCGGATGACGATCCCGGCAGCATCGAGTACTCGGCCGTGACCCACCCCTTTCCCGATCCCTTCATCCACCGAGGCACGCTCTCTTCGATCGACGCCGTACACAACACCTTGGTGCGCCCGAAGCTGACCAGTACCGAGCCAGGGGCCAGCTCGGTGAAGTCACGCTCGAACTCGATCGGGCGCAGCTCGCCGTCGCCTCGGCCACCGGGTCGGGTCATGGGGTCTCCTCTGTTGTGGTGATCTCGTACTGGTCGTCGACCGCCGCCACCGCCACCGGGCCTCCGAATGCGGCCGCGGCCAGAGCCCGGGCCTCCTCGCGGTCGAGGCCTGGACGCAGGTGGGTCAGAACCAACCGTCGGGCACCGGCGGCCCGAGCGCTGACGCCAGCCTCTTTAGCCGTCAGGTGCTGGTAGCGGCGCTCGGCCGGGTCGAGCAGCGTGGCCTCGCACAGGGCCAGATCGAGACCAGGACCGAGTTCGGACAATGACCAGCCGGGTCCGGTGTCGGCCGAGTACCCCACCGACGCGCCGTTCGGATCGTCTATTCGAACCGCCAGGGTCTCAGGCGGGTGGTCGGTGCGAGAGAACTGCAGGCGCAGATCGCCGATCGTGGCCGTGTCGGCGTCGGCGGTCACCCGCCAGTCGAAGGTGGGGTCGGTGGCACCGGTGAGCGACTCGCAAGCGGTGCGGACCGCGGCGGGCGCGAGGATCGGAAAACCTCGGCGGCCGGCGTAGTAGCGGTAGGCGGTGTAGAGGCCGAGCACGTCGACCCAGTGGTCGTCGTGGCTGTGGCTGATGACCAGTGCGTCGAGCTCGGTCAGGTCGAGGTGCCGTTGCAGGTTGGCCAGCGTTCCCGACCCAGCATCGAGCCAGATGGCAGTGGTTGAGCTTCGCACCAGATAGCCGCTGGTCGGCGTGCCCGCCGCCGGGTACGACCCCGAGCAGCCCAACACTGTCAGGGTCAGCGCCATCGGCCGAGATTAGGTGCCTTGTTCATTGGCGACCGTCCGCACGCCGACGACGGTCACGGCGACGCCCACCACTGGGGCGCTGGCGACGACGAGGAATGCAGCCCACCAGGACGCACGCAGATCGAGCACCCGCGACTGGCTGGCGTCGACCGGGAAGGCGTAGGGCGTGCAGGTGATCCGTCGACCCACGTCGGTGACCGCGATGGTTCCTACCGGGTCGTTCGGTCGACCACAGAAGAGGGCCTGGGACCCGACCGGCACGAGGTAGAGCAAGGGTCCAGCCATAACGGTGGCCACAGCCATGAGCACCCCGAACGCCAGCACCGACGACCGGCTCCGGCCCCCGACGCCCTTCGAGGATTCGAGCACCGCCGTCGCCACCCACCAGCCGGCGAGCGCAGCGCCGGCCATCGTCAGCCCGATGGCCCCGAGAAGCGAGGCCAGCAAAGAGGTGACGACGACGCCGGACGACCCGTGTTCGACGACGAGCCACAGCAGCGTCACCCCCACCACGGTGCCGATGGTCAGACCAGCGCCGGCAGCGATCAGACCAAGGATCGTCGCCGCTGCCCCCCGCATCGTTGCCTAGAAGTAGATGATCGATTTGGCTCGTTCGACTACTTCGTCGAGGTCGCCGGTCCAGGCGTTGGTCGAGAGGTACTTCCACCCGCCGTCGCACACGATGGTGACAATCACCCCGGACTCGATCTCCTCGGCGCAACGCACGGCGGCAGCCATGATCGCACCCGACGAGATGCCGGCGAAGATGCCGACCTCGGTGAGACGGCGGGTCCACTCGATCGACTCGCGAGGCCGCACGATGCGCCGCCGGTCGAGCAACTCGGACCCGTCGTTGTCGGAGAACACCTCGGGCACGAAGCCCTCGTCGATGTTCTTGAGGCCGTCGACCATCTCACCGGCGGGAGGCTCGACGGCCCAGATCTGAACAGTCGGGTCTTGCTCCTTGAGGAAGCGGCCCACACCCATGAGAGTGCCGGCCGTCCCCAGCCCGGCCACGAAGTGGGTGATGTCGGGGACGTCGCGCCAGATCTCGGGTCCGGTCGACTCGTAGTGGGCCCGGGGGTTGTCCGGGTTGCCGTACTGATACGGGAAGAACCACTCGGGGTGGTCGATGGCCAACTTCTTGGCCCTCACCATGGCCCCGTTGGAGCCCTCGCTACCCGGCGAGTCGATGATCTCGGAGCCCCACACCTCGAGCAGCTGGCGCCGCTCGATGGAGACGTTCTCGGGCAGCACCACTTTGAACGGGTAGCCCTTGATCTTGGCGATCATGGCTAGCGCGATACCGGTATTGCCCGAACTCGACTCGAGGATGGTCTGACCCGGCACCAGCCGACCGTCGCTCTCGGCCGCGGCGATCATCCACTTGGCCGCCCGATCCTTGACCGAGCCCCCAGGGTTGGCGCCCTCCAGCTTGGCCAGGATCCGCACCCGGGGGTTGGGGCTCAACGCGGAGATGTCGACGATCGGCGTCTCGCCGACCAGGTCGAGGATCGAAGCGTGGACGGGCACGGTGCCCTGTGCGCTCAGGCCCCGCCGGCCACGGCAGGGAGGATGGCGATCTCGTCGCCGTCGGCCAGGGAGGTGTCGAGCTTGCCCAGGTAGCGGATGTCTTCGTCGTTGACGTAGACGTTGACGAACTTGTGGAGCCCACCGTCGGGCGCCCGTAGGTGGGTGGCCATCCCGGGGTAGCGGTCGACCAGCTCGTCGACCACCTCACCGACCGTCGACCCAGTCGCCTCGACCTTGGAAACGCCGCCAGCGTAGGCACGCATGACGGTGGGGATGCGGACGCTGACGGGCACGACGAGGCCTCCTGGAGAAATCCTGACTGGACGAGTCTGGATTCTACCGGTCGACCAGGATGATGGGCTCCTCGTCCACCGAGCCGTCGATGATGCGATAGCTGCGAGCCGATGCCTCCGGGGCTTTCAGCGACACGATCACGAAGTGCCAATCGGCCAACAGCTCGGCCCGGGAGATATCGGTGGGCGACGGATAGGCCTCGGTGTGAGTGTGGGAGTGCACCACCCCTACGAGTTCGAGGCCGTCCGCCTCGAGCTGGCGTTCGGCCCGGAGCAGCTCGGAACCATCGATCGAGTAGGTCCTGGCCGAGTGGTCGGCGTTGGCGGTGGGCACGAAGCGCTCGACGGTGGCGTGCATACCGGCGTTGGGGCCGGACCCGAACGGATCGGGGCGGCCACCGAGCAGGCCACACGCCTCATCGGGCAGCCCGTCATAGGCATGGGCGACCAACTCGAGCCAGAGGTCGTGGGTCAGCCGCAGCACGACCGGCGAGGGTACCCGGCGTCGCAGTCGGTCTACCCTCCGGTTCATGGCCTCCACCGACCGCACGGTCGTCGCCAGCAACCGCAAGGCCCGCCACGAGTACGAGGTGCTCGACGTCTTCGAGGCCGGCCTCGTCCTGCAGGGTTCGGAGGTCAAGTCGCTGCGGACAGCCAAGGCCCAGATCGCCGAGAGCTATGCCTACCTCAAAGGCACCGAGGTCTTCCTGAAGGGGATGCACATCGCCCCGTACCTGCACGGGCACGGTCGAGATGGCCACGACCCCGAACGCGAACGCAAGCTGCTCCTCCACCGCAACGAGATCGACGAGATCGCCGACCGCATTCAGCGCGAGCGACTGAGCCTGGTGCCGCTCAGCCTCTACTTCGTGGGATCCCACGCCAAGATCGAGCTGGGTTTGGCCAAGGGCCGCAAACGCCAGGACAAGCGCCAAGCCATCGCCGAGCGCGACGCCCGCCGAGACGTCGAGCGGGCCTTCGCCGAGCGCCAGCGAGGTCCGCGCAGGTAGTCACGCCGGTATGAGCTGGCCGCTCATGTGGAACTGAGCCAGCGTGACTGCTCTCTCGACGTTGCTTGCCGTGGCCCCCGGGCCTCCCCTCCCCCACAGTCGGGGCCCGGTGTCCGACCACGTCCTAGGGCTCCTGACCCACGGGACGGTCGCTCGCTTCGTGCCGGCAGCAATCGACGATCCGCTGGACGGCGACGACAGCGCCCTCGCCCTCTATCTGTGCAACGAGCTGGTGTACCGGGGCTTCTCTGGGGTCCCCGACGCAATGGAGTGGGACCCTCTGGCGCTCGCCGTGAGAGCCGAACTCGAGCGCCGCTTCGTCGGCCGACTCCGCGAGATGGTGGGCCCGGCCCCCGAGGTCCGTCGGGCTCCCGATGTGGTGTCGGCGACGAAGGCTGCCATCACCACCCTCATCGCCGATGCCGACGGTCCGTCACTTTCGGGCTACATGGCCGAGTTGGGGACCGCGGCACAGATGCGCGAGTTCGCCGTGCACCGGTCGGCCTACCAGCTCAAGGAAGCCGACCCTCACACTTTCGGCATCCCCCGCCTGTCCGGCGAAGCCAAGGCCGCCATGGTCTACATCCAGAGCGACGAGTACGGGTCGGGCGTGACCGCAGACATGCATGCCTCGCTCTTTGCCGACACGCTGCAGGTCCTTGGCCTCGACGACCGCTACGGCGCCTACCTCGACGTCCTTCCCGGTATCACCCTGGCAACCACCAACCTGGTGAGCTTGTTCGGTCTCCATCGCCAGTGGCGTGGTGCGTTGGTCGGCCACTTGGCCGTGTTCGAGATGACCTCGGTCACGCCGATGGAGCGCTACTCCTCGGCGTTGCGTCGGCTCGGCTTCGGGCCGAGAGGCCGGCGGTTCTACGACGTCCACGTGGTGGCCGACGCCGACCACGAGGTCGTTGCCCTCGAACGCATGGTGAGCGGCTTCGTCGCCGACGAGCCGGAGCGGGCCAACGATGTCGTGTGGGGGGCGATGACGCTCATGGCGCTGGAACAGCGCTTTGCCGAGTACCTGCTTGGCCGGTGGGCCTCGGGTCGCTCGTCGCTGCTCGGCTCGCCAGGACGCTGAACGCCCGTTGGCCATGAACGTCACCTACCTCTTGCCCATCAAGGCCGGAGTCGATCACCCCGACCCGGCGCTCACGTCGTACCTGCGGTGGGTAGCCGACCGCTGCCAGCTCGTGGTGGTCGACGGATCGGATCCGGCTGCCTTCGATCGAGCCCACGACGCCTGGGCCGACTTCGGACTGCACGTCGCGCCGGCCCCTGACCTCGCCGGGCGCTACGGAAAGACGAGAGGCGTACTGAGCGGGCTGCGGCTGGCGGTCCACGAGCGGGTCGTCATCGCCGACGACGACGTGCGCTACGACGACGCCAGCCTGGCCGCGGTTGCTGACGACCTCGCCGAGGCCGACGTCGTCAGTCCCCAGAACTACTTTTCGACCTGGCCCTGGCACGCGGTATGGGACACGTCACGCACGCTGCTGGCCCGGGCCTTGCCTCCCGGCCACGACTTCCCGGGGACGCTGGCCGTGCGCCGGTCGACCCTCGACGCCATCGGCGGCTACGACGCGGACATGTTCTTCGAAAACCTCGAGCTGATGCGTACGGTCGAGGCCGCCGGTGGCCGGGTGCGCCATCGGCCCGACGTCTTCGTTCGTCGAGTACCGCCGTCCAGTAGCCACTTCCGATCCCAGCGGGTGCGGCAGGCCTACGACGAGTTGGCCCGCCCCGGGCGAATGGCGGTGGCCTTGGCCGTGTTGCCGGTCGTCGGGGCTCTCGTGGCCCGACGCCGGTGGTGGGCCCTGCTCACCGGTGCCGTGGCCACGTCGTTCACCGCAGAGATCGGACGCCGACGCCGAGGAGGCGCCCGGTATCTGCCGCCAGCTGCCACCGTGATGGCACCGTTCTGGGTGTTGGAGCGAGGCGCGTGCTCGTGGCTGGCCATCGGCCAGCGCATCACGGGCGGGTGCCGGTATGCCGGCGCCCGGTTCGTGCGAGCGGCCAACTCCCCCAGCCAACTCCGGTACCGACAGCGATCCCGGCTCGGGCCGGTAGTCGAACGGGCAATCGCCGCGCGCCAAGGAATTCCGCGTCACTGAACCACGATGGTTTGAAGACGCTCGTCGTGTGGAACTGAGCCAAGGTGACCTCGTTGTCGACGGTGCTCACGCTTGCGCTCCAGCCTCCACTCCCCCACGTTCGCGGGCCCGTGTCGGCGCACGTGATGGGGCTCCTCACCCACCGCTCGGTCGTCGACGCCGTGCCGATCGCTCTCGACGACCCGCTCGACGGGGACGACAGCGCGCTGGCGCTCGAGGTGTGCAACGAGCTGGTCTATCGGGGCTTCGCCGATGTCGCGGACGACATGGAGTGGGATCCACGCGTTCTGGCCGTGCGGACCGAGCTCGAGGATCGCTTTATCGGCCGGCTCCGCGAGGTGGTCGGCCCGGGCCCCGAGATGAGCCGAACCTCCGACGTTGCCGCCGACACCAATGACGCGCTGACCACGCTGATCGCGGCCGCCGATGGCCCGTCGCTGTCTGGCTACATGGCCGAGTTGGGCACCATCGCCCACGTGCGCGAGTTCGCCGTGCACCGCTCGGCCTACGAACTCAAAGAGGCCGGGCCCCATACGTTCGGCATTCCTCGACTGGCCGGTGAGGCCACGGCCGCCATGGTCTACAGGCAAACCGAGGCATCCGGGTCGGGCTTGACCGCTGACCTGCACGCCTCGCTCTTCGCCGACACCATGCGGGTCCTCGGGCTCGACGATCGATACGGCGCCTACCTCGACGTCCTTCCGGGGGTCACGTTGGCGATAGCCAACCTGGTCAGTCTGTTCGGCATACATCGACGGTGGCGGGGGGCACTGGTCGGTCACTTGGCGGTGTTCGAGATGACCTCGGTCACCCCCTTGGAGCGCTACTCCTCGGCGTTGCGCCGGCTCGGTCTCGGACCAAGAGGCCGGCCGTTCTACGACGTTCAGATAGTGGCCGACGCCGACGACGAGATCTTGGCCGTCGAGCGCATGGTCAGCGGCTTCGTGGCCTACGAGCCCGAGCGGGCCGACGATGTCGTGTGGGGAGCGATGGCCCTAATGGCCCTCGAGCAGCGCTTGGCCGACCACCTGCTCGGCAGCTGGGTGTCGGGCCAATCGTCGCTCCTCGAGTCCCTCGAACCTTGACCCATTCGCCTCGCGGCGGAGCTACCGCCGGCGAAACCGGTTCGGGCCGGTATCGTCGACGGTTCCCTCGGCGATCACGTTCATCGATCAGCCGAGGCTTGACATGGGGGTGAACGGTTTCGACTCAGGTGGTCGAGACGAGAGAAGCGAGCCGTGGTCCCCGGATCCACGTAAAAGAGTCGGGACAAAAACCATAAATGCCGACGACAACGTCGCACTCGCTGCCTAAATAGCAACGACGTCCTCCCGCTCTCAGCCCTACGGGGCGGAACAGGACGCCATCCAGTAGGGCTCACCCGCCGGTTGCGTCAACCGACCAGCAGGGACACCTCAGTTGAATACGGCGAACGTGGGGTGCCGATGCCCAGCGTTCGCCCGACAACCAAGCACCGGCTGCGCTCGGAGAAGTCTCGTCAAGTCACTCGAGGACGCGGGTTCGATTCCCGCCACCTCCACTTGCCACACAGGCCAACCAATCGGGACGATCGACCTGCCAGAGCAGTCCGCTCGAACCGAGGTGGCCCGGCAGCGCCCACGTAGGATCCGGCCGTGAGCCAGACCTCCCCGAACGCCGATCATCCCGTCCTCGTCGTCGGTGCGGGCCCAGTGGGCCTGGCCGCGGCACTCGGCCTGCGGTCCTACGGGCTTCCCGTGACCGTGCTCGAAGCCGGACCCGAGGGCCGGCCCCGTCCGGGGAGCCGGGCCATCTTCTTGCACCGCCAAACCATCGAACGCCTCGAGCAGGCCCTGCCCGGCATGGGCTGGGAGATCGTGGCCCACGGCGTCGAGTGGCGGACCAAGCGCACCTTCTGGGGCGACCGCGAGGTATTCGCCAAGTCCTATCCGGCGCCCCCGCCCGACGTACTGCCTCACTCCACCAACATCTCCCAGCGGGCCACCGAGGCCCTCATGTACGACGCCTGCCGGCGCATCGGTGTCGAGTTCGCGTGGGACTCCGAGATCGCCGGCATCGAGACGACCCGCGAGAAGGTCACGCTGACCACGACCGAGGGCGTCACCTGGACGACTCGCTATGTCGTCGGCGCCGACGGGTCTCGCTCGATGGTGCGCAAGGGACTCGGCATCGAGATGTCCGGAAGCCGCTCGGAGCACTCCTACATCGTCGTGGACGTCGACGAGGACCCCGACGCCCCACTCCCGCTCGAAAGGCTCTTCTACTACCAGCACCCCGCCGTGGGTGGCCGCAACGTGATGCTCGTGCCCTTCGCCGGCGGCTGGCGGGCCGACCTCCAGTGCCACGACACCGACGACCCCGAAGCGTTCGCCGACGAGGCGGGCGTCAAGGACTGGATTGCCAAGGTCATGCCCGAGGCATACGCGCAACGCATCAGCTGGGTATCGACCTACCAGTTCCTCCAGCTCGTGGCGGACGCCTTCACCGACGTCAACCACCGGGCCCTCCTGGTGGGCGAGGCCTCCCACCTCTTCGCCCCCTTCGGCGCACGGGGTCTCAACTCCGGGGTGCCCGACGCCATGGCCGCGGCCAAAGCCGTGGCACTGGCGCTCGACGCCTCCAACCCCGTCACGGCGACGGCCGCGGTCGACGAGTTCGCCACGATCCGCCGGGGTGCGGCGTTGCACAACCGGGCTGCAGCCAGCGTCGCCCTCAAGTACCTCCGGGCCACCGATCTTCGGACCAAGGTCATGCAGCGGGGAGCGGCAGAGCTGGCCCGGGTCTGGGAGCCGGCGGGCAAGTGGCTCGACCAGGCGCCGTACGCCACCAGGGTGGGTCCGGCCACCCAAACCGGTCTCTACTGAGGCCGGGGCCACTCCATTCAGAACAGGCGCAACTCGTGTGACGTGAGGCCGGCCAGGCGCTCGTAGTCGACCGTGACGCACCCGATCCCGAGGCTCGCCGCGTAGGTACGGGCCTGCGGAGCGATGCGCTCGGCCACGAACAGTCCTCGCACCGGCGCCAGGCGGCGGTCGCGTTCGAGGAATCCGAGGTACCGGGACAGCTGTTCGACGCCGTCGATCTCCCCCCGCCGCTTCACCTCCACGGCCACCGTCGCCCCTTCGGCGTCGCGGCACAAGAGGTCGACCGGTCCAATACCCGTCTCCCACTCCCGACCGATCAGGGTCAGGCCCATCTCCATCTCTGCCGGGTGGGCGGCCAACAAACCCTGGAGCTCGGCCTCGACACCATCCTTGGCCAGACCTGGCTCGGCCCCGAGGGTGTGGGCCACATCGGCGTGCACCGATTCGATGGTGATGGTCAACCGCTCGCCCTTGGCATTGGTGACCACCCACTCGTCATCGCCCATGGCGATGGTGCAGGGTGGGTTCATCCAGTTGAGCGGCTTGTAGGCCCGGTCATCGGCATGGATCGAGATCGATCCATCGGCTTTCAGCATCAGGAGTCGGGTCGCCGATGGGAGCTGGGCCCGTAGCCGACCCTCATAGGTCACCGAGCAAGTGGCAATGACGACTCGCACTCGTCGAGTCTGCCCGACTCGTCGATGGGGCTCAGCACCCGATCCATCACCTCGTCGGCGATCTCGATGCGGTCCCGACCCGCGGCTTTGGCCCCGAGAAGAGCGTGGTCCGCCGCGGCCAGGACGTCTTCGTAGTCATGGCCGGCCGCCGAGGTGGCGACTCCGAAGCTGGACGTGAATCCGGGCACTCGACCCCGGGAAATGCCCTGGGCCAGATGGGCTTGCACCCGTTCGATGACCCCCACCGCATCGGCCACGGTGCACCCGGGAAGCACGAGCACGAACTCCTCGCCACCGAAGCGGCCCACCACGTCTCCGGGACGGACGCCATCTCTCAAAGACTGGGCGAACACCCGCAGGGCCCGGTCACCAGTGTCGTGGCCATGCACGTCGTTGAGGGCCTTGAAGTGGTCGAGGTCGGCGAACACAACCGCGTAGTCGTCCCCTCGGGACACGATCTCCCGCACGCCGTTCTCGAGGCTGCGTCGATTGAGCAGGCCGGTGAGCGGGTCGGTTCGGGCCTGGGTCTGGGAGGCCGCATACGCCCGGATGATGCCGATCCGCTCGGACGCCTTGCGGGAGACCAACTCGATGTCAGCGGCCGTCGAACGACTCGGCGGCTGGCCGTCAGGAGCGATGGCATGGACGACGCCGATGGTCTGGCCCGCGATGCTCACCGGCACGCATATGGCCGAGCAGGCACCGTCGATCCGGTTCTCGAGATGGGGACAGGCATCGAGATGGGTGCTCGAGGGGTAGATCATGGTCTGGCCTTGGCGAACGGCCGGGCACTCGCCCGGGGTGCCGACCGGACAGCCTGGGCGACCCTCGGCGTCGGTACTCAGCGCTTGGTGGAAGTGCGCTCGACTCGAGTCGGCGAGGAGCAACTCGGCGGGCAGGCTCGGTGCCACCTCCCGAAGCGCTCGCCCGATCAGCTGGTAGGTCCGGTCTTCGACCTCGGCCATCTCCAATGCCCGCTGGAGGCGAGCCTCGAGCTCGTTGCGCCGAGCCTCCTCCGAACGTACTGCCTCGAGAGCTGCTTCTCGCTCGTGCTGGCGCCGGGCCCAGCGGACGCCTCCCGCAGTCAACCCGGCCAGGGCGACGAGGGAGAAGATGGCCACGGCCATGATCGTCTGACGGGCCTGACGTCGAGCATCGGCGAGCTGGTCGATGCCCGCACCGATGCGGGGTTCGTAGAGCTGGCTGTCGATGGCGACGATGCCGTTGCGAGCCTCGCTATAGGCGACCCGCTCCTCTTCGATGATGGTCTCCAACGAAGCATCGGCGTCTCCGCTCACCGCGCCCACGCCAGGCAGTGCCGCGTCCACTTGGGCCACCAACTCGGCCTCGCCCGGGAGATCGAGCGACACCGAGAGGAAACTGTTCCACGCTCGTCGAGCTTGTTCAGTGTTGCGGGACACCTCGCTGAGCGCTCCAGGATCGGCCGCTCCGACACCGGACAACAGCGGGCGGACCAGGTTCTCGAGGGCCAGCTGGGCGTCGGTCAACCCACGCTCGGCCGTCACCAAATGACCATGGGCGGGCACGACGCTGTCGTTGAGATCGTCGATCTGGCTCAGCTGCCAGGCCTGCAAACCCAATGTGAGAAGAGCAACGACGAGCAGCGACGCGCCGAGGCCCGTAAGCCACATGGATCGGTAACGGCTTGCTCGTCGCACGGCCTGAGCCTCGGATTGGGGGTCTTCGTACCCCCTACATCGGCGTCCGGGACCGCGACCTTGACCCGCGTTCTTTCAGGACTGGGGCGAGGGCGTCGCCGCGACGAGATCGATCGGCATGCCCACCACCTGTTCGAGCAGCGCCGTACGCAAGCTGGCGGCATAGAGCTCGAGGCCGACGTCGGCTCCCGGCCGGGGAAGCACGTCGATCGCCAATCGATCTCCGTCGACTCGAGCCTGGATCGAATCGACCAGCCCGGCGTGGTTGCGGTCGAGTCCGATCGCGACCCGCAGGATTCCCGCCAGCACCCGCACCATCTGTTGGTCCTCGGGCCGGAGTCGGGCGAATCCTTCGTGCTTGCGCTTGGGTTCGCTCTTGCGGTGATACCGGGCGATCTGGGCGATGAGCTCGATCTCGCGATCGGTGAAGCCCACGAGATGCTCCGAGTTCCGGATGACGTAGTAGGTGTGCTTGTGGTGGTTGGCGTGGGAAACGAACAGTCCAACGTTGGCCAGCAGGGCGGCGGACTCGAGGTACTCGCGGCCCTCGGGAGAGATGGAGAGGCGCTCGGCCAGGTCGTCGAACAGCAGGAGCGCGAGGCGAGCGACGTGGGCCGAATGGTTCGGGTCGTCGTCGGTGAGCTCCGCCAGCTGGCTCACCCCTCGCCGACGCAGGTCGTGGAGGTGCTGGAGAGAACCTCGGTTGGAACGCTCCCAGGCGTCGAGGAGGACACCCTCGCGCAACGCGTACTCGGAGACGACCAGGCGATCGACGCCGAAGGCCCGGCCCACCTCGTCGAGGATCACCGCGCCGGCCAGGGCAATGTCGGCTCGGGTGGGGTCGAGCCCAGGCACCACGCTCTGGAGACCGTGGAGGCGAGCGTCAGCCAGGCGGTCGACCACCGCGGCGATGTCCTCGGCTGTCAGCTCGAAGTTGTTGAAGGTCTGGGGTCGGGGTTCGCGGCGCGACGCCTGCGCGACCGACGCCACGCTGGTGACCGTGCCCGACGAACCGACGGCCACGTCGAAGCCCAAACGGCGGACCTCACGCACGAACGGAACCAGCTCGGCCCGCACGAAGCGACGGCAGGCGGCCACGTCGGTCGCCCGGAATCGCCGGTGCACGAAGAAGCGCTGGGTGAGACGTAGGGCCCCGAGCTTGAGACTCCGGGCGGCGAGGGCCTCACCGCGCTCACCGACGAGCAGCTCGGTCGAACCCCCTCCGATGTCGACCAACAACAGCCGTTTCTCGAACACGGGGACGGCCTGGAGTACGCCCAGGTGGATGAGTCGAGCCTCCTCGATCCCCGAGATGACCTCGACGTCGACACCCGCCTCGGCCCATGCCCGTCGGGTGAACTCGTCGCGGTTCTGGGCCTCTCGAACCGCCGAGGTGGCCACCGCCCGCATGGGGGCACCGAAGCGATCGGCCACCTGGCGGAACCGCCTGAGGGTGGCGACGGCTCGGTCGATGGCGTCGGGCGCGAGCCGCTTCATGTCGCCCGGACCCGACCCGAGCCGAACCATCTCCTTTTCGCCATCCAGCACCTCGAACCCACCGCCGGCCAACGATCGGGCCACCACCAAGTGCACCGAGTTGGTACCGATGTCGACCGCGGCGAGAACCTCGTCGGACGGCGGTTCGCCGCCCACCGACGGATGCCAGCTCACCGAGCTACGGACGGGGGCCGACGTCAGGGAAGCTGGTCCGACCTCGCTTGAGCTCGTAGAGCTGGGGAACCTCGAAGGCCGCGTCCACCAGGTCCCAGAGGCGCAGCACAGCCGGCCCTTCCGGTCGGGCCAACAACACCGGTCCGAAGTACGCCTTGCGCTCGAACCCGTCCTTACGGATCGACAGCACCGGCGAGCCGACGTCGGGCCCGACCAGCGCCCGGCCCTCGTCCATGTCGGCGTGGATGCGTCGGTCGATGTCGGGGTCGCCCGCCTCGCTGAGCACCGTCGGGGGCAGCCCGAGGGCGTCGGCCAGTTCGTCGACCATGGCATCGTCGAACTGGCGATCGTGGTGGAACCGTCGCCCCCACTCGAGGTATGCGGCACCGATGGCCTCGTTGCCGAGCTGTTCCTGGGTGGCCCGAAGCAGGCGTCGACCACGAAGACCGATGGCCATTCGGGCCCGGCGGTCGTCGGGTACCTGGTCCAGGTCGACGTCGCGCCCGAGGTCCCAGAGGTGCCAGATGATGTCGAGGTCCTTGGCCCCCGCCACCTCTGTCAACCAACGCGACGTGATCCAGGTGAAGGGGCAGCTCGGGTCGAACCAGAAATCGACGGTGGTCACGGGGCCAGCGTACGCCAGCCCTGAGGCTGATCGGCGCCCACTGAGATGGTCCCGATGACCCTCTTGTCGGGCCTCCGAGCAGCCGATACCTCCGACGTGCCCGAAGCTCTCGCGCCTCGAACTGCTGCCGACGGGGGTATGACCAACGCCCGCCTGCGCGCTCGATTGGCCCTGCAGGCATCGGGATTGGGGGAGATCACCCAACTCGAACGGATCGCCGGCACGTCCAACGAGGCGTGGCGGGCTGGTCCCTTCGTCGTGCGCATTTGCGTCACACCGGGCAGCGATCGGCTCCCCAACGAAGCCCTGGTCGCTCGCCTCCTCCCGAGTGCCATCCCCTACCCCGGGGTCATCTCCCACGGGCGCTCGGCCACCGCCACGTGGCTCGTCACCGAACGGGTGTCGGGGATCACGTTGGGCCGGGCCTGGCCCGACCTCGATGACGTCGAGCGGCGCGCCGCGGTGGCCGAACTGGCGGCGCTGATGCGGGCCTTCCACGCCGCCCCGGCCGACGGCGTCTCGACCATGGAGACCAGCGAGGAGTGCCCCCACCCGCTGCCCGCCCACCGGCTGCTGGACCTACTCGGACGGCTCGAATCGATCTCCACTGTCGACCCCGACCTGATCGCCGACGCCAGCACCTACGTTCATCGCCACCTCCACGTGCTCGACTCGGGTCCGTACCCCGGGCTCATCCACGGTGACCTGCACCTCGAAAACGTGCTCTGGCATGCAGGACACGTCAGTGCCCTGCTCGACCTCGAGTGGTCCCGCCCAGGACCGCCCGATCTCGACCTCGACATCCTTCTGCGCTTCTGCGCCGACCCCAGCCCTCAGGTGGCGCCGGACTACGCGTCGCGCCTGTCCGCCAGCGACTTCCGCGACGTTCCCCTCTGGCTGCGGGAGGACTACCCCGACCTGTTCTCCCACGCCGACCTGCGAACCCGACTCAGCCTCTATGGACTGGCCTACGACCTGCTCCAGTTGGCCCGGCGGCCGCCGTCGAGCCTGGCCGTGGCGCTACCCAACCAGCACCCCGCCATGCGCCTGCGGCGACGGCTCGCCGGCGAGGACCCCTTCTCGGTCTTGAACTGGTAGCCGCCGGGCCGGTGCTCAGCAGCCCGACAGATACCCGCAGGGGTCCACCGGGGAGCCCAGGACCCGCACTTCGAAATGCAGGTGCGAGCCGGTCGAGTCGCCCGTCGAGCCCACCTCGCCGATCTTCTGACCGCCATCGACGGTGTCGCCGACCGACACCAAGATCCTGCTCTGGTGCGCGTAGGTCGTGGCCAACTGACCGCCATGGTCGATCACGGTGTAGTTGCCGTAGCCGCCCGCACTGCCGGCGAACACCACCACTCCGGCTGCGGACGCCTCGATGGGCACCCCGGTCGACCCCGCCAGATCGACCCCGGCGTGGAGGCGGACCTCGCCGTAGATCGGGTGGACCCGGTAGCCGAACGGCGACGCCATCTCCATCACCGACAGCGGGTCGGACAACGAGGGGCCCCCGGGAGCCTGACCCGACTGGCGGGTCCGCAACAGCGAGCTGATCGAATCCGACGTCTGCTGAAGCGACGCCACCCGGGCCTGGTATTGAGCCTTTCGGGCCTGGATGTCGCTGACGGTCCGCTGCTCGTCGGCCAGGGCGGCAGCGGCCGATGCCCGTGCGGTCGCCTGCTGGTCTCGTGCCGCCTGCACCACCGCGGCTTGGTTGCGGGCCTCGGCCAGCTTGTCGGTCGCCGTCTTCTGGAGAGACGCGGCGACGGACTCGAGCCGGGCCGCGTCGTCCTCGGCGGCCCGGAACTGGTCGACGACCTCTTGTTGGCGGGCGGCCACCACGTCTTCGAGGACGCCGGCCACCTGCATCTCGCGTAGGTCGTCGGTCTTGGAGAAGACGTCGAGCTGGGCACTCGACACCCCACCGGAGATGTACGCCCCGATGGCTTGATCACGCAGCTGGCCCCGGGCCACCTCCACCTTTTGGCGGGCGACATCGAGCTGCTGGCGCACCACCAAGTACTGGGCCGAGGCGTCGTCGGCCGCCAACTGGGCCGCATCGACCATGGCCTGTGCGGCTCGCAGCTCGGTGTCGAGCTTGGCCACTTCGGCGTCGAGCTGTTGTTTCTGCCTACGCACCGCGGCCAGGTCCTTGAGCGCAGCGGCTTCGTCGGCACTGGCGTCGACCAAGCCCTCCTTGGCGTCGGCGAGCTCCTGGTCGGAGCCGACCGCGGCCGACGCCAACCTCACGCCTGTCGGTAGCCACAAGGCACCCGACAAGACCGCGATCAGCGCGAAGACGGCCACGAAACGGCGCATCGGGACCACTCTAGCCACTCCAGTCACACGAATAACCGGGCCGGATCAGACGTCGAGGAAGCGGCTGACGGCTACAGCGGCACTCAGCGCCCCAATGGCCGCGCCCAATACCAACATGAACGTACCGGCGGCGGTGATCTGGGAACTGACCAGGACGAAGTCGGACAAGAGGTCGATCTTGCGGGCCACGTTCTCGGCTCGGCCACTGGCCAGATAGATGAACGCGAATGCGATCGCGGCCCCCAAAAAGCCCTGGATCAGCCCTTCGATCATGAACGGGATGCGGATGAACCAGTTGGTGGCACCCACCAGCTTCATGACCTCGATCTCCCGGCGGCGGGAGAAGATGGCCAGGCGGATGCTGTTGAAGATCAGCAACCCCGCGGCCAAGAGCACGACGACAGCGACGGCGAGGATGACCCGCTGCATCACGGCCGAGAACTCGAGCAGTTTGCGGACCTGCTCTTCGGGGAACTCGACGCTCTTGACGCCGGGTTGGCCCTCGAACGATGCCCCCAAGGCCTGGATGGCGGTGGCGTCGTCCACCTTCGGGTCGACCCGGAACGATGGCGGCATGTTTTCTTGGCTCACCGCGACGAGGAACTCAGGTCGGTCAGCGAAGATCTTGGTGAACAGGCTCCACTGGGATGCCTTGTCGAAGAACTCGGTCGATGCCACCTGCGGGCTCTGAGCCAGCGACTCCTGCACCGCGGCGATCTGCTCGTCGGTGGCGTCGGCGTTGAAGAAGATCTCGAACTCGATCCCCTCACGCCACTGCTTGGTGGCGTTGCCGACGCCGTCCCGCAGCAACAGGGCCGAACCAACCATGCCGAGCGAAACGGCCACCGTCAGCAGCGACGCCAAGCTGAGCACCAGGTTGCGGCGCAGGTTCTGCAGGGTCTCCCGGGCGATGTAGCGGACGCGGTACATGTCAGGCGTACACCCCTCGGTCCTGATCCCGCACGATCGTGCCCCGGTCGAGCTCGATGACCCGCCGACGCATGGTGTCGACGATGCCCTGGTCGTGGGTAGCCATGACCACGGTGGTCCCCGTCCGGTTGATGCGGTCGAGGAGCCGCATGATCCCCACCGAAGTCGTGGGATCGAGGTTGCCCGTGGGCTCGTCGGCCAACAGGATCAACGGTCGGTTGACGAAGGCCCGGGCGATCGAAACCCGCTGCTGCTCGCCACCGGACAGTTCGCCGGGGAGGTTCTTGGACTTCTTGGCCAGCCCGACCAGCTCGAGGATGGCAGGCACCTGCTGGGCCACGACGTGATGGGGCCGGCCGATCACCTCGAGGGCGAAGGCGACGTTCTCGTACACGGTCTTGTTCGACAGCAGCTTGAAGTCCTGGAAGACGTAGCCGATGTTGCGCCGCAGCAGGGGCACCTTGCCCTTGCTCATCGCGCCCAGCTCCTTGCCGGCCACCCAGATCTCGCCGTCATCGGGCACCTCCTCACGGTTGAGGAGGCGGATGAAGGTCGACTTGCCCGACCCGCTCGGACCCACCAAGAAGACGAACTCACCTTTTTGGATGTCGGCACTGGCATCGCGCAGCGCGAGCGTCCCGCCCTTGTACCGCTTGGTGACATGGTCGAGCTTGATCACGCAGGTGACTCCGGGGTCTTATCGGTGGCAGGGGCGGCCAGCTGGCCACCGGCACCCGCCCGACGTACCGGGCCCTGAGGGTACCAATGCCCGACCCGAAGCCACGGTCACACCCGCTGGCCAGCCCGTCAGTTGGTGGTCGCCGCGCCTCGCTGCCAACGCAGGTAGGACTCCATGAAGCGGTCGAGGTCGCCGTCGAGCACGCCGTCGACGTTGCCGGTCTCCTCGTCGGTGCGCAGGTCCTTGACCAGTTGGTAGGGGGCCTGGACATACGAGCGGATCTGGTTCCCCATCGCCGCTTGGCCCGACGATCCCGAGATCGATTCGAGGTTGGCCCGGCGTTCGGCCCGCTGCCGCTCGACCAGCTTGGCGGCCAGGATCTGCATCGCTCGGGCCTTGTTCTGGTGCTGGCTCCGCTCGTTCTGGCAGGACACGACCACGCCAGTGGGCAGATGGGTGATGCGCACCGCCGAGTCGGTCACGTTGACGTGCTGACCACCGGCGCCCGAGGAGCGGTAGGTGTCGATGCGCAGGTCCTTTTCGTCGATGTCGACCTCGTCGGACGCATCCTCGATGAACGGCGTCACGTCGATGCTGGCGAAGCTGGTCTGGCGCCGCGCCGCCGCGTCGAAGGGCGAGATGCGCACCAGCCGGTGCACCCCCTGCTCGGCTCGCAACATGCCGTAGGCGAAGCGGCCCGACACGATGAAGGTGGCCGAGAGGATCCCCGCCTCGCGGCCCTCGGACACCTCGTCGATCTCGACACTGAATCCGTGGCGCTCGGCCCACCGCGAGTACATGCGCAACAGCATCTCGGCCCAGTCCTGGGCGTCGGTCCCCCCCTCGCCGGCGTGCACCTCGCACACCGCATCGAGCTCGTCGTACTCGCCGGCGAACAACGCCCGTAACTCGAGCTCGTCGAGCGACGCGGAGAGCGCCGCCACGCCGGCGACCAGCTCGGCCTCGAAGGACTCGTCGCCCTCCTCCCGGGCCAACTCGTCGAGCGTGTCGAGGTCGGAGAGTCGTTCGGTCAACCCGTCGAACAGCTCGACGTCTCCCCGGACAGCGGCCAGCTCTGAGGTCACCCGGCGGGCTTCGTCCTGGTCGTCCCAGAGGCCGGGGGCCGCGGCCTTGGCCTCGAGCTCGACAAGCCGGGCCCGGGCCGGCTGGACCCGGAGGTACAGCTCGGCCTCATCGAGGCGCCGGCGGAGCGCGCCGAGGTCTTCGCTGAAGTCATGCACGCTCGGTGACGCCTTCCCTATCGCCCGTGACAG
>JANNOZ010000013.1:0-51805 GCA_031399525.1 Actinomycetes bacterium | reverse complement strand
GGCCTCGAGCTCGACAAGCCGGGCCCGGGCCGGCTGGACCCGGAGGTACAGCTCGGCCTCATCGAGGCGCCGGCGGAGCGCGCCGAGGTCTTCGCTGAAGTCATGCACGCTCGGTGACGCCTTCCCTATCGCCCGTGACAGACCTTGAACTTCTTGCCGCTCCCGCACCAGCAGGGGTCGTTGCGGCCCACCTTCTCGTGCTCGGCTTTACGCACCGGCGCCATGACCTGCGGCTCGGCCGCGGCCACGGCCTGAGCTGCCCCTTCGGGCGCACTGCCGTCTGCCACCATCGATCTGGCCGCGGCAGCCACACCGCTCGCCCCCTGCACTGGATCGTCCGGAGCCGAGTACTGAAGGTTGGCCACCGGCGCCGAGTCGGCTGGGGTCTCGTTGACGACTCGAAGATGCATCACGTACTTCACGAAGTCCTCGGCAATGCCCTCGACCATGGCCGTGAACATGGCGAAACCCTCTTGCTGCCACTCGACGAGCGGATCCCGCTGGCCCATGGCTCGCAGGTTGATGCCCTCTTGGAGGTAGTCCATCTCATAAAGGTGGGACCGCCACCGGGCGTCGATGACCCGGAGCATCACCTGGCGCTCGATCTGGCGCATGTTGTCCTCGCCGAGCTCGACCTCGCGCGCCTCGTAGAACCGAGTCGCCTCGTGGACCAGGGCGTCGACGATCTCGGCCCGGACATCACTACGCCCGAGGTCCTGGGCGCTGAACTCGGTCGGGTAGAGCTCGCGAATCTCGAGTACGAGCCCTTCCAGGTCCCACTCGTCGGCCATCTCCGCCACACAGTTGGCCTCGACGATGCTTTCGATGGCAGTGTGCAGCGACGCGATCGCGTCGTCGCGTAGGTCTTGGCCGGCGAGGATCTGGTCTCGGCGGCGGTAGATCACCTTGCGCTGCTCGTTGAGCACCTCGTCGTACTTCAGGACGTTCTTGCGGATCTCGGCGTTGCGGGCCTCGACGGTGTTCTGGGCCCGCTCGATGGCCCGGGTCACCATCTTGGCCTCGATGGGGACGTCCTCGGGAAGGGCCTTTCCCATCACCCACCCCATGGCGCCAGTGGCGAACAGGCGCATCAGCTCGTCCTCGAGCGACAGGTAGAAACGGCTCTCGCCCGGGTCGCCCTGACGCCCGGCCCGGCCTCGCAGCTGATTGTCGATCCGACGGCTCTCGTGGCGCTCGGTGCCCAAGACATAGAGCCCACCGGCGTCACGAACCCGGGAACCTTCGGCTGCGCACTCGTCCTTGAACGCACCCAGCAGCTCGTCGTAGCGAGCCCGGCCCTCGTCGCTGTCGGGGTCGAGTCCCTCGGCCCGAACCTCTCGACCGGCCAGTCCCTCCGGGTTTCCGCCGAGGAGGATGTCGACACCGCGGCCGGCCATGTTGGTGGCCACCGTCACCGAACCGACCCGACCGGCCTGAGTCACGATCTCGGCCTCCCGGGTGTGCTGCTTGGCGTTGAGGACCTCGTGCCGGATGCCCCGGCGAACGAGAAGCTTGGAGAGCACTTCGGACTTCTCGACCGAGACCGTGCCGACCAGGACGGGCTGGCCCGACTCGTGGCGCTCGGCGATGTCGTCGACCACCGCGGCAAACTTGGCCGCCTCGGACTGGTAGATCAGGTCGCCCTGGTCGATGCGAATCATCGGCCGATTGGTGGGGATCGGGACCACCATCATCCCGTAGGTGCTGTCGAACTCGGCCGCTTCGGTCAGCGCCGTGCCGGTCATCCCCGAAAGCTTCTCGTAGAGCCGGAAGTAGTTCTGGAGGGTGATGGTGGCCAGGGTCTGGTTCTCCTCCTTGATGCGCACCCCCTCCTTGGCCTCGACGGCCTGGTGCAAGCCTTCGGACCACCGTCGCCCGTCGAGGATGCGCCCGGTGAACTCGTCGACGATCTTCACCTCGCCGTCGGCCACGATGTAGTCGCGATCGCGCCGGTACAGCTCTTTGGATCGCAGCGCAGCTTGCAGTTGGTGCACCAGGTCCTGGGCCACCTCGTCGTAGAGGTTCTCGATGCCCAGCGCGGCTTCGACCTTGCTGATGCCGTCGTCGGTCGGGCTGACGTGACGCTTCTCTTCGTCGACCTCGTAGTCGACGTCACGCGTGAGCCCCCGCACGATGGCCGCAAATCGCAGGTACAAGTCGGCTGCCTCGGACAGGCGGCCGCTGATGATCAGCGGGGTCCGGGCTTCGTCGACCAGGATCGAGTCGACCTCGTCGACGATGCAGAAGAAGTGCCCTCGCTGGACTTTCTCATCGAGCGAGAGCGCCATGTTGTCCCGCAGGTAGTCGAAGCCGAACTCGTTGTTGACGCCGTAGGTGATGTCACACGCGTATTGGGCCCGCTTCTCCGCCGGGCTCGAGCTGTCCGGGATGACCAAACCGACGTCGAGGCCGAGGAAGCCGTGGACCCGGCCCATCCACTCGGCATGGAACCGGGCCAGGTAATCGTTCACTGTGATGACGTGGACGCCCTTGCCGGCCAGCGCGTTGAGATAGCTGGGGGCCGTCCCCACGAGGGTCTTGCCCTCGCCCGTCTTCATCTCGGCCACCCAGCCGAAGTGCAGAGCGGCGCCGCCCATGAGCTGGACGTCGAAGTGGCGCTGGCCGATCGTTCGCCGGGCTCCCTCACGGATGACGGCAAAGGCTTCGACCAGCAAGTCGTCGAGGTCGGCGCCGTTGTCGACCCGTTGGCGGAACTCACCGGTCTTGGCCCGCAAGGCCTCGTCGGACAGTGCGGTGATCTCCGGTTCGAGCGCGTTGATCTCGGGCACCAATGACGCCAGGGCCTTGACCTTGCGCCCCTCACCGGCGCGCAGGACGCGGTCGAGGATGCCCATAGGGAGCGCAAGTCTACCGGTGGTCCACTACTTGCAGCCGACCGGCTCGCTGCCTACCGTTCGCGGCCGCATTCGGGACGTGTGATTCTCACCGTCCGCTACGTGGGGGAACAATCTGCATGAGTCCGACCGTGCGTCGACGTACCTGGATCGTCCTGGCGGCGATCCTCATTCCCGTGCTCGCCATCGGCGGATTCGCTGTCTGGTTCACCCAACGGGACTCCGGGCCCGATGAGTTCGCCCTCGCTGACGGCGCCACCTTCACCGCGGTCTCCACGTCCGATCTGGCTGGAACGTGGTCGACCACAGACGGCTCTGAAGCCGGTTACCGCATCGACGAGAAGCTGCAGTGGCTGAGCTTCGAGAGCGAGGCCGTCGGCCGCACCACGGAAGTGACCGGCGAGCTCACCGTCGCCGACAACAGCGGCGCGGTGGTGATCTCGGACGTGTCGATCGAGGTCGACGTCTCGAAGATCGAATCGACCGATGCCCGGCGCGATCGCTACATGAAGACGCTGGGCCTCCAGACCGACACCTACCCGACGGCAACTTTCACCGCCGATGGACCGATCGACGTTCCGGATGGCGCCACCGAAGGTGAGACCGTCGAGATCGACGTGCCCGGTGAGCTCACGTTGCACGGCACGACCAACGACGTCACCATCCCGATGCAGGCCCGGCTCAACGACGGTCAGATCGAGGTGGTCGGCAGCTACGAGCTGACCATGGCCGACTACGAAATCCCCGAGCTGCCGTTCGGCAACGCCATCGCCGTCGACCCGCAGGGGACCCTCGAGTTCCATCTCTACTTCGCCAAGGACGGCGCGGCCCTGAGTACCGCAGCCCAGACCACGGGTTCGACCAAGGTCGTCGTCGTACTGGCCGAGACATCGCTGACCGGGGCCTTCACCGAGATCGAGAAGGCCTACGAGGCGGCCAACCCAGGCGTCGACGTCCAGATTCGCTTCGACAATGCCGAGACGATCTCCCAGCTGGCCGCGACTGACGGCGCCGACGTCATCGCCCTCGACAGCGACTCGCTCATGGACGAACTGCAGCAGGCCGACACCATCGAGACGCCCGAGGCCATCGGGACGACGGGTCTGGTACTGGTCGTGTCTCCGACAGACACCACCATCACCTCGGTCAGCAGCCTCAACTCGGTCGATCCGACCAAGATCGGGATCTGCGACGCGCAGTACCCTTGCGGTCAGTACAGCACCGAGCTGCTGACCAAGAACGCCGTGACGGTCACCCCGGCCTACACACCGCCCTTCACCGAAGCCGACACCGGCAATACGTCAGGCCTGCAGATGATCACCCCGGTGGTCTACGGATTCACAACCGTCGACCTGGCCTACATCCCGGACGTCAAGGCAGCGGGCTCGGTCGTCAAGGGCGTCACCATTCCCGACGCCCAGAACGTGAAGATCCCCTATTCGATGGCCACCGTCGTGAAGGCCCCGAACCCCAGCGGTGGGGCTTCCTTCCTCGCCTTCGTCCGCTCGAGCGAGGGCCAGGCGGCGTTGACCGCGGCGGGAATCACCGCGTCCTGAACATCGGCCTCCAACCACACATGAGGCCCGAGGTGACGTTGCCGTCACCTCGGGCCTCGTCATGCACGGCTGACCTGGTCTTTGGCCCCACACTCGCCCGCCGAGGAGGTGACGGTCGCCAACGCCGGCGATCGGCGGGCACGCCCCCCGATCCAGCGACGCCTCACGCGATCGCTTCGCTCCTTCTCGCACCGGCCCCGGGAATCGGGACGGCGGCACGGCGGGACTGACGTCTAAGCCGCACCATGCTCAGCGACCACAGGTCGCCTTATGTGGGTCGTTTCGCCTACGGCTGGCATCGACTTGCAACCACAGACCCGTGCACGACTGCCCAAAGTGTACGACCACCCGGCGGAGACCGGCGCAGGCCTAGCGCAGACGGTCGCAGACCAACCGACCGACCAGCTTGCGGGCCAGGTCGTCAGACGACGGAGCGTGGCCGTCCACGAGACGGGCCCGGCCCGCGGCGACCCGATCGGCCCGCACCGTCGGCAGCTCGGCCAGGTGGGCCAGCACCTCGGCGCTGAGCAGCTCGATCGAGAGGGGAACAGTCCGGCGCCGAGCATCGGGCTCGTGGTCACGGAGCTCCCGCAGGGTCGTGCGGATCTGGGCATCGGACAACCTCACAGGGAGAATGTCGTCACTCTCCGTGGTCGTCTTGAGCCGATCTGAACAGCCGAGTGGACCGGGGCGGAGTCCGGGCGACGGCCACGACCACCACGTGCTCGGCCCCCGCAGCGCGCAAGGCGAACGACGCGGCTCGAACCGTGGCGCCGGTGGTGACAACGTCGTCGACCAGGAGCACCGTGCCGGTCAGCCGGCCGCGCCCGGCGAAGGCTGGCGCCCGCTGGCGGGCCACCCGGTCGAGCCCGGTCTGGGCCGGCCCGTCACCGCGGACGAGCGTGGCCCGACAGGGCCGGCCGAGAACCCGGGCCGTGCGTCGGGCCAGGAGCTCGGCTTGGTCGAAACCCCGGACGCGGCGCCGGGAGCGACTGGTCGGTACCCAGGTGACCACGTCGATCGCCGCCGTGCCGCCCTCGCCGACCAGGGTGGCCAGCCCCCGGGCCAACGGGCTCAGCGCGGCTCGGTGGTTGCGGTACTTGAATTGGGTCACCAGCTGGCGCCCGGCTCCCTCGTATGCCACGAGGGCCAGGCACGCGTCGACGCCGTCGGGTGCTCGAGCCGGGACCGGAGGGTGCAGTTCGGCCACGCAGCGACCGCAGGGCACCGGGCCCCGTCGACCACACATCGGACACGTCCGGGCCAGGAGCATTTGGGCACCCTACGGAGGGGGTCTGACGGTCTGGCCTAGGGTCGCTACGTGGACCTCCGGATCTTCATCGAACCCCAGCAGGGCGCGACCTACGAGCAGCAGCGTCTCGTCGCCACGACCGCCGAGTCTCTCGGCTTCTCGGCCTTCTTCCGCTCGGACCACTACCTCAAGATGGGTGACGTCACCGGACTCCCGGGCCCGTCCGACTCGTGGGTGACCCTGGCTGGCCTGGCCCGTGACACCTCCACCATCCGACTCGGCACCCTCGTGACCTCGGCCACCTTCCGTCTGCCCGGACCCCTCGCCATAGCAGTGGCCGAAGTCGACGCCATGAGCAACGGTCGGGTCGAGCTGGGCTTGGGCGCCGGGTGGTTCGAGGCCGAGCACATGGCCTACGCCATCCCTTTCCCCGAGGTTGCCGAGCGCTTCGACCGCTTCGAGGAGCAGCTGGCGGTCATCACCGGGCTGTGGGCCACACCGGTGGGCACCACCTTCTCCTACACCGGGACTCACTACCAGCTGACGGACTCACCGGCGCTGCCCAAGCCCACCCAGCAGCCCCGTCCGCCGATCATCATCGGTGGGCACGGACCTCGGCGGACGCCCGCTCTGGCCGCCCGCTATGCCGACGAGTTCAACCAGTTCGCGCCAGCCGGCGCCCTGTCGGTCGGGCGTCAGCGGGTCGAGGCGGCGTGTGAGGCCATCGGCCGGGACCCAGCCACCATGATCTGGTCGGCGGCCCAGATCCTGTGCTGTGGCCAGGACGACACCGAAGCCCACCGGCGGGCCGACGCCATCGGCCGCACCCTCGACGAGTTGCGCCCGGACTGGGCCGCCGGCAGCGTCGAGCAGGTCACCGAACACCTGGGCGCCATGGCCGACGCAGGCGTCGACCGGGTCTACCTCCAGGTGCTCGACCTCGACGACCTCGATCACCTGGCCCTCGTGGCTGAACGGATCGCTCCGGCCCTGCGCTGAGGCCTTACCCGCCTCTGGCTCAGGCCGGAGGCGGTGGGGCCGGAACCACTGGCATCACCATCGATGGCGGGGTCCCGGCGGCGTCGAGCAGACGCGTGGCGCCTTCGTAGATCTCGGGGGGCAGCGGACCTTTGGCCGCAGCCGCGACGTTGGCCTCGAGATGCTCGGGATTGGCCGTCCCCACGATGGTGGTGGTCATGGCTGGATGGCTGAGGGTGAACCTGAGCATGAACTCCATTCGGGACATGTCACCCAGGAGCTCCTCGAGGCCGGCCCGCTCGTAGGCGTCGCGCTGACCCTCGAGCACCGGCCGCATGAACGCGGGCGCCGAGGTGAAGGTGGTCTCGGTGGCCACCGGTGTACCCCGGGCCACCCCGCCGCGGACCACGACGCCGGCGCCCGACGCAGCCGCCGCCGAGATGAGCTCCTCGTGGTCGCGTTCGAGCGCCGAGTACGGGATCTGGAACTCATCGAACACGCCCATGGCAATCTGGTTCGGGAGCTCGGGCAGCGTTCCCGACATCCCGATGAAGCGGATCTTGCCCTCGTCACGGAGCACCTCGAGCTCGCCCAGCGCGTCGTGCTCGGCCAGGGTCGCCGGCGAGGGGCTGCCGTGGAACTGGACCACGTCGAGGTGGTCGGTGCGCATACGCCCGAGGCTCTGCTCGACCCCGGCCCGCACGTTCTCGCGGGTGAAGATGTGGGCCATCGGACCGGCCGCTGACGGCCCGTCCACGCCCACCTGGCACCCGCACTTGCTGGCCAGGAAGAACTCGTCGCGCCGGTGGGAGATGGCCCGGCCGATGTGCTCCTCCGAATCGCCGTAGTCCGGCGACGTATCGATGAAGTTGATGCCCGAGTCGAGCACCTGGTTGAGGAGGCGATCGACGTGGCCCGGGTCGAGCTGGCGACCACCCATCGGGCCCACGCCGCGGAGCTCCATGGCTCCGTACGCCAACGTGGTCACTTCGAGACCCGTTCGACCCAAGATTGCGGTGGGCAGCTCGGCCATGGTCATCCCCCTGTCGCAGCGAGTGGGCGCCGACGTTACCCGGCGCCCACCCGTCGCGACCGAGGCCGATCAGTACCGGTAGTGCTCGGCCTTGTACGGACCCTCGAGGGGTACGCCGAGGTAGTCGGCCTGGTCGTCGGTGAGCGAGGTCAGCCGGACCCCGAGGTGGTCGAGGTGGAGCCGGGCGACCTGCTCGTCGAGGCGCTTGGGCAGGATGTAGACCCGATTGTCGTAGTCCTTGCCGTGCAGGAAGAGCTCGATCTGGGCCAGCACCTGGTTGGTGAAGCTGAACGACATCACGAAGCTGGGGTGACCCGTGGCGCAGCCCAGGTTGAGCAGCCGGCCCTCGGCCAACACGATCACCGAATGGCCGTCGGGGAAGACGAACTCGTCGACCTGGGGCTTGATGGTGATGCGCTGCACGCCCTCGTAGCGGGCCAGGCCGGCCATGTCGATCTCGTTGTCGAAGTGCCCGATGTTGCCCACGATGGCCTGGTGCTTCATCCGGGCCATGTCGTCGGCGCCGATGATGTCCTTGTTGCCCGTCGCGGTGATGAAGATGTCGGCCGTCTCCAGGACGTCTTCGAGGCGGACCACTTGGTAGCCCTCCATGGTGGCCTGGAGGGCGCAAATGGGATCGACCTCGGTGACCACGACTCGGGCGCCCTGGCCAGCCAGCGAGGCCGCGCAGCCCTTACCCACGTCGCCGTAGCCACACACCACGGCGGTCTTGCCGCCGATCATGACGTCGGTGGCCCGGGCAATGCCGTCGATCAGCGAGTGGCGACAGCCGTAGAGGTTGTCGAACTTCGACTTGGTCACCGAGTCGTTGACGTTGATGGCCGGGAACAGCAGGGTGCCGGCCTCCTGACGCTGGTAGAGCCGGTGCACCCCAGTGGTGGTCTCCTCGGAGACACCGACCACGCCGGCGCCGAGCGTCGTCCACCGCTGAGGGTCCTCGGTCAGGCTCTTGCGCAGGAGCGAGAGAATGACGCCCTCTTCTTCGGATCCGGCCGTCTCGGGCCCCGGCACGGCATTGGCCGCCTCGACGTCGGTGCCCATGTGGATGACCAGGGTGGCGTCGCCACCGTCGTCGAGGAGCATGTTGGGGCCGCCGTCGGGCCACAACAGCATGCGCTCAGTGCACCACCAGTACTCCTCTAGGGTCTCGCCCTTCCAGGCGAAGACCGGGACACCCGACGGGTTCTCCGCGGTGCCCTCGGGCCCGACGACCACGGCGGCAGCCGCGTGGTCCTGGGTGGAGAAGATGTTGCAGCTGGCCCAGCGCACGTCGGCGCCGAGGGCCACGAGGGTCTCGATGAGCACCGCAGTCTGGATGGTCATGTGCAGCGAGCCGCTGACCCGGGCCCCGGCGAGCGGCTGGGATTCGGCGTACTGGCGGCGCAGGGCCATGAGGCCGGGCATCTCGTGCTCGGCCAGCTGGATCTCCTTGCGGCCGAACGGGGCCAAGGAGAGGTCGGCGACTTTGAAGTCGCCTGGGGTGAGGGTGGGCATGGGTGTTCGCTCCGTGGTGCTTGTGCGTACTTGGGTGGCGCGCGAACAGCACGCCCAGGATCGTCCGGCGGTGACGCCGTGACCGACCATTGTGCCGGTTCGCCGCCCCCACCCCCGTTCTGTGTCGCGAAAAGCACCGCCACGGTGCTGTTCGCGACGCGGAACGGGGGTGGGTCAGGTGGCGAGGGCGGCCTTGATGTGGGCGAGGACCGGGGTGGGGCCTGGGTCGACGCCCTGTTGGGTGGCCAGGTGCAGCGAGACCAGGTCGCCGATGAGCACCAGGTCGAGGAGTTGGGCCAGTTCGCCCTCGCCCTCGGCTCGGACCTCGAGGATCTGGGCCACCACCTCTTCGAGCAGGGGTTCGACCACCTCGAAGCGTCGGGCCACCTGGGGGTGCTCGAAGTCGTGGCGCAGGTTGACCACCGTCATCGTCTGACGGGTGACGTCGCCGCCCTGGCCCCACCCGCAGATCTCGTTGTGGCACAGCTCCGGGCTGGTGTTCCAGAACGCCGGGGCCTTGGCGTTCTCGTTGACCTGGTTCTTGAACCGGGATGCCGCTACCGCCCCGAGGTGACCGCCCCCGTAGATCACCGGGATGGTCCGGTCGATCTCCCGGGCCAGCTCGACGGCCAGCGAGCCCTCGCCCGTGAGCTGCTCACGCCGGCGGGTGAGCTGATCGACCGCGAAGTCGATCCACTGCTGAGCGCCGGGGAACAGGCCGAGCTCTTCGAGCACGACGAACGCCGGGATGGAAAGTGCTCCGAGGGCAGCCCGGGGCGCGGGGATCTCGGCGGGCACGGGGACGACGGGGACGTCCCACGCCGCGGCCCGCCGAGCCAGCTCGCCTCCTTGGGTCACCGCCACCACCGCCGCGCCAGATGCCACCGCGCCAGCGACGGCTTCGAGGGTCTCTTCGGTGTCACCCGAGCAGGACACGGCGAACACCAGCGACCCTTCGCCCACGAAGGCTGGACACTCATACCCCTTGGCCACGATCACCGGCACCGGCAGGTAGGGACCTGCCGCCGCAGCCAACACATCGCCGGCGACCCCACTGCCACCCATGCCCATGACCACCACGTGTTCGACCCTTTCTCGGGCCAACCGGACGACCACGCCCCGGGCACCGGAAGCGGCTGCCGCGACCTGCTCGGGCAGGCTCATCGCCAGGCCGAACAGGCCGAACGTGTCGACCACGGGGTCGGCCATGACCGGCGTCAGGCCTCGAAGGTGAGAGACAGCCCCTCGGCCGCCACCTTGGCCACGATGCGAGCGTGCTCGGCGTCGTCGACCGTCGTGGCCTCGTCGATGAGCATCACCGGGATGCCGTCGCGCACGTCGTAGCGGCGGTGCAAGCGCGGGTTGTACAGAGCGTCTTCGTCTTCGAGGTAGTAGAGCGGCCCCTTGTCCTCGGGGCAGGCCAGGATCTCGAGCAACTGGGGGTCGAGCGACATGGCGTCATCCCTCCTGGATGATGGCGAGCACCTCGGCCGTGCGGGCCTCGCACTGGGCCGCATCGGGCGCTTCGAGGTTGAGGCGCAGCAGGGGCTCGGTGTTCGACGGTCGCACGTTGAACCACCACGAGCCGAGGTCGACGGTGAGGCCGTCGAGGTAATCGAGTTGGACGTCGGGGTAGCGACCAGCGATCCGCTCGATGGTGGCCTGCTGGTCGGCGACCACGGTGTTGATCTCACCCGAGTCGGCGTAGCGATCGAGCGGGGCGAGTAGCTCGGAGAGGCTCTGGCCCGACTCGCAGAGCTGCTCGAGCACGACCAGCGCGGCGATCAGACCCGAGTCGGCCCGGTAGTTGTCCCGGAAGTAGTAGTGACCTGAGTGCTCGCCGCCGAACACCGCCCCGGTCTCGGCCATGACCGACTTGATGAAGCTGTGCCCGACCCGGGTGCGCACCGGCGTTCCGCCGTTCTCGCTGATGACCTCGGGCACGGCCTTGGAGCAGATCAGGTTGTGGAGCACGGTCGATCCGGGCACCTTGGCCAGGATCCCCTTGGCCACCAGAGCAGTGGTCAGCGATCCCGACACCGGCTGGGCGTGCTCGTCGACCAGGAACACCCGGTCGGCATCACCGTCGAAGGCCAGACCCAGGTCGGCGCCGGTCTCGAGGATGCGGGCTTGGAGGAAGCGCAGGTTCTCGGGCTGGATGGGGTCGGCTGGGTGGTTCGGGAAGGTGCCGTCGAGCTCGACGAACAGGTACTCGACGTCGAAGGGCAGCGTCTCGAAGACCTTGGGGGCAACCAGTCCACCCATGCCATTGGCGGTGTCGGCCACCACCTTGAGCGGCCTGAGCCGGTCGAGGTGGACGAACGAACGCACGTGGTCGGCGAACTCGTCGATCATCGACCGCTGGGTGACTGTGCCCGCGGGCCCGGCTACGGGCACCAAGCCCGACGCGGTCGCGGTCTTTATGGCCGAGAGCCCGGTCTCCTCGCCCACCGGGCGGGCGCCGGCCAGGCACAGCTTGATGCCGTTGTAGGCCGCCGGGTTGTGCGAAGCGGTGAACATGGCGCCGGGAGCGTCCAGGCGGCCGGCGGCGAAATAGAGGAGGTCGGTCGAGGCCAACCCCAGCTCGACGACGTCGAGGCCTTGGCTGGTCACGCCCTCGGCGAAGGCCGCGGACAGCTCGATGCCGGTGGGTCGCATGTCTCGGGCTACGAGGATCGAGCGGCCCGAGCCCAACCGCTCGGCCGGGTCGGCCAGCACGAAGTGGGCGAATGCCGCCCCGATCCGCCGGCACGTGTCGGCGTCGAGCTGATCGGGGACGGTGCCCCGAATGTCGTACGCCTTGAAGATCTTGTCCAAGTCGACCATGGCGCCCGCAGGTTAGAGGCTGCGCCCCCGGGCCCGAACCCGGAGCAGGTCGACGGCCATGCCCAGGGCATCGTGGCCAAGGCGCACGGTCGATCCGGTGGTGGCCACGAGGCGGACCGGGACCTCGACGACCCGGTAACCCAGTTTGGAGGCCAAGAACAACACCTCGGCATCAAAGGCGAAGCCGTCGACCCGAGACTCGCGGAACAGCACGCGGGCCGCCTCGCGTCGGAAGGCCTTGAACCCACACTGCGGATCGTCCTGGTCGATACCAAGCGCGATCCGAGCGAATGCGCTGAACACCCGGTTTCCCACGGCTCGGGTCGGCGAGGTTCCGGCCTGGTCGAGAGAGTCGGGGTGATGGCGACTACCGACCACGACGTCGGCGCCGGCATCCAGGGCGGCGACCAGCGCGACCAACTGGTCGGGTGGGTAGGCCAGGTCGGCGTCGAGGAAGGCGATGCGCTCCCCAACCGCGGCCAGCACTCCAGCCCGCACGGCAGCCCCTTTGCCCACGTTGCGCTCGAGCCGCAACGCCCGGGCCCCGGCGGCCGCGGCTTCGTCGCAGGTGGCGTCGGTCGAGCCGTCGTCGACGACCACGACCTCGACGGCCAGACCGGCAGCGTCCATCGCGGCCAGGATCTGGCTCACGGCGGCGCCGATGCGGTCCCCTTCGTCGAGCGCCGGTACCACCACCGAAAGCACAGGCGCGGGGTTCACGGCGGCCGCGGTGTCGAGTCGGGATCGCCCTGGTCGGCAGTCGTGCCCACGACCGCTTCGACCGCTTCGACCGCTTCGACCGCTTCGACCGACTCGACCGCTTCGACCGACTCGACCGACTCGACCGCTCCGTCGGCCGGGCGCCGACGGATCATGACCACCACGAGCGCCACGCCGACGAGGGTGCACAGCCACCCCAACAGGTCGACCGGGGTGGTGCCATAGCGGAGCACGACCTGGGTGCTGGTGGGGACGACGACCATCAGATTGGGCGAGACCCGGTAGACGCCTTCGGCTCCCGACACCTCCCAGTTGGGAAAGTAGGAGGTCTTGACCAACACCGGCACGCCCACCTGGTCGACGGCGAAGGAGATCGAATCGTCGTCGGCCTCGATGTCGGTCACCGTCGCGGTGGTCTCGACCTTTTGGCGAGGTGGGGTCTCGTCGGCCGCCACCCGAGCCCACGACGACGGGCCCGTGGCCGCCAACAGGACCTGCTCGTCAGCTGGGGCCAACCCCCCGTAGGTCGAATCGACATACCAGTCGACGGCCAGGTCCTGCCACGCCTCGCCCCCGGTCGGGGCGTCTTGGACCACCACGGGCTCGACACTCAACGCGGTGACCAGTTCGGTGTCGGCCACCTCGTAGACCCGCCACGGACCGGATGTGGCCACCAAGGAGAGACGCTCGTCACCATCGGCTGCGGTCGCGGCCTGGTCGGTGTAGGTCATGTAGTACCGGACGCCCAAGAGCTGCAGGTGAGAGACCCCGTCGGTCACGTCGAACGCTCCGTAGGGCAGGCCGGTCATGGCCCGCGACGGTGACGCCGACAGCTCGGACTGGTTGAGGAAGTGGTACGGGGTGGTGGCCGAGGACTCGAAGAACAGAGCCTCCATCGACCCGATGCAGCCGTCGGTCCAATAGGGCAGGAGCATCATCGACATGGTCGTGCCGTACTTGTTCTGATCGGACGAGTACTCCCACATGGCTCGCCCGCAACCCAGCTCGTCGCCGACCGCGTCCATGGTGCGCATCACGTCTCGGTACTCGGGCCACGACTCCTTGCCCTGGTAACCGGTGTAGTTCCACTTGGCCCACGACCGCACGATGCTGGCCGGGGCGCTGGTCGAGATGCCCAGCCAGCTGTAGGTCGTGGCGCCGTCGGCGCCGACCGTGGTGTCGCCGCCGGGCAGCGTACGCATCGGGTAGGCGACGAGAACCAGCCCCACCACGGCGGCGAGGACGGGCAGGGCCAGGCCCAAGACCCGGTTGGGGGCGTCGGGATCGGGGCTGAGCAGTTCGGCTCCGGCTCGGGCCACCTCGGCCACCGCCACCGCAGCCAACAGGTACAGGCTCAAGTACCAGAACGGCAGGAGGCGGGCGTTCCACAACCTCGACTCGGGCACCAGCAGGAAAGCCGCGGCGGCGGCCAGGGCGACGAGGGTCAAGAACACTCCGAGGCGCCGGGCGAACACGATCGAGAACAACGCCCCCAGGAGGGCCAGAACGGCCACGAGGGTGAGATCGCCCGAAACCTGGGTGGCGGCCGAGCCGCCGAAGAGCTCGGACAGCCAGTCCCCGAGGGGGCCGGGGAACAGCGACTCGAAGAACGTCGAGGTCTTGCTCCAGCCCATGTCAGTGGCGTATCCCCGGCGCAGCACGAAGGGGACCGACCAGAAGCCGGTGAGCAGCCCGCCGGTGACCAACACCGCGACCAGCCAGCGGATCCGGAGGCGGCGGCCCTCGACCAGCCAAGCGACGACGACGGCTCCGGCCGCGAAGAACGCCGGGATGACGTGGCACAGCAGGGTCAGGGCGAACAGGCTGGCGGCCAGCGCCCGGCGGCGGCCCGTACCCAACCCACCGAGGACCACCGCCACGAAAAACACCGACATCGTGAGGCTGATCGAGAAGGCGAACTCTCCGGCCAGTGTCGACAGGGCGTTTCCGCCATAGATGGTGAATGACTGGTCGAAGAGAAAGCCCACCGCCCCGATGGCCAACAACGGCGGGCCGGGGAACGGGAGCTTGGCCGCCTTCCCGAGATACCAACAGGCCACCGGCAGGCTGGCCACGCCGGCCACCGTGATCAGCTTGAACGCGATCGCGTAGGGAACGATCAGATCGAGGGCCACGACGAACAGGCTGGGCACCACCATGTAGAAGACGTACGCCGGGAATCCGGCGTACCAGTCAGGCGACCATCCCGAGAGCCGCCCGTGATTCAGCAGATGGTTGCGCAGGTAGTCAGGACCCCAGACGTGGGCACCCATGTCGCCGCCGTTGGCGAGCGTGTCCCGCAGCAGCAGCTGGGGGTAGAGGTGTCCGACGGTGAACACCACGGCGCCGCCGACGACCAGAAGGGAGACCAGGGTTCGGGCCGACGGGCGGTGGAGGTGAGCTCTGATGCGTCGGGGCACAGGTCGACCATGCTGGCATCCCCAGCCGACCAGCCAGGCGCGCGCCGGTCAGGCGCGACGGGCGCCGGGAGGCACTGCGGCCACGACGACCGGCAGGGCCAGGTCCCGTTCGACCTCGGCGTCGCCCCGGAGCCAGCGCCGCGTGTCGCAGGCCGAACACGAGTGCAAGGTGACGACGTCGTCGTGACGATGGAACGTGATCTCGATGGTGGGCGAGCCACACGATGCGCATTGCGAGGGAGCAGTGATGAGAGCCATGCCGTTTGATCGACCGGTTCCCCACCCCCGCTGAAACGCCCTCCGTAGCGATCCGCCGACACCCACCACTAGGAGTGAGATGTCACCGAGACGCGATCAACACGATCAGCGCGGTGGCGTTGAAACCGACATGCGTCCAGATCGCGGGGCCCAATCGGCCGCTGCGGGTGGTCAAGCCGGCCAACACCAGCCCGACCACGAACAGGGCCGGGAAGTCGTAGGGCTGGAAGTGAATGGTGGCGAACAACGCGGCATTGACGACCAGGGCCCCCCACCAGGCCAGGTGCTGGCGCAGCGCTCCTAGCCACAGCCCCCGGTAGAACAGCTCCTCGACGATCGGGGCGACCCCGGCGAAGAGCACCAACGCCACCACGACCCCTCCCGGGCCCACGGCCCGCTGGGTGAGCTCCTTGGCCGACTCGCCGACGTTGTCGGCGTCGACTCCGACCAGCCGGTAGACCGCGGCCAGCGCGACCGCCAACGCCACCTGGAGCACGACGCCGATAACCAGGCCCACGGGGACGTCGACCCACTCCATGCGGAGACCGAAGTCCAAGTCGAGGCTGCGTCGGCCTCGGTACATGGTGACCCACCAGCACACCCCGAACAGCACCAGCCAGAGCGGGATCTGCAGCAGGATCTGGTCGACCAACGAGAGGTCATCGACGGTGCGATCGATGGCCACGAGGATGACCACGCCCACCAGCGACGGGATGAACAGGGCGAGGAGGGTCCCGACAATCGCGTCTCGGATCCCCCAACGAGCAGGTTCGTCGGCGGGCACTCGACGCTCGGCGGGATCGGAGAACATCGATGCCAGGCCGAGCGACGAGTCGGGTGCGCTCAGGCGACAGCGAAGAGCGGCAACTGCGCCCGGGGGCTGCGTCGGTCCTGCCGGGACCATCCGACCGGCACCGCCAGCGCGTCGGCGTGGCGATCGCACAGGTCGTACCCGCACGGCTCGCACTCGGGATCGAGGTCGTCGATCCACGCCATGCGGGCCGAATAGCCGTACGTCATCGTCGAGACCGCTGGTTCATGACATGAGCCATGGATACAGAGTCGGGGCACGGGCCGGCACGGTAGCGCCGCCCCGCCCACTCGGCGTGCACCTCCCCGGTCGCGCATGGCGCCAGCGACCCCTCCCCCTAGCATGGACGCAATGTCTGACCTCCCGCCCACTGGCAGCGGCCCGCCCCGAAACCAACCGCCGAGCCGCAACCCCCTGCGCCGCGAAGGCGGCTTTCCCCGCTGGGCGATCTGGGTCGTGCTCGGCCTGCTGGCCTCGGTCTTCCTCGTCAGCGTCCTGCCGTCGGGCGGCGACGATCCGATGAGCTACTCGAGCTTCATCGACGAGGTCCGGGCTGATCAGATCGCCACCGCCGACATCAACACCGAGACCCACGTCATCTCGGGTAAGCGGGTCAACACCGAGTCGTACTCGTCGAGCGGCCCGGCGACCCTGCCCGACGCCGATGTGGCCCTGCTGGCCGAGAAGAAGGTCGACGTCACCTACTCCACACCCCAGAGCAGCCTGTTCGGCACCCTCATCCCGCTGCTGTTGCCGATCGCTCTGATCATCGGGTTCTTCGTCTGGATGCAACGGCGCAGCGCCGGCCAGATGGGCAGCGTGATGCAGATCGGCCGGTCCAAGGCCAAGACCTACTCATCGGAACGTCCGGGAACGACGTTCGCCGACGTGGCCGGCTACGAGGGCGTCAAGCAGGAGGTTCAAGAGGTCGTCGAGTTCTTGAAGTCGCCGGGGCGCTTCGCCCAGATCGGCGCCCGGATCCCCAAGGGTGTGCTCCTCGTGGGCCCACCGGGCACCGGCAAGACCCTCATCGCCCGAGCCGTGGCTGGCGAGGCCGGCGTGCCGTTCCTGTCGGTGACCGGTTCGGACTTCATGGAGATGTTCGTCGGCGTGGGTGCCAGCCGAGTCCGCGACCTCTTCCAGTCGGCTCGCAAGATGGGCCGAGCCATCATCTTCGTCGACGAGATCGACTCGATCGGCCGCAAGCGCGGCGCCGGCTTGGGAGGCGGTCACGACGAGCGGGAGCAGACGCTCAACCAGATGCTCTCGGAGATGGACGGCTTCGAGTCGACGGAGGGCATCGTCATGATGGCGGCGACCAACCGGCCCGACATCCTCGACCCGGCGCTGCTGCGCCCCGGACGCTTCGACCGCCAGGTCGTCGTGCCCTTGCCCGAGGTGGACGAACGGGTGGCCATCCTCACCGTGCACTGCAAGGACAAGCGCATCGGCACCGACGTCGACCTGCACACCATCGCCCGGGGCACACCGGGCATGAGCGGCGCCGACCTGTCCAACCTGGTCAACGAGGCCGCCCTCTACGCCGTGCGCCGGGGTGGCAACCAGGTCGAGATGGACGACTTCGACGCGGCGCGCGACCGGGTGCTGATGGGCGCCCGTCGCGAGTCGATGGTGCTCTCCGACCTCGAGAAGGAGGCGGTGGCGTACCACGAAGGCGGCCACGCCGTGTGCGCCTCGGTGCTGCCCAACGCCGACCCGCTTCACAAGGTGACGATCCTGCCCTCGGGCATGGCCCTCGGCGTCACCCAGCAGCTCCCCGAGGAGCGCCACCTCTACCGCCAGGACTACATGGAGGACTCGCTGGTGGTGCGCATGGGTGGGCGCATTGCCGAGGAGCTGGTCTACGGCGTGACCTCGACCGGGGCCTGCAACGACCTCCAGGGCGCCACCGACCTGGCCAAGAAGATGGTCCGCGAGTGGGGCATGAGCGAACGGGTCGGTCCCATGGCGTGGGGGTCGACCAACCAGGTGTTCCTGGGCGAAGACCTCATGCACAGCCGGGAGTACAGCGACGAGACCGCTCGGGTGATCGACGAAGAGGTCGAGCGCATCCTGCGGGAGCAGGAGGAGCGGTGCCGCCAGGTGCTCCGCCGCCATCGCAAGGGCCTCGAACTGGTCGCACGCACCCTGCTCGAGAAGGAGACGATCAACGGCGAGGACGTCCGCCGACTCATCGCCGAGGGCGGCATCACCGATGACACCGTCTCCTCACCTGGCGTCGCCGTTCCTGTCAGCCAGGACTGAGCCCCTCAGTGGCGGCTCGCAACGACGCCACCGTCGACCACAACTCGGTCGCCGAGAGCGGGCCCACGTAGCTGGCTCTCACCACGCCCTCGGCGTCGGCGACCACCGTGATGGGTACCGCGTCGATCCGGTATCGCCGATGGAGATCGCCGCGCTGGCTCACCTCGAGGTCGACGACCACCACCTCCTTTGACGCCAACGGAGCGGCGCCGGCCAGCACCCGCTCGCACGCCTCGCAGGTCATCGACGAGAACACGGCGACCAACCAGGGGGCTTCAGGTCGATCGAAGTCGGCCCGATCGAGCTGAGTGGGAACCTCCCAACGGGGCGCGGTCGGGGCATCGGGACGTCGGCGCTGAGCCACCAGGGCCACCACGACGGCGACGAGGACGACCACACCAACCAGGACGAGGCGCTCCATGGCACCATCGTGCCCGATCAGGGCCAGGGCATCCCCATGACCTCGCTGGCGCCGGTGCCGCCGACCTGGGCGAGGGTGCGGGCCACGACCACCTCGCCATCGGCCTCGACCACAACCGGCAACGGCGAAGCCTGGATCAGTCCGCCGAGCGCCCGCTGAGTGCGCTGGGCCGGCGCCAGGACGACGGCGTCGAGGCCGGCGATGGGCACCAGGCCCGACGGCGTCACTTGAAGGAAGCGCACCGTGACCGCCTGGGCACCGGGGTTGAGCACCGAGATGGACTCGTCGACGGTGGTCGAAGACGAGCCGGCACCGAACGCCCAGCGCTGGGCGGAGACCGGCGCACCGAGGCTCGACGTCCACCCCCGGCGAGTCGTCGAACGTCCATCGACGGTCCGCTCGACCACGATGCCGTTGTCGTTACCGGACGTGACCGTCATCGAATAGCCCGTCAGGCCGGCCACGCCGAGGTCGGTCGCAGTGAGCGTCAACTGGGCGCCGGGGGCCAGTTGCTGGTCCACCGCGTTGAGCGAACCACCACTGTCGGGAACTGGCCCGAGACTGATCGACGCAGTGTTCGGACCCGGGTTGAGGACGTGCCAGGTCTCGGTCGACTCGGCGCCGGCGCCACCGTCGGCGAACCGCCAGACGCTGGCCGAGGCCGACGCGGCCAGAGTGATCTCCCTGCCGGCCGGACGGGTCGACCCGTCGAAACGCTGGATGCGGTCGACCACGACGTGGCCGGACCGGACCTCGACCATGGCCGCCACAGTCTCGCGACGAAGGACGTGTTGGCCGAGATCGACCACCAGCACGCTCTGGCCTCGAACGGGGAGAGCGTCGAGCGAGCGGGGGGCGTCGAGTCCTCCCTCGGTCGCCGCGGTGATGGTCACCACGGCCGGGTCGGGGAACGGGTTGAACACGTACAGCAACTCGGTGGCGCCCGGTGCGGTGGAACCGTTGGCCAGGTACCACTCCTGGGAGGGGGCACTGGCACAGGGCGCGGCCTGGGCCGGCCCGAGCTGGTGTTCGACCGCCACGTGGTCGCCGTCGACCTCGACGATCGCCGCAGCCGTAGGCGAGGCGGCCACGGAGCTGGCCGGAACGGTCACCGACTCATGGGGCTCGACCGGGACCGTCGTGGTCTGGAACGAACCGGCGGACAGCACCACCGAGATGGTGGCCGTGCGGAGTTGGTCCCCGAGGTTGGTCACGACGTAGCTCACGTCGGTGTCAGATCCGTCGGCGCTGCCACCGGCGCAATACCAGGTCCGGCCCCCGTCGGCGCCGTCGACGGTCGGTACCACATCGACATCAGGTCGACCGAAGGCCACGGGCTCAGGGGGCTCGGCCAGCACCTGAGCCAGGACCAGCACGGCGAAGCCCAGGCCCAATGCGACGACGGATCGAGTGCGGTTCATCGCCGGCGCTCCCGGCGCCGACGTCCCCGAACCACGACCACCATGAGGCCGACCCAGACCATGACCTGGACGGCGACGACTGCCCGACGAGAGCCGAGGCCCGAGCCGGGCGGGTCCTCGGTGCCCACTCCGGCCTGCCAGGCCAAATTTTCGTAGACCACCACCGCCGGGTCGACGGCGACCCGGCGCAGGTCGAGCTGTTGGTCGATGTTGGTCAGCAACGCCGGTGGCAGGCGGACCAGCTCAGCGGTCCCCGTGGGCGCCGCCCGCTGGGCCAGCACCACGTAGCGGATGCCCAGGTCGGCCAGCTCGGCTCCGCTGCGCTGGGTGAGTCCGTCGGCGGTCAGGCGCACCGTGGTCGTCGCCCGGGCCGCGGCGCTCTCGTCGCCGGGACTCCACCGTTCGCCTACGGCGGGGCTGGACGACTCGGCCACCGCGGCCGCCAGATCGCCCTCGATCGCCACCCCCGAGAGAGGCAGGATCCGGGCCGACCCCACCCACAGCACCCGGTAGTCGCCCTGGGCGCTGGGCTCACCCTGGTCGAGGAACGAAAGCGACGCGGTGGCATCGGCTCGGGGCAGGTGCCAGCGCCCGTTGAACGACGCAGCCAGGACCGGCACAGTTCCGACCACCACGGCGGCGGCAGCGATGACCGACACCACCTGACGGAGCCCGAAATGGGCCCGGCGCAGGTCTTCTTCGAAGGCGACGACACCGATGCCCGTGGCCAACGCCAACGAGGCGGCGACGGGAGCGAGGGCCAGGGCGGCGTCCGGTGCGGCCGAGCCGAGGACACCGTTGCCGGCAACCCACGCCACTGCCCAACCGGCCAGGGCGACGCACCAGAGACGGACCGCCCACCGCAGACGCCATCCGTCACCGATCACCAACGGCAGGAGACCGGCGACGGCCGCCGAGCACCCCAGTAGCCCGACGGCCACCGGTCCGGTGTCGAAGCGCATCAGGGCGCTCAGACCGAAACGAACGTCGGTCGGGGCCGACACACCCACCCATGTCCACCACCCCGAGCCCTGGGCCACGGTGAGGGCCCACGGCAGGTTGGCCACCACCGCAACCACCGATGCGGCCAACCCGTAGAGAAGCGGTCGCCAAGTGTGCCGTCGCCCCTCGCCCCCTACGAGGAGCGAACCGATCGACAGGGCCAGCCCGAGCACCGGGAGCACCACCACGACGACCGGGACGAAGGCGGCGGTGACCGCGGCGACCAGACCGAGCGCTAGAACCGGCTGGGTCCGTCGCCACCCCACCCGGACCACGTCGTCCTCAGCCGGGACGAAGGGCAGGTCACCGGCGGCTCGGAGCAGCCGGGCCAGCAGCCACGGGGTGGCGCCATAGAGGACGAGGGTCCCCCATCGACCCTGGCCGACTGCGTCGTAGGGCAACGCGATCGACGCATAGACCACCAGGGTGACGGCCCGGGCCGCCCGGGAGTCGAAGGGCTTGGCCAGCCGCCAGATTCCGACGAGTCCGATGGGCAGAAGGCCCAGCATGGCAACCTGGCGAACCAGGCCCATGGCTCCGACCGCGACCGAGCCGGCCAGGCCGACCAGCGCCATTCCGGTAGGGGCCGCGCTGGCCGCCGGGACACCCGCGGCGGTCCATCCGTTGACGTACTCACGCAGCAACGTCGTGGGCCCGTCCGGGAACCCCACGAACCCGCCGACCTCGGGGAGGCCGCCGCCCACGAGTTGGCGACTGCCCACCAGTACAACCGCGCCGACCGCGACCCAGGCGACGAGCGTCCACCGCAACGACTGACTGGCCAGCCGGGTCGACACCCGGCGCCGGAAGACGCCGATCTGGCCGAGGCTGCGGCTCCGCCCGAGTTCGCCGGCCAGGTATGCGCTGACCCGCGCGCTTCCGTGCACCTGCAGGCGCCGGACCTCGGCGTCGGGCAGGGCCCGAACGCGGGCCAGCTGGCGGCGGCGAGCCCGGATATCGCCTCGCCGGCGCAGGTTCCACGGCCAGGCTCCGAGCACCTCCCGGGCGTGCTCGAAGTCACCGGTCGCCACGGCGACCATCGCCTCCCCCACGGCGAAGAGGGCCGCCTGGGGGAGTACCCGCAACAGATGGAACCAGCCGTAGGCCACCAGCGTGGTGCGCAGCCGGTGCCTGGCCAACAGCCGGCGACGGTCGTCGAACGGACGGCGGGTGTCGAGCGCCTCGCGATGACGGGCTCGGGCTGCGGGCACGACCATCACCCGGGCGCCGGCGACCTGGGCCCGCCAGCACAGGTCGAGGTCCTCACCGAGGAAGGGAATGCCCTCGTCATAGCCGTCCAGAGCCCGGAGTAGGTCGGCTCTGACCAGCGTCGCCCCGCCGGGGATGCAGAACACGTCCCGGACGGCGTCGTGCTGTTCTTGATCACGCTCGGCTCGGGTCACGAAGGACGAGGTGACTCCGGTCTTGTCGGCCGACAGGCCCACCGAGAGCAGCTCGTCGGGTACGTCCCAGGCCACGAGCTTGGGCCCCACGATCCCGGCGTTCGAGCGGAACGCCTCCTCGACCAGTTGTCGGACCGCGTCGGGATCGAGGGCGATGTCGTCGTGGCAGAACAGAAAGAAATCCGACCCCTCGACCATGGCGGTCGCCGCGTTGGCCACGGTGGAGAAGCCCGGGTCGTCATCGATCCGGTGCACGTAGGCGTTCGGCAGGACTCCGGCCACCCGCCCCACGATCGGTTCGGCCGAGCCGGCGTCGACCACCAGCACCACCAGCGCCGGGTAGTCCTGGGCGGCCAGGCTGGCCAACGCCTCCTCGAACCATTCGCTCGGGTCGTGGGCGACCACGACCGCGGTGACGGTCGGCAGCTGGCGTGGGACATCCGCCTCAGGATCGTCGCCGTCGAGTTCGTCGGCCCGCCCATCGACGGGCTCGACGTCGTCTTCACCTGCGCCGATCCTCCCGGTCCCCGCCTCTGGAGAGGTCGGTTCGTCGGGTGTCACGAGGGTGGCAGGGTAGCCGGGTGGTGCTGACCCCCCGGGTCGCCGCCACCCCGGCCAGGTCGTTGCCGTTGCGAAACTGCTCGCATAGGGTCGATCGGCCTTCCGGACCGGCGGGCTGCATTGGGGGGAAACATGTACGCCAGACGGATTGCCGCGATCTGGTTGGTGACGACGCTCGGGTTCGTCGGATGCGCCAACTCGTCAGGTGACGACGCAGCGACCCCGGAGGCGACCACGACCACCACGATCGCTCCCGCCGCCGGCCCGCTGGCCGGCCAAGCGCTCATCGACGCGGTGGCCAACGGGGGCTACGTGATCTACATGCGTCACGAAATCCGCGACCACGACGTCGTCGACGTCGACCAGGCAGGCACCGGGACCGACTGCACCCAACAGAGCAACCTGACCGAAGAGGGCCGGTCGGCGGGCAAGGAGCTGGCTGCCATCATCGACGCCGCCGGAGTCGAGGTCAGCGCGATCTACGTGAGTCCGTTCTGTCGGACCCGCGAGACCGCCACGATCCTCTTCGGCACCGAGGGCACCGTCGACACCGGGCTGGCCGACCTGGTGTACGCCCCGCAGGGGTCCGCCGAGTACGACGTTCGGGTGGCCCGGCTCGAGGAGCTGTTGGCCACCGCGCCCGAGCCGGGGACCAACACCTTCATCGTGGCCCACGCCTTCAACATCCTGCCGGCCATCGGCGAAAGCACACCGCTCGAGGAGGCCGAGATGGTGGTGGTCCTCCCCGACGGAAACGGTGGCTTCACCGTGGTGGGCCACCTGAAGCAGGACGAGTGGTCGACCGCCGCCACAACTGGTTCGACGAGCTGAACCAGCCCTCGTTGGGTCAGCTCCCGAACGAGTAGACGGTGCCGTTGGTGGTGACCAGCCAGTAGCCGGCACCCGAGGGGGTGGCCGCCATGCCGGTGACCGACGCCACCGTTTGGCCACCCGTGGATCCGGCAAAGGGCGCACCGAAGGAGAACACCCCACCGTCGGCGGCGACGAACCAGTAGCCGGTTCCCGTGGGGGTTCGAGCCATCCCGACGATCGGCGCGTTGAGCACGGTTCCACCAGTCGAGCCGTGGAAGGAAGCGTCGCCGAACGCGAAGATCCCACCGTCGGACGCCACCAACCAATAGCCGTTGCCCGAGGGCGTGGAGGCCATACCCACGACCGGCCGGAACAGGGCGACACCGCCCATCGAGCCGTAGAACCGGGCGTCGCCGTAGGAGAAGATGCCGCCGTCGGACGCCACCAACCAATAGCCGTTGCCGGTCGAGGTCGAAGCCATTCCTACGATCGGTGCGTTGAGGCGTAGCGAACCGGTCGAGCCGTAGAAGCGGGCGTCGCCGAACGCGAAGATCCCACCGTCGGACGCCACCATCCAATATCCCCGGCCGCTCGGGGTGGCGGCGATGCCGACCACCGGACGGTTGAGGGCCACGCCGTCGAGGGCGCCATAGGTCGCCACTCCACCGTGGGGGGTCACCGCTCCGCTCGACGTCACCGTCCAGAACCCGCCGGTACCGGTGGCGGCGACGTCGACCACCGTGGGGGCCTCGGTGAAGCTGAACCAGTCCGACTTGAGCCCGAACGCCCACTGGAAGCTGGTCCCCTTGACCGTGGTGCTCCCCTGCGAACCGGTGATGGTCACGTTCTTGACCCGGCCTCCGTCGGCGCCCAGGCCATTGCGCTCGCTGACCGAGACACCGGTGAACGACCCGATAGCCGGGTAGGCCGCCTCGATGGACGATGCCGCCAACGTCGTGGACCAGTTGTGGTTGGTGTTGCCCGAAACGTCGTCGCCGTCGTCTCGTACGGCCGGGAACGCGCCGCCGGCGGTCCAGCCACCGGTCGAGGACGAGTACTCGGTCGACATGACGGCGCCGTCCCTGAGCCGGACCTGCCCGTCGGTCTCGGCCACCGCTCGGTTGGTGCGGCTGTCCTCGATGAGCGCGCCATTGTGACCGGCGCCGCCGTAGACCTGACACGACGTTGTGTCACAGATGGCCCCGCCGTTACGGGTGTAGGCCCGGGCGTAGGACCGGGCGGCCACTGCCTGGGCCTTGAGAGCGTTGAGGCCCTTGCCACCGCCCAAGTCGGCCCAGTAAGCCGGCGACTCGCGGGGCACTGCCCCCCGCAGGTACTCGCCGACCAGGACTCGGTTACGAGCCACGGTGGCCGATCCGTCCCATTCGGCGCGGACCTTGCCCCGGTAGGCCCGAGAGTCGGCGACACCGCCCGAGGTGTCACAACGCACGACATTGACCAACTGATCGACCGAGTCGGCGCTGCGCCAGCCGAACCAGCCCTCCGGCCCCATCGTGTCGTCGGCTGTCGCCACCGGGTTGCCCCACGAACCACAGCTCGTGCTCTGGTATATGCCCCACTGGCCATTCGAGTTGTTGCGGGCGATCGCGACGTAGCTGCCACCGGGTACGACCACCGAGTACTTGGTCCGGCCGATCTCGTAGGTGACGTAGAACTCGCGGCTGGACGTGAGGAAGAGCTTGGTGTCGACGATGGCGTTCTTGAGGGCGACGTCGATCTCGTCGGCGTCGCTCATCGATCCCATCGAGGTGCCGCCGTAGTAATGGTCGAGGATCTGGGTGTAGCTCCAGCCGTCGTCCACGGCGTAACCGAGCGACCCCCATTGGCCCAGGCCCCGACCGTGGCCCCACCCGTGGCCCGACACGGCGATCGACGAGCCCGAGGCGGCGGCGGCCGGCTCGGGCCGACCCATACCGCCGGGGAGCAGACTCACCACGGCCAGCACGCTGACCACGACGGCAAGGAGGTTTCCGCCAGCTCGTCGTGGCAACGCGACAGATGCAGCCATGGCGTCATGGATCGGCACGCATCGCCGCCACCTGAAGCCCGCAGCTGGGACCGACCCGCCGGTCGGTCCGGGTAGCGTCCGGCTCGATGGCCCGTTCACGACTGTCGCGCTTGGCCCGCTGGCGGCACCGCACCCCCCCCGATCCGGGACCCTATGACGGTCGCTACTACGGCGCGGGACGCAACCCGCTCGATCGCATGGGACTCTCGGGCTACGAACGCTACGACCGGACGTCGTCCAATGCCGAGGCCGCGGCGTACCTGTTGTGGCGGTTCCTCTCCCCCCGGCGCAGCCTCGACGTCGGTTGCGCCCTGGGCTACGTCGTCGAGGCCCTCCGTGAGCTCGACGTCGACGCGTCAGGCTGCGACCTGAGCCCCTACGCCATCGACAACGCCACCCCCGGGGCCCGGGGCCACGTCCGGGTCGCCAGCCTGATCGATCGGCTGCCCTTCGACGACGGCGCGTTCGACGTGGTCTCGGTGCTCGAGACCCTGGAGCACCTCGACCCCGCCGATGTCCCCCGAGCCCTGGCCGAGCTGCGCCGGGTGTGCCGGGGCCACGTGCTGGCGACCATCCCGAGCTTCGGACCCAACCAGTTCGGTCCCGACGGCTGGCTCAACGCCAAGGTGCCCGACGATCGGGTGTCGGACTACCTCGACCTGGGACCTGACTATGGCGGGCCCATCCCCCACGCCGACCTGAGCCGTGATGCCGAGGGCGAACCGGTGGAGGGCCATCTCACCATCGCCAGTTTCGGGTGGTGGACCACCCTGTTCGAGGCGGCCGGCTTCGAGCGCCGGGGCAACATCGAGCTTTTGATCCACCCTCACCTGGCTCGCTTCGGGCTGACCAAGTTCTGGAACCTCTATGTCTTCGCGGCACCCGGTGCACCTGAACCGGCGTCCGAGTCCGACCCGGCTCGTCTGGCCGAGGTCGAGCACCGTTGGGGCCTCGATCGGCGCGTCGCCGACCCCGCCGACATGGCCGCGGTCCAGGCCGCGATCGACGCCAACGCTCAATAGATGCCCGGCGCCGGGCAGGTGCTGGCCACCTGGGCCGGCGTCACCGGCTCGGTGGGCAGCAGCACGACGTAGCCGTCGCGGTCGACCCGGCGGTAGCTGACCCCGAGGGCGTCGAACGTGCACAGCACCGGGGCCAGATCGCTGCCGCCGTCGGCCACGACCCAGCCGACGCGCTCCATCGACGTCACCGCCGCCTCCCCGCCCGGGTCGCGCGACACATAGGTGGGCACGCCGAGCACGGCATCGTCGCTCTGGTAGCGCAGCCGGTAGGCGATCCAATAGTCGGCGTAGGCGCCGGTGTAGCCCTCGGCCTCGAGCAGGGAAATCACCCCGCCCAGCTCGACGGGGACGTGCACCAGCCCCTTGGTGACCGGGGCGGTCTCGTCCCGCACGGCATAGAGCGACGAGACCGACGAAGCGACGGCGGCGATGGCCACCACCGCCGCGACCCCAGCGCGTCGCCCGGCCAACCCGAAGGCGATCGCCACCCACGGGGCGAGGAAGTACAGGTAACGGCCCTCCCCTACGTACCAAGAGTTGGGGAAAGCGGCCAAGAGCAAGGGGTAGCCGATCGCGGCGAGGAGCACGAGCACGATCGGGTCTCGAGTCGATCGGGGCCGGCGCCACACCAGGAGCACGACCAGGGCAACCAGCAACCCGCCGTACGCGACCCGGCCGGCGTCACCCCCGATCCAGCGCCCGGAGAACACGACCCGAGTACCCAAAGCCATCGGCAGGCCCCGGGTGGCGAAGGTCTCCAGGTGGTCCAGGTAGCTGCCCTGACCGGCCGCCCACCGGGCGTCGAACGACAGCCAGGAGTTGCGCAGGTTGAACACCAGCCATGGGCCGGCGCCAACCACGGCGCCCAACGCGGCCCACGCCGAGCCCAGCACGAGAGGACGCACGGTCGATGGTCGAGCCAGGTTCCACAACATCCACAGCCCGGTTGGGACTACGAAGAAGGCGATCTGGGGGGCCTGCCACCAGCCCACGCCGGCGGCCAAGCCCAAACCAGCCCAGCGCCACCACACTTCGGGCCGGTCGATCACCTGGAGCCCCAGCAGCACCACCGCCAGCCCGCACACCATCACCGATTGGTAGAAGCCCTTCATGTCGGCCGAGAGCCAGACGAAGCTGGCCGGCCAGGCCCAGAACAGCGCGCCGGCGAGAGCCCCGGCCCGCCGACCGACCATGCGGATGGCAATTCGCCACACCAGCAACGCGGCCACCGCGTTCAGGCCCACGCCGACCAACTTGAGCCCGACGACGGTGGTGGGCCAGATGGCCAACACCGGCGCGGCGAGGATGGCCTCGAGCGAACCGCCATAGGCCTGGCCCCAGAAGAACGTGACCACCTGACCATGCGTAACGGCCCGGGCCATGAGGCCGACCACGGCCTCGTCGCCCTCCAAGGCCCCCATGGCCGACGCCAGCATCCAACCTCGGATGACCGCCCCAGCGGCGATCAACCCGGCGACGACGATCCGCCCGGCGACGCCAGCCGACCGAGCGTCGGTCATCGGCCTACTCGTGGCCGACCGAGCTCGCCTCGGCGTCGATCGTGGTCGAGCGCATGACCCGCTCGCCCCAGGGCGAGTACCGAACGATGCAACGCAAGGCATGGACGCCGTCGCGCCAGTTGATCTTCTTGCCCTCGGCATAGGTCCGGCCCGAATAGGAGATGCCGACCTCGTAGACGCTCCAGCCTCCGGCCGCCACCTTGGCCGTCAGCTCGGGTTCGATCCCGAAGCGGTCCTCCTCGAGGACGAAGGATTGGACCACCTCGCGCCGGAACGCCTTCAGGCAGGTCTCCATGTCGGAGAGGTTCAGGTTGGTGAACATGTTCGACAGGGTGGTGAGCAGCCGGTTGCCGACCGAATGCCAGAAGTAGAGGACCCGATGGGGGCGGCTGCCGTGGAAGCGCGAGCCGTAGACGACGTCGGCCCGACCGTCGAGCAGGGGTTCGAGCAGGGCCCCGTACTCGGCCGGGTCGTACTCGAGGTCGGCATCTTGGACGACGACCAGATCGGCGGTGGCGGCCCGGAAACCGGCTCGCAGCGCCGCGCCCTTGCCCCGGTTGACCGGCTGACGGATCAACGTCACCCGGGGGTCCTCGACGGCATCGACCAGGCTGGCCGTGCCGTCGGTCGAGCCGTCGTCGATGACGATGAGCTCGGCCACGTAGGGCGAGGCCAGCACCCGATCGATGACTCGACGGATCGTGAGCTCTTCGTCGTAGGCCGGCATCACCACCGACAGGCAGCGTGGGACCGACGGGTCAGCCGGATCGCCCACGTCCCCTATCCCCGGTGAAGCTTGGCCGTCTCGGCGGCCAGGTCGCTCTCGACCATCATGGCCACCAGATCCTCGAAGCCGACACTGGGCTCCCAGCCGAGCTTCTCCTTGGCCTTGGCCGGATCACCCACGAGGTAGTCGACCTCGGCGGGGCGCATGAATCGCTCGTCGTGGCGGACATAGCGCTCCCAGTCGGGCAGTTCAGCGGCTGCGAAGGCCAGCTCGAGGAACTCTTGGACCGAATGGGTCTCGCCGGTGGCCACCACGTAGTCGTCGGGTTCGGGCTGCTGGAGCATGCGCCACATGGCGTCGACGTAGTCGCCGGCAAAGCCCCAGTCGCGCTTGGCGTCGGTGTTACCCAACACCAGGTCGGGCTGCAGGCCGAGCTTGATGCGGGCCACGGCGTTGGTGATCTTGCGGGTGACGAACTCGAGGCCCCGACGCGGGCTTTCGTGGTTGAACAGGATGCCGCTGCAGGCGTAGAGCCCGTAGGACTCGCGGTAGTTGACCGTGCTGTCGTGGCCGAACACCTTGGCCGTGCCGTAGGGGCTGCGGGGGTGGAACGGCGTCTGCTCGGTCTGGGGAATCTCCCGGACCTTGCCGAACATCTCCGAGGAGGACGCTTGGTAGAACTTGATCGGGTTGTCGGCGTGGCCACCCACGATCCGGATGGCTTCGAGCATCCGCAGCACGCCCAACCCGGTGACGTTGGCGGTCAGCTCGGCCTGGCGAAACGACAGGGCCACGAAGGAGATGGCGCCCAGGTTGTAGACCTCGTGAGGCTGCGCGTACTCGATGGCCGCCACCAGCGACGAGAAGTCCTGGAGGTCGCCCGACACCAGCTCGACGAACGGCATCTCGTCGTGGATCTTCTCGGCCTTGGGGTTGTTCTGGCCCTTGACCATGCCGAACACCGTGTAGTCGCGGCTGTGGAGGAACTCGGCCAGATACTGGCCGTCCTGGCCGGTGATGCCGGTGATGAGGGCTCGGGGCATGAAGGATCGTCCTCGGGGTTCGGGGGTCTCGGCCCGGCGCAAATGGTGCGCCAGCCGGACCAGAGAGTCTACGACAGCCCCCTCTCAGGCCCCCGCCCACCCGCCTTCGCCCTCTGAACTCGGCTCAATGACTGTCGGGTTCCGACAGGCCATGATCTGAGTTCGAGGGGCGACAGCTATCGATCCGAGTTCGGGGGGGTTGGGGGTCAGCTGGTGGCGGCGATCGCCTGGGTCAGCATGGCCTCGTAGTCGTCGAGAACCCGCGGCCACCGGTAGTGGGCGTCGACGTAGGACCGGCCGGCTCGACCCAACCCGGCGGCCAACTCGGCATCGCCGACCACCAGCTCGATGCCGGCCTCCAACTCGGCGAAACCCCGGTACGCCAATGCGCCTCCGCTCCGATGGGCGTGACCGGCCAACACCGGACTGGCCCGGTTGACCAGGGCGGGGCGCCCCAGGTCGAAGGCCTCGAGCAGCACCAGCGAGAAGCTCTCGTAGTAGGAGGGCTGGACCAGCGCCACGGCCCCGGCGACCGCGGCCCGGCGCACCTCGTTGTCGAGTCGACCGACTGGCACCACGTCCGGGTGGCGGGTCAGCGGTGTCGCCTCCTCCCCCACGACCACCAGGCGCAGGTCCTCCCCGGGATGCCGCCGGCGGTAGGCGATGAACTGGTCGACCAGCTCGGGTTGGCCCTTGCCGGTCTCGATGCGACCCACGGCGACGAGATATGGCGCCTGGCCCAGGCCGTGGTCGCGCCGGAAAGCGGCGACGCGCTCTGCGCCCGGCGCGGACTCGGCCTCAATGCCCAGACCGACCACCGGGCCCGGGTCGCGGCGGTTGAGCCGGTGGCCGACGAGAGCCTGCTCCTCGGCGGTCAGGAACACCAGACGATCGGCCAGGCGCAGCGTCAGCTCGAAGACGGGCAGGTGGAAGGTGGGCTCGTCGTGGGCCGTCGGGTGCAGCACGGTGGTGGTGCGGCCGGCCGCCGCGGCCAATCCGGCGGTGGTGGTGGCGTAGAGGTAGGTCCAGAACACGGCGGCGTCGAACCGCTCCGCATTGGCCCGGACCCACGCCTCGAAGCCGACCAGCTCGGGCCCCTGGGCCGCCTCCCAGGCCCGCGCCACGAGGGGATGGGCTCGTTGATCGCCCATGACCACCCGGCGACTCAGGGCCTCGAACCGGTCACGATCACGGGTGCGGGCCACCGGCAGGCGATGCACGGTCACGCCGTCGAGCTCGGTGGTGCCGGCCCGGAAGTGATCGGCCCAATCCTGGTAGCTGAGCGCGCTGCTGGTCAGCACCTCGACGTGGTGGCCCCGAGCCGCGAGTCGAACCGCCAGTTGACGAGCCGCCGCCTCGGCGCCACCAGCGACCTCGGTCCCGTAGCGCTGGACCACGACGAGCAGCCGCATGTCGCGGATGACTCCCTGGCCAGTGGTCAACGGGAAGCGCCGGTGAGGGCGTCGACAATTCGATTTCGAGCCGCCCGGGCCTCGGCGGCCAGCACCTCGGCTCGACGATGGCCTCGGGCCACCAGCTCGGCGTGCAGGTCGGCGTCGCCCAGCACCGCAGCCAGCGCTTCGGCCACGAGCTCGGGGCCGGCATCGGCGTCGAGGACCAGGCCGGCGTCGCCGATCGTCTCCCCCAGCGCCCCGCAGTCGCGGGCCACCACCGGGACGCCGTGGTGCATGGCCTCCACCACCGGCACGCAGAAGCCCTCGTGCTCCGAGCAGGTCACGAACACGTCGGCCCGGCGCCACATGGCCACCAGCTCGTCATCGGGCACGTGGCCGGCCAGCCACGCCCGGTCGAGGACGAGTTCGACTACCAAGCGTTGGAGTCCGGCGGCGAACTCGGGGAAACGGGCGCTGCCGGTCAACGCCAGGTGGGCCTCGGGCACCAGGTAGGTGCTGAGCACGTGGAACGACTCGATGACCAGCTCGGGGCGCTTGTGGGGCAGGAGCTGTCCCACCGACAAGACAAACGGTCCGTCGACCACGGTGTCGAGGTGGTGGGTCGCGCTGGGCCGAGAGTCGACGGCGTCCCACCACGTGGGGTCACCCACCACCCGAGCCACCTCGACGTCTGGATAACCGAGAGCGACCAGGTCGATGGCGTTGAAGGCCGAGTCGGCCCAGGCCCGCTCGACCCGCGGTTCGAGTTCGTCGAGCAGTGTCCGGCCGTGGTCGAGCTCGGCCGCGAACGTCGGGTCGAGATCGGCCACGAACCGTCCCGGGGTCACGTTGTGGTGCAGCAGGGCGATGCGAGCGGAAGTCCGAGCCAGCACCTCGGCCACGAGGTCGTCGCCGATCGAGGCGTGCCAGAGCACCCAATCGTCCGCCGAAGCCCGATCGATGGCGTCGAGGGGATCGACCACGTGGGCCAGATCGGGGTGGATGTGGCGGGCGTTGATGGTGGCCGACGGGTCGGCCGCGGCGATCGACTGGTGCAGCCAACGAGCACAGTTGGTGATGGCGTCACCGGGCGCAGCGCCGACGAGGAGTTGGTGCACGGTCACCGGCGCCCGCTGACCGGCTCAGCGCTCGACGGTTGCACCGGCGCCGTCCGCCACGGGCCCCGCGGTGCGCAGACCAGCGCCCGCCTCCAGAGCGACGATGCGAGCGACCAGCGCGTCGAGCACGGCTTCAGTGGCGCCCAGCTGGCGGCGCAGCCGCGCCGTCTCGTCGGCCACCGTGTCGAGCCGGGCATCGAGCCGGGCGTGGGTGTGGCGCTGATGGTCGAGCACCTCTTCGACCACGGCCCGAGCCAGGGTCTGGTCGGCCTCGGCGTGGCGACGGAGCGCTTCGGCTACCTGCTCGTCCAACCGGGCCGCCGAACGGGTGATCAGGCGATGGGCCTGGACACCGCCCGGGAAGCGGGAGCTGACGTCGTCGTCGTCGAACACCAGCGCGAAGTGGCGGGCGGCGCCCACCGCTTCGGCCAGGGGAGCCAGGCCGTCGAGGTGGCGTTCGGTCGACGCCCTCGACAGCACCTCCTCGGCATGACGAGCCAACTCGGCCTCGAGGTCGGCGGGGTACTCCCCGGAGGCCCGCCGCTCGTCGACCCGGGCCCGCAGGCGGGCCAACACCGCGTCGAGGTCGACCGAGTGGTCGGATTCAGCGGACACGACCCGGACCCTACGCCCCGCCCGCCGCTATCGGCGGGCCATCCCCACGACCGGGAGGTTGAGCGCGATCCCCGCGGTCGATCCGTAGCTGTAGGCATCACCGAAGGAGTAGACCGCGCCGTCGGTGCCCACCAGCCAGTAGCCGGCACCGGCCTGGGTCGGCTCGATGTCGACCACTGGGGCCGCCGGGGCGACACCGAGCTGGCCGGCGTAGGAGGCCGAGCCGTACACCTCGACCGTTCCGTCGGCTCGGGCGATTCGGTAGCCCAGCGTCGAGCCGGCCATGCCGTCGATGCCGACCGCAGCGGCACCGGCCCACGGGTTCGAGCCGGCGAATGCGGCATCGCCGAACGCGAAGATCCCCCCGTCGCTGGCCACCATCCAGTAGCCCCCGCCGTCGTCGGTGGGCGCCAAGCCGGAGATCGGCTGGTTCAGCACCAGCGAGCCGGTCGACCCGTAGAACTGGGCGTCGCCGAACGCGAAGATCCCCCCATCGCTGGCCACCAACCAGTAGCCGTTGCCCGAGGCCGTGGGGGCCATGCCCACCACCGGCCGATTGAGGCGGATCGAGCCGGTCGACCCGTAGAACTGGGCGTCGCCGTAGGCGAAGATCCCCCCGTCGCTGGCCACCAGCCAGTAGCCCTGCCCGCTCGCGGTGGCCGCCATGCCGACGATCGGCTGGTTAAGGCGGATGCCGCCAGTCGAGCCGTAGAACTGGGCGTCGCCGAACGCGAAGATCCCCCCGTCGCTGGCCACCAACCAGTAGCCGTCGGGCTCCAACGTCAGGGCGGCGCCGACGTCGAGCACGCCGGTGGCGTAGTAGATGCCCGAGTCGGCGGTGATCCGAGCACTCCGTACCAGGCGGGCCTCGACGGCGTCGGGCGTGTCGCTGGGGTGGAGGGCCAGGATCAGGGCGGCGGCACCGGCCACCATGGGCGCCGAGAACGAGGTGCCTGACACGGTGAAGTAGTTGTTGTTGCTCCGATTCGCGGCCACCACCCCGGCGCCCGGCGCGGCCATGTCCACCCAGTTGCCCCATCGGGAGAACGAGGCCAGCTGGTCGCCCGTGGTCGTAGCCCCCACAGCGATCACACCAGGCGACGCGGCCGGATAGGTGGTCTCGGGCGTCCCGATCGAGCCCCCCGAGCAGCTTCCGTTGCCGGCGGCGGCTACCACGACCACGCCGGCGGCCCGGGCGGTGGCGATGATGGCGTCGAGTGAACTCGACCGGCCGCACTGTCCCAGGGAGAGGTTGATCACGTCGGCACCCTGGTCGACGGCCCACGAGATCCCGCCGATGACGTCGGACTCGTAGCCCGAGCCGCAGTCGTCCAACACTCTTCCGGTCAGCAACACCGAAGACCACCCGACTCCGGCCATCCCCACGCCGTTGTTGGTGGACGCCGCGGCGATGCTGGCCACCGCGGTGCCGTGGAACGTGGCGTCATACGCCGTACAGGTTCGGTTGGTGAAGTTGGCCGACGCGACCACCTTGCTGTTGCCCGCTTGATCGAGGAAATCCTGGTGGTACGCGTCGACCCCGGTGTCGAGCACGGCGATCCTCACCGCCGGACTTCCGGTGGTAACCGCCCAGCCGGCCGGGGCCCGGATGGTCTGGAGCTCGGACTGCACCAAACCACCGGCGCACGAGGTGACGCACGGGTCGTTGGGGGTGAGGTCGAACGCATGGACCACCCGGTCGGGTTCGACCAAGGCCACACGATGGTCGTCGGCCAGACGCTCGACGGCTTCGTCCTCCTGGCCGGGCGCGACCTCGACGACGAAGGTCTCGTCGGCCAGCACGTCGCCGGCCCGACCATCCACCACGTCGGCCACCGACTCTCGGCGAGCTTCGGTAGCCAGTCGGTCGAGGGTGACGATCACCTGTCCGGTGGGCTCGGCGCCGCCGACCGGGTCAACGCTGACCTGATCGATGCCGACTACGGCCGATGCTGGCACCGCCGGCCCGGCAACCAGGCCAGCCACCAGCAGAGCCACGGTCCCGACCCTGCGCCACCCAGGCGCGGCCCGGCGGCGTGTGGCGGTCACAACCCACCACGGTACCGAGTCGAGTGAGGCCAGACCGGAACGACCGCTAGCGGGCGACCATGGCCACGATGGGCTGGTTGAGCGAGAGCGACCCGGTCGACCCGAAGAACCAGGCGTCGCCGAACGCGAAGATCCCGCCGTCGCTGGCCACCAACCAGTACCCGTCACCCGACGGGGTCGCCGCCATCCCCACAATCGGCCGGTTGAGGGTGAGGGATCCGGTCGACCCGTAGAACGCCGCATTGCCGAACGCGAAGATGCCGCCGTCGCTGGCCACCAACCAGTACCCGTCGCCCGACGGGGTCGCCGACATCCCCACAATCGGCCGGTTCAACCGCAAACTACCCGTCGACCCAAAGAACTCGGCGTCGCCGAAGGCGAAGATCCCGCCATCGGAGCCAACCACCCAGTAGCCCTCGCCAGTGGGGGTGGCCGCCATCCCGACCGCGGGCGCGGCCGCACCGGTGGCGCTACCCAGCACTGCGGCGGCGCCGTAGCCCTGCACGGTGCCGTCGGCTCGCACCGTCCAGTACCCGATCCCGCTCGGATGGCCTGCGGCACCGACCACTGGGCTGTCGCTCGTTCCCGCTCCGGACCCGGCGAAGTGGGCGTCACCGAAGGTGAACACCCCGCCGTCGGCCGCGATCAGCCAATACCCACCCGATGGTTGACCGACGGCCGCGGCGGTGTCGACGCGACCAGAAGCAAACGCGGTGCCCGTGCCCACGACTGGCTCGGCGGTGGCCCGTAGTTGCTCGGCGATCTCGACTCCGGACCAGGTCGGATGGACCGCCTTGACCAGAGCGGCGGTGGCCGACACGAAGGGCGTGGCGAACGACGTGCCGCTGACCCTGGCGTAGCCCGACGCCGCGGTCGCACCAGACACGGTGCTCAGCACGTTCTCACCGGGGGCGGCCACGTCAACCCACGACCCCTTGTTCGAGAACGACGACGGGTGGTCGGCACCGTCCACCGAACCCACGCCCACCACCACGGGGTCTGCCGCCGGATAGGTGGGGGTGGTCGAGTCGGCGTTTCCGGCTGCGCCGACGATGACCACGTCGTTGGCCGCGGCATAGGCCAAGGCGTCATGGAGGTGCTGGGGCTCGCCCGAGCTACTGACCACCAGTGAGAGGTTGATCACGTCGATGCCGTTGTCAGCGGCCCAAGTGACGGCCGCGGCCACGTCGGAGGTCGAGCCTCGCCCGCAGCCATCCAGGACCGTCACGCCCACGATGGTGGTCTGCCATCCCACGCCCGCGATCCCGACCCCGTTGTTCGTGTTGGCTCCGATGACCCCGGCCACTGCCGTGCCATGGTCGACGAAGCTGGTCCCGGGCGCGCACGTCGTCGGGGAGGAGACATAGGTGGGCCCGGCGACGACCTTGCCGGCCAGGTCGGGGTGGGAAGTGTCGATGGCGGTGTCGAGCACCGCCACCCGCACGGACGCGCTGCCGGTGGTGATGTCCCATGCGCTCGGAGCCGACACCTGGTCGAGTTGGGGTTGGGATGCCATACCCACTTCGATCGGGCAGCCGGTGCGGCACGGGTCGTCGGTGGTGCGGGCGGCCACCACCGCCCCGTCGGCCTCGACCGAGGCCACCTGATCGCCGGCCGCCAGGAGCCGCGCCCTCTGGTCATCGGTTCCCGGCGCGACGGCGACGACGAAGGTGTCGTCGTCGACCGACGTGCCCACCTCGCCGCCGACCGACGCGGCCAACTCACGCCGGGCCGACTCGTCGAGGCCCGACGCGGTGACCACCAAGCGGGTCTGCTCGCCGGTCTCCCCGGCCGGATCGGCCGCGGCAACCGAACCCCCGCCGACCTCGGTGCCGAACGTCGCTGCGCCCAGCCCGAGCAGCGCCACCATGGCCCAGGCGCGGCGCCGTGTGGTCACCGGCGCACGGCCATGTCGACCGCCGCGTTGGCGCCTGAGAGCGCCGGGTACGAGCCGTGGAACACGGCGCTGCCGAAGCTGAAGATGCCACCGTCGGTGGCCGCCACCCAGTATCCCTGCCCGTCAGCCGCAGCCCGCAACTTCACCCCACCCGGGTATCCGCACAGACCGGTCCCGGGGATCGAGCCGTAGTAGGCCACGCCGAAGCTGAACACCCCGCCGTCGCCGCCCAGCAACCAGTAGCCCCGACCGCCGGGGTCGGTGCCCATGGCCACGACCGGAGCGTTGAGGCGCATCCCGCCGGTCGAACCGTAGAACGAGGCGTCGCCGAAAGAGAAGATCCCGCCGTCGGACGCCAACAGCCAGTAGCCGCGGGACGACGACGTGGCCGCCATGGCGATCACCGGGGCGTTCAGGCGCATCCCGCCGGTCGAACCGTAGAAAGCCGCGTCACCAAAGGAGAACACGCCACCGTCCGAAGCCAGCAGCCAGTAGCCCTGACCCGTGGGGGTGGCCGCCATCGACACGATCGGGGCGTTGAGCCGCTGACCGCCCATCGAGCCGTAGAACGCCGCGTCACCGAAGGAGAACACTCCCCCGTCGGCCCCGAGGATCCAGTAGCCGTTGCCCGAGGGGGTGGCAGCCAGGCCGATGGCGTTGGACTGCACGCCGACCGAGCTCAACCCCCCGTAGTACGGGGCGTCGAAGGAGTAGATGCTCCCGTCTCGCCCGAGCAGCCAGTAGCCCCGGCCGGAGGTGGCCGACGGGCTGGCCGCCGGGTTGGTGGGCCGACGGCAGTACTGGGGCGACAGCGGGTCGCCACCGCTTGGCGGCGCGCCGACGTGGTTCGCCGACTTTCTCCACTGCGCCCACGGCACGGTGCTGGCCGGTGCGGGCATGGCATAGGCCGACAGGCGGTTGGTGCCGTACACGGTGTTGTAGCTCGACACGATGAGCTGCCAGCCCCGAGCGCCGAAGTACCCGAGCGCGGGGGTGGTCTCGGCGCTCTGGAGGCGTTCGAGCACCTGTTCGGTGCCGCCGTTGCCGCCTTCGAGGACGTAGGTGGCGTAGCCGGTGCTGATGGCCACCTCGTTGGTGCCGCTCCCGTCGAGATCGGCGATCACCGGGGCGTTGCCCAGTTGTATCTGGAAGCCAGTGGGTGCCGGCTTGACGCCCCACAGCATCGAACCGTTGCCGGCGATGGCGTAGACCCAGCCGTCGCTGTCGCCGATCACGACCTCTGCGACCCCGTCGCCGTTGACGTCACCGATGGCCGGCGAAGCGTTGATGAACCCATGGCCGAGATAGAGGGCGCCGTCCGCTCCCCATTGGCCACCGAGGGCGGAACCGTCGTCGAGGTGGAAGGCGTAGATCGACCGCGAGGCGACTTCAGACCAGCCCCCGCAGACCCCGCCGCCGACCGATGCCCAGTAGTTGCCGGTGCCGATCACCACTTCCATGCGGCCGTCGCCGTCGATGTCGCCGATGGCCGGGCTCGACATCATCGTCTCGCACGAGAGCTTCTGGGACGACCACAGGTTGTGGACCCCGCCGTCGCGCCAGTCGAGGGCCCGGAAGGTCCCCGGGGTGAGCTGGGGCGGGATGTTGGTGTCGAGGTAGGCGCCGGCGTAGACGTCGGTCCCGATGAAGATCTCGAGACGCCCGTCGTTGTCGACGTCGTAGAGGGCCGGCGAGGACCACACCGTGTCGTTGGCGAACACCGGGAAGCCCGGCACCTCGTTGCCGAAGCGGTCGAGGGCGTGGATGTACTGGTCGAAGCCGCCGAAGACGATGTCGGGGTGGCCGTCACCGTCGACGTCGCCCACCGCCGGAGTGGAGACCACGCCTTCGAGGTAGCCGTCGCCACCGATCGTGCCACCGCCGTAGGGGTCGCCCCAGTCGGTGTTGCCCGACCACTGCCAGCGCACCACGCCGGTGCTGCCGTTCAGCACGACCAGACCGCCCTGCTGCTTGCCCACCTCACCGACGTAGTTCGATCCGGCGGCCACGATCACCTCGGCCGCGCCGTCGCCGTCGAGGTCGGCCACCGTCGGGGTGCTGTCGATGGCCACCGGCGTGTTGGCCCCCCACGGGATGATGGGGGCCTGCCACATGAGCTGACTCGACCCGTCTCGGTAGGCCCGGACCCAGCCGTCCTGGGCGCCGATCACGATGTCGTCGACGCCGTTGCTGTCGAGATCGGCCACTGTGGGTGAGGAGGAGTGGTTCTTGGTGTTGTTCGAGACCGTCCAGGCCGCGTTCGGTTCAGTGGCCGCGCCGGCCGGCGAGCTCGTCGAGATGGCGGCCAGCAGTGCACCCAGTGCTCCCAGCACCATGGCGGCACCGATCACCCGTAGCCGTGTGTGCATCCCACTCCGTCCTGGTCGACTGCACACAGGATCGGCCAGTTGGACCCTCGACTTGATCACGGGACACCCCGGGAACTCGGATCATGGCCTGTCGCTGGCCCTTCTCGGCTCGATAGCTATCGGGTTCCGACAGCTATCGATCCGGGCTTGCGAGGGGGCTCAGCCGAAGACCCGGCTGAGGAAACGGGTGTATCGATCGATCACGGCCGGCCAGGCGTAGGTGGCCTCGACGAATCGCCGGCCGTTGGCGGCCAGCCCGGCCGCCAACTCGGCGTCGCCCAGTAAGCGGCCCAGGGCACCGGCGAACTCGGCATAGCGCTCGAACCAGAGTCCCCCGTCGGCGGCGACGACGTGGTCCCGGATCGGCATGCACAGGGCGTTGACCAGGGCGGGGGTGCCCGCCCACCACGCTTCGAGTGGCGCAATGCCGAACGATTCGTTGGGCGACGGCGAGACGAACACCTCGGCCTCGGCCAACAACGCCCACTTGGTGGGGTCGTCGACCCGACCGGTGAGGAACAGGTCGGGGTGCTCGGGCGGCCGGTCCTTGACCTGACCGACCAAGACCAGCGCCAAAGGACCGGGGTGCTGGTCCTTGTAGGCGGCGAACCAGCGAGCCAGCAGGCCGGTGCCCTTTCCGTCATCGACCCGACCCACGCACACCAGGAAGGGCCGGTCCCCCACCCCAGCGACCGACCGAGCCAACTCGACATCGACACCCGGCGGCGGTCCGTCGACCCCGAGGCCGAGCGTGAGCGACGGTGTCGCCGCCACCGGGAACGTGGTCTCGACGAGCCGCCGTTCGGCGTCGCTGTAGAACAGGAAGGCTCGAGCCCCGCCGAACACCTCGGCCAGGGCCGGGAGGTGCAGGGGCGCTTCGTCGTGCGCCGCCGCGTGGAGCAGCGACCGGCCAGCCACACGAGGTAGACCCGCGACCGTCGGGAAGTACAAATAGGGCGAGAAGGCCACCACGTCGGCATCGGACGCCACGACCGCATCGACGAGATCGGGCGCCCACGGCCCTTGCAGCTGGAACCAGCGCTCGGCCGCGGCCGAGGTCACCTGGGTCGGGTCGGCCAGGAGTCGCGCCGAGATTGCATCGAAGTCGGGGGCGCGCCCCGACCGGGCCCGGATGCGCCGAACCACCACGCCTTCCTCGACGGTGTCGCCCTCGGGGTAGTGGTCGGCCCATGTCGTCGAATCGAACGCAGTGGTGGTCAGCACCTCGACCTGCCACCCGGGCACCTCGGCGAGGTGCTCGGCGTACTTACGTACCGCCAGCTCTGCGCCACCCACCACCTCGGCTCCGTAACGGGGCGGGACGAAGGCGATCTTCACGCGGTGACCTCGGGCGACCCCAGCACCGGGGCCAGGACCTCGGTATAGCGGGCCCGGCCCCGGGACAACGACAGCGACTCGACTCGGGCTCGACCCCGGCCGACCAGGGTCGAGCGCAACTCGTCGTCGCCGACCACGCGCTCGACGGCGGCGGCCACACTGAGGGGCGACTTCTCGTCGAGCAACAACCCGCCGGGTCCCATGGTGTCGGCGATGGCGGCGGCGTCGAAGGCCACCACCGGCACCCCGTGGTGCATGGCCTCGAGCAGGGGCACACAGAACCCCTCGTGCTCGGAAAGGCAGACGAACACGTCGGCCTCGGCGTAGCGCCGAGCCAAGCCCGCCGCGTCGACTGCCCCACTGAAGGTCACCGCGTCGACCAGGTCGAGCGCATCGACCAACGAGCGCAGTGCGGCCTCGTAGTGGGGCGACGACGACCCGCCGACGAGGTCGAGTCGGGCATCGGGGTCCCAGAAGTGGCGGTGGGCAGCCAGCGCCTTGATCAGATCGTGTTGGCACTTGTTCGGCGCCAGTCGGCCCACGAACAGCCAGCGAGCCCCACCCGATCCCGTCCGAGGAACCGACCCGTCGACCGCTGGCGGGGGCAACACCGTGGGGTCCCACAGGAACGGGGCGGTGGCGGTGGCGGCAAAGCCCAGGGCATCGAGCTCGGCCGTGTTGAAGGCCGATACGCCGATGGCCAGTTCGGTGCGGGGGGCCAGCGCCTCGGCCTGATGCCGACCCCAGAGCATGGCCGACACCAGGTGGGGCTCCCACGGGGCGAAGAACTCGACCGGCGTGAAGTTGTGGAAGTTGACCACCAGGCGTTCGGGTCGGGCGAGTAGGAAGTCGGCCATGACCGAGCCGATGGCCAGCTGGTAGATCAACACGTCGTCGGCCGCAGCCCGCACGTCGGTGCCATAGCTGGCGAAGCGGCGGTGGCCGACACCGGTCCCGGCGTCGGCCATCTGGACGAACAGCTCGCCGGGGTGGCCGAGCTCGTCGAGAAGTCGCCGCAGTTCGATGGTGTGGGCCCCGGCGGCGTCTCCGGGACGCAAGTGGGGAATGAACAGATGGGCCCGGGCCACGATCGCCGTCTCAGCCCAACTCGGCCGACAGGGCCTCGACCGCAGCCACCAACGTGGCTTCTCCGGCGGCGAGCGAGAAGTCGGCGACCCGGCGGGAGCCGGCATCGACCAGGGCGCGACGTAGCTCGACATCGTGAACCACCCGATCCACCGCCGCGGCCACCGTCAGCGGCGACTTCTCGTCGAGCACCAAGCCGGCGGCGCCAAGGGTCTCAGGAACGGCCGCGGCGCCAAATGCCACGATCGGCACTCGATGGTGCATGGCCTCGAGGAGCGGCACGCAGAATCCTTCGTGCTCGGAAAGGCACACGTACACGTCGGCCGTGGCGTAGTGGGCAGCCAGAGCCTCGGCCGACACTGAACCGCACAGCTCGACGGCGCCGGTGAGACCCAGGTCGTCGACATAGCGCCGCAGCACGGTCTCGTAGAGGTTCGACGACGAGCCGCCCACCAGGTAGAGCCGGGCATTCGGATCCCACAGGCGCCGGTAGGCGGCGAAGGCCTTGATCAGGTCGTGCTGGCACTTGTTGGGCGAGATCCGCCCGACGAACAGCCACACTGCGCCACCTGCGGCCCGGACCGCTTCGAGGCGGTTACGAACGGCCGGGTCGCACGGGCCATCGAAGCTGGACGGGTCGACGAGGATGGGGAGCACCGCGGTTCGGGGGTAGTCGAGCTCGACCAGCTCGACCTCGTTGTACGCCGAATCGGCCCAAGCGAAGGCGGTGACCGCAGCCAGGTCGGCCAGCTGGTGGCGAGCCACCGTCAGCTCGGCAGCCACATGGGGCTCCCAGGGAGCGAAGTGCTCGGCCGGGGTGATGTTGTGGTAGTCGCTCAGGACCACCTCGGGCCGCCCGGCCAACCACCCGGCCATCGGGCTGCCGGTCGAGCACTGGTACAGCAGCCAGGCGTCGGGCTCGCTCCGATAGTCGCGGTAGTGGGTGGTGGCGCTGCGCAGGTCGGGGGTGGCCTCGTGCACGTAGAGCTCGGAGCGCAGCCCCATACCCCGCACCACCCGCTGGATCTGGAGGGTGTGGCCGCCGATGGCGTCCCGCCGGGCCAGGCTGGGGACGAACTGGTGGATCGCCGCCGGACTCACCGGCTGGGTGCGCCCCGCCCCGCCCAGGCAACGACGGCGTAGGTGCCGGCTGATCCGGCGACCACCTCGGTCGAGCCCAACCCGCGGACTGCGAACAGGTGGACCCACGTGTCGGCCCGCAGCGATCGGCCAGGCGCCAGGTCGGCGGCCACTGCGGCCCGAGGGTCGCTCGCCACCGCAGCCTGGTCACGGGAGAGCACCATGACCACCCCGTCACCGGTCACCCGGGACGCGGCCAGGTCGGCCAGCTCGAGCAGTTCGGGCACCGGACGACGGTCGACGAATCCGGTGAGCACCACCGCGTCGAGGGCCCCGACGGGAACCAGGCGCAGGTGTTCGAGGACATCGTCGGGGCGCACTTCCAGGCCCGCAGCCGCAGCCCGGTCGGCCAGGCGACGACGGGGCTCGACCCCGTAGGCGTCCCGGCCGCCGGCGACCAGGGCGCCGAGAAGTCCGCCAGCACCGGCCTCGGCCACCAGCACCCGGCCGGTCAGACCGTCGGTCTGGGCCACCGCCAACTCGGTCCACTGAGTCGAGTCGTCTTCCAGGTCGATCAGGTCGAGCTCGTCGGCCACCCGTCGGCTGACCCCGGGAGTCGCCGCCTCGACCGCTTCGATCCGATCGGCCAACAAGCGCAGGCCTTTGGTCGACACCGAAGCAAAGGCGCTGGTCTGCTGAGCCAGGTATCGCAGGTACCAGGCCATGACCTTGCGCAAACCCGATTTGGCCACCGACAGCCCGGGCCGGGCCGACTCGGTGGGCACGTCGACGTCGATATGGCTGGCCCGCTCGGCCCGCTCGATCACGGCATCGAGGTCGTCGCCCACTGCACCCGGCGGGGCGATGCGGGCGAAGGCCAGGTCGAGCTCGTGCTCGTAGCCGGGAGGCACCTCGCCGGCCTCGCGCCGGCGGCGGACCTCGTCTCGGACCTCGGCCATCACCACCCGGGCGTCGAAGGGGTCAGGCCGGCTCACGACGTCGGCTCGGGTGTGGCCTGGCTGACGGTGGCATCGATGTGGAGCAGCCCCGCCGCCCGCCCCGGGTTGACCACCTCGAACTCACCGATGCCGTCGCGGTGGTCATAGATCGTGCGCTGGTCGTGACTGTGGACGCCGATCGACACCAAGAACTTGCCCCCGAGCAAGGGGACGGCGGGAAGGTGGAAGTCGACGAAGCCGTCGCCGTCGACCCCCTTCATGCCGCCCATGAGGCTGTCGGTGTTGACCCCGAAGAGGAACTGGCCGTTGGTGTCGTGCAGATTGAGCACGAAGACGACGTCGTCGATCGGGTGGGCGGCGTGGTAGCGAACCCGCACCCGCAGGGCCTCACCCGGCAACAGATAGTCGCGCTCGCCGTCGCCAGGATGGCTGAGCTCGACGCCGACCACGGCGACTTCGCGGTTGGCCAGGGCTGCAGCGTCGATCTGAGCTTGCTCGACCTCGTCCTCGCCGATCAGGTCGAGCTCGGTCTCGACCGAGGGACGACCCCGCCCGTCGACCAGGCTCATGCGGAAGGCCCGGATGGCTTCGCCCGGCAGACCGCTGGCGATGACTCGGCCGTGGTCGAGCGCCACCGCCCGGTCGCAGATCGATCGCATGAGGTCGGCCGAGTGGGTCACGAAGACGAGGGTCTTGCCCGCCCGTTGGAACTCTCGGATGCGATCGAGGCACTTACGCTGGAACGCCTCGTCGCCGACCGCCAGCACCTCGTCGATGAGGAGGATGTCGGGGTCGACGTTGGTGGCCACCGCGAACCCCAAACGGACGTACATGCCCGACGAGTAGTGCTTGACCTGCTCGTCGATGAAGTCCTCCAGGCCGGCGAACTCGACGATCTCGTCGAAGCGCGCGGCGATGTCCCGACTCTTCAGTCCGAGGATCTGAGCGTTCATGTAGACGTTCTCGCGCCCGGTCAGGTCGGGGTGGAAGCCGGCCCCCAACTCGAGCAGCGACGCCACCCGCCCGCGAGTGACGATCGAACCGAGCGTCGGTTGGAGGATGCCGCCGATGCACTTGAGCAGCGTCGACTTGCCCGACCCGTTGTGGCCAAGGAGCCCCACCGTTTCGCCCTCGGCCACCTGGAACTCGATGTGCTGCAGGGCCCAGAACGGCTCGGACTCGGTCCGGCGACCGAAGTGGATGGCCCGCTCCTTGAGCGTGCGGTGGCGTTCGTGGTTGAGGCGGAAGCGCTTGGAGACTCCGTTGACCTCGATGGCGGCAGCCATGTCAGATCTCCTCGGCGAAGTTGCCTTCGACCCGGGTGAAGAACCTCAGGGCACCGATGAACAGCACGACGGCCACCAGACCCACGATGCTCAGGTTGCGCAGGTACCACCACGGTCCCTCGAGCGGGAGCAACTGGTTGACGGTGACGACCTTGACACCGTCGGCTCCGGTGGAGGTGGTGGTGTAGGTCGGCTGGGCATAGATGGCCCGCTGGAAGGTGATGACGATCGAGGTGATCGGGTTGAGCAGGGTCAACCACGACGGCATCCCGTTCTCTTTGAGCTTGGTGGCCACCTGGGCCCACGGGTACACGATCGGCGTGAGCCAGAACCAGACCATGACCACCAGCTCGAGCAGGTGCTGGGTGTCGCGGGCATACACGTTGATGGCGGACAGAAACACCGAGAGGGCACCGGCCAACACCAACACGACCAACATGGCCGGGACGATCAGCCAGATGTATTCGACGGCCACGCTGCGCTGGAAGGCGATCAGGGCGCCGAGCAGCACGATGGCCTGGAAGAAGAAGTGCACCAGGTTGGCTCCGACCGAGGCCAACGGGAGGATCTCGCGGGGAAAGGCCACCTTGTTCACCAGCGACCCGTTGCCGGTGATCGACCCGGTGGCCGACACCATCGAGTTGGAGAACAGGTTCCACACCAGAAGGCCGCAGAGCAACCACACCGGGAACCGGGGGATGCCGTTGCCGAGCAGGACCGAGAAGACGAAGAAGTAGACGCACAGCGTCAGCATCGGGTTGAGGGTGGTCCAGAAGAACCCCAGTGTGCTGTTCTTGTACTTGACCTTGAGTTCCTTGCGCACCAAGGCGACGAGGAGCTCTCGGTAGTGCCACAGCTGGACCAGATGGGCCCACACGCTCGACGTCGGCACGATGACCGTCGTGGGGGCGGTGGAGGTCGAGGAGCCGGGAGCCATGAGGTCAGGGCCCGCCCACCACGCAACGTGGGGGCCGGGAGCCCCGCAGCCTACCGGCGGCCCCCGAAGCCGCCGATCACCCCGCGGCGGCCGAGCGCCCACCAACCGGAGGCGGCGACGCCGTAACCTCGCAGAGCCATGCGGGTCGCCGTCGACGTCACCCCCCTGCTCGGAGCCCCCACCGGCGTCTACCAGACCGTGTCGGGGTTGCTGGGCGCCCTTCCCTCGGCCGCGCCCGACGTGACGTTGGTTCCCTACGTCCTGTCGGCCCGAGCCGTAGCTCGACCCTCAGATCGCGAGGCGCTCGTGCCCGGAGGGGCCCGGGCCCTCCCCTTTCCTGCCTCGCTGGCCATCCGCTCGTGGGGCCGGTGGTCGCACCCCAAGGGCGATCGCTGGCTGCACGATGCCGATGTCGTCCACGGGACCAACTACGTGGTGCCCCCCATGACCCAGCGGCCCATGGTCATCACCGTCAACGACTGCTGGGCCCTGCACCACCCCGAGCTGTGCACCCGCGAGGTGGCCGCGGTGCCGGCCGCCGTACGCCGCCTCATCGACATGGGGGCGTGGGTCCACGTCAGCACCGAGTTCGTCGCCCAGGAGGTGCGCGACCTCTACGGAGCCGACCGGGTCAGCGTGGTCCCCTTCGGCGTGCCCCCTACTGGTGCGCCGGGTCCTCTCCCCGGCGCCATCGGCGGACGCCCCTTCCTGCTGGCCATGGGTTCGCTCGACGCCCGCAAGGCCATCGACTCGTTGGTGACCGCCTTTGGTCGGCTCACCGACGACCATCCTGACCTGGTCCTGGTCATCGCCGGGCCCGACGGCGGCCACCGATCCACGGTCGAGGCGGCCCGGGCCGCGCTACCGGCGGCCACCGCCCGCCGGGTGCTGCTGCTCGGTCCGGTCGACGACCCCACCCGCTCGGCCCTGCTCCGGGGAGCGGCAGCACTGGCCTACCCGTCGGTCTACGAAGGGTTCGGTTTGCCGATCATCGAGGCCATGGCCGAGGGGGTGCCGGTGGTAGCGACCGCCACCGGAGGCATCCCCGAGGTGGCCGGCGACGCGGCCGAGCTGGTTGCGCCTGGCGACCTCGACGCCCTGGCCGACGCCCTCGACCGGGTGTTCACCGACGACGACCACCGAGCCGAGCTGGTGGCCGCCGGCCAGGCTCGGGCCGCCACCTTCACCTGGACCCGAACCGCCCTCGGTCTGGCCGACCTGTGGCGCCGGGCCGTGCGGTGAGGGTCGCCGTTCACGCCGGCCAGCTTCGCCAGCCCGTTCCGGGCGGCATCGCCCGATACGTCCGCGAGCTGCTCCGCGCCCTGCCCGGTGCCGGCGTCGAGGCGGTGCCGTTCGCCACCGCTGGACCGCCGGGGACCGAGCCGGCGTTCGCCGACTGGGTCGACCTGGGCTGGCCTCGCGGCTCGGCCCGCTACGAGTTGTGGCACCGCCTGCGCCGCCCGGTCGTCGACCTGGCCGGAACCGAGCTGGTCCACGCCACCAGCCTGGCCGTGGCCCCGGCCGGGCCCCGACCCCTGGTGGTCACCGTCCACGACCTGGTGTTCCTCCGGAGTCCCGAGCTGCTCACCGGCCGAGGGGTGCGCTTCCACCGCCGGGGCCTCGACCTGGCTCGCCGCGAGGCGGCCGCGGTCATCACCCCCACCGCGGCCGTCGCCGACCAGCTCGTCGCCGAAGGATTCGATCGCGACCGGCTCTTCGTGGCCCACCACGGCGTCACCGTGGGGCCCGAACCATCGGTGGCCGATGGCGACGACGTGTTGCGCCGCCTGGGGGTCACCGCACCCTTCGTTCTCTTCGTGGGCACCTTCGAGCCCCGCAAGGGACTCGACGACCTGCTCTTCGCCCGCGCCGGGCTGGGATCGGTAGAGCTGGTCCTGGCCGGCAGTCCTGGGTGGGGCGAGGCCCCCCCGACGGCCGGCGACGGCGTGGTCGTGGCCGAACGGCCGGCCGACGCCGACCTCGACGTGCTCTACCGGCGAGCCGCCGCTCTGGCGCTGCCGTCCCGAGACGAAGGCTTCGGGCTGCCGCTCGTCGAGGCGATGGCGCGAGGCTGTCCCGTCGTGCACACCGATGTCGCCGCATTGAACGAGGTGGCTGGCGACGCCGGGACGGCGGTAGCGGTGGGCGACATCGAGGCTCTCACATCGGCCCTCGACCGGCTCGTCGTCGACCCGGAATGGCGCGACGACCGAGCCGCGGCAGCCCGGAACCGGGCCCGCCACTTCACCTGGGCCTCGTCGGCGGCTGCGCACGCCCAGGCCTACGCGGCCGCGGCGGCTCGATGAGCACCCCGGCCGAGATCGAGGCCGTCGATCCGCTGCTGCGGGTGGCCATCGATGTCTCGGCCGTTCCGGCTCGCCCGGCTGGTGCCGGCAGCTATGTGTTGGCCATGGTGGGCGCCCTCGGTCGAGCGGGTGGAGTGCATCTCGACCTGGTGGCCGCCACCGGCGACCACGTGCGCTGGGAGACGCTGGCCCCCGAGGCCGACGTCCACTCGGTCGTGCCCGGCACCCGACCCCTGCGCCTGGCCTGGGAACAGACCCGGGGGCCCGGACTGGTCAAGCGCCTCGGGAGTCAGGTGTGGCACGGGCCGCACTACACGATGCCTGTGCTGGCCCGGGTCCCGGTGGTCGTCACCATCCACGACCTCACATTCTTCGACCACCCCGAGTGGCACGAGCGCACCAAGGTCGGCTACTTCCGCACCATGATCCAGGCCGCGGTGCGACGGGCCACGGTCCTGGTGTGCGTGAGCCAACACACCGCCAACCGCCTGGAGGACCGACTCCACCCCAAGGCGCCGGTCCTGGTCATCCCCCACGGCGTCGACCATCAGCGGTTCCGCCCGGTCGAGCCCGCCCCCGGTGCCGATGCCGAGCTGCTGGCCCCACTCGGGGTGCGGGCCCCATTCGTCGCGTTCGTCGGCACCCAAGAGCCCCGCAAGCACTTGCCGGCCCTGGTCCGGTCCTTCGGACGCCTCGCCGCCCGCCATCCCGATCTCCAACTGGTCATCGCCGGACAACGAGGCTGGGGCACCGACGCCATCGACAGCGCCATCGTGGCCAATCCGGCCCCGGAGCGGATCCGCCAACTCGGATACGTGACCGACGCCGTGGTCCCCGCCCTCCTGCGCCAGGCTCAGGCCGTGGCCTACCCGTCGCTCGACGAGGGGTTCGGTCTGCCCGCCCTCGAAACCCTGGCCTGCGGAGGGGCCCTGGTCACCACCACCGGGTCGGCCATGGAGGAAGTGGTCGACGACGCCGCCCTACTGGTGGCGCCGGGCGACATCCATGGCCTCACCGAGGCCCTGGGCACCGTGCTGGCTAGCGGGGCCGAGGTCGAACGACTCCGCCGACGCGGACCAGAAGTGGCCGCCGCCTACACCTGGGCTGCCTGCGCCCAGCGTCACCTCGAGGCCTACCGCCTGGCCCACGAACTGGGGTCGGCTCCCGACATCGCTCCCCCATCGGCGGAGGACGACCGATGATCGCCGTGTTGGCCGGAGGCGTCGGCGCGGCTCGCTACCTCTCGGGCCTGGTCCAGGTGGTCGACCCGACCGACATCACCGTGGTGGTCAACACCGGCGACGACTTGTGGCTGCACGGCCTGCGAATCTGCCCCGACCTCGACACCGTCACCTACACCGTCTCCGGTTCGGTCAATCCCGACACCGGGTGGGGCTTGGCCGACGAGACCTGGCGGACCAGAGATCAGCTGGCCCGCTTCCGAGATTCGGTCACGTGGTTCAACCTGGGCGATCTCGACCTGGCCACCCACCTCTATCGCACCGGCCGGCTCCGGGCCGGCGAGGCGCTCTCGGCGATCACCGCCGACGTCGCCACCGGCTTCGGCCTGGGCTTCACGCTGCTGCCCATGACCGACGACGAGGTCGAGACCCGGGTGACGGTGGTCGACGAGGGCGAGATCAGCTTCCAGGAGTACTTCGTGCGCCGACGCCACGCGGTCGCCGTCACCGGAGTGCGCTTCGCCGGGATCGACCAGGCCACACCGGCCCCAGGAGTGCTCGACGCGCTCGGCGGTGCCGAGCGGGTGGTCATCGCCCCGTCCAACCCCATCGTGTCGATTGGCCCGGTGCTGGCCGTGCCCGGCGTCGGCGCCGCAGTACGGGCCCGGCGCGACGACGTCGTGGCCATCTCGCCCATCGTGGCCGGCGCCGCCCTCAAGGGTCCGGCCGACAGGATGCTCGCCGAACTGGGCCACGAGGCATCGGTCGTCGGCGTGGCCCGGCTCTACGCCCCCTATGCCTCGACGCTGGTGATCGATACCGCCGATGCCCGCTGGGTCGACGAGATCGAGGCCGCGGGGATGCGAGCGGTGGTGGCATCCACCGTCATGACCGATCCGGCGGCCGCCGCCATGCTGGCCCGCACCACCCTGGAGATCTGAACGATGGCCATGTCGGGGATCAGCTTGCTGCCGGTGCCTGGGGTGCCCGAGGTCCGCCCGGGTGACGTCCTGGCCGACCTGCTGGTCGACGCTCTGGCCGCCGCCGACGGCCTCACGTTGGCCGACGGCGACGTGGTTGTGGTCACCCAGAAGGTGGTCTCCAAGGCCGAGGGCAAGTTGGTGGCCGTCGACCCCGACGACCCCCTGGCCCACAAGGTGCTGGTCGAGCAGGAGGCGGTCCGGGTGCTGCGCCGGCGCGACACGCTGGTCATCACCGAGACCCGCCACGGGTTCGTCTGCGCCAACTCGGGCGTCGACCTGTCCAACGTCGACTCCGGATGGGCCGCCCTGTTGCCCGACGACTCCGACCGCTCGGCCCGGCGCCTGCGGGACGGATTGCGGGCTCGACTCGGCGTCGAGGTTGGCGTGGTCGTGTCCGACACGTTCGGACGGACGTGGCGCCAGGGGGTGACCGATGTGGCCATCGGCTGCGCCGGTGTGGCCGCCGTGGTCGACCTGCGGGGCAGCTCCGACGCCCTGGGTCGGGAGCTGGCCGTCACTGAGGTGGCCGTGGCCGACGAGCTGGCCGCCGCCGCTGAGCTGGTCATGGGCAAGGCCAGCGGGGTCCCGATGGCCATCATCCGGGGCGTCGACCCCTCCTGGCTCCGAGAGGGCTCGGTCCAGGGCGAGATCATCCGCCCGCACCGAATGGACCTCTTCCGCTAGCCGCCCCGGCCCCGCCCCGCCTTTCCGCGTCGGGGAGATGACCACCACGGGGGTTTGTGCGGGGCGGGAATG
>JANNOZ010000019.1:0-62162 GCA_031399525.1 Actinomycetes bacterium | reverse complement strand
TCGGCAGAGCACAGCCATGGTAAGGCTGGTGTCGTCGGTTCGATTCCGACAGGGGGCTCCCCTGGCGGCGTAGCTCAGTTGGTGAGAGCACTCGGCTCATAATCGAGGGGTCGTCGGTTCGAGTCCGACCGCCGCTACCGACCGTTCTGAAGGAGAGAGAAACCATGGCGAGCGACAAGCGGATCAAGGTCACGCTCGCGTGCGAGGTCTGCAAGCGGCGGAACTACATCACCATGAAGAACCGCAACAACGACCGCGAACGCATCGAGATGAAGAAGTACTGCCGATGGGACAAGGTCCACACGGTGCACAAGGAGACCCGCTAGCGGGTCGACCCAGCAACAAGGAGACCCGCTAGGAGACCCGCTAGTAGCCTCCTCGTGTAGGCGTACCCCCGAAGGGCAGTAGCTCAATTTGGCAGAGCACCGGTCTCCAAAACCGGCGGTTGGGGGTTCGAGTCCCTCCTGCCCTGCGTGCACGACTCGATCCCGAGTCGACGATCCGACAGCTCCGGTACTTCGCCGGGAAGTGGTGGTCTAACGATGTCGATGAACCGACAGACCAGACGGGCTCTGCAGAAGCAGGGCCAACTTGGGCCCGATGGCGAGCCGGCGGCCCCGTCGCGCTCGCAGCAACAGCGCACCGCCGCCGCTGCGTCGCGACCAGATCGGGAGCGCACCGGTCCCGTCCAGTTCGTGCGCGAGGTGCGGGCCGAACTACGCAAGGTGGCCTGGCCCACCCGGGCCGAGACGATCCGTTTCTCGATCATCGTCGCCATCACCCTCGTGGTGCTGACGATGTTCATCTTCCTGCTCGATTACGGCGCGGCCAAGGCCGTGTTCTTCCTGTTCGACTGACGACGCGACGAGTGTGATGTCCGACCTGCAACCTGAAGAGAACCTTGACGAACCCGAGACCCCCGCGGGTGACGTGGAGGTCGACGAGCTCGTTCCCGAGGTCATCGACGTCGACGACCTGCTGGTCGAGGAGGCCCCCCGACCTCGTCGGGAGAGCCCCTATGACCGGCCGGGTCGGTGGTATGTCATCCACTCCCAGTCGGGCTACGAGAAGAAGGTCAAGGCCAACCTCGAGAACCGCATCACCTCGATGGCGGTCGAGGATTCCATCTTCGAGGTCGAGATCCCGATGGAGGAGGTCGTCGAGTTCAAGGGCGGCAAGAAGGTGGTGGCCCAGCGCAAGGTGTTCCCGGGCTATCTCTACGTGCGCTGCTTCCTCGACGATCGCTCCTGGGACGTCATTCGCAACACGCCTGGAGTGACCGGCTTCGTCGGCACCGCCGGCAAGCCCATCCCGCTGTCGCGCAAGGACGTCGAGGAAGCCCTCGTCGTGCCCGAGGACGACGAGGAGCCCACGGCACGGGCCAAGCGCCAGAAGCCCCGGCTCGAGTTCGAGACCGGTGAGATCGTGCGAGTCAAGGAAGGCCCCTTCGCCGACTTCTCCGGGGAGATCGCCGACATCAACGAGGACCAGCTCCGGGTCAAGGTGTTGGTCAACATCTTCGGCCGGGAGACCCCGGTCGAGCTCGAGTTCAGCCAGGTCACCAAGCTCTGAGTTGCCGCCGGCGCCGCCCGGCTGCGACCATCGTCAACCCGCTCACCCGCAGTAAGGAAGCCCAGTCATGGCCAAGAAGAAGATCGCGGCCGTCGTGAAGATCCAGATTCCTGCTGGTCAGGCGACGCCCGCGCCGCCCGTCGGCACGGCCCTGGGGCCCCACGGCGTAGCCATCATGGACTTCTGCAAGGCCTACAACGCGGCGACCGAGAGCCAGCGGGGCACGGTCATCCCGGCCGAGATCACGATCTACGAAGACCGCAGCTTCACCTTCGTCACCAAGACACCCCCCACCGCCGTGCTCATCCGCCAGGCCCTGGGTCTCGACAAGGGTGCGGTGGCGACCGGTCGTGAGCAGGTCGGATCGCTGTCGGCGGCTCAGCTCACCGAGATCGCCCAGATCAAGATGCCCGATCTGAACGCCTATGACCTCGACGCGGCCAAGGCCCAGGTGGCCGGGACCGCTCGTTCGATGGGCGTCGCCGTCGCCGACTGACGGCGCCGCACCGCACCACGCCGTCGAGGACCACCTCGCCCCGACGGTCCACCAGGGGTCGCCACCACGACCCGGACAAGGAGATGAGGGAGCCACCATGGCGCAAGGCAAGAAGTATCGCGATGCAGTGCAGCGCTTCGATCCCCAGCAGTTGCACACGCCTCCTGAGGCGCTCGAGCTGGCTCGGGGGCTGGCATCAGCCAGCTTCGACGAGACGATCGACCTGGTCGTGCAGCTCGGCGTCGACCCTCGCAAGCCCGACCAGCAGGTCCGGGGAACGGTCTCGTTGCCTTCGGGCACCGGCAAGACCGTCCGGGTCGCGGTGTTCGCGGCCGGCGACGGTGCGGCCGAGGCCCGCGCGGCCGGGGCTGATCACGTCGGCGCCGATGAGCTGATCGCCCAGGTCGAGGGGGGCATGCTCGATTTCGACGTGGCTATCGCCACCCCTGACCAGATGGCCCAAGTCGCCCGACTGGGTCGCCTCCTCGGGCCACGTGGCCTCATGCCCAACCCTCGGACCGGCACCGTCACCACCGACGTGGGCAAGGCCGTGACCGAGTTCAAGGGTGGTCGAGTCGAGTACCGCACCGAGCGCCAAGGCGCGAACGTGCATGTGCCCATCGGCAAGGCCAGCTTCGAGCTCGAGCCGCTGCTGGCCAACTACGAAGCGGTGATCGAGGAGCTGCAACGGGCCAAGCCGTCCTCCTCCAAGGGCCGCTACTTCCGCCGGGTCAGCGTCTCGTCGACCATGGGTCCGGGTGTCCGCATCGACACCACCCGGCTGCGTCCCGACCCCACTCGCGGCGGCGCCTACGTCTGACCGACTGCCCGCTCGGAGCGAGGATCTCACCGTGCCTCAGCGGCCCGTCATGGGCCCGCTGGGGTGGTTGGGCGTTGGAACTCGGCCGGCTCATCGCCGAGTGCGGGCCGTCGTGTGGCTACTCCTCGGCATCCTCCTGGTCGGTGGAGTCTGGTGGTGCTCGCGCCCGTCAGGGTTGCCGTACCGGTCGCCCACCGCAGCCGAATCTGCGCTCTTCGCCCTCCGGGAGCCCCGGATCAGCCCGGAATCATTACAGGGTGTACCCAACAAGCCGGGCGACGGCGCAGTGCTCCAATCGGAGCCGGGTCTGCTGGTCGTGGCGGTGTACTGGAACGACTGTCGCGGCAATGGGACGGTTCACTCCGTTCGCTTCGACGGGTCGGGGGTCAACGTCGTCGCATCCATACGAGAGCGGCAACCTTGTCCGGACGACGGAATCGTGACGGTCATCGAGGCCGAGGTTGAGGAGGTCGTTCCCCTGGAAGCGCCGGTCTACCTCGTTGACCGAAACGACTAGTCGTCTAACGACTGGGGGGTCAGCGCCACCGTCGACTACCCTCTCGCCCACAACCAGCACGGCTCGCCGTAGACATCCGGTGCGCACTAGCGCGTAAGGCCCTCCGGGGCCGCCTGACGAGGTGAACTCCCATCGGTCTCGACCAGGGGTTCGCGTCGAACGCGAGCCCCTTTGTCATCTCCGAGGACACGATGGACAACCCGAGAGCCGAGAAGGTGGCGGTGGTCGACGAGGTGCGCACGCGCCTGGCCGAAGCCGACGCCACCCTGCTGACCGAGTACCGAGGCCTCGACGTCGGTGACCTGGCCGAGCTGCGCCGGAGCCTGCGCGAGGCCGGCGGCGATCTCAAGATCTACAAGAACACATTGGCCCGCCTGGCTGCGGCCGATCTGGGCCTCGACGGACTCGACCCCTTGCTGGTCGGCCCCACCGCCTTCGCCTTCGTCGACGGTGATGCTGCCGCGGTGGCCAAGACGCTGCGCGACTTCTCCAAGGCCAACCCGGCCCTAGTGCTTAAGGGCGGCGTACTCGGCGATCGCACCATCTCGGTGGCTGACACCGAGGCCCTGGCCAACCTGCCCGCCCGCGACGTCCTGTTGGCTCGCCTGGCTGGCGGCCTGGCTGCCCCCCTCCAACAGCTGGCCGGATTGCTCGCCGCCCTGCCGCAGAACTTCGCCTACGCCCTCAAGGCCCTCATCGACCAGCAAGGCGGAGCGCCCGAGGCGGTCGAACCCATCGCCGAACCGGCTGAGGCTTCGGCCGAACCAGCCGACGAACCGGCTGACGCCGACGCTGACGCCGACGCCGATGTGCCAGCTGACGCCGAGGCCACTGCCGTGGCCGAGCTCCCGGTCGCCGAGACCGAGTCCCCTGTCGAGGGCGATCCCGCCCCCGCATCAGACCCCAACGACGCCGAGGAGGCGTAAGCAATGGCAACCAAGGAAGAGATCCTCGACGCCATCTCGTCGATGACCGTGCTCGAACTGTCCGAGCTGCTCAAGGAGTTCGAGGAGCGCTTCGGCGTCACCGCGGCCGCTCCCGTGGCCGTGGCCGCGCCCGCTGCCGGCGGCGCCGGCGGTGGCGGCGAGGCCCCAGCCGAGGAGGAGAAGGACGAGTTCGAAGTCGTCCTCACCGCCGCTGGCGACAAGAAGATCCAGGTCATCAAGGAGGTTCGGGCCCTCACCAACCTCGGTCTCAAGGAGGCCAAGGACCTGGTCGAGGGTGCCCCCAAGACCGTCATCGAGCGGGCCTCCAAGGAAGATGCCGAAAAGGCCAAGGCTGCCCTCGAGGGCGCCGGCGCCTCAGTCGAACTCAAGTAGTTCACGAGTGTTTCGTTGGGCGCCGACGTCATTCGTTGACGCCGGCGCCCAGCGCGTCCTACCCTTCGCGCCGCTCCCTGTCAGGGATTGCGCAAGGGTGTTGCTGATCTGCCGCGCCCACCGGTAGGCTCAGCCCTGCCGTGCCCGCCCGCCGCTGGTCTTCGCGTCTGCTTTCGCGCTCTTTGAGCGCGCGCTACCGACCCTTGACCGCTCACTCTCGAGGAGTCGACGTTGTCGCCTGCTAGTTCCCGCGACCGCTATTCCTTTGCCAACCTCGAAGACGTCCTGGAACCACCGGACCTCATCGACATCCAGCGCTCGTCGTTCGAGTGGTTCCTTCGCCAGGGTCTGGCCGAGGCCTTCTCCGACATCAGCCCGATCGAGGACTTCAGCGGTTCGTTGCGCCTCGAGCTGTCCTTCGATCCCGATGACGAGGATCTGCGCCCGCCGCCGAAGTTCTCGGTGGAGGAGTGCAAGGAGAAGGACATGACCTACTCCGCGCCGATCTTCGTCCAGGCCCGGTTCATGAACGCCACCACGGGCGAGATCAAAGAGCAGGTCGTCTTCATGGGCGACTTCCCGATGATGACCGACAAGGGCACGTTCATCATCAACGGCACCGAGCGGGTGGTCGTCTCCCAGCTCGTGCGCAGCCCGGGCGTCATCTTCCAGCCGGGCGAGCGGTTCCGCCTGCGCAACCTCTCCAAGCATCAGCTGGTCACCGGCACCATCCACCCGTACCGGGGCGAGTGGATCGAGTTCGACGTCGAGCAGAAGCCGGGCAAGGACGTCACCGCCGGCGCCCGAGTGGCCCGCAAGCGACGGCTGTCGCTGTTCACCCTCCTGCGAGCGCTCGGCTACGACGACGAGCAGCATCCGGGCTTCCTCGACCGCCTGGTTCGACACTTCGACTTCCTCGAAGGGCAGTGGGAGAAGGATCGCGACATCGCTCCCACCCAGGAGGAGTCGCTGATCGAGATCTACAAGCGGGCCCGTCCAGGCGAGCCCGCCACCCCCGACGCCTCCCGGACCTATTTCGAGAACGCGTTCTTCAACCCGAAGCGCTACGACCTCTCTCGGGTCGGTCGCTACAAGCTCAACCGCAAGCTGGGCCCCGAGGTCGAGCGGATCATCGATCTGCTCGGCATCGAAGGCGCCGAGCGTCCGGAGAGCGACCAGGCCACGCTGACCCGCATCGAGGTCCTGGCCGCCACCACCTACTTGCTCAACTTGGCGGTCGGCGAGCCCGGATACCGACTCGACGACCAGGACCACTTCGCCAACCGGCGCATCCGGTCGGTGGGCGAACTCATCCAGAACCAGGTTCGCATCGGGCTGTCGCGTATGGAGCGGGTGGTGCGCGAGCGCATGACCACCCAGGACGTCGAAGCCATCACCCCCCAGACCCTGATCAACATTCGTCCCGTGGTGGCGGCGATCAAGGAGTTCTTCGGGACCAGCCAGCTGTCTCAGTTCATGGACCAGGTCAACCCCTTGTCGGGCCTGACCCACCGTCGGCGTCTGTCGGCCCTCGGCCCCGGCGGTCTCTCCCGAGAGCGAGCTGGCTTCGAGGTCCGAGACGTCCACTTCAGCCACTACGGCCGGATGTGTCCCATCGAGACTCCGGAAGGCCCCAACATCGGCCTGATCGGTGCGCTGGCCACCTTCGCTCGGGTGAACGAGTTCGGTTTCATCGAATCGCCGTACCGACGGGTCGTCGACGGCGTGGTGACCAACGAGATCCTGTACCTCACCGCCGATGAGGAGGAGGAGTACGTCGTCGCCCAGGCCAACGCGCCGCTGAACGCTGACGGCTCGTTCCGCGAAGAGCGGATCCTGGCTCGGCGCAGCCCGCAGGCCGCGTCGCTGTCAGACCTCAAGCTCCAACTCGAGCGTGAGGTGTTCTTCGGCGCCACCACCGAGATCTCGGCGGTCCCGCCCAGCGAAGTCCAACTCATGGACGTCTCGCCCAAGCAGATCGTCTCGGTCGCCACCGCGCTGATCCCCTTCCTCGAGCACGACGACGCTAACCGGGCCCTCATGGGGGCCAACATGCAGAAGCAGGCGGTGCCGCTGCTGCGGTCCGAGGCTCCCTACATCGGTACCGGCGTCGAGGTCCGGGCTGCTCACGACGGCGGCGCCATGATCCTGGCCGAGGAGGCCGGCGTCGTCACCGACCTCGACGGCGATGCCATCACCGTCGAGTACGCCACGTCGGGCAAGCGCATCCACCGGCTGGCCAAGTTCCGCCGCTCCAACCAGGACACCTGCATCAACCAGCGGGCCCGGGTCAAGGTGGGCGACAAGTTCAAGAAGGACGCCCTGCTGGCCGACGGCTCGTCGACCGATCACGGCGAGCTGGCGCTGGGGAAGAACCTCCTCGTCGCCTTCATGCCGTGGGAGGGCTACAACTTCGAGGACGCCATCATCCTCTCCGAGCGCCTGGTGCGCGACGACGTGCTCACGTCGGTGCACATCCACAGCTACGAGATCGACGCTCGCGACACCAAGCTCGGACCCGAGGAGATCACTCGGGACATCCCGAACCTCTCCGACGAGATCCTGCGCGACCTCGACGATCGCGGCATCATCCGCATCGGCGCCGAGGTCGGCCCCGGTGATGTCCTCGTCGGCAAGGTCACCCCGAAGGGCGAGACCGAGCTCACCCCCGAAGAGCGTCTCCTGCGGGCCATCTTCGGCGAGAAGGCCCGTGAGGTTCGCGACACCAGCTTGAAGGTGCCCCACGGCGAGCAGGGCAAGGTCATCGACGTCAAGGTCTTCACCCGAGACGAGAGCCACGAGCTCCCGCCGGGGGTCAACCAGCTGGTGCGGGTCTACGTGGCCCAGAAGCGCAAGATCAGCGTGGGTGACAAGATGGCCGGCCGCCACGGCAACAAGGGCGTCATCTCGACGATCTTGCCGGTCGAGGACATGCCGTTCCTGCCCGACGGGACTCCTGTCGACATCGTCCTCAACCCCCTCGGCGTTCCTTCCCGCATGAACGTGGGTCAGGTGCTCGAAGCCCACTTGGGCTACGCCGCTCGCTGGGGCTGGGACGAGATCGATGGCGCTCCGGCGGTCGGCGGGCTGCCCGTGCAGGGCACCGAGTCCAAGACCCGGCCGACCACCGACCCGGCGGTCTTCGTCGCCACCCCGGTGTTCGACGGCGCCCGTTGGGACGAAGAAGAAGACGCCGGCAAGCACCCGACCATCAAGAAGATCCTCGAGCACATCCGCCCCGAGTCCGACCGGGGTCGGCTCATCGGGGTCGACGGCAAGGCCACGCTCTACAACGGCCGCACCGGCGAGCCCTACGACAACCCGGTCGTGGTCGGCTACGTGTACATGCTGAAGCTGGCCCACCTCGTGGACGACAAGATCCACGCCCGCTCGACCGGTCCGTACTCGATGATCACCCAGCAGCCCCTGGGCGGGAAGGCTCAGTTCGGTGGGCAGCGATTCGGCGAGATGGAAGTGTGGGCCCTGGAGGCCTACGGCTCGGCCTACTGCCTCCAAGAGCTGTTGACCATCAAGTCCGACGACGTGTTGGGCCGGGTCAAGGTCTATGAGGCCATCGTCAAGGGCGAGAACATCCCCGAACCGGGCATCCCCGAGAGCTTCAAGGTGCTCATCAAGGAGATGCAGGCGCTGTGCCTCAATGTCGAGGTCATCAACGACGCCGGCAACGAGATCGAGATGCGTGAGCTCGATGAAGACGTGTTCCGCACGGTCGAGGAACTCGGCATCGACCTCTCCCGCAACGAGCGGGGCTCGGACGAAGAGGACGAGCGGCGACGCGAACGGGTCTGACGCGCTGGCCTCGGCCGGTGACGTGTGTGAAAGGGCGACCGGCACAGTCGGTCGCCGGGGCATCCAGAAGTGGCGAAGCAGCAGGGAAGGCTTGATCGCATGATCGATGTCAACGAGTTCGCACAGCTGCGGATCGGGTTGGCGACGGCTGACAGCATCCGGATGTGGTCGAACGGCGAGGTCAAGAAGCCGGAGACGATCAACTACCGCACGCTCAAGCCGGAGAAGGACGGGCTCTTCTGCGAGAAGATCTTCGGTCCGACCAAGGACTGGGAGTGCTACTGCGGTAAGTACAAGCGCGTCCGGTTCAAGGGCATCATCTGTGAGCGCTGCGGTGTCGAAGTCACTCGATCCAAGGTCCGCCGTGACCGGATGGGCCACATCGAGTTGGCCGCCCCGGCTGTGCACATCTGGTACCTGCGGGGTACCCGTTCCTGGCTGGCCTACCTGTTGTCGGGTCTCGAACCCCGAGAAGAACTCAAGGCCAAGCAGCTCGAGAAGGTCATCTACTTCGCCGCCAACCTGGTCGTCTGGGTCGACGCCGACCGCCGGCACCAGGACCTGCCCAACCTCGAGGCCGAGCTGATCGAAGAACTCGATCACATCCGCAAGGAGCTCGAGCTCGACATCGCTCGCCAGTACGAAGCGCTCGAAGGCGAGCTGGCCTCCCTCGAGGCCGAGGGCGCGAAGGACAGCGACATCAAGGCCCGTCAGAAGCTGGCCGAACGTGAGATCGCCGCCACCCGTGAGCGAGCCGAAGAGGAGCTCGACCTCGTCCAGCGGGCGTTCGACGAGTTCGGCGACCTGCACGCTCGCAAGATCATCGAGGACGAGTTGCTGTGGCGTGAGCTGCGCGACCGCTACGGCGAGTACTTCGAGGGGGGTATGGGCGCCGAGGTGCTCGGTCGCCTCATCGACCGGATCGACTTCGACGACGAGGAGATCGGGCTCCGAGCGGCCATCGACCCAAAGGAGGGTCAGCGCCCGCTGTCGGCCCAGCGTCGTCAGAAGGCCATCAAGCGGCTCAAGATCGTCGCCGCCTTCAACCGGCGTGACGAGAACGGCCGGCGGACCAACGACCCGAGGGCCATGATCCTCGACGTCGTCCCGGTCATCCCTCCCGACCTGCGCCCGATGGTCCAGCTCGACGGTGGCCGCTTCGCCACCTCCGACCTCAACGACCTCTACCGCCGGGTGATCAATCGCAACAACCGGCTCAAGCGCCTGCTCGATCTCGGGGCTCCCGAGATCATCGTGAACAACGAGAAGCGGATGCTCCAGGAGGCGGTCGACGCCCTGTTCGACAACGGGCGGCGCGGTCGTCCGGTGACCGGCCCGGGCAACCGGCCGCTCAAGTCGCTCTCCGACATGCTCAAGGGCAAGCAGGGTCGGTTCCGCCAGAACCTGCTGGGCAAGCGGGTCGACTACTCGGGCCGTTCGGTCATCGTCGTGGGCCCCACGCTCAAGCTGCACCAGTGCGGTTTGCCCAAGCTCATGGCCCTCGAGTTGTTCAAGCCGTTCGTCATGAAGCGCCTGGTCGATCTCGACCTGGCCCAGAACATCAAGTCGGCCAAGCGCATGGTCGAGCGTCGTCGGCCCCAGGTGTGGGACGTCCTCGAAGAGGTCATCCGCGAGCACCCGGTCATGCTCAACCGGGCCCCGACCCTTCACCGCCTCGGCATCCAGGCGTTCGAGCCGGTGCTCGTCGAGGGCAAGGCCATCCAGATCCACCCGCTGGTCTGCACCGCGTTCAACGCCGACTTCGACGGCGACCAGATGGCCGTGCACCTGCCGCTGTCGGCCGAGGCTCAGGCCGAGGCCCGGGTGCTCATGCTGTCGGCCAACAACATCCTGTCGCCGGCATCGGGACGCCCGATCATCACGCCGACCAAGGACATGGTCCTCGGCGCCTACTACGTGACCCTCCTCGACGAGAACGCCACTGGCGCAGGCCGGGTGTTCCGGCACCTCCACGAGGTCGAGCAGGCCTACGAAGAGGGCTCCCTGGCCATCCATGCCCCGATCGAGTACCGGATCCCAGAGCTGGTCGACACCGCCAACAGCAACGGGCACACCGCGTACACCAAGACCACCGCCGGGCGCATCTTCTTCAACCGGGCCCTGCCCGAGGGCTACGGCTTCGTCAACGACGTCGTCGGCCGGCGCCACACCAACATTGGTTCGATCGTCGAGCGGCTCTCGGACGACTTTCCCAAGGCCGTCGTGAGCGAGGCCGTCGACCAGATCAAGAACGTCGCCTTCCGCTTCGCCACGCAGTCAGGACTCACCTTCTCCATCGACGACGTGCGCACGCCGTCCGAGAAGCGCCAGATCCTCGAGCGCTACGAGATCGAAGCCGAAAAGGTCGAGACCCAGTTCCGTCGGGGGATCATCACCGACGGCGAGCGCCGCCAGAAGGAAGTCGAGATCTGGACCAACGCCACGAGCGAGGTCGAGACCGCCATGCGGGTCAACATGGAGTCCGACACCTTCAACCCCATCGAGATGATGGTGAGTTCGGGCGCTCGAGGAAACATCCTCCAGATCCGTCAGATCGCCGGTATGCGAGGCCTGGTCACCAACCCCCGTGGTGACTTCATCCCCCGGCCGATCCGCTCGAACTTCCGAGAAGGCCTCGAGGTGCTCGAGTACTTCATCGCCACCCCGGGTGCCCGTAAGGGGCTGGTCGACACCGCCCTTCGTACCGCGGACTCCGGCTACCTCACCCGTCGCCTGGTCGACGTGTCCCAGGAGTTGATCATCCGCGAGCTCGACTGCGGCACCAACCGCGGCGTGTGGATCGACGACGTGGCTCCCGACACGGGCGGCAAGCGGACCTACCTCGAGACCCGTATCGACGGCCGGGTCCTGGCCGATCCGGTGACCTTGGCCGATGGCACCGAGCTGCCCGAGGGCCGTCTCCTCACGGCCGACGACTTGGTCGCCTTGCGGGACGACACGACCGTCGACCGCATCCGGGCCCGTTCGGTGCTCACCTGTGAGGCCGTCCAAGGTGTGTGCGCCGCGTGCTACGGACGCTCCATGGCCACCGGCCAGCACATCGAGCTCGGCGAAGCGGTTGGCGTCATTGCCGCCCAGTCCATCGGTGAGCCCGGGACCCAGCTGACCATGCGGACGTTCCACACCGGTGGCGTCGCCGCCGGCGGCGACATCGCCGGTGGTCTGCCCCGCGTGGTCGAGCTGTTCGAGGCCCGCAGCCCGCGGGGCAAGGCCACCTTGGCCCGCACCGCAGGCGTGGTCCGTATCACCGAGGAAGAGGGCAAGGGTCGGGTGGTCGCGGTCGTCGGCGACGACGGCGAAGAGGACACCTACGCCCTGCCGATCCCCTCCCGCCTCGACGTGGTCGACGGCCAAGAGGTCCAAGCCGGTGACGCCCTCGTCGAAGGGCCTCGCGACCCCAAGGAGCTGCTCGAGATCAAGGGGGTTCGTGAGACCCAGCAGTACTTGGTCGAGGAAGTCCAGAAGGTCTACCGCGACCAGGGCGTGTCGATCCACGACAAGCACATCGAGATCATCGTGCGCCAGATGACCCGACGGGTCGGCGTCCAAGAGCCGGGCAGCTCCGACTTCCTGCCGGGCGAGCGGGTCGACGCTCGGGTGTACTCCGAGACCAACCGCGAGTTGGTCCTCGCCGGCAAGACGCCGGCCGAGGGGCGACCCGAGATCATGGGCATCACCAAGGCGTCGCTGGCCACCGATTCTTGGTTGTCGGCGGCATCGTTCCAGGAGACCACCCGGGTGCTCACCGAGGCCGCCATCGAATCCAAGTCCGACGGGCTCATGGGCCTCAAGGAGAACATCATCATCGGCAAGCTCATCCCGGCCGGAACCGGCATGGACCGTTACCGAGACTTCGACACCGTCGCTCCGGACTACGAGCCGCTCTCGTTCTGGAGTTCAGAGGGCGACGGCGACGCCGATCTGGCTGGATGGCTGGCGACGCAGGGTCCGGCCGAGGGCGCCGACGTGATCCCCCTCCCCACCGAGGGCGCCTCCTAGGCGTCGTCCTCTTTGATGCGGGCCAGCGCTTCACGCTTGGACAGGCCCGAGAGGTCACGGTCATGGGCGATCAGGAACTGCCGAACGGCAGTCTGATCGACATGGGCGTAGCTCCGAAGGGCCCAGCCGATCGCCTTGCGCACGAAGAAGTCACGGTGGTCGGCTCGCTGGAGGCATCGGGAGAAGAGCCGGTCGGGGTCGGTCTCCGCCCCCCACCGCTCCTGATGGAGGATGGCCGATCGGATCAGCCACACGTTGTCGCTGGCCAGCCAACGGTCCATCTCGGACTCGAGGGCACGATCGGCCCGGACCAGGGCACCGGCGCCGTGACGGCATAGGCCGTCGACGGTGTCCCACCACGACTTGGTGGTGATCAAGGCCTCGAGGTCGGCGAGCAACGACGAGGTGCAACGGGGGAGCAACCGGGCGATCTCGTCACCGGCCACGTACTGGTACTCGCGTTCGGGGCGAGCCCAGCACGACCAGGCGAAGGCCACCAGCTGGTCCTGGTCGAGGTCGTCGGTGCCCGCGAACGCGGCCCGGGCGAGGCGTCGGCGTTCGCCGGCCGGGAGCCCCACGAAGCTGAACTGGTCCCGCATGTACGCAGCCATCGACGTGGCCCGGGCCTCGTCCCGATGGGCGGCGAACTGTTCGACGAGGCGAGCGATCCGGACCTCGTCGGCGGTGAGGGGTTCGGCCATGAGCGAAGTTTGGCCGGTTCAGGCCGATCCCGACGCGAACGGCTTGGCGGCGGGTCGTTCGCACTCGTAGACTGACTGCCCGGCTTGCGCCGCGCTCCTTGCGCGCCTGCCGCAATTCGCCGCTGCATTTCCCACCGCGTCGCTCCTCGGGTGCGACGCTCTCCGATGAGCAACACGAAGGACGTCTGTGCCCACGATCTCCCAGCTGGTCCGCAAGGGCCGTGGCTCCAAGCCCGCCAAGATCAAGACCGCGGCGCTCAAGGGCGCGCCTCAGCGCCGTGGCGTGTGCACCCGGGTGTACACGAACACCCCAAAGAAGCCCAACTCTGCACTGCGCAAGGTGGCCCGCGTCCGGCTGTCCAGCGGGGTCGAGATCACCGCTTATATCCCCGGTGAAGGTCACAACCTTCAGGAGCACTCCATCGTCCTGGTGCGCGGCGGCCGAGTGAAAGACCTCCCGGGTGTCCGCTACAAGATCATCCGGGGCAGCCTCGACGCCGCGGGTGTGCGAGATCGCAAGCAGGCCCGCAGCCGCTACGGCGCCAAGAAAGAAGGCTGAGCGTCATGCCCCGCAAGGGTCCCGCCCCCCGTCGAGAGCTTCATCCCGACCCGATCTACAAGTCGGTGCTGGTCACCCAGATCGTCAACAAGGTGCTCCAGCGGGGGAAGCGCTCGTTGGCCGAGCGGGTCGTCTACGACGCGCTGGCCATCATCGAGGAGAAGACCGGCACCGAGCCCATCGCCACGCTGAAGCGGGCGGTCGAGAACGTCAAGCCTCAGCTCGAAGTGCGCAGTCGCCGAGTCGGTGGCGCTACCTACCAGGTGCCCGTCGAGGTTCGGCCCCGTCGATCGACCACCCTCGCCGTGCGCTGGATCGTGGGCTACTCCCGCCAGCGCCGCGAACGCACCATGGCTGAGCGCTTGGCCAACGAGCTGCTCGACGCCTCGAACAGCGTCGGCGCGGCCATCAAGCGCAAGGACGACCTTCAGAAGATGGCCGAATCGAACAAGGCGTTCGCCCACTACCGCTGGTAGTCCTAGGGCCCAGGTCATCCTGGGTTCGTTCCGGTGGGTGGATCCGCCCGAAACGCAATCGCATTCCCGTACACACGACGCGCCACCTTGGCGCAGGAGCCCGACGTCATGGCTGCTAGCACGAGAGAGGTCCCGCTCGTCCGGACCCGGAACATCGGGATCATGGCCCATATCGACGCGGGCAAGACCACCACGACTGAGCGGATCCTCTACTACACCGGCCGCAACTACAAGCTCGGTGAGGTCCACGAGGGCGCGGCCACCATGGACTGGATGGCCCAGGAGCAAGAGCGGGGCATCACCATCACCTCGGCGGCGACGACCTGCCGGTGGGACGACCATCTCATCAACATCATCGACACGCCCGGCCACGTCGATTTCACCGTCGAGGTCGAGCGTTCGCTGCGGGTGCTCGACGGCGCCGTAGCCGTCTTCGACGCCGTGTCAGGTGTCGAACCCCAGTCCGAGACGGTCTGGCGCCAGGCCAACAAGTACCGCGTCCCCCGCTTCTGTTTCATTAACAAGATGGACCGGATCGGTGCCGACTTCTTCGCCGCGGTTGCGTCGATCGAGGATCGCCTCGAGGCCAAGGTAGCGGTGACCCAGATACCCGTCGGCTCCGAGGGCCACTTCCGCGGTGTGGTCGATCTGCTGTCGATGAAGGCCTTGGTCTGGCCCGAGGACGACGACGAGAAGGGTCAGGTCTTCGAGGTCGTCGACATCCCCGAGGACCTTCAGCAGGAAGCGTCCGAGTGGCAGCACCGCCTCGTCGACGTGCTGTCCGAAGCCGACGACACGATCCTCGAGAAGTACCTGGCCGAAGAGCCCATTTCGGTGGCCGACTTCAAGCGGGCGCTGCGCAAGGGGACGATCGCCAACGACTTCGTCCCGGTGCTGTGCGGCTCGGCGTTCAAGAACAAGGGTGTCCAGCCCATGCTCGACGCTGTCGTCGACTTCCTCCCCAGCCCGCTCGACCTGCCTCCCGTGAAGGGGATGGACACCAAGGGCATCGAGGAACTCGAGCGTGAGGCCAACGACGACGCGCCGTTCTGTGCGTTGGCCTTCAAGATCATGAGCGACCCCCACGTGGGCAAGCTCACCTACTTCCGCGTGTACTCCGGCACACTCGAGTCCGGGTCCTACGTTCTCAACTCGACCAAGGACCGTAAGGAGCGGATCGGGCGCATCCTCCAGATGCACGCCAACGACCGCGAAGACAAAGAGGCTGTTCACACCGGCGACATCGTGGCTGCCATCGGCCTCAAGGGCACGACCACCGGCGACACGATCTGTGACCCCAGCCGTCCGATCGTCCTCGAGTCCATCGAGTTCCCCGAGCCGGTCATCCACGTTGCTGTAGAGCCCAAGACCAAGTCCGACCAGGACAAGTTGGGCAAGGCGCTCCACTCGCTGTCCGAGGAGGACCCGACCTTCCGGGTCCGCACCGACGAGGACACTGGCCAGACCGTCATCTCCGGCCAAGGCGAACTTCACCTCGAGGTGATCGTCGACCGCATGCTGCGCGAGTTCAAGGTCGATGCCACCGTGGGCAAGCCCCAGGTGGCATACCGGGAGACGATCACCAAGGCGGTCGAGAACGTGGTGTACCGCCACGTGAAGCAGACCGGCGGCTCGGGCCAGTTCGCCCACGTGGTCGTCACCCTCGAACCCACCGGTTCGGGCGGGGGTTAGGTGTTCGTCGACAAGATCACCGGCGGCCGTTTCCCCCGTGAGTACATCCGGTCGGTCGACCAGGGCATCCAGAGCTCGCTCGACGCCGGCGTGCTCGCCGGCTACCCCGTGGTCGACGTACGGGCGATCCTCACCGATGGGTCGGCCCACGACGTCGACTCGTCGGAGATGGCGTTCAAGATCGCCGGCTCGATGGCATTCAAGGAAGCTGCCCGCAAGGCCACACCGGTGCTGCTTGAGCCGATCATGGCCGTCGAAGTCGTCACGCCCGAGGACTACATGGGCGAGGTCTTCGGCGACCTCAACGCCCGCCGGGGCAAGGTAGAAGCCAGCGAGCAGCGGGGCTCGAGCATGGTCATCCGGGCCCAAGTCCCTCTCGCGGACATGTTCGGTTACGCTACCGATCTTCGGTCGCGCACCCAGGGGCGGGCCACGTACACGATGCAGTTCGCCTCGTACCAGCAGGTGCCCAAGGCAGTTGCCGACGAGATCATCGCTCGGGTGCGCGGCGAGTAGCGCGCCCAGCGCGTCTTCCCTCTAGTTCCAGTTCCAGCCCTGCACGATCAGCACAGCAACCACAGTTACGAAAGGACCCGGAGCCGTCATGGCCAAGGAGAAGTTCGAGCGGAACAAGCCGCACGTCAACGTCGGCACCATGGGCCATATCGACCATGGCAAGACCACGCTCACGGCGGCCATCACCAAGGTCCTGGCCGATCGCAACCCGAAGCTGACCGCGGTCGCCTTCGACCAGATCGACAAGGCGCCTGAGGAGAAGGCTCGCGGGATCACCATCTCGATCGCCCACGTCGAGTACGAGACCGATGCGCGGCACTACGCCCACGTCGACATGCCCGGTCACGCCGACTACATCAAGAACATGATCACCGGCGCGGCGCAGGTAGACGGCGCCATTCTCGTGGTCTCGGCCGCTGACGGCCCCATGCCCCAGACCCGTGAGCACGTGCTGCTCGCCCGTCAGGTCGGTGTGCCCTACATCGTCGTGGCCCTCAACAAGGCCGACATGGTCGACGACGAGGAACTGCTGGAGCTGGTCGAGCTCGAAGTGCGCGAGCTGCTCAACGAGTACGAGTTCCCTGGCGACGACACTCCGGTCGTGCGGGTCTCGGCCCTCAAGGCTCTCGAGGGTGACCCCGAGTGGTCCGAGAAGATCGTCGAGCTCATGACCGCGGTCGATGAGTACATCCCGCAGCCCGAGCGCGATCTCGACAAGCCCTTCCTCATGCCCATCGAGGACGTGTTCACCATCACCGGCCGCGGCACCGTCGTCACCGGCAAGGTCGAGCAGGGCATCGTCCATACCAGCGACGAAGTCGAGATCGTCGGCATCCGAGCCACCCAGAAGACCACCTGCACCGGCGTCGAGATGTTCCGCAAGCTCCTCGACGAGGGCCAGGCCGGTGACAACATCGGTGTGCTCCTGCGGGGCACCAAGAAGGACGACGTCGAGCGGGGCCAGGTGCTGTGCAAGCCCGGGTCGATCACGCCCCACACCGAGTTCGAGGGCCAGGTCTACGTCCTGACCAAGGAGGAGGGCGGCCGTCACAAGCCGTTCTTCGACAACTACCGGCCGCAGTTCTACTTCCGGACCACCGACGTCACCGGCCACATCACCCTGCCCGAGGGCACGGAGATGGTCATGCCCGGCGACAACATCACCATCAAGGTCGAGCTGATCCAGCCGATCGCCATGGAAGAGGGTCTGCGTTTCGCCATCCGTGAGGGTGGTCGGACTGTCGGCGCCGGTCGGGTCACCAAGGTTCTCAAGTAGGTCTTGGAACCATGGCCCAGAAGATCCGTATCCGCCTGAAGGCGTACGACCACGAGCTCATCGACCAATCGACCAAGAAGATCGTCGAGACCGTCGTGCGTACCCAGGCGGCGGTGAGGGGCCCGGTGCCACTCCCGACCGAGAAGCACCGCTACACCGTGATCCGCTCGCCCCACAAGGACAAGGACTCGCGGGAGCATTTCGAGATGCGGATCCACAAGCGTCTGCTCGACATCTTGAACCCGACGGCCAAGACGGTCGACTCGCTCCAGCGGCTCGATCTGCCCGCTGGCGTGGACATCGAGATCAAGATCCAGCAGGCGTAGCTTGGTCCACCTGGGTACGAGCCGATAGAGTGCTCCGCCCACGTCCAACCAAGATGGTCGGACGAGATGTCGAAGTCCGTGAGCGTCCCTCTCGGGATACGGCACGGCAAACCCAATCATGCGCTCCGCCGGGTACTGCCCGAGCGGAGCGCTCGCGTGAACGAGGACGTGACGGCAGTGGCCAGCAAGGCGATCGTCGGCGAGAAGCTGGGCATGACCCAGATCTGGGACGACCAGAATCAGGTCGTTCCGGTGACCGTCGTGAAGGTCGCGCCCGTACGCGTGGTCCAGGTCAAGAGGCCCGAGACCGACGGGTACAGCGCCCTCCAGGTGACCTGGGGAACTCGGCGGCCTTCCACGGTGAACAAGCCCCAGCAGGGTCACTTCGACAAGGCGTCGGTCGACCCCGGTGTCCGTCTGGTCGAGCTCCGGCTCGACGACGCCAGCGGCTACGAGGTCGGCCAGGAGCTCGGGGCCGATCTCCTCGAAGCCGGCGAACGGATCGACGTGACCGCGGTGAGCAAGGGCAAGGGGACGGCCGGCACGATGAAGCGCCATGGGTTCGGCGGCCTGCCGGCGTCCCACGGTGCCCACCGGGTCCACCGGGCGCCGGGTTCGATCGGCGCCTGCGCCACGCCGTCACGAGTGTTCAAGGGCACCCGGATGGCCGGCCGTACCGGCAACACCAAGGTGACGACGCTCAACCTCCAGGTGGTGGCCGCTGACCCCGAGCGCCAGGTGCTCTTGGTCAAGGGTGCCGTGCCTGGGCCCAAGGGCGGCATGGTCGTCATCCGCGACGCGGTGAAGGGCGGGAAGTGATGGCCGCGACCGATGTCGACGACGAAATGGTCGACGCCCCGTCGGCCAGCCTGCGGGTCGCCGTGCGTGATCGCGCTGGCGCCGAGGTGGACACGATCGACCTCGACCCGGCCACCTTCGGCATCGAGCCGCACATGGCGGTCATGCACCAGGTGGTGACGGCTCAGCTGGCGGCCGCCCGCGCCGGCACCCAGTCGACCAAGACCCGCTCCGAGGTCCGTGGCGGCGGGGCCAAGCCATGGAACCAGAAGGGCACCGGCCGGGCCCGTCAGGGATCGATTCGTTCGCCCCAGTGGCGCGGTGGGGGGGTGGCGCTGGGCCCCAAGCCCCGCAGCTACCGCCAACGCACGCCCAAGAAGATGATTCGCCTGGCCCTTCGTTCCGCGCTGTCCGATCGAGCTGCCCAGGGTCGCGTCCTCGTGGTCGACCGCTGGGACTTCGAGGCGCCCAAGACCCGCGACGCGGTCGACGCGTTGATCGCTCTCGGCATCGAGGGCACGGCGCTGGTGGTCTTGTCCGATATCGAGATCGAGGCGGCCAAGAGCTTCCGGAACCTTCCTGCGGTCCGCGTCATCCCGGTGGGTGAGCTCAACACCTACGACGTGTTGTGCGCCGAGTGGCTCGTGTTCAGCCGAGCGACGTTGCCGGGCACCAGCGACGAGTCGGCCCAGCCCGAGGAGGTCGTGTGATGGATGCCCGTGACGTGATCCTGGCCCCCGTCGTCAGCGAGAAGTCCTATGCGCTGGCCGATACCAACGCCTACACCTTCAAGGTCCACCCCGGCGCCAACAAGATCCAGATCCGCCAGGCCGTCGAAGAGATCTTCGACGTGAAGGTGGCCAAGGTGACCACCGCCAACCGCAAGGGCAAGCGCATCCGCAATCGTCGCAACGGCACCATGGGCAGCCGGCCCGACACCAAGCGCGCCGTCGTCACCCTCGCCGAGGGTGACTCGATCGATCTGTTCGAGGGATAGGACGATGGCACTCCGTCAACGCAAGCCCACCAGCGCCGGCCGTCGGTTCCAGACCGTCTCTGACTTCGCCGAGATCACCAAGGACCGGCCCGAGCGCTCGCTGGTCGAGCCCCTCTCGGGCACCGGTGGCCGCAACGCCAACGGGCGCAAGACGGCCCGCCATAAGGGCGGAGGCCACAAGCGCCAGTACCGCGTCGTCGACTTCCGGCGGAACAAGGACGGCGTTCCGGCCACCGTGGCTGCGGTCGAGTACGACCCCAACCGCAACTGCCGGATCCTCCTGCTGCACTTCCACGACGGCGAGAAGCGCTATGTGCTCGCGCCTCAGGGTGTCGGTGTGGGCGACGTCCTCCAGAGTGGCCAGGGCGCCGACATCCGTCCCGGCAACGCCTTGCCCATGCGCTACATCCCGGTGGGCACGACCGTCCACAACGTCGAGTTGCGTCCCGGCGGCGGCGGCAAGTTGGCCCGTTCGGCCGGCTCGAGCGTGCAGCTGGTGGCCAAGGACGGCGACTTCGCCACCCTCCGACTTCCCTCCAGCGAGATGCGCCGGGTGCTCATCGACTGCCGGGCCACGGTGGGCGAGGTCGGCAACGCCGAGGCCGAGCTGGTCAAGATCGGCAAGGCCGGACGCAACCGCTGGAAGGGCGTGCGCCCCCAGACCCGGGGTGTGGCCATGAACCCGGTCGACCACCCCCTGGGTGGTGGCGAGGGCAAGACCTCCGGTGGTCGACACCCGGTGTCGCCTTGGGGCAAGCCCGAAGGCCGGACCCGAGCCAAGAACAAGGACTCCGATCGACTCATCATCCGCCGCCGCCGCACGCGCGGGGCCCGGCGGTAGCTGGAGGAACTGGACACCATGCCGCGCAGCCTGAAGAAGGGCCCGTTCGTCGACGACCACCTGCTGAAGAAGGTCGATGTCCTCAACGCGGGCAACGAGAAGCGGGTCATCAAGACCTGGTCTCGTCGCTCCACGATCATCCCGGACATGGTCGGCCACACCATCGCCGTGCACGACGGACGCAAGCACGTGCCCGTCTACATCACCGAGTCGATGGTCGGACACAAGCTGGGCGAGTTCGCGCCGACGCGAACCTTCCGGTATCACGCGGGCCAGGAGAAGGGCGCACGTCGATGACGGGCACCAAGACCAACGAGCGTCCCGGCACCCGGGCCGTCCTGCATCACGAGGGTGTCTCGGCGTCCAAGGTGCGGGTGGTGCTCGATCTGATCCGGGGCCTCGACGTGCGCACGGCCGACGAGGTGCTGCGCTACTCCGAGCGCGACGCCGCCATCCTCGTGCGCAAGTTGCTGGCGTCGGCTGTGGCCAACGCCGGGGCCAACGACAGCCTCGATGCCGACGAGCTCTATGTGGCTACGGCCTACGCCGACGAGGCCAAGACCCTGCGCCGGTTCCGGCCGCGGGCTCGGGGTCGGGCGGCCAGGATCCGGAAGCGCTCTTGCCACATCACGATCATCGTGGCCCGCATGTCCGATGCCGAGCTGGCCCGCCGCCGAGCCAAGGACGCGATCCGTCCCGGGTCCCGGGCCGCTCGGGTCGCCGGTCAGCAGAACAGCAGCCCCACTCGTCGTCGCCGCCGCAACCGCAACCAGGCGGCCGAGGCAGCCCACGACCACGACCACGACCACGACCACGAGGAGCAAGACCCCGAGGACAGCGTCACGGAGGTTGCAGCCGTGTCGAGCGCCGAGGAGCCCGTCTCCGACGAACCCACCGAGGCCAAGACCGAAGACGAGGAGGCCTGATGGGCCAGAAGGTCAACCCCTACGGCTTCCGCCTTGGTGTCATCACCGACTGGAAGTCGCGTTGGTTCAGCGAAAGCGACTACAAGCGGTACCTCATCGAGGACTGGAAGATCCGCGACGACCTGATGCGTCAGCTTCCCCACGCGGCGATCAGCCGGGTCGAGATCGAACGCACCCGTGACCGCCTTCGGGTCGACGTGCACACCGCTCGCCCGGGGATCGTGATCGGTCGGCGAGGGGCCGAGGCCGATCGGCTCCGTGGTCGGCTGGCCAAGCTCACCGGCGACAACCGGGTTCAGCTCAACATCCAGGAGATCAAGCAGCCCGAGCTCGATGCCGCGCTCATTGCTCAGGGCGTGGCCGATCAGCTCGCCGGCCGGGTCAACTTCCGTCGGGCCATGAAGCGGGCCGTGCAGAACGCACAGAAGGCGGGGGTCCTCGGTGTCCGGGTCCAGTGCTCGGGCCGACTGAACGGTGCCGAGATGAGCCGCACCGAGTGGTACCGCGAGGGTCGGGTGCCGTTGCACACCCTGCGGGCCGACATCGACTACGGATTCCGGGAGGCCCACACGACCTACGGCCGCATCGGCGTCAAGGTCTGGCTGTACAAGGGCGACATCCTCCCGTACAAGACGTCGAGCGATGACAAGGCGATTCGCGAGGCGGCCATGGCTGTCGGTGAGACCTCCGGCATGGCCCGGCCTCGTCGGGTTGTGTCCGCCGGTGGTGGCCGTCGGCCGGCTGAGGGCGCGACCCCGGCTGCCGGGGCTGACACTCCCGTGCTCGGCGAGTCCGGCGACGCGACCGAGCCGGCCGAGGCGATCGATGCCGCCATCCCCGCTCCCGAGCTCATCAAAGAAGCCGACCCCGAACTCGAGCGCTTGCTGGCCGAGGAAGAGGAGATCGAGCGCCTTACCCGCGAGCACCATGAGACGCCGCACTTCCGGCCGGGCGAGGACTGATCGCCATGTTGATGCCCAAGAAGGTCAAGCACCGCAAGCAGCACCGCGGCCGCCTCACGGGAATGGCCAAGGGCGGCTCCGAGATCGCCTTCGGCGACTTCGGGATCCAGGCGCTCGAGCCGGGGTGGATCACCGCTCGCCAGATCGAAGCGGCTCGTGTCGCCATGACCCGTCACGTCAAGCGGGGCGGCAAGGTGTGGATCAACATCTTTCCGGACAAGCCGGTCACTCAGAAGCCGGCCGAGACCCGCATGGGCTCGGGTAAGGGCAACCCTGAGATGTGGGTGGCCGTCATCAAGCCCGGCCGGGTGCTCTTCGAGCTCTCTGGCGTAAGCGAGGAGCTGGCCCGTTCCGCCATGGAGCGAGCTATCCAGAAGCTCCCGATCAAGGCCCGGTTCGTGACCCGGGCGTCGAGCGAGGTGATCTGACGTGCCCAGGGCAGTGGAGGAACTCCGCAATCTTGGCGACCAGGATCTGGTGGAGCGGTTGGTCGAGACCAAGCAGGAGCTGTTCAACCTGAGGTTCCGGCATGTGACGAGTCAGCTCGACAACAGCGCCCGGCTGGGCGATCTGCGCCGTCAGGTGGCTCGCATCAACACCCTCCTGCGTCAGCGGGAGATCTCGGCGGCCGAGGCCGCCGCCAGCAATGCCTCCGCGGCTCAGGCCGCGACGGACAAGGACGGGAACCATGGTTGAGACCGATCAGGAGACCAGGTCCAACAGCCGGAAGGTGCGCGAGGGTCTCGTGGCCTCGGCCGGCATGGACAAGACGATCGTGGTCGAGGTGGTCTCCCGGGTGCGGCACCCTCGCTACGACAAGACCGTCCAGCAGACCAAGCGCCTCTACGTCCACGACGCGGAGAACGACGCCAAGGTCGGCGACCGGGTGCGAGTGTCGGAGACCCGACCCTTGTCGAAGACCAAGCGTTGGCGCCTGGTCGAGATCCTCGAACGGGCTCGGTGACCAGATGATCCAGCAGGAAACCCGACTCCGGGTGGCGGACAACTCCGGGGCCCGAGAGGTGCTCTGCATCAAGGTGTTGGGCGGCTCGAAGCGCCGCTACGCCTCGATCGGCGACGTGTTCGTGGCCACCGTGAAAGACGCCATTCCTGGTGCCGCCGTGAAGAAGGGCGACGTCGTCAAGTGCGTCGTCGTGCGGACCAAGAAGGAGAAGCGCCGTCCGGACGGGTCCTACATCCGTTTCGACGAGAACGCCGCCGTGCTCATCAACGACCAGTTGCAGCCTCGGGGCACTCGCATCTTTGGCCCCGTCGGTCGCGAGCTGCGCGACAAGCGGTTCATGCGCATCGTCTCGCTGGCCCCGGAGGTGTTGTGATGAAGATCCGCAAGGGCGACCGCGTCGTGGTTCTGGCCGGCAAGGACAAGGGCAAGGAAGGCGTCGTGACCCGGGCCCTGCCGGCCAAGCAGAAGGTCATCGTCGACGGCCTCAACGTGGCCAAGAAGCACCAGAAGGCCACGAGCGCCACCATGCAGGGCGGCATCATCGACAAGGAGATGCCGATGCATGTCTCCAACGTCGCGATTGTCAGTCCGGCCGATGGCAAAGCCACCCGCGTGGGCTACACGTTCGACGAGTCGGGCAACAAGATCCGCGTCTGCAAGCGGACTGGAGCCGAACTGCCATGAGTTCTTCCACCACATCGCTGAGCGAACGTCCCCGCCTGCGGGTTCGTTACGACTCCGAACTGCGCGACCAGCTCAAGGAGACCCTCGGGCTGGCCAACGTGATGCAAGTCCCTCGGCTGGAGAAGATCGTGGTCAACATGGGCGTCGGCGCGGCCGTCGGCCAGGCCTCGCTCCTCGAGGGAGCCGTGCGGGATATGGAGCAGATCACGGGGCAAAAGGCCGTGGTCACCCGGGCCAAGAAGTCCATCGCCGCGTTCAAGCTGCGCGAGGGCCAGGCCATCGGCTGCCGGGTCACCCTTCGGGGCGACCGCATGTGGGAGTTCCTCGACCGGCTGGTGGCTCTGGCCATCCCTCGGATCCGTGACTTCCGGGGCCTGCCGGCCAAGAGCTTCGACGGGCGGGGCAACTACACGTTCGGCATCAACGAGCAGCTGATCTTCCCCGAAGTCGACTACGACAAGGTCGACGCCACCCGGGGTATGGACATCACCATCGTGACCACCGCCACCAACGACGCCGAGGGCCGGGCGCTGCTCGACGCGCTGGGCTGGCCGTTCATCCGAGCCTGAACCGAGAGGGACCATGGCCAAGAAGGCTCTGATCGAGAAGTCGAAGCGCAAGCCGAAGTTCAAGGTGCGCGCCTACACACGCTGCCAGCGATGCGGCCGGCCTCATGCCGTGTTCCGCAAGTTCGGTCTGTGCCGCGTGTGCCTGCGAGAGATGGTCCACGCCGGCGAAGTGCCCGGTGTGACCAAGGCGAGTTGGTGAGGAGGAATCTGCGATGACGATGACCGATCCCCTCGCCGACATGCTCACGCGCATTCGCAACGGCAATGTGGCCTTCCACGACGAAGTCCGCATGCCGTCCTCCAAGTTGAAAGAGGCCCTGGCCGAGATCCTGCGCCGCGAGGGCTACATCGAGGCCTACCGGGTGACCGACTCGACCGACGGCCCGGGCCAGATCCTGACCGTGTCGATGAAGTACACCCCCGAGCGGGCCCGAACCATCTCGGGCATTACCCGGGTGTCCAAGCCAGGTCTGCGGGTCTACCGCAAGGCCGACCGGCTGCCTCGTGTCCTCGGTGGCCTGGGTGTCGCCGTCCTGTCGACCAGTCACGGTCTCATGACCGACCGAGAGGCGCGCGAGCGTCACCTCGGCGGCGAGATCCTGTGCTTCGTGTGGTGAGGCGACCATGAGCCGTGTCGGACGTTCACCCATCGATGTTCCCTCCGGGGTCGAGGTCGACTTGGCCGGCGCCCAGGTGACGGTCAAGGGGCCCAAGGGCACCCTGGCTCGCACCGTGCCGGAGCCGATCACGATCCGCCGAGAGGAGGGCCAGCTTCTCGTCGAGCGGCCTGACGACGAGCGCAAGAGCAGAGCCCTGCACGGCCTGGTCCGGTCGCTGGTCGCCAACATGGTCACCGGAGTGACCACCGGCTACTCCAAGGAACTCGAGATCGTCGGCGTCGGGTATCGGGCGACGCCCGCCGGTCCGACCCGCATCGACCTGGCCCTGGGGTTCTCGCACCCGGTATCGGTCGACGCGCCTGAGGGCATCACCTTCGCCGTCCCCCAGCCGACCCGCATCGTGGTCGAAGGGATCGACAAGGAGCTGGTCGGTCAGGTTGCCGCCAACATCCGCAAGCTGCGCAAGCCCGAGCCCTACAAGGGTAAGGGCGTGCGCTACGCCGGTGAGCAGGTCCGCCGCAAGGCGGGCAAGGCCGCCAAGTAGCCAGAGGGAATTGACGTGAGCACTTCAGCCAAGCAGAGGGTGACCGCCCGCAAGCGCCGTCACGCCCGCGTGCGCCGCAAGGTCCAAGGCACCGCATCGAGGCCGCGCCTCGCGGTGTTCCGCTCCAACCGCCACGTCGTGGCCCAGGTGATCGACGACGAGGCTGGCACCACGCTGGTCGCCGCGTCGACGCTCGAGCCTGCATTGCGGGCGGCGGGATCGACGGGCAACAAGGAGGCAGCCGCGGCTTGTGGGCGTCTCGTCGCCGAGCGGGCGACCGCCGCCGGCATCACCACGGTCGTGTTCGACCGAGGCGGTTTCCTCTACCACGGTCGGGTGGCGGCGCTGGCCGACGCTGCCCGCGAGGCAGGACTGGAGTTCTGATGGCCAACGACGCCCAGCTGCGCGAAGCCCGACTGATCAGCCGCCCCCGACGGGTGGCCAAGGTCGTCAAGGGTGGACGGCGCTTCCAGTTCTCAGCGTTGGTCGTCATCGGCGACGGCAACGGTCGGGTCGGCCTCGGCCACGGCAAGGCCCGTGAGGTGCCCACCGCGATCCAAAAGGCCACCGAGGACGCCAAGAAGAACCTGGTCGAGGTCCCGCTCACCGGATCGACGATCGTCAACCCCGCCATGGGCGCCTTCGGTGCGGCCCGGGTTCTGCTCAAGCCGGCGGCCGAGGGCACTGGGGTCATCGCCGGCGGCGCGGCCCGGATCATCCTCGAAGAGGCCGGCATCCACGACGTGCTGTGCAAGTCGTTGGGTTCCTCCAACCACATCAACGTGGCCAAGGCGACCATCGACGCGCTGCGTCAGCAACGTCGTCCCGATGACATCGCTCGACTGCGGGGCAAGTCGGCCGAAGAGGTCACGCCTGGCGGTCTGCTCCGGGCCTACCGGGCTCCCCGCCACGCTCCGGAGCCCGAGGAGGTGGCCTGATGGCCGAATCTCTCGTCGTCACCCAGGTTCGCTCGACCATCGGCGTGCCCCCCAAGCACCGTGGGACCATCCGGGCCTTGGGTCTGGGTCGGATCGGCAAGTCGAACACCCTGCCTGATCGCCCGGAGATCCGGGGCATGCTCGCCCGCGTCCCCCATCTCGTGAGCGTCGTCGAGTCCGACGAGGCAGTACCCAAGGAGCGTGCCTGATGCAGGTCCATGATCTCCAGCCCGCCCCCGGTTCTCGCCAGTCCCGCAAGCGCGTGGCCCGGGGCATCGGTGGTAGGGGCGGCAAGACCGCCGGTCGGGGCACCAAGGGCCAGGGGGCCCGCGACACCGTTCCCGCTGGTTTCGAGGGCGGCCAGATGCCCTTCCAACGGCGTGTCCCCAAGCTCAAGGGGTTCAAGAACCCGTTCCGGGTCGAGTACAACGTCGTGAACCTCGACGCCCTCCAAGAGCTCGATGGCGACCAGGTCACCCCGGACACGTTGCGAGCCCGCGGGCTCGTGCACAAGCACGGCTTGGTCAAGGTGCTGGGTCGTGGCCAACTGTCGCGGGCGTTGACGGTGCAGGTCCACGCCGTGTCGGCGTCCGCGGCCCAAGCGATCGAGGCTGCCGGGGGTACCGTGGAGATCTTGCCTCCGCCGTTTGGCAACGGCCGGCCTCCGGCTCGGGGTAACGCGCTCACCAACCGCTAACGTCCGGGCTCTGCCGAGTCCGAGTCTGTCCCCGCCGAGGAGCCAACCGTGCTGTCGAGCATGCGGAACATGTTCCGGGTCCCCGACCTGCGCAACAAGATTCTCTTCACGTTGCTCATGCTTGCCCTGTACCGGTTCGGGTCCCACATCCCGGTTCCGGGGGTGGACTTCAACGCGGTGCAGGAGCTCGAGGAGGAGTCGCGCTCTGGAGGCGTCCTCGGCTTCCTGAGCCTGTTCTCCGGCGGTGGCCTCACCCGGATGGCGATCTTCGGGCTCGGGATCATGCCGTACGTGACGTCGTCGATCATCATGCAGGTCCTCGGGGTCGTGATCCCCAAGATCGAGGAGTGGCAGGGCCAGGGAGCCGTCGGTCAACGCAAGATCACCCAGTGGACCCGCTATCTGACGGTCGCGCTGGCCGTACTCCAGTCGACCGGGCTGGCGTTCCTCTTCCACAACGGCGGGGGTGGGCTCTTCGGCTCCAACACCACCATCGACCTCATCCCCGACTTCACCGCGCCCCGGGTGTTGCTGGTGGTCCTGTCGCTCACCGCAGGCACGGCGCTGCTCATGTGGATGGCCGAGCTGATCACCCTGCGGGGTATCGGCAACGGGATGTCGCTGTTGATCTTCGCGTCCGTGGTGAGCCGCATCCCGGTCGAGGGGGCGAGCATCAAGGCCGAACAGGGGCTGGTGGCGCTCGCCGGTGTGCTGCTCATCGCCGTGGCCGCCATGGTGGCCATCGTCTTCGTCGATCAGGGCCAACGGCGGATCCCTGTGCAGTTCGCCAAGCGGGTCGTCGGGCGACGCCAGTACGGGGGAAACAACACCTATATCCCGCTCAAGGTGAACCAGTCAGGCGTCATCCCGATCATCTTCGCCAGCTCGGTCTTGTACCTACCAGTCCTGCTCTCGAGCGTGGTGCCCTGGGATGGGGTGCGGGGCTTCATCGACGATCACCTGGTGAACCAACCCAGCGACCCCATCTACCTTCTCTTCTACGGGTCGCTGATCGTGTTCTTCGCGTACTTCTACACGGCCATCTCGTTCGACCCGGCCAAGCAGGCCGACACGATCCGGCAGCAGGGCGGCTTCATCCCGGGTATCCGCCCGGGCCCTCAAACCGAGCGCTACCTGGCCCGGATCCTCAACCGGATCACCCTGGCCGGCGCCCTGTTCATCGCCTCGATCGCCCTGTTGCCGACGCTGCTCTTCGTTGTGTTCGACGTTGCCCAGTTCAACGGTCTGGGCGGGACGTCGTTGCTCATTGCCGTCGGCGTCGCCCTCGAGACGATGAAGCAGATCGACAGTCAGTTGATGATGCGGAACTACGAGAGCTTCCTGTCGTAGTGACTGTCGGCGCGTGTCATGATCGGCTCGTCGGTCGGTGAGCTCGGGCCGCCGGCTCATCATCCTCGGCCGGCAGGGGGCAGGGAAGGGCACGCAATGCGTGCGCCTCTCCCGTCACTACGTCGTCCCGCACATCTCCTTGGGCGACATCCTGCGGGCCGCGGTCCGGGACGGCACCGCCTATGGGCTGCGAGCCCTCGAGTTCATGGATGCCGGCAACCTGGTGCCTGACGATGTCGTCATCGGCGTGATCGATGAGCGCCTCGACGCCGACCATGCCCGCGAGCGAGGGTACGTGCTCGACGGCTTTCCTCGGACGGTGGCGCAGGCCGAGGCTCTCGAGGGCATTGCCGCCCCATACGGCATCGACCTGGTGGTCGACCTCGAGGTACCCCGAGAGATCGTGCTCACCCGGCTGGCGTCTCGGCGTGTCTGTGTCGACTGCGGCAGCAACTACTCGGTCGATCTGATGCCCCGGCGCGCATCGTTGTGCGAGCTGTGTGGCGGCGATCTCGTGCAGCGACCCGACGACACCGAAGACGCCATCAACCGGCGCCTCGATCTCTACGAGCAGGAGACGGCGCCGCTGGTGGCGTGGTTCGGTGACCGCGATCTGCTCGCCACGGTCGACGGTACGGGCGACCCCGATCTGGTAACCGAGCGCCTGATCGCTGCCGTCGACGCCCGTACCGGCGGGACGACGTCGGGTGTCAGCGGTTGAGCGTGCGTCGAAACGCCGCTGAGCTGGCCAAGATGCGCCAGGCCGGGCGGGTCGTGGCCGAGATGCACGAGTGCATTCGCGATGCCATTCGCCCCGGAGTGACGACCCTCGAGCTCGATGCCATCGGGCGTGAGGTCATCGAACGCAACGGGGCCCGCTCGAACTTCCTCGGCTACCACGGTTTCCCGGCTGTCATCTGCGCCTCGCCCAACTCGATGATCGTCCACGGCATTCCCGACGAGACGGTCCTGGTCGAGGGCGACATCATCTCCATCGACTGCGGGGCGATCGTGGCCGGCTATCACGGTGACGCGGCGGCGACGTGGCCAGTGGGCCAAATAGACGACGAATCTCGACGTCTCATCGAGGTGACCGAAGCCGCCTTGACCGCCGGCATCGCAGTCATGGTCGACGGAAACCGACTGTCCGACATCGGCCACGAGGTCCAGACTGTGGCTGAGGCCGCAGGCTTCTCGGTCGTGCGGGAGTACGTCGGCCATGCCATCGGGACCGAGATGCACGAGCGTCCCGACGTGCCCAACTATGGACCCGCCGGTCGAGGGCCACGCCTGCGGGCGGGCAACGTGTTCGCGGTCGAGCCCATGATCAACGTCGGCGATCCGGCGACACGAGTGCTGGCCGACGGGTGGAGCGTGGTGACCCGAGACGGCTCACGTTCGGCCCACTTCGAGCACACCATTGCCATTACCGACGACGGCCCCGAGGTGCTCACGAGGTTCTGATCGCCGAGACCCGGCGATAGTTTCGCCGGGTGCCCCCGTTCGACGCGCTGTTGGTCGTCTCCTTCGGTGGGCCCGAAGGACCCGACGACGTGATGCCGTTCCTGCGCCGGGTGACGGCCGGGCGCGGGGTGCCCGACGATCGGTTGGCCGTGGTGGCCGAGCACTATCGGCACTTCGGTGGCGTCAGTCCGATCAACGGCCAGAACCGGGAGTTGATCGCGGCCATCGAATCCGAGTTCGCCGGTCGCGGGTGGACCCTTCCGATCTATTGGGGCAACCGGAACTGGCACCCACTCCTGGCCGACCCCGTTCGGGCCATGCGGGACGACGGCGTCGAGCGGGCCCTGGCCTTCGTCACGTCTGCGTTCGGGTCGTACTCTGGATGTCGCCAGTATCGCGAGGACATCGAACGGGCTCGCCAGGAGGTGGGTCCCGGCGCACCGGTCATCGAGAAGCTCCGTCTCTACGGCGATCAGCCCGGGTTCCTCGACTCGGTGCAGGCCAACGTGGCCGATGCGCTCGACCAGTTGCCGGGCCGGACCCGTGATCAGGCCCGGTTGGTCTTCACGGCCCATTCCATCCCGCTCTCGATGGCCGACGTCAGTCCCTATGAGGTCCAACTTCGCGAGGCGGCCGCCACCGTGACGAGCCGATTGGCCGGGTCGTACCAGTGGGACCTCGTCTGGCAGAGTCGAAGTGGCCCGCCATCGGTTCCGTGGCTCGAACCGGACATCGTCGATCACCTCCGCACCCTCGCTGGATCGGGTGTGACCGACGTCGTGGTGGTGCCGATCGGCTTCGTGTCCGACCACGTCGAAGTCCAGTGGGACCTCGATACCGAGGCCCGAGCGGTGGCCGACGAGACGGGCCTTCGCCTGGTCCGGGCGGCCACGGTTGGCACCGCTGCGCCGTTCGTGACCATGATTGCCGACCTGGTGGCCGAGGCCGTCGCACTCGGCCAGGCACCCGGTGTGTGCGCCCCGGGCTGCTGTCTCGCCACGACCAGTTGACCGTTTGGCCTCGGCCGGCCCGACCAGTAGCATGTCGCCTCCGCCGTTGCGCGCGTGTCGTCTGCCGCGCGTCCCTTCGACAAGTTCCACTCAAGTGCAGGAGGCCCAGGCTGCCCAAGCCCAAGGAAGACGCGATCGTGTTGGAGGGCAAGGTCACCGAGCCCTTGCCCAACGCCATGTTCCGGGTCGAGCTCGATAACGGGCACGAAGTGCTGGCTCACATCTCCGGAAAGATGCGCATGCATTACATCCGGATCCTTCCCGGGGATCGCGTCCAGGTGGAGCTCACCCCCTACGACCTCACCCGAGGCCGTATTACGTACCGCTACAAGTAGCCCGAGGCTGCGATGAAAGTTCGTCCGAGCGTCAAGAAGATGTGCGAGCGCTGCAAGGTGATCCGTCGGCACGGCCGCGTCCAGGTGATCTGCAGCAATCCGCGCCACAAGCAGCGGCAGGGGTAGGTCATGGCACGAATCGCTGGCGTCGACATTCCCCGTGAGAAGCGGGTCGAGGTCTCGCTCACCTATATCTATGGCATTGGGCCCACGTTGGCCCATCAGATCTGCGAGTCGGTGGGCGTCACCTCCGATACTCGGGTCCGCGACCTCACCGACGACGAGGTCGTGCAGATCCGGGCCTACATCGACCAGCACCTCCGGGTCGAAGGCACGCTGCGCTCCGAGATCAACCAGGACATCAAGCGCAAGATGGATATCGGGTGCTACCAGGGCCTGCGCCATCGGCGCGGCCTGCCCGTCCATGGGCAGCGCACGCACACGAACGCCCGGACCCGGAAGGGTCCGAAGAAGACCGTGGCCGGCAAGAAGAAGGTGAGGAAGTAAGCACCCCATGGCCAAGCCGAAGCCTGGGGGCCGTCGCCCCCGCCGTCGTGAGCGCAAGAACGTCGCTTACGGCGTCGCGCACATCAAGAGCTCGTTCAACAACACGATCATCAGCATCACCGACACCGAGGGCAACGTCCTGGCCTGGGCGTCAGCGGGCAACGTTGGTTTCAAGGGCTCTCGCAAGTCGACGCCCTACGCGGCGCAGATGGCGGCCGAGCAGTGCGCCCGTCGGGCCATGGAGCACGGTGTGCGCCGGGTCGAGGTCCTCGTCAAGGGCCCGGGTTCGGGCCGCGAGACAGCGATCCGTTCGCTCATGAACGCCGGCATCGAGGTGTCAGGCATCAAGGACGTCACCCCAACGCCGCACAACGGCTGCCGCCCGCCCAAGCGTCGGCGCGTCTAGGTAGGAACGAAGGACCATGGCTCGTTACACAGGACCCGTGTGCCGGCTCTGCCGGCGCGAGAAGATGAAGCTGTACCTCAAGGGCGCCAAGTGCGACACGATGAAGTGCCCGATCGAGCGTCGTCCGTACCCGCCGGGAGACCACGGCCGCACGCAGTTGCGCCGCAAGGATGGCGAGTACTTGCTCCAGCTTCGTGAGAAGCAGAAGGCCCGCCGGATCTACGGCCTGCTTGAAAAGCAGTTCCGGAACCTCTATCAGGAGGCCAGCCGGCAAAAGGGCGTCACCGGCGAGAACTTGCTGCGCATGCTCGAGCTGCGCCTCGACAACGTCGCATTTCGAGCCGGGTGGGGCGCCAGCCGGGCCCAGGCCCGCCAGTTCGTCCGCCATGGTCACGTCAAGGTCAACGGGCGTCGGGTCACCATCCCGAGCTACCAGCTGCGCAAGGGCGAGGTCGTCGAGTTGGGCGAGAAAGCCCGAGAGATGATCGTCGTGCGCCACAACCTCGAAACCATCGATCGTCAGATCCCGCCGTGGCTGGAGGCTGCCGATGGCGGCGCTTCGGTGACCGTGCGCGACCTGCCGCTGCGCGAGCACATCGACGTGCCCGTGCGCGAACAGCTCATCGTCGAGCTCTACTCCAAGTAGGTCCCGGCTCCGGCCGCGACCGACTGCCCTCGTAACGCGAAGACTTTCAGGAGACACACATGCTGGTCATCCAACGGCCCACCATCGAGCCGCTGGGCGAGGCCGTCGGCAACCGCCAGCAGTTCGCCCTCAGCCCGCTCGAGCCCGGCTTCGGGCACACGTTGGGCAACGCCCTGCGGCGCACGCTGCTGTCGTCGATCCCCGGCGCGGCCATCACCATGGTCCGCTTCGACGACGCCCTCCACGAGTTCACCACGATCCAAGGTGTCGTCGAGGACGTCACCGATGTGATCCTCAACCTCAAGGACATCGTGTTGGTGTCCGAGGTCGACGAGCCGGTCCAACTCCGGCTCGATGCTCGAGGCCCGGCCGAGGTGACCGCCGCGAACATCGCCACCACCGCCGACGTCACCATCCTCAACCCCGACCTGCATATCGCTACGCTCAACGGCAAGGGTCGGTTGGCCATCGACATCACCATCGAACGGGGTCGGGGCTACGTCTCGGCCGACCGGATCAACCGGCCGCCGACCATCGGGATCATCCCGGTCGACGCCATCTTCTCTCCGGTTCGCCGGGTCACCTTCGACGTCGAGCCCACCCGGGTCGAGCAGTCCACCGACTTCGATCGCCTCATCCTCGACATCGAGACCGACGGGTCGATGGCACCGCGAGACGCGTTGGCCTCGGCCGGCGACACGTTGCGGGCCCTGGTCAGCCTGGTCGCCGAGATGAGCGATGCCCCTCAGGGTCTCGAGCTGGGCGAGCTCCCGGCGGTGCTCAGCGGGTCACCCGATCTCGACCTGCCCATCGAAGATCTCGAGCTCTCCGAGCGGCCCCGCAACTGCCTCAAGCGGGCCCAGGTCAACACCATCGGGGAGCTGCTGGCTCGCACCAACGACGATCTGTTGGCCATCACCAACTTCGGCCAGAAGTCACTCGACGAGGTCATCGAGAAGCTCGACGAGCGGGGCTTGTCGCTGCGGGTTCGGGAGGCTTGATATGGGTCTGCGACCCGGTACCCCGCGCAAGGCCCGCCGTCTCGGCGGCAGCGCGGCCCACGAGCGGGCCATGCTGGCCAACCTCACCGCCTCGCTGTTCGCGGCCGAAGCGCTGGTGACCACCGAAGCCAAGGCCAAGGCGCTGCGCCCGGTGGCCGAGAAGATCATCACCAAGGCCAAGAAGGGCGGCCTGCACCAGCACCGCCAAGTGGTGGCTTTCCTGCGGGACAAGGACATGGCCCACAAGCTCTTCGAGGAGATCGCGCCTCGTTACAGCGATCGACCGGGGGGCTACACCCGAATCCTCAAGCTCGGGCCTCGCCACGGCGACAATGCGCCGATGGCTCGTATCGAGCTGGTCTGAGCCTTCCCGCCGGGCCTCGTCGTGAGGGTTCGGCTGCTCGTCGCCTACGACGGGTCCCAGTTCTCGGGCTTCGCCCAGAACCGCGACGTGCGCACGGTGGCCGGCGTGCTCACGAGCGCCCTCTCTCGGGCCCTGAGCCACGAGGTGGTGTTGACCTGCGCGGGCCGCACCGACGCCGGGGTCCATGCCTGGGGTCAGGTGGTGACGTTCGACGGGCCCGACGGGATCGACCTCGTCGCGCTTCAGCGCTCGCTCAACCGCATGTTGGGACCCGAGGTGGTGGTCCGCAGCGCCACTCCCGCCAGCGTGAGCTTCGATGCCCGGCGCTCCGCGACGTCCCGGCGCTACCGCTACACGGTGCTCAACCGCCCGGAGCCCGACCCGTTCCTGGCTCGCACCAGCTGGCACGTGCCCGACCCGCTCGACGTTCGGGCCATGCGCCTGGGCTGTGACCCCCTGATCGGTGAGCACGATTTCGCCTCGTTCTGTCGGCGGCCTCGGGTCGATCCTGGCGTCGTCCAGCCGTCGCTGGTCCGACGGGTGCTCGACGCTCGCTGGTCGGAGCAGGGCGACGATCTGCTCCGATTCGAGATCGAAGCCACGTCGTTCTGTCACCAGATGGTCAGGTCGATCGTGGGTCTACTGGTTTCCGTTGGGTTAGGACGGCGTCGTGCTGGGAATGTCATGGGGGTCCTGCAGTCCCGGGACCGGGCGTCGGGCGCGAACCTCGCGCCCCCGCATGGACTGGTGCTGTGGACCGTTTCCTATGGTGACCACACAGAGCGCGTTTGACAACGCGAAGAGTGTGGGCACTACTCTTGGCGACCCCGACGGGGGCCGTCGTCGGATCTGACTGGGTGGAGGGAGCATGTCAATGCACGAGGTTCATCAGCACGCGATCGAGACGGGGCGGCGACCGAGTCGGATTGCGGGGGTGTTCGCAGTCCTGTCGTTGCTCGGGGCCCTGCTGGTTCTGAGTGTCGCCGGCTCGTCGTCGTCGGCTGCGCCCGTCACCACCAGTGGCTACCGAGTGGTGTCGGACGACGGCGGGGTGAGCGCCTTCGGGGAAGGCGTGAGCACCTACGGTGCCTCGCTGAACCAGACCGAGCTCAACGAGCCCATCGTCGGCACCGCGGCAACTCCCTCCGGGCTCGGCTACTGGCTGGTCGCATCCGATGGCGGCATCTTCTCCTACGGCGACGCGGAGTTCGAGGGTTCCCTGGGCAGCATCGTGCTCAACCAGCCCATCGTGGGTATGGCTTCCACCCCGTCGGGCCAGGGGTACTGGCTGGTGGCGTCCGATGGCGGGATCTTCGCGTTCGGCGATGCCGGCTTCGAGGGTTCGCTGGGCAGCATCGTGCTCAACGAGCCCATTGTCGGCATGTCGGCCACCCCGTCGGGCGAGGGCTACTGGCTGGTCGCTTCCGATGGCGGCATCTTTGCCTTTGGCGATGCTGAGTTCTACGGCTCGATGGGCGGCGAGCCGCTCAATCTTCCGGTTGTCGGCATGGCGTCGACCTCGACCGGCGCCGGCTACTGGATGACCGCTTCCGATGGCGGCATCTTCGCCTTCGGTGATGCCAACTTCTACGGATCGACGGGCAACATTGCGCTGGTGTCGCCGGTGGTGGGCATGATCGCCACCCCGACAGATCAGGGCTACCTCTTCGTGGCCGCCGACGGCGGCGTGTTCTCCTACGGCGATTCGGTGTTCCTCGGCTCGGCGACCAGCACCGCGACCAGTGACGTCGTGGGCATGGCCTGGGCGTCAGGGACGGTGACGCCGACGACCACCACCACCGTGGCCCCCACCACCTCGACCACCGTGGCCCCGACCACCACCACGACGACCGGACCTCCGGCCGGATCGGTGCTCTACACCATTGACGCCGCATCTGACCCCGCCGGCAACGTCTACGCCGTTGGCCAGACCGATCCTCCCCCTGCGGCGAAGGACTGTCTGTTCCGTAAGATCACGCCAACGGGCGATGTCTCCACGATCACGCTCGACACTGAGACCGACCGCCTGCAGTGTGCCGAGATCACCGTTGGCGACGACGGTGACATCTACGTCATCGGCGAATCCCACACCCCATTGCCGGACAACCAGATCGTGGACTACCTGATTCGCCACTTCGATTATTCGGCGGATCCGACGGGAGCGACCTACACCGACATCGTGTTGGCCCAGAACTACCTCTTCACGTCACTTACCGTCGATCATCTCGGCAACCTGTACGCGCTGGACGGCAACACGGTCGTCTCGATCTCGAGCACTGGCGTGACGACTCCGGTCCCGCCGACCAACGCCTCCCCGACCGCCACCGTCATCGACCTCGCGGTTGACGCCAACAACAACATCTATGGCGTCACCCTCAACAGTGGGCAACTCGACCTGAACAAGTACGAGGTGGGGACGCCCGGCGGGATCGATGTCGATGCCGTCGATCTGGCCTGGACCAATGACGGGACCGAGTGGGGCCAGATCTCGATCGATGGTGCCGGTCAGCTGCACCTCCTGCGGTATCGCCTCGGACCGAACCCGGAGATTCGTACCTACAACGCGGCCGGTGCCCAGGTCGGAGCGGGCACGCTCGGCGACATCGACGAATGGGTGAGCGACTTGGTGACGCCGGGGTCGGCAACCTACGTCGTCAACCTCCAGGTCCGGCCCAGCTTCAACTACATCGTGCTCCAGCAGGTGACCGGTACCGGCCCGGTGTTCGGCGGAACCGTCATCCTGGAAAGCCAGCCGCTGGCTCCTTGAGGCCCGTCTGACCGCCAACCGGCTCGGCACCCGATGTGCTGCAGCCGGTTGGCGGCTGCAGATCAAGCCTCATAGACTTCTCCGACTTGCGTGCCGCTGGTCGTCGACCCGGCGCGTCCACTGCCTGACCTGAGGACTCTTTCCGCGTGCCCACCTTCAGTCCCACCCCCGCTGATGTCGACCGCCACTGGCTCGTGGTCGACGCCGAGGGCCTCGTGCTCGGCCGGCTGGCCACCGAGGTCGCCCGTCGCTTGCGGGGCGTGCACAAGCCGACCTTTGCCCCGCACGTCGACATGGGCGACCACGTCATCGTGATCAACGCCAGCAAGGTCGTGCTGACCTCGAACAAGGCCGACAAGAAGCTGGCCTACACCCACTCGGGGTACCCCGGCGGGCTCCGCACTCGTCGCTACAGCGACCTGCTGGCCGACCGTCCCGAGGACGTCGTGCGTAAGGCGGTCAAAGGCATGCTGCCCAAGAACCGCCTCGGTCGCTCCATGCTCGGCAAGCTCAAGGTCTACGCCGGCCCCACCCACCCGCACGCCGCCCAGGGGCCCGAGCCGCTCGAGCTCCCGCAGGCCCGCTACCGGGCCTCTTAGGAGACACGCCAATGGCTGACAAGCCCCTCACCCAGACCACCGGTCGACGCAAGCAAGCCGTCGCTCGGGTCCGTGTCCGTCCCGGAACCGGCACCATCACGGTGAACAAGCGGACCTTCGACGACTTCTTCCCGTCTCGGACCCACCAGATGATCGTCAGCGAGCCGCTCCGAGTGGCCGAGCTCGATGAGGCCTACGACATCGATGCCACGCTCGCCGGCGGCGGGCCCTCGGGTCAGGCCGGTGCCCTGCGCCTCGGTATCGCCCGGGCGCTGATCGAGCTCGATCCCGAACTGCGGGGGTCGCTGAAGCGGGCTGGGTTCCTCACCCGAGATGCTCGTGAGAAGGAATCCAAGAAGTACGGGCTCAAGAAGGCCCGTAAGGCGCCGCAGTACTCGAAGCGGTAGTTCCCTGGTGACCCTCCGGTTCGGTACCGATGGGGTCCGTGGTCTGGCCAACGTCGAGCTCACCCCCGAGTTCGTCCTGGCCCTCGGGCGGGCCGCGGCGCGCACGCTGTGTTCGCCCGACGACGCTCGGGTGGTCATCGGGCGAGATACCCGGCGATCGGGTCCGTTGCTCGAAGCGGCACTGGCCGCAGGGTTCGCGGCCGAGGGAGTAGACGTTGAGTTGGTCGGTGTGCTCCCCACCCCGGGCGTGGCCGGGCTGTGCGCGACCGAGGCGGTGGTCGGCGCCGTGGTCTCGGCGTCGCACAACGGCTACGCCGACAACGGCGTCAAGTTGTTCGCCGCCGGGGGGCGCAAGCTCGGCGCCGTCGAGGAGGCCGAGCTCGAAGCCGTCCTGGCCCAACTCACCGCCGGCTCGGCGTCGGTTCCCCCTCGTGGTGGCGCCGTCGGCTCTATCGCCAACCGGGGTGACGGCGTCGCCAGCCACGTCGAGCGCATCGTCGGATCGCTCCAGGGCCGAGGGCTCGACGGGTTCCACGTGGTGGTCGACTGTGCCAACGGCGCCGCATCGGTGGTGGGCCCCGAAGCACTGCGGCGGTTGGGGGCCACCGTCACCGTCCTCAACGACCAACCCGACGGGACGAACATCAACGACGGGTGCGGCTCCACCGACCCTTCGGGACTCCAGCGGGTGGTCGTCCAGCTCGGCGCCGACGCCGGCCTGGCCTTCGATGGCGACGCTGACCGAGTGGTCGCCGTCGACGACCAGGGCGTGGTGGTCGACGGCGACCGACTACTGGCGTTGTGCGCGATCGATCGGAGCGCTCGCGACCAACTCGTGGGCCAAGGAGTGGTCGTGACGGTCATGACCAACCTCGGCTTCGGGCGAGCCATGGCCGCCCACGGCATCAAGGTGGTGGTGACCGACGTCGGGGACCGCAACGTGTTGGCGGCCATGGCCTCGACCGGAATCGGGTTGGGGGGCGAGCAGTCCGGCCACGTCGTGTTCGCCGAGCTGGCGACGACCGGAGACGGGGTGCTGACGGGGGTCCAGGCCCTCGACGTCGTGGTCCGAGCCGGTCGGTCGTTCGCCACCGTGGCGGCCGAGGCGATGGTCCGGCTCCCCCAGGTGTTGCGCAGCGTCGCGGTCACCGACGCCGACGTCGCGGCGGCGTCGGTGGCGTCGCTGGTGGCCCAGATCGAGGCCGACCTGGGGGGCGAGGGTCGGATCTTGGTGCGACCGAGCGGCACCGAGCCGGTGGTACGAGTCATGGTGGAAGCGCCCACCGAGGCCCGGGCCCAGGACATCTGTAACCGGGTCTGTATGGAGGTGCGAGCCGCGGCCCACGGTCCCCGTCCGCGTTCCGCCCCCTAACCTCTCGACCATGTGCGGGATCGTCGCCGTCGTGCGCCGCCCGGCCAGCCGTCCGGTTCCTGACGCGGTGGTCGTGCGTGATCTCGTGGCCGAGGCCCGGTCGAAGCTGGCTAGCGGGCCCGTCGACGTCGCCCAGGTCGACGTGGCCACCGACGCCCTGCGCCGGGTCGACCAGTTGCTTCGAGGTACACCAGGGCTTCTGGTGCTCCTCGGCGACGGCGACCTGCTCGACCACGTCGACCAGATCGGATCGCTGGCGCTCGAACGGGCCGCCGCCATCGAAGCGGCACTCGACGCCGGTGAGTACTCACCCGGCACAGTCGAAGACATCGAGGGCCTCAACGCCGCGTTGGTCGCGCTCAAGGACGCCGGGTGGAGCGTGGCCCGGGATCGGGTGGGCCGAGCTCGATCGGTAGCTACGTTGGCCGGGCCCGACCCGACGGTGTCGACGGTCGAGGCCTTCTGCTCGATCGATCTCGCTCTGGGCGCACTCGACCGCCTCGAGGTGAGGGGTCGTGACTCGGCCGGCCTCCAGGTCTTGGTGCGTGACCACGGTCTCGACCTCGCGGCTCCAGATCTGGCCGAGGCGGTGGCCCGCCGGTTCGATCCGGTACTGAACTCGGGCGCAGTGGCCGCGGTCGAGGGTTGCCTGAGCTTCGTCTACAAGGCTTCGGCCGAGATCGGCGAGCTGGGGGACAACACCCGGGCGCTGCGGGATGCCCTGGCCGGAGACGACCTGCTCCGCCTGGCCGTGGCCGGTCCCCAGTCCTGGGTGACGGTCCTGGCCCACACCCGTTGGGCCAGCGTCGGGCTGATCTCCGAGGCCAACGCCCACCCACTCGACCAGGCCGAGACGGGCGACTCGGTGGCGCCGGCCCCCGCCGTCACCGCGGTGCTCAACGGCGACGTCGACAACCACAACGAGCTGCGGCTGTCGGCCGGCCTGCGGATGCCGGGTGCCATCACCACCGACGCCAAGGTGATCCCTGTGCTCGTGTCCCGGGCCTTGGCCGACGGTGCCGAGGTCACCGATGCCTTCGCCCGGACCGCACGGCAACTCGACGGGTCGGTGGCGGTGGTGGCCCTGGCGGCCGGTTCCCCCGACACCCTGCTGCTGGCCCAGCGGGGGAGCGGCCAGTCCCTTTATGTCGGCTTGGCCGCCGACGCCTTCATCGTGGCCAGCGAGCCCTACGGGCTGGTCGAGGAAGCCTCGACGTATCTGCGCCTCGACGGCGAGTCGCCCCAGGGTGTCGACGGGGGGCCGGGTCAGATCGTTGCGCTCGACGGCGCACTGGCGGGCGAGCTGGCCGGCGTGACCCGCATGGCCTACGACGCCACTGCGTTGCCGGTCTCCGAGAGCGAGCTGGTGGTCCCCGAGATCACCACTCGCGACATCGACCGGGGTGACCACCCCCACTTCCTGCGCAAGGAGCTGGCCGAGTCCCCCCAGTCGATGCGTAAGACACTCCGGGGGCGCATCGTCACCGGTGCCGACGGGCGTCTTCGGGTCGACCTGGGCCCGGCGACCATCCCCGGCCAGCTCCGTGCTGCGCTCGGCGCCGGTCGCATCCGCAGAGTGGTGGCCATCGGCCAGGGCACCGCCCGAGTTGCCGCCGCCGCGGTCGCCGATGCGGTGGGCGTGGCGCTGGCGCCAGTCGGGGTGGCGGCCGTTGCCCTGCCAGCTACCGAGCTGTCGGGCTTCGGACTCACCGACGACATGTCCGACACCCTGGTCGTCCCCATCAGCCAGTCGGGCACGACGACCGACACCAATCGGACCGTCGACCTGGTTCGGGCGCGGGGAGCGTCGGTGGTCGCCATCGTCAACCGGCGCAACAGCGACCTGGTCGAGAAGGCCGACGGGGTGCTGTACACGGCCGACGGACGAGATATCGAGATGAGCGTGCCGTCGACCAAGGCGTGGTACTCCCAAGTGGCCGCCGGGATGCTGCTGGCCTGTGGGCTGGCCGACGCGGCCGGTTGCGCCGACGACGACGAGGTCGACGGCCTGCTCCGAGGGCTCCTCGATCTTCCCGACGCCATGGGCCAGGTGCTCGACCAGAGGGAGGCGATCGGCGAGCTGGCGACCCGGTACGCCCCATCGAGGCGCTCATGGGCTGTGGTGGGCAACGGCACCAACCGCATCGCTGCCGAGGAGGTGCGGATCAAGATCTCAGAGCTCTGCTACCGGTCGATTCCCGCCGATGCCACCGAGGACAAGAAGCACATCGATCTGTCCGCCGAGCCCCTCATCTTCGTGTGCGCGGCCGGCCTCGAAGGGTCGACCGGTGACGACGTGGCCAAGGAGGTGGCGATCTACCGGGCCCACCGAGCGGCTCCGATCGTCGTCGCCACCGCCGGTGATCGCCGTTTCGAGGAGGCGCTGGGCACGATCTTCGTGCCGGTTGTCCATCCCCGGCTCGCCTTCGTGCTGTCGGCCATGGCCGGGCACTTGTTCGGCTACGGGGCGGCCATGGCCATCGATGCTCAAGCTCGCCTGCTTCGTGAGGCGCGGGCCGCGGTGGAAGCCGCCCTGGCCGACGTCGGCGACGCGGTCGACCCGTCGATGTTCGACCGGGTGGCGGCGGCGGTCGCCCCCCACGCCAGCCGCTTCCGTCACGAGCTTCGCAGTGGCGCCCTGGACGGAAGCCTCGACGCCAGCGTGGCCGTCGACTTGGCGTCGCTCCTTCGCTACGCGGGGGGCGAACGGCCCCACGACGACTACGAGCTCGAGCACGGACGTATCGGGACCCCCGCAGCCATCGCCGAGGACCTGCTCGAGGTCCTGAGCCGTGGTATCGACGCCCTCACCCGACCCATCGACGCCATCAAGCATCAGGCCAAGACCATCACGGTTGGGATCTCTCGGTCCGAGGAGGCGCTCTTCGAGCCAGCGTTGGTGCGGGCCGTTCTGGTCGCCGGTGTCGGTCGCGACCGCCTCGGGTACCGGGCCCTGCGCACGCTCGCCGCGCTCGATCAGGCGGTGAGCTCGGTCGACGGACACACCCGGTACCGCATCGAGGGGTCGGTGGGCGGTGACGGGGCGACGATCCATGTGGTCGACCTGGGCGGAGTGGCCGCGTCGTTGGTGTCTCGCACGGCCGATGACCCCACCCTGCGAGGTACCAAGCACCGGGTGGCCACCACCCGGGAGGTCACCGTGGCTCGGGGTCGGCGCGATGGCCGCACGGTGATCCTCGTGCCCGAGACCAAGGGGGCCGAGGTAACGGGCCTGACTCTGCTGCACGCCCATTTCGTCGATCACCTCGACGCCGACCAGGCCCGAGCGGTCCTCGCCGGCTACCAGGGCCGACTAGCCGCGCTGACCGACGCGGTGACCGAGACCGAGGCTTCTCTCACCGCCGACATGCTCGAAGGGTCGCCGGTGTTCGATCTGCTGGCAGAACCGGTCTACGTCCTCGCCGACCGCTGGCGGTCCGATCACGGTTCGGCCCGGTGATCGGCATCGGCGTCGACCTGGTCGAGATCGACCGCTTTCGCCTGGCCCTGTCCCGTACCCCCCGGCTGGCGACGAGGCTGTTCTCCGACGACGAGCGGGCGTACGCGGCGAGACGGGCAGATCCCACCGAACGCCTGGCCGCCCGCTTCGCGGCCAAGGAGGCGGTGATGAAGGCCATGGGGGTGGGACTCTGGAAGTTCGCGCTCCGCGATGTCGAAGTGGTCAAGGCCCGATCGGGTCAGCCGTCGGTGCGCCTGCACGGCGCCGCCGCCTCCCTGGCCGACGAGCGAGGGGTGACCGCATGGCACCTGACGCTGACCCACACCGACCGGGTGGCCCAGGCGATAGCCGTCGCCTGGTGAACTCCATGAGCAGGGGCGACCAGCCCCGATGATCCCGGTGGCCACGCCCGAGGAGATGGCCGCCCTCGACGCGTCGTCGACGGTGCCGGTGGCCGACCTCATCGAGCGAGCCGGGGCGGCGGTGGCCCGATCTGCGCTCGACCTCCTCGGTGGGGCCTACGGCCGCAGGGTGGTGGTGATCGCCGGCCCGGGCAACAACGGCAACGACGGCCGGGCCGCCGCCCGTCGGCTCTCGGCCCGCGGTATCGCGGTGACGACGGTGGCCCCCGGATCGAGCCATCCGCTGCCGTCGTGTGATCTGGTGATCGACGCTGCGTTCGGGACCGGGTTCCGGGGGAGTTGGGTCCCCCCGGAGGTGCCCACGCTCACCCCGGTCCTGGCCGTGGACATCCCGTCGGGGGTCGACGGTCGGACCGGCTACGCCCAGCCGGGCGCGGTGCTGCGGGCCACTCGAACGGTCACGTTCGCCGGACTCAAGCGTGGGCTGCTTCAGGGCGCGGGCCCCGACCTGGCCGGCGAGGTGGTGGTCGCCGACATCGGCCTCGACGCCTCCACCGTCGCCGCGGCTTTGATCGAGGATCACGACGTGGCCGAGTGGCTACCGCACCGGGAGCGAGCGGCTCACAAGTGGCAGCGTGCCGTGTGGGTCGTCGCCGGTAGCCCCTCCATGGCCGGCGCCTCCCGACTGGCCGCCGCCGGCGCTCTTCGGGCCGGCGCCGGCTTCGTCCGGCGCTCGACTCCGGGCGCGGTTACGGGCGATGCTGGCCAGCCGGTCGAGGCGGTGTCGGTCCCCTTGCCGGAGAACGGGTGGGCCGACGTGGTCCTGGCCGGTCTCGACCGGGTCGGCGCGGTTGTCGTGGGCCCCGGGCTCGGACGGGCGCTCGACACTGGGGTCGAGGTCCGGCGTCTCGTGGCCCAGAGTCCGGTGCCGGTCGTCGTCGATGCCGACGGTCTGTACGCGCTGGGCGACGACCCGGCGGCCTTCACGCAGTCGACCACCGTGCTCACCCCTCACGACGGCGAGTACCGGCGGCTTGCGGGTGCCTCGCCCGGTGTCGACCGGTTCGATGCCGCAGCCGATCTGGCCGACCGGTGCGGGGCCACCGTCCTGGTCAAAGGGGCCACCACCGTGGTGGCCGCGGCAGGCGCCAGGTCGAGCGGTTTCATGCCGCAGATTCTGGCCACCACGGCCGGCGACGCCCGCCTGGCGACGGCCGGGACCGGTGATGTGCTCGCCGGGATGATTGCCGCGTTCATCGCCCGGGGAATGCCGCCGGCGACGGCTGCGGTGGCCGCTGCTCACGTCCACGGTCGAGCCGGGGGCCTAGGCTGGCGAGACGGCTTGGTCGCTGGCGACTTGCCCGATCTGGTGCCGGCCGTGCTCGACGCCCTGAGCGTCCGACCCTGACCTGGAGGTCTCCCGCAGTGCCCCGATCCACGCCCGTCCGCCAGGTCATGACCACCGATGTGGTGACCTTCGCTCCCGACGACACGGTCGAGGAAGCCATGCGTCGACTGTCGGAACGGGGCGTCGATGGCGCTCCCGTCGTCGACGCCGAGGGCCACGTCGTGGGGATGCTCACCACCGACGACCTCATCGTGTCCGAGGCCCAGCTGCACCTGCCCACTGTGATCTCGATCTTGGGCGGAACGATCGAGCTGCCAGGTTCACAGCGCCGGTTCGAGGAAGAACTCCAGCGGGCTGTGGGGTCGAGGGTCAGTGACCTCATGCACAAGGACCCTCCGACTTGCGCTCCCGACGACACGCTCGAGCGGGCTGCGACGCTGCTACACGAGCACCACGTCGGGCGGTTGCCCGTGACCGAGTCTGGAGTGTTGGTGGGCATCATTGCCCGGGGTGACGTGTTGCGGGCGATGATCGCCGAGGAGGAGGCCGAGGGGTGAGCCGCACACGAGCCGAGGTCGATCTCGACGCGGTGGCCGCCAACGTTGGCCTCCTCGCCGACCTCGTTGCTCCAGCGGCTCTGTGTGCGGTCGTCAAGGCTGACGGTTACGGCCACGGTGCGGTCCCGGTGGCCCGAGCGGCATTGGCGGCCGGGGCGACCTGGCTGGCGGTGGCCATGGCCGCCGAGGGCGCCGAACTCCGGGCCGCCGGCATCGACGGGCCCATCCTGGTGCTGTCCGAGCCGTTGGCCGAAGAAGTCGACCTCGTGGTCAGCAGCCGGCTCACGCCGACGGTGTACTCGAAGGCGGTCATCGACGCGTTGGCCAGCGGAATGGCCCGAGCCGGTGTCGCCACCGTGCTGCCTGTGCATCTCAAGGTCGATACGGGCATGCACCGGGTCGGGGCGGCACCCGACGACGCCGTCGCGTTGGCGGCCTCGATCGGCGCCCACCCGGCGCTCGTGCTCGAGGGGGTGTGGACCCACTGCGCGGTGGCCGACGAACCCGACCATCCCTTCACGGCCGTCCAGGCCGAGCGGTTCGAGGAGGTCCTGGGCCAGCTTCGCCAGTCCGGCTTCGAGCCCCCCGTGGTCCACGCTGCCAACTCCGCGGCAGCCATCGACTGCCCCGACCTGCGTTTCGATCTGGTTCGTTGCGGCATCGCCATCTACGGGTTGGCCCCCTCGCCCGCGCTCGAAGGGCGTGTCGGCCTGCACCCGGTGCTGCGCCTGACGTCGGTGGTGTCCCACGTGAAGGTGGTTTCCGCCGGTGAGGCCGTGTCCTACGGCTTGCGCCACCGGGTCGCGTCCGACACGGTCGTCGCCACCGTGCCCATCGGGTACGCCGATGGGGTGCCGCGCCGGTTCGCCGACGTGGGCGGGTCGGTGCTCGTGGGTGGCGTTCGTCGACCGGTGATCGGCACGGTCACGATGGATCAGCTCCTCGTCGACTGTGGCCCCGCAGGTGATGCCCAGGCCGAGTCGGTGCAGCTCGGCGACGAGGTGGTCCTGGTCGGAACGCAGGGCGCCGAGCGGATCGGCGTCGAGGACTGGGCCCGGTGGCTGGACACCATCTCCTATGAGGTGACCTGCTCGTTGTCGGTCCGCGTGCCGCGGAGCCACCTGGGCGGGCCTCGGTAGCATCGGAGGATGGACCTCGAGACCTCGGCCCTCGAGGCCGCCGGGTGCACGCGCTGCGCGCTGGCATCGGGGCGGACCCAAGTGGTGTTCGGCACCGGCCACCCCGAGGCCCAGCTCCTGTTGGTGGGCGAGGGTCCAGGCGCCGAGGAGGACGCCCGGGGCGAGCCCTTTGTCGGCCGTTCGGGTCAGCTCCTCGACCGGCTGCTCGAAGAGGAGATGGGTCTCACCCGGGCCCAGTGCTACATCGCCAACATCGTCAAGTGCCGTCCGCCCAACAATCGTGACCCCAGGCCCGAGGAGATCGACGCCTGCCGGCCGTGGCTCGATCGACAGCTGGCCCTGCTGGCGCCCCGGGTGGTGGTCACACTCGGCAATGTCGCGGCCCGCAGCCTGCTGGGCACCACCGCAGGCATCACCTCGTTGCGGGGCCAGGTGTACCCGTGGGCCGGTGGCGTCCTCGTCCCGACCTTCCACCCGGCGGCCGCACTCCGAGGCGGCGCCCAGGTGCTGGCGAGCATGCGGGCCGACCTGGTTCGAGCCAAGTTGGCGCTGGCCGCATGACCGCCCGGCTCGAAGCTCGGACCCGCTCTGTGGGGGAGACCCAGGCGTTGGCCGGGGCCGTGGCCCTGTTGGCCGAGCCGGGCGACATCGTCGTACTGGCCGGCGACCTCGGTGCCGGCAAGACCGCGTTCGCCCAAGGGTTCGCGGCAGCCGTCGGGGTGACTGAGGCGGTCACCAGCCCCACGTTCACGCTGGTCCAGACCTATGAGGGCGACCTGCGTATCCATCACCTCGACGTGTACCGACTCGACCACCTCCAGGAGGTGGTCGACCTCGGATTGGCCGAGTTGGTCGACGACGACGCGGTCCTGCTCATCGAGTGGGGCGATGTCGTGGCTGCGACCCTGCCTCCGGAGTTCCTCGAGGTACGTCTGGCTCTGGGCGACGACCCCGATGACCGTTCGATCGTGTTGCGCTCGGTTGGCGTGGCCTGGGCCGGGCGCGAGGCGGCCCTCTACCTGGCCCTGCGCGACTGGCTGACCGAGGCTCATCGCTGATGTTGATCCTGGGAATCGACACCGCGACCGAACAGGTCGGCTGCGCCATCGGAGGCCACGAGGGTGTGCTGGCCGCGTTCCAGGCCGCCAAGGGCCGTCGCCATGCCGAGGTCCTGACGCCGGCCATTCAGTTCACCTGCCGCCAGGCCGGCGTCGAGCTGTCCGAGATCGGGGCAGTCGCCGTCGACGTTGGGCCGGGTCTGTTCACCGGGTTGCGGGTCGGGGTGGCCACGGCCAAAGCCATGGCGTCGGCCCTACGTATCCCGGTGATCGGGGTGTCGAGTCTCGACCTGGTGGCCTTCCCGGTCCGGTGGAGCAACCGACGCATCGTGTCGGTGATCGACGCCCGTCGAGGGGAGGTCTTCACCGGTTCGTACCGTCAGGTGCCCGGTGGCCTCCAACGGGTCTCGCCCCACGTGCTCGAGTCGCCCGAGCAGCTGGCGTCCGAACTCCAGGCCCTGGGAGAGGAGTATCTCGCCGTCGGTGACGGCGCGCTGCGCTATGGCGAGGTGCTGAGCGACATCTCCCGACTCGAGGTCGCCGATCTCGGGCTGGCCCATCCTTCGGCCGGGTCGTTGGTGCAGTTGGCCCATGCCCGAGCCCTGCGGGAGGACTTCGAGAGCCCGTGGGAGATCCAACCCGTCTATCTGCGGAAGGCCGATGTCGAGATCAACTGGCCCACCCGGGAGCACCGGTGAGGACGGCACGCGACCTCTCCCCGTCGGCCCCGCAGCGCTTCGAGATCGAGGTGGCGCCCATGCGGCGCCGACACCTGCGAGCCGTCCTGGGCATCGAGTCCCAGGTCTACCCCCGACCGTGGACGGTTGGCCTCTACCTCTCCGAGCTCCGGGCTCGTGACCGGGTCTATCTGGTTGCCCGAGCCAATGGTCGGGTGGTGGGATACGGCGGCCTGATGCTCATCGCCGGCGAGGCCCACCTCACGACGTTGGCCGTCGAGCCGTCCTGGCATCGTCGCCAGGTCGGGACCCGCCTCATGGTCGGACTTACCCGGGCGGCGTTGGCTGCCGAGTGCACCGCCATGACGCTCGAGGTGCGGATGACCAACAGCGGGGCCCAGGAGCTCTACCGGCGGTTCGGCTTCGCCCCCGTGGGGGTCCGGCGCAACTACTACGCCGAGATCAACGAGGATGCGCTGATCATGTGGGCCTACGACATCGATGGCGCCGAGTTCGCCAGTCGGCTCGAGACGATGGCCGACCGGGTGGCCCACGCGACCATCTATCGGGAGGTGCCGTGGTGAGCACCGTCGCCGGAGGCGATCTCCGAGACGACGCCGATCGACCCATGAGCATCCTCGGCATCGAGACGAGCTGTGACGAGACCGCGGCTGCGGTGGTCGTCGACGGCCATTTGGTGCGGTCGTCGGTTGTGTCCAGTCAGATCGACCTGCACGCCCGCTTCGGTGGCGTCGTGCCCGAGATCGCCAGTCGGGCTCATGTCGAGCTGCTCATGCCGGTGGTCACTCAGGCCATGGTCGAAGCGGGTGTCGAGGGCGCCGATATCGACGCGGTGGCGGCCACGGTCGGCCCGGGGCTCATCGGCGCGCTGCTCGTCGGTGTCTCCACGGCCAAGGCCCTGGCCTTGGTGTGGGACGTGCCCTTCGTGGCCGTCAACCACATGGAGGCCCATCTCTACGCGTCGTTCCTCGAAGAGCCCGGGCTCGAACTTCCGCTGGTCGTGCTGCTCGTCTCGGGTGGCCACACGATGCTGGTCGCCATGCATGGGCCCGGCCAGTATCGGATCATGGGCTCGACCCTCGACGACGCGGCCGGCGAGGCGTTCGACAAGGTGGCCCGGTTCATGGGATTGGGCTACCCCGGGGGTCCGGCCATCGACCGGTTGGCTCTCGATGGCGATCCGACTGCCATCTCGTTTCCTCGGGCCATGCTCGACGGCGGTTACGACTTCAGCTTCTCGGGACTCAAGACGGCAGTGATCAACCACGTGCGCAGCCATCCCGACGTATCCGGCCCCGACCTGGCCGCCAGCTTCCAGCAGGCGGTGGTCGATGTGCTGTTGGCCAAGGCCCGCCAGGCCGCCCGAGAGATCGGGGCCAAGGGGATGGCGCTCGGCGGTGGTGTCGCCGCCAACTCGCGGTTGCGCGAGGACTTCCTCGAGGTCTGCCACCAGGAGGGAATCGACGGGTTCGTGCCGAGTCGGTCGATGTGCACGGACAACGCGGCCATGATCGCTGCCGCGGGTTACCACCGTTGGCGTAGTGACGGCCCCAGCTCGTTGGAGACCGGCGCCCACCCGAACCTCAAGCTGCCCACCACCTCGCTCTGACGTGCCCGACTTGACCACCGACGACTCTGCGCCGATCGTCCGACTCTGGCGCTACTCGCGCCCGCATCGGCGCCGAGTCGTCTGGGCCACGTTCTGGAGCAGCTTCAACAAGGTCATGGACGTGGCCCCTGAGCTGATCATCGGGGCCGCCATCGACGTCATCGTCTCGGGCGACCAGTCATTCGTCCAGCAGGTCTTCGGGGTCGAAGGCCGGTTCCAGCAGCTGGTGGTGCTGGCCATTCTCAATGCGATCATCTGGCTGGCCGAGTCCTACTCCGAGTACCGGGCCTCGATCCTGTGGCGGAACCTGGCCCAGACCGTTCAGCACGACGCTCGCCTCGACGCCTATCGCCACGTCCAGCACCTGGAGGTGGCGTGGTTCGAGGACAACACGACCGGCGGCCTACTGGCGATCCTCAACGACGACGTCAACCAGCTCGAGCGGTTCCTCGACGTCGGTGCGCCCACCATGATCCGGACGTTCTGGAACATCGTGCTGGTCGGACTGGTCTTCGCGTTCGCCTCTTGGGAACTTCTCGTCTTGGCATTCATGCCCATCCCGATCATCGTGGGCGGGTCGGTCTGGTATCAGGGGCGCCTCGAGCCGTACTACGCCAAGGTGCGCGAGCGGGTGGCCGATCTCAGCTCCACCCTGTCGGCCAACCTCGGCGGAATCATGACCATCAAGGCGTTCACCGCCGAGGACCGAGAAGCCGAGCGGGTCCATGCGGTGTCCGACGACTACCGCCTGGCCAACGCCGAGGCCATCCGGTATTCGTCCGCGTTCGTTCCCATCATCCGGGTGGCCATCCTCGCCGGCTTCACCTGCACACTGCTCATCGGGGGCAAGTTGGTGGTCGACGGAGCCCTCGAAGTCGGCCTTTACTCGGTGCTGGTCTATATGACCCAGCGCCTGTTGTGGCCCCTGACCGACCTCGGCGCAACGCTCGACCTGTACCAGCGGGCCATGGCGTCGACCCGCCGCATCCTCGACTTGCTGGCCATCGAGCCGGCCATGGTCCCGGGCACTCGCCAGCTACCAGCGCCGGTGCGAGGCGAGGTGCGCCTCGAACAAGTCCACTTCGGTTACGGCGACGGGCCCGATGTCATCAACGGGCTCGATCTGCACGTGCCGGCAGGGCAGACCCACGCCATCGTCGGGGCAACCGGAGCCGGCAAGTCGACGTTGATCCGCTTGGTGCTGCGCTTCCACGATCCCCGCAGTGGGCGGGTGATGATCGACGGGGTCGACGCCCGAGAATTGAGCTACGTCGGTCTGCGGGGCGTGATCGGGTATGTCAGCCAGGACGTGTTTCTGTTCCAGGGCACGGTGGCCGAGAACATCGCCTACGGCCGACCCGACGCACCCATGGCCGACATCGAGGCTGCGGCCCGCCTGGCCGAGGCGCATGAGTTCGTGATGGGCTTGGCCGACGGCTACCAGACGATCGTGGGTGAGCGGGGTCAGAAGCTGTCGGGTGGGCAGCGCCAGCGCCTGTCGATCGCTCGAGCCATCCTGCGCGACCCGGCGATCCTCGTGCTCGACGAGGCCACTTCGTCGGTCGACAACGAGACCGAAGCGGCCATCCAGCGATCACTGGCCCACGTGGCCCACGGCCGCACGGTGCTCGTGATCGCCCACCGACTCTCGACCGTGCGCGACGCCGATCGCATCTGGGTCCTCGAAGGCGGGCGGGTCGCCGACGCCGGCACCCACGACGAGTTGGTCACCCGCGACGGTCTCTACGCCGCGCTGTGGCGGGTGCAGACCGGCGAAGCCGTGCACGGCCCAGCCTTCGGCTGACCCGCCACCTCCCGTTCTCGGCGTGAATTCAGGCGCCTGGCGTACGAAATCACGCCCAGTTCGTGGAAAGTGGTACCTGCGGCGGATGCGTCCGGTTGAACCGATCGCCGGGGCGACCTATCGTTAGCACTCGACCCCTACGAGTGCTAACGACGCCTACGGAGGCAACATCATGAAGCTCGCTCCCCTGGAGGACCGCATCGTCGTGCGCCCCGGTGAGTCCGACCAGACCACCGCTAGCGGCCTGGTGATCCCCGACACCGCCAAGGAGAAGCCCCAGCAGGGCGAGGTCCTGGCTGCCGGCCCCGGTCGCCGTTCCGAGCAGACCGGCGAGATCATCCCGCTGGGCGTCGCAGTGGGCGACACCGTCGTCTACAGCAAGTACGGCGGCACCGAGATCACCGTGGACGGTGAGGACCTGCTGATCCTCGCTGGCCGCGACATCCTCGCCATCGTGCAGAAGTAGCGCCGCCATGACCAAGATCCTCAAGTTCGACGCCGAAGCCCGAGCTGCGCTCGAAGCCGGCGTGGACAAGTTGGCCAACGCGGTCAAGGTCACGCTCGGCCCCAAGGGCCGCAACGTGGTCCTCGAAGCCAAGTTCGGGCCCCCGACCATCACCAACGACGGCGTGTCCATCGCCCGTGAGGTCGAGCTCAGCGACCCGTTCGAGAACATGGGCGCCCAGCTGGTCAAGGAAGTGGCGACCAAGACCAACGACGTGGCCGGCGATGGCACCACCACTGCCACGGTCCTGGCTCAGGCGCTGGTCCACACCGGCCTGCGCAACGTCAGTGCCGGCGCCAGCCCCCTCGGGCTCAAGAAGGGCATCGAGAAGGCAGTCGCCGCCGCGGTGGCGTCGATCGGCGAGCTGGCCAAGGAAGTCGACGGTCGGGACGAGATCGTCCAGGTCGCCTCTATCTCGGCGGCCGACCCGGCTATCGGCGAAGTGCTCGCCGATGCCATCGACAAGGTGGGTAAGGACGGTGTCGTCACCGTCGAAGAGTCGAACACGTTCGGCCTCGAACTCGAGTTCACCGAAGGTATGCAGTTCGACAAGGGCTACCTGTCGCCCTACTTCGTCACCGACGCCGAGCGCCAGGAAGCGGTGCTCGACGACCCCTACATCCTGTTGCTGTCGTCCAAGGTTGCGACCGCCTCCGAGCTCCTCCCCGTGCTCGAAAAGGTCCTGCAGACCGGCAAGCCCCTGCTGATCGTGGCCGAGGATGTCGAAGGCGAAGCGCTGGCCACCCTCGTGGTCAACAAGATCCGGGGCACGTTCAACGCGGTTGCGGTCAAGGCCCCGGGCTTTGGTGATCGGCGCAAGGCCATCTTGCAGGACGTCGCCATCCTCACCGCCGGCCAGGTCATCTCCGAAGAGGTCGGGCTCAAGCTCGACACCGTCACCCTCGACCTGCTCGGTCGGGCCCGCAAGATCGTGGTCACCAAGGACGAGACCACCATCGTCGACGGCGCCGGCACGCCCGCCGAGGTCGACGCCCGCGTGGCCCAGCTCAAGCGGGAGATCGAGGACACCGACTCCGACTGGGACTCCGAGAAGCTCCAGGAGCGTCTGGCCAAGCTGGCCGGCGGCGTCGCCGTGGTCAAGGTCGGCGCGGCCACCGAGCTCGAGCTGAAGGAGAAGAAGCACCGCATCGAAGATGCGTTGTCGGCCACTCGGGCTGCCATCGAGGAGGGTGTCGTCCCCGGTGGGGGCACCGCCCTCATTCGGGCCCGGGCTGCGGTTGCCGCTCTCGAGCTCACGGGCGACGAGGCCACGGGCGCCAGGATCGTCCACGAGGCACTCTCGGCCCCGTTGCGGTGGATCGCCTCCAACGCTGGCCTCGAGGGCTCTCTGGCCGTCGAGCACGTCGAGCGGGAAACCGGCTCGGTCGGGCTCAACGCGGCGACCGGTGTCTACGAAGACCTCTCCAAGGCCGGCGTCATCGACCCGGCCAAGGTGACACGGGCTGCGCTGCAGAACGCCGCGTCGATTGCCGCCCTGATCCTCACCACCGAGGCGCTCGTCGCCGACAAGCCCGAGCCGGCGTCAGCCGCGCCCGCGGGTGGCGGAGACCCCATGGGCGGCATGGGCGGGATGGGCTTCTAGCCGACCCACCGGCTGACCCGTCGAGGGTCAGCTCACGACGTTGTCCGACCCGGGACGGCGGGTGCACCTATTGCGTGCGCCTGTCGTCCCGGTGTCGCGTCCGGGCTGGCGTCGCCGTCGGTAGGGGGTGGTGACGTCGGGTCGGTCTGGAGGCCGGCCAGCACGACGCGCATGTAGAGCTGCATGCCCCGCTCGACGTTGATGGTCAGAAGCCCCCGCCCGGTGAACTGGAGGATGCCGATCACTCCGGCGACCACGACGTCGGACAGTTCGTCGACGGTATAGCCGTCGGGCAACACGATCTCGCCGTTGGCGACGGCGTCGTGGATCGGCGTGGCGATCATCGAGGCGAACCCGCTGCGGATCCAGCTGCGCTCGCCCTGAGGGATGCCGGGGACCCGCCGCAGCTCGTCCCACGCAGCCTTTCCGAAGTCGTTGCGCCAGCCCTTGGTGGACTCGGTGGCCAGCCACTCGGCGGCGGCGGCCAGCCGTTCGAGGCCGGGCTCGTCGCCCTCGCCGAGATGCTCGACGTCGTTGGCCACTTGCTCGGAGTAGTAGTCGACCGCAGAGCGAAACAGGTCTTCCTTACCCGAGAAGTGGTGGTAGATCGATCCGGTGGTGACACCCGACGCCGCCGCCACCTCGCGCAGGCCGACGGCCTCGTAGCCCTCCTCGGCCAGCAGGCGCATGGCCGTCTCGAGCAGCTTCTCCCTGGTCGTCACGTTGCTCACCGTACCGGACCGTCTCCTCCGGTTGTCCGAGGGCGATACCCTCCGGCTCAGTGCGGCGCGGTGGTGACTTCGGACTCGGCGGTCTCCCAGCGGTGGTCGCAGTCTGGACACCGTTGGTACATCACGTTGTGGACCAGATCGATTCGGTCGAGATAGCCCGGGGCGTGACAGGCCGGGCACCGCGTCGGGCGGCCCCACGCCACCGTCGCGGCGTCGAGCTGCGTGTCGACGTACCCCAGCCGGGTCCGAAGGTCGATGATGTCGTCTTGGGGCACCTCGGCCCGTTGCTTGCGCCCACTGAACAGCCCCATCGTGCATCCTCCCTCAGGAAACCACCGCTTGTGGTGGTGTATACCACAAAGAGTGAGATCTTGGCGACCGGGGTGACGGTGGCCCCGGCGGTGAGGTGACGACGTTCGGGGGACGCCCTGCTGGCAGCCGACCCGGCGGCCCACCACCCTGGGCCGCCAATCGCTCCGGCGCCCACGGTGTCGACCTGCGCTCGATCCGTCGGCGTCTGGCCGACGCGCCCCCGGCCGTGCTGGATCTCGACGACGTCGTGCCTTTGCTTACGGCCGACGGAGCCGTGGTGCTCGACCCGTCCACCGGTGGGGCCATGCCCCTCGTGGGCTCGGCGGTGCTGGTCGCCATGTTCGAGGAGAACGGCCAGGTTCGGGTGGTCCTCACCCGCCGGTCCAGCCACTTGCGGTCCCATTCGGGCCAGGTGGCCTTCCCGGGTGGTGGACGCGACGGGGGTGAGTCACTCGAGCAGACCGCCTTACGCGAGGCCCACGAGGAGATCGGTCTCGATCCGGCGTCGGTGGAGATCGTGGGCCGGCTGGCCCCGCTGGGGTCGCCGGTTCGGTCGACCCTGGTCGTACCGTTCGTCGGTCTGCTCGGCGGGCGCCCGGCGCAGCTGGAGCCCAACCCCGCCGAGGTCGACCGCATCTTCGACGTCGGTCTGGCCGAGCTCACCGCCGAGGGCGTCTATCGCGAAGAGCTCTGGCCGCGGGACGGCGTGGTGATGCCCATCGCCTTCTTCGAGGTCGCCGACGAGATCATTTGGGGCCTCACGGCTCGGATTCTCGCCCGACTCTTGAGCCTCGTACTGCAGTAGGCTCGCCCGTTCCAGCGGGCGCTGTAGGGAAGGACGAACGTCGTGGCCGAGGTCGAAATCGGGATCGGGAAGTCAGGACGGCGGGCCTACGGGTTCGACGACATCGCCATCGTGCCCAGCCGGCGCACGCGCGACCCCGAAGACGTCGACATCTCCTGGGAGATCGACGCCTTCCGGTTCGAGCTGCCCCTGTTGGGTTCGGCCATGGACGGCGTGGTCAGCCCGGCCACGGCAGTCGAGATCGGGCGCCTGGGCGGTGCCGGCGTGCTCAACCTCGAGGGTCTCTGGACCCGCTACGAAGATCCCGAGCCGTACTTCGAGGAAATCGCCAACCTGCCCGCCGAGAAGGCGACGCAGCGGATGCAGGAGATCTACGACGAGCCCCTCCGCCTCGACCTGGTGGGGGAACGGGTGCGTCAGGTGAAGGCCAGCGGTGTGGTGTCGGTTGCCGCGGTGACACCCCAGCGAGCCGAGGAGTTCCTGCCCGAGCTGTTGGCCGCCGAGCTCGACCTGCTCGTCATCCAGGGCACGGTGGTGTCCGCCGAGCATGTCTCCAAGACCCGCGAGCCGCTCAACCTCAAGAAGTTCGTCCGTGAGCTCGAGATCCCGGTCATCGTCGGGGGCTGCGCCAGCTACCAGGCTGCGTTGCACCTCATGCGTACCGGCGCCGCCGGCATCCTGGTCGGCGTCGGGCCGGGCAACGCCTGCACCAGCCGAGGCGTGCTCGGCATCGGGGTGCCCCAGGCCACGGCCATCGCCGATGCTCGCGGGGCTCGCATGCGTCACCTCGACGAGACCGGCGTGTACTGCCACGTGATCGCCGACGGCGGCATGTCCACCGGTGGCGATGTGGCCAAGGCCATCGCCTGTGGCGCCGACGCGGTGATGATGGGCTCGCCGCTCGCGGCCGCCTACGAGGCGCCGGGGCGGGGCTACCACTGGGGGATGGCCACCTTTCACGCCACGCTTCCCCGTGGTGCTCGGGTCAAGACGACGACCCGAGGCAGCCTCGAGGAGGTGCTCGTCGGCCCGGCCCACGAGAACGACGGTCGGCTCAACCTTTTCGGCGCCCTCCGTACGTCGATGGCGACCTGTGGCTACGACTCGGTCAAGGAGTTCCAGAAGGCCGAGGTCATGGTGGCCCCCGCGCTGATGACCGAGGGCAAGGCCCTGCAGCGGTCCCAGGGCGTCGGCATGGGTCGCTGAGTCCGGCTCGATGCCTTCGGACCCTGCCGACGGCTCTGGTCAGCTCGCCGGCTACGACACCGTCCTCGTCGTCGACTTCGGTGCCCAGTACGCCCAACTGATCGCCCGACGGGTGCGTGAGGCCCACGTCTATTCCGAGATCGTCCCTCACACCATCACCGCGGCCGAGATCGCCCAGCGGGCCCCAGTCGGGGTGATCTTCTCCGGGGGTCCGAAGTCGGTCCACGTCGAGGGCGCACCCCGCATCGACCCCGCCGTCTATGACCTGGGGGTGCCGGTGCTGGGCATCTGTTACGGCGCCCAGCTGGTGGCTCAGCAGCTCGGCGGTGAGGTGGCCCACACCGGCCGGGGCGAGTACGGGCGCACGATGCTCGAGACCGAGGGCCCTTCGGTGTTGCTCGGCAGCGCTCCCCGTCACGAGCAGCCGGTGTGGATGAGCCACTTCGACTCGATCACCCGGGTGCCGGAGGGCTTCGTGGCCCGGGCCCACACCCCCGACGCCCCGGTGGCGGTCCTCGAGTCGGCCGAGCGGCGGATCTTCGGGGTGCAGTTCCACCCCGAGGTGGTTCACACCCCCGAGGGTCAGGCCATGCTCGAACGGTTCTTGTTCGACGCCTGCGGGGCCCGGCCCACCTGGACCATGGCGTCGATCATCGAGTCGTCCATCGACGCCATCAGAGCCCAGGTCGGGGGCAAGCGGGTCATCTGTGGGCTCTCCGGTGGGGTCGACTCGGCCGTGGCTGCGGCCATCGTCCACCGAGCGTTGGGCGACCAGCTCACCTGTGTCTACGTCGACACCGGGCTCATGCGGGAGGCCGAGAGCGAGCAGGTGGTCGAGACCTTCCAGCGCCATCAGGGCATCGACCTCATCCATGTCGATGCTGGCGAACGCTTCTTCGCCGCGCTGGCCGGGGTCACCGATCCCGAGGCCAAGCGCAAGGCCATCGGCGAGCGGTTCATCCGGGAGTTCGAGGTGGCGGCCCGATCCGTGGGCGACGCCGCCTTCCTGGTCCAGGGCACGTTGTACCCCGATGTCATCGAGTCGGGCACGGCCGACGCGGCCAAGATCAAGTCCCACCACAACGTGGGTGGGCTGCCCGACGACCTCGACTTCGAACTGGTCGAGCCCCTGCGCTCTCTGTTCAAGGACGAGGTTCGCCAAGTGGGCCAGCAGCTCGGTTTGCCCGACGAGATCGTCTGGCGCCAGCCGTTCCCGGGGCCGGGCCTGGCTGTGCGCATCATTGGCGAGGTCACCCCCGAGCGGGTCGCAGTGGTGCGGGCCGCCGACGCCATCGTGCGCGAAGAGGTGCGGGCCGCGGGCCTCGAACGCGAGATTTGGCAGGCGTTCGCTGTGCTGCCCGCCATCCGATCGGTCGGGGTCATGGGCGACGAACGGACCTACGCCTACCCCATCGTCGTGCGGGCCGTGGCCTCTGACGATGCCATGACCGCCGACTGGGTTCGCCTCCCCTACGACCTGCTCGAACGCCTGTCGTCTCGCATCATCAACGAGGTGGGAGGGGTGAACCGGGTGGTCTACGACGTCACGTCCAAGCCACCCGGCACGATCGAGTGGGAATGACCCCGCGGCGTGGTTGAGCGTCTGGTCGACCGGAGTCCTACCCGAGGCGCGGCCGAGCTACTGGCTGGCTTCGTGCCCCCGCCCCGCTTCGCCGAAGTTCGCTTCGCCACCTACCAGCCGAGTCCCGCCTTCAGGTCCCAGGGGGCGGCCCTCACGGCCATGGAGCAGTTCGCCACGACCGTGGTTCGAGGCGAATCGGCCGAGCGGATTCGGCTGCCTCGGCGGACGCCGAGGCACGACGGAGCCCCGGCCCGCTATCTCGACGGCGGATTCGGCGTGGGCAAGACCCACCTCTTGGCTGGCCTGTGGCACGAGGTCGACGCCGCCGGGGCCCGAGCCGCGTACCTGAGCTTCGGCGAACTGACCGCGCTGATCGGCTTCCTCGGCATGGCCGCCACCGTCGATGCGTTCCGTGGGTATCGCCTCGTGTGCATCGACGAGTTCGAGCTGGACGACGTGGCCAACACCTTGATGATGGTCACCTTCCTGCGTGGGGCGATCGCGGCCGGTGTCCGGGTGGCGACGACGTCGAACACCGTGCCCGACCGCCTGGGCGACGGCCGCTTTTCGGCCGAGGATTTCCGCAGGGAGATCGCGGCCATCGCCGAGCACTTCGAGGTGCTCAGCGTCGACGGGCCCGACTACCGCAATCGGGGGAGCGCTGTCCCGGTCGAGTCGAGCACCGATGGCGCCCTCGATCGTCTGGTCGAAGCGGCTCGGGGCCAGGTGACTCTCGACGAGTTCGACGAGTTGCTGGCCCACCTCCGGCACATCCACCCGGTGCAGTTCCCGGCGCTGGTCGCCGGGCTCGACGCCGTCTGCATCAGGGGCATGCACCCCATCGAGCAGCAAGGCGACGCGTTGCTCTTCGTCCAGTTCGTCGATGAGCTCTACGACGCCGAGTTGATCGTGGCCGCGTCGGGGTGTGCCGTCGGCGAGCTGTTCCCCTCGACCTATCGCCACGGGGGCTACCGCAAGAAGTATGGGCGGGCCGAGTCTCGATTCGGCGCCCTGCTCGCCGACGCCTCTGACGTCGAGCTCATGCCGGCTCGAGGTGGAGTGGAAGCTCGGCCAGACCGCGCAGGGTGAGGCTGTTGCGGTAGGGCGGGGTCCCGGTGGCCAGCTCGATACGGCCGAAGCGGTCGAGGAGCGCACCGAGCACCACTTGGCCTTCCATGCGGGCCAGGGCGGCTCCGATGCAGTAGTGGATGCCGCTGCCGAAGCTCATCGACGGGCCCTCGTCGCGGCCGATGTCGAAGCGATCGGGTTCGACGAATCGGGCTTCGTCGCGGTTGGCCGACCCGATGATCGTGAGCACCGCGGCGCCGGCTTCGACGAGCCGGCCCCCGACTTCGACCGCTTCGAGGGCTATGCGTCCGTTCATCTGGACGGGGCTGTCGTAGCGCAGGATCTCCTCGATCGCCGGGCGAACCAGGCTCGGGTCCCGGCGCAGCCGGGCCAACTGGTCGGGGTGTTCGAGCAGGGCGAGAAGACCGTTGCCGAGCAGGTTGGTGGTGGTCTCGAAACCGGCCCCGAAGAGGAGGATGGCGGTCGAGATGACCTCCATCTCGGTGAGGCGTTGCCCGTCGTCCTCGGCGCCGATCAGGGCGCTGAGCAGGTCGTCGCCGGGCGCCCGGCGACGTTCGGCGATCAGGTCGGAGAAGTACGCCTCCATCTCCATGGTCGCGGCCTGGGCGTCGACCATCTGCTCGGGGGTCATGTTGAGCTCGAGGGCGATAGCCGCCCGCCGGACCAGTCCCTGGAAGGGAGGACGGTCGTCGGTGGGGACGCCGAGCAGCTCACCAATGACGGTGACCGGCAGGGGGAAGGCCACCGTGGCCATGAAGTCCGCCGGGTCGGCGGCGTCGGCCAGATCGTCGAGCACGTCGTGAGTGAGCCGCTCGACGTGGGGCCGAAGGGCTTCGACGGTGCGAGGGGTGAACGCCTTCGATGCGATGCCGCGCAGGCGAGTGTGGTCCGGCGGGTCGGCGAAGAGCATGGTGCGGCGCTCGCGACGGAAGGCCAGGAGCTGTTCCATGTCGGACTCAGAGAGCCCGAAGCGCTGGGCCTGGGCGGTGAAGTCCTTGCCGAAACGGGGGTCGCGCAGGACGACTTGGGACGCTTCGAAGGTGGACACGACCCACGCCCCGACCATCGAATGGTGAACCGGCGCGACCTTCCGCAGGCGGGCGTAGTGCGGGTATGGGTCGGCTCGACCCTCGTCGGTGCCCAAGATGGCGAGCAGCGCGGCGTCGGCGTCGAGGGCGGCGAGATCGGTCACTCAGCCATTCTCCCGGGTGGGTGCCGAGGACGCACCGCGACTCGTCTCTTGGCTGTCCGCAGCCCTCGGTAGGGTGGCTCGGCCATGGTCCCACCGCCCGATCACGAACTGCTCCACGGGCTCAACCCAGATCAGGCCGAGGCGGTTCGTCACGGCGAGGGGCCGCTGTTGGTCATCGCCGGTGCGGGTTCGGGCAAGACCCGGGTCCTGACCCATCGCATCGCCCACCTCGTCCGCGACCGGGGGGTGTCGCCGTTCGAGATCCTGGCCATCACCTTCACCAACAAGGCCGCCGACGAGATGAAGCAGCGGGTGGCCGCGCTGGTCGGTCCGGTGGCCGAGAAGATGTGGGTGTCGACCTTCCACGCGGCGTGCGTGCGCATCTTGCGCCGCGACGGCAAGGCCCTGGGCTTCCCGTCGTCGTTTACGATCTACGACCAGGCCGACGCCGTGCGGCTGACCACCTATGTGCTGCGGGACCAGAATCTCGATCCCAAGCGGTTCCCGCCTCGATCGGTCCATGCCGCCATCTCGGCGGCCAAGAACGAACTGCTCGATCCGGTGGCCTACTCCGAGGCCGCCACCACGATCTTCGAACGGCGGATCGCCGAGGTCTACGTCGAGTACCAGGCTCGCCTCCAGAAGGCCGGAGCCATGGACTTCGACGACTTGTTGACCCAGACCGTGCGGCTCCTTCGGACCCATCCCGAGGTCTTGGCTCACTACCGCTCGCGCTTTCGCTACGTGTTGGTCGACGAGTACCAGGACACCAACCGGGCCCAGAACGAGCTGGTGCTCCTACTCGGCGGTGACCACCGCAACGTGTTCATCGTCGGCGATGTAGACCAGTCGATTTACCTGTTCCGAGGCGCTGATTATCGGAACCTATTGGACTTTGAAGAGGCCTTTCCCGATGCCACCACCGTGGTGCTGGCCCAGAACTACCGGTCGACCCAGCGCATCCTCGACGCGGCCAACGCGGTCATCGCTCACAACGTCAATCGCCAGCCCAAGGAGCTGTGGACCGAGGCCGGCCCGGGCGATCCGATCGTTCGCTACGTGGCCGAGGACGAACACGACGAAGCCGCGTGGGTGTCGGGTCAACTGGCGACCCTGCACGACGGGGGCACCTACCGATGGGCCGACATGGCCGTGTTCTACCGGACCAACGCCCAGAGCCGGGTGCTCGAAGAGCGCTTCACCCGGGTGGGCATCCCCTATCGGGTCGTGGGCG
>JANNOZ010000005.1:0-117796 GCA_031399525.1 Actinomycetes bacterium | reverse complement strand
ACCAGTCGGGCCAGTTGGCGTGCGGCCGCGGCCGGCCCCTCGGCGACCAGGGCGGCGGCAACTGCGCCCTTGCGGCAACCGGTGAGCACCTGCCAGGCCCCGCCGTGCTGTTCGCTCAACGCGGCCAGATCGGTGCGGGGCAGACCCTTCTTGCCTCCCCGCAGGTGGGCTTCGGCCAAGGTCCGGGACAGCCGGGCGTAGCCCTCGGGGCCCCGGGCCAGGATCAAGAGATGCTCGCCCACCGGGTCGGCCTGGCCCGGTGGGCGGCGCCGGGTCAACCCCAGGGTCACCTCGGCGCCGAACACGGTGGGCAGGCCCACGGCCCGGGCTGCCTCGGCGAAGCGAACCACCCCGTAGAAGCCGTCGTGATCGGTCAGGGCTAACGCCTCCAGACCCAGGCGGACGGCTTCTTCCACCAACTCCTCGGGGTGCGATGCTCCGTCGAGGAAGCTGAAGTTGGAGTGGCAGTGGAGTTCGGCGTAGGCGGTGGTGGCCGTCGGCCGGGTCAGGGCGGGGGCCTGGTAGGCGTGGCGATGCCGGGACCAGGCCGGGCTGTCGCCCCCGTCGGCCCCCACGGGCGGCCCGGGTGCGTCAGAAAGCTGCCGCTCGAAGGTCGACCACGGGATCGGAGGGTTACGCCAGCCCACGCCGCCGACGGTACCGAACATGTGTTCGTCCGTCGAGGGCCGGTCGAACTCGGATCAATAGCGTTCGCTTCGCTAACTCGGATCAATAGCGTGCGGGTTCCGAACGGCGATGATCCGAGTTCGCCGGATCGTCGAGGGCGGAGGCGGGCGCTACCGTTCTGGTCATGGCAACCGGCACCGTCAAGTGGTTCAACGCCGAGAAGGGCTACGGGTTCATCGAGCGCGAGGGCGACTCGGACCTGTTCGTCCACTTCTCGGCCATCTCCGGCAACGGCTACCGCTCGCTCGAAGAGGGCCAAGCCGTCGAGTTCGAGGTAGCCGAGGGCCAGAAGGGCCTGCAGGCCCAGAACGTCACCATCCTCGGCTGAGTCCCGACACCGTCGCGGTCATGGCCGACGATCTCCTGGCCGACCTGACGCTGGCCATCGAGCTGGTCGAGGTGGCCGACACCATCACGACCGCTCGGTTCCGGGCCACCGACCTGCGGGTCTCCACCAAGCCCGACCTCACCCCGGTCACCGAAGCCGACCAGGCCGTCGAAGCCGAGCTGCGCCGGCTGCTGGCCAGAGCCCGGCCGTCCGACGCGGTCGTCGGCGAAGAAGAGGGGGCCACCGGGGCCAGTGACGGCCGGCGCAGGTGGATCCTCGACCCCATCGACGGCACCAAGAGCTATGTCCGGGGTATGCCGGCCTGGGCCACCCTGCTGGCCCTGGAAGAGGACGGCGAGCTGGTCCTCGGGGTGGTCTCGGCGCCGGCGCTGGGCCGGCGCTGGTGGGCCGCTCGGGGCCACGGCGCCCACACCGGCGACGGCCCCATCGCCGTGTCGGACGTGACCAACTGGGCCGACGCCCAGCTGTGCTTCGCCGACATCACCGAATGGGATCGTTGGGGGATCACCGACGCCATGGTCGGGTTGTCCCGGTCGTGTTGGCGGGCCATCGGCTGCGGCGACTTCTGGGGCCACATGCTGGTGGCCGAAGGGGTGGCCGAGGCCATGGTCGAACCCGACCTCTCGCTGTGGGACATCGCCGCAGTGCGGGCCGTGGTCACCGAGGCGGGCGGGCGCTGCACCGACCTGGCTGGCCAGCCGGCCACCGGCCCCGGCGGCGGGGTCAGCACCAACGGCCACGTCCACGAGACGGTCCTGCGCGCCCTCGACCAGCCCTGACCCGACCGTTCCGGGCGTGATTTCGAGCGGATAGCGCGCGATATCACGCCCGGTTCGTGGGTCTTGAGGTCAGTCGTAGGTGGCCTCGACTCGCCAACGACCGCCTTCGAGGGCGAGTAGACGAGCCACACCGTCATCGGTGACGACCTGGGCCCGGGCCACGCGACGACGAGCTGACGAGTCCCACCACCGCTCGTGGACCGGCCAGGGCCCGGCCCAGCCGCAGACCTCACGAAACGCCCCACCCGACAGCGAGACCCGCGCTGGTGGGGCCGAGATCGCGCCCCGGCCACTCACCGTCACCGGCTCGCCGTCGGCGTCGATCACCTCGACGGGGATGGCCTCGGCGTGGACCAGAGCGGGCGTCGGGGCCGGAAGGTGACCAGGCCAGGGAGCTCGGGCGGACGCCGACAACGGCGATGAGGCCGACACCCACGCCACCCGCTCACCTGGCGCACGGCCACCTCGGCGCTCGGGGACGACCACGGCGTCGGGTCCGAGGAGCCCCTGGACTCGGGCCACCGCCCGAGCGGCCCGCTCGTCGGCTTCGGTGCGCTCGCCCCAGAATCCGAGTTGGCGACCATGGTCGGCCAGCACCTCGTCGGGCACCAGGCGAATGAGGGTGATGCCGCCGGTTGGTGGGGCCCCGGCCCGACCGTGGAGCCAGCCGTCGATCTGCCAGCGGGTGCGCTCGGCCACCTCGGTGGGCCCTAGCGCACCCTCGTGGCGCCAGAGCCGGCTGAGCGTCTCGCCGTGCTCGGTCTCGGCTTCGATGGCCACCCGGGTGCAGGCCAAACCCGATGCCCCCAACCGGTCGGCCAGCTCGACGGCCAGGGTGCTGGCCAGGAAGGCCACCGCCTCGACGTGGGTCGCTGGGGGGTCGAGCTCGGCGGTGATCACCAGCTCGGGTGGCGCCACCCGAGCGACGAGGGCCCGATCACCGACCCCCCTCGCCAGGCGGTGGGCACTGGCCCCCTCGGTCCCGAAGCGGCCGACCACATCGGCTGTGCTCAACGCGGCGAAGGCGCCCAGGGTGGTCAACCCCAGACGACTCAGCACTTCGGCCAACGATCGGCCCACCTCGGCCCCCAACGTCGGGGCCGATGCCAGCAAGGAGATCGGCAGCGGGGCGAGGAAGTCGGCACTGGTCCCTACGGCCACGACCTGGCCCTGCCGGGCGGCCACCACCGCGGCGAAGAGGCCGTCGGCCACCCCGACCCGCACCGAGTCCGGCGGCACCCCGGCCCCGGTGGCCAGGGCCACGACCCGCTCGACCAGGGCGTGGTCGCCGCCCACGTAGCGGGAGGGGCCCCGGGTGGGCAGGGCCAGGGTCCCCGGAGCCAGGACCTCGACCCGGGGCGCCAGCTCGGCCACCGCGGCCACCACCGGCTCGAAGGCTCGGGTGTCGAGGGCCGGCCAGTCCGGACACCACAGCACGAGCGTACGCTCGGGCGAGGTGGGGCCCCGGGCCGTCACGTCACCCGGCGCTGGCCAGCGCCTCGGCTGCCCCGTCGTCGTCAGCCCCGTCGTCGGCTACCGACGCGGGAGCGATCGTCTGGACCTGCCCATCGAGTGCAGGCAGCCACAGCTCGTGGCGCCTGACGGCCGCGGCCGCTCCCCGGCCCCCGGCAGTCACCCACACCCGGCGAGCCCGCAACCGGCCGGTGCCGCCTTCGGACAGCCCCTCCCAGGTCGCTCCGTCGAGCTCGAGGCGCAGGTCGGCCGGGCCGGGCCAGGGGCCACCGGCGCTGACCAGCACCGCCCCTCGCTCACGGACCCGGATGCCCACCCGGCAAGCGACCGACGCCGACACCCGCGGCGGGGCCACCAGCACGAAGTCGACGGCATCGACGAAGGCGCCGACCACGGTGGCCCACGATGCCGGCGGCACCGTGGGAACAACGACCACCCGATCGAGGGCGATGCCCATCTCGTCGAGCACGGCGGCGTCGAGATCGCTCCAGCCGACCACGGCGCACCACGACCCGGTGGCCGATGCCGCTGCTCCCAGGGCCACGGCCAAGCTGGTGGCCCCGGCCCCCCGGACCGTCACCGTGGTTCCCCTGGTCAAGGTGCCACCGGGCACCAGCGAGGCCAGCCCCGCCGTCACCGGCACAGTCCGCTGATGGGCCAGGGTGGCCGGCCCCGCGGCCCGCCGGAGCTCGAGAGAAACAGCCGGCCTCGCCAGGGTCACCGACCAAGTGTACCGAACAAATGTTCGTCCACCCTTAGCCGGCGACTGCCTCCATGAGGGCTTGAACTGGGGCCACGTCGAAGGGGGGCTCGAGCGGAGCGATGAGCAGGGTGATGCCCGCCGTCTCGTAGGCGTCAAGGGTGGCCTCGTCGGGGAGGCCCATCGCCAACACGGTGCGCTCGATGGCCTTGGGGTCGCGCCCGACCTTGTCGCACCACTCGTCGAGGACCTTGCTCTTGTGGACGATGTCCTCGGGCGAGCCGATGACGTTCCACATGTCGGCGTGCTCGGCCACCAGCTTCAAGGTGACCTTCTCGCCGCCTCCGCCGATGAGCAGGGGCAGCGGCCCGACCGGCACCGGGTTGAGCTTGGGCAGGCGGGCCTTGATCCGCTCGACCGTGGTCCGCAAATCGGCCAGTCGGCTACCCGGGGTGCCGAACTCGTACCCGTACTCGTCGAAGTCACGCTCGAACCACCCCGCGCCCAACCCCAGGATCAGCCGGCCGCGAGACAGGTGGTCGACGGTGCGGGCCATGTCGGCCAGCAGATCGGCGTTGCGGTAGGCCTGGCAGGTCACCAATGCACCGATGCGGGCGTGGGTGGTCTCGACGGCCATGGCCGCGAGCATCGACCAGCACTCGAAGTGCGTCGCATCGGGGTCGCCGTAGAGCGGGTAGAAGTGGTCCCAGGTCCAGATGCTGTCGACGCCGAGGGCGTCGGCGGCCGCCCAGCCGGCCCGAAGCTGGTCCATCGTGGCGCCCTGGGGAGGAAGGTTGGCACCGACTTTGAAGCGAGGAGTCGTCATGACGGCGACCCTAACCGGATGGACGGGACTCAGCCCGTGGGCGCCTGGCCGAGCAGCTCTTCGTCGGTCGGGGGCAGGACCCCGGGTGTGTAGTGCAGGAAGAGGTCCTCGACGATGCCCAGGAGGCCGTCACCGTTGGACCCCTTGGCCAGGTCGACGGTGACCACGTTGGAGAACACGTGGACCCCTTCGACATCACCCGTGGCCAGGAGACGCCGAGCCAGCTCGTCGGGGGGTCGCACACCGCTGACGTCGTCGCCCACCCGGTAGCGCTCGTGGCCCATCCCGGTGAGGCTGCGGTTCAACTCGAAGCGGACCACACCGTGGCGGGTGGCCGGGGACTGGGTGACGGTGATCGGCTGGCCCATGGAGGCCCAGATGCTAGCGAGCGGTCCCAGCGGAGCCCGATCGCGGCGCAACCGGTCGGTAGCCTGCGCCAGATGCCCCTCGACCCGACGTCGGATCTCGACGATCGTGAGTCGCCTCTCCAACTCCCCCCCCAGCCCGGCCATCCGGTGCCGTGGCGCACGATCCTGGCCACTGTCGCCGTCGTCATCGCCAGCTACTTGCTGTTCTTGTTCATCCGGGCCGAGAGCCGGGTGTTCATCCGCATCATCGTGGCCGCCTTCTTCGCGGTGGTGCTCTCGCCCGCCGTCGACATCCTCGACCGGCGCCTGCACCGCCGGGCTCTGGCCACCAGCCTGGTGTTCTTGGGCTGCCTGGGTGTGATCGTGTTGCTGCTCTATGTCTTCCTGGCCCCGATCGTGGACCAGTCCGACAACTTGGTATCGAGCCTGCCCGAGCTGGTCGACGACGCCAAGGCCGGCCGGGGACCTGTGGGCGAGCTGGTCGACCGCTACAACCTCGACGAGTACGTCGAGGACAATCAGGACCGACTCGAGGAGTACCTGAGCAGCTTGAGCACTCCGGCGCTGAACGCGGCGAGGGGGGTGTTCAACGGGGTGATCGCCTTCCTCACCATCTCGGTTCTGGCCTTCCTCATGGTGCTCCGAGGGCCCCAGATCTGCGTCAACGCGCTGTTCCTGGTGCCCCGCCGGCATCGGGAACGGGTCCGGGTGATCTCCGCTGACGCCAGCCGGGCCATCAGCGGCTATGTGCTCGGGAACCTGCTCATCAGCATCGTGGCCGGCGTGACCACCTACGCCCTGCTGCTGGTGTTGGGTGTCCCCTACGCCGGGATCATCGCCGTGTTCGTGGCGGTGGCCGACGTGATCCCGCTCATCGGGGCCACGCTCGGCGCCATCCCCACCGTGGGCTTGTCGTTCCTGCACTCACCGGCGGCGGGCGTCATCGCCTTGATCTTCTACATCGTCTACCAGCAGTTCGAGAACCACGTCCTGCAGCCCGCGGTGATGGCTCGCACGGTGGCGGTCAGCCCGCTGGTGGTCATCGTCAGCGTGCTCATCGGCGTCGAGCTGCTCGGCTTCCTCGGCGCCCTGCTGGCCATCCCGGCGGCCGGCGTCCTCTCAGTGGTGGTGCGCAGCCTGATGCTCGAGCGCAGCACCCGACCGATGCTGATCATGCCCGACGACGATCCGGGCCCACCCCCCGAGACCTGAGTTCAGGCCACCGCAACCGGCGACCGGCGCCGCAGCACTCGCCAGGAGTTGGCGACCAAGGCGAGGGACACGACCGCCAGGCCGACGTGGACGACCTTGAACCCTCCGGAGTGGTCGTGGGCCAGGATCAGCGGCACCCGCACCGCCCACATGGCGACCGTCGCCACGGTCACGGCCAGCAGCGGGGAACGCACGTCACGCCGGCGGACGGTCTGCACCCCGAGCCAGACGGCCAGGCCAACCATGGCCCCGGCCAACGCCAAGGCGACGACCAACGACCCGCCCCCGAGATCGGCATCGCCCAACGCGTTGGTGATCCGCGTGCCCCACACGTAGAGCGTCCAAGCGACCAGCGCCAACAATGCGAACACAGCCCGACCGTACCCGAGCAGCGTTGCCAGGAACTCTTTCGGCCTCAGGTCCTCCCGCCCTCACGACTAGCCATCGACTCGATTTCTTCCGGTCTAAGGATATTTTCCTTCTAGCCGACATTTCAGCTTTGTATCCATATCAATTAGATCTTTACACGGGTCGGGATGCGAAGTAGTAATGACAATACCCGCCAAACAGGCCTACCGTCAACCAAAACGCAATCACGACCACTACGATTATTCGAACCGGCTGGCGCAACGCAATCCTCCTTGAAGCAACTGTGACACCTCATTCGAGCCATGGCCCACGCCAGTCACCACTGCTCTACGAGCCAAACGTCACCTTGTGTCGACAAATCGTCGCCATACCTGTAGGTGATCGACACATTATTCGATCACCTTGCGCGCTTGGGACCATGCGCCGGATCGGCTTTCGTTAGTCCTGCGTCCTCACGTTAGGAGTCGCTGAAATTTCCTGGCTTGGCTTTGCATCGGCATTGAGCACGGCCGCTTTGAGGGCCCTACGCGACCAACCTGGGTCGACGGGTGGAACGGGTCCACCACGATCGTGGCGTCGCGAAGCGCGCTGACCCTGGCGGTCACCGCGGACCGGTAGCCATCGTGCGGATCGACTGACACCACCTGGATCTGCGCCAGCCACGACCGTGGCGTGGAGGCCAATCCATGGCCGACCCCATGGTCATGCCAGTGAGCTGGGCCACACCGCCAGCCGTGTCCCAATCCCGGGGATTCCGAGGGCGCTCACGCTGTACCAGGCGAAGAAGTTCTGTCCGCGTGCAGTACTGCCAGCACTCCATAGAGTGCAGAGAAGGCAGCTGCGACCACCGCTGGGAGGACACGTGCAACAGTTTCTGAGATGTTGGTCGCGCCCGCAACGTCGGCCACCATGGCAAGGGGCACGATGAATACTGTCCCCAGCAGCAAGGACAGCGTCACGGAAAGAACACGAACTTGTGCTGGCCACGGCCTTCGCACAATCAGCGCTGTAATCACCAAGTAGTGGGTTACTGCTAGCACCAACACAGGGAGAATGAACAGAAGAAATCCGAAAAATACTACGCCACCAATATACTCGCCATTGCTCTGGTGGGTTGCCCACTCTCCATTTCGATTGCCCATAGCGGCCGTAATAATACCATAAAGTGCGAGAGCCCCTGCCAATAGTGCAACCGCAAGGACGACGTTCTTTGCTCCTGTAATTAACCCCGACTTAGTCAAGATACGTTACCAGCTCGCGATTTGCCCAGAAATCTGATCGAGCAAACGGCGGCGGGTTAAAGGCGGTCGTTCCATCTTCGCGATCCCCTGCCGTGGCCGACTGAGGCCAGTCGAACTCATCAGCCTTGCGAGTTGCGTTCATTCGCCACCACCAAACTGCCCCAATCGTCGTTCTCGCTATCAACCACGCCGACCCACACGACGTCACCCTCTCCCGGCTCCCTACCAAAGTCGCTCGCCCTCCGCCCAGATGGGCGGGCCAGCCACGGACATCCACGATCACTTCAAATGCGTTATAGCAACGTCGGCCGCCAACGCAATCAGCACGCTTATCACGGGGCATCAAGATCCAGGATGCGCTTGCGGCGCTCGACGCTCCGCCGGAACAGCTCGCTTGCGCGAGGGCTCTCGTCAGGGACAAGCAGTGGAGCGAGGAGTGCACGAGCTCGGAACCGGACCCCAGCATTCGACGTCGGCTGGCCAGCCTGATACCGGGGCACGAGACCGGTCATCCACTTCGCCATCTGAGCGGGCGAATACCCCTGACGCCAGATCTGATTAGGCCACCACTCCTCAGGCTCACCCACCTGCACCTCAGCCCGACCCGGGCCCACCACCACCGCCCCCTCGGGCCACACTCCGCCCAACTCCTCGAGATGCCCCCGTGACAACAACTGCCACCAATGAGCATCCGGCAATGTGCTGTAACAACAGAACCCGGTTGGTGAACCCACCGACATGGAGAAATCGTCCACGGCGCCTGGCATCAGATAGATGACGGCATGCCAGTCCGGTTCGGTCACCACCACCGCATAGGACGCATCAACCCACGAACGAGCCAGATCCGCCAACAACCGCGCAGAGGCAGCCGCCGTCGCCGGCGTCAACGACGTCCCCCCCAAACCAACACTCAGCACCGGATGAGACGACGACCCCACCCCAACCACCGCAACCTGTTCCGGCAACCGGCCCGCGGCCACGCTGGCCCACATCCCCTGGGCATGGGTGCCCTCCAACACCACCCCAGCTTCCGCCAACGGCAACGACACCTCCACTTCCGACCCGATGGTCACCTCCGCATCACCCCCCACAAACGGCTGCGCTGCCAAGAAATCGATCGCCAACTCCAGCCAATCCGATGGCACACGACCCACATCGGTCAACCACAACCCCTCCGGCACCGCCGGCGCAGCCAACAACGCCACCGACATCCCCCACTGCCGATACCGATAGGGATCCCGGCCAGCCGGACACACCACCACCGCATCGGACGCTCCCTGCTCGTCCAACAACCCCACCAGACGATCCGGCAACTCCCCCCACGCCCGAGAACCCAACGAATGCGCATCCATCATCACGAACGGCCCCATCGGCGACCGAACCGGCCCGACCACGAAGTTCACCGACTCCTCGATGTCGGCCTCCAGATCTGCCAGCAACTCAGCGGCCAACACCGACAACGCCCGCACCGCCGCATCCACATCCGCAGCACCCTGCACCATCAACGTGAACCCACCCGGATCCCGACGAATCCTCGACCGAACCCCACGCCCCAACCGAGCCATACGTCACCCTAGGCCATCGAAGACTCCGGGTATCTGGACTGCCTTCTCGTTAGGGGCGTCTGGCGCTACGAGCGATCCTTGACGACCGCTTTCCAGCCGATCTCCATGTCGGCTCTCCGACGAAACGTGCCGATGACCGATCCGTCCGACCCAACGATGCGCCAGCGACGGAGAGGAATCACCAGGGTGGTCGTCGACGGCCCCGGCACGACCCATTCTTTGCGTTCGAGCACCGTCGTTCCGCCCCCAGCACCCGCGTGGGAACGGATCCTCCTCCAGCCCATATCGACGCCCTCTACAAGCCTGCGATCGCGCGAATCGCGGCAACCCCAACCACACATGCCCCGATCACGAGGAGCGCCAACATGAAGGCTTTCGTGATCCGTTCGGCGGGGGGCCGGGCGTACTGATGCACCGCGGTCGCGGCGATGAGGCCAATTCCCGCGACAAAAAACAACGCCAGGCCAGACCTTGCGACCTCGCCGTTCGTCGCTCCTAACAACGCGTATCTCTGACGAATACCTCTCGATCCGCGGCCGAGATCATGGCGACGATGTGCACCCGAGGCGGCGTGGACGGTTGGGATCGCAATGCACGCGACGCAAACGCGTCACCACGGGGAGGGGCCGCTGGTTGGGGTCAGTTCGAGCTGTTCGTCGACGCCGGGGAGGCGCCACGACCGCCGGTGCAGCTCGCACGGACCCAGCTCCCGCAGCGCCGAGATGTGTTCAGGCGTGGCATAGCCCTTGTTCTCGTGCCACCCGTAGGCCGGGTAGAGATGGTGCAGATCGCCCATCATCCGGTCTCGGGCCACCTTGGCCAGCACGCTGGCCGCCGCCACCGAGGCGCACGTCAGGTCGGCTTTGACCTGTAGCTCGACCCGCTCGGGCGGGGCCGCCATGGGCGAGGCGTCCGAGCGGGGCGGACGTGAGTACCAGTCGTAGTTGCCGTCGAGCAGCACCAGATCAGGCTCGCCGGGCAACGTGGCCAGGGCCCGTTCTCCGGCCAGGCGCAACGCCGCCAGGATGCCGATCTGGTCAATCTCGTCCGCCGACGCATGCCCGACTGCGCTCGCCCGCGCCCACCGCTCGATCCGAGGCACCAGCGCCTCGCGAGCAGCCCGAGGGAGCAGCTTGCTGTCGCGCAGACCGGTGGGCTGTCGGCGCACACCTGGATCGACTAGCACCACCCCAACCGACACCGGACCAGCCAGGCAGCCTCGCCCCACCTCGTCGCTTCCCGCCACCACCGCGAAGCCGTCGGCGAACCATCGGCGCTCGACCCGCAGCGACGGCGCCCGACCCACCGTCATGGCTCGACCTGCTCAGCCAACGTGGCCTCACCGGGCGCCGGATCGGTGCCGAAGAATCCGTCGAGCACTTCGACGGCCAGGGCATCGGTGGTCAGCCGCAACCCCAGGGCCAACACATTGGCGTCGTTCCAGCGGCGAGCCCCACGGGCCGTCTCGGCGTCGGTGCACAGTGCGGCCCGCACGCCCCGCACCTTGTTGGCTGCGATCGACACGCCGGTGCCGGTCCAGCAGCACACCACCCCACGATCGGCCTGGCCGGCGGCCACCAGTTGGCCCACCTCCCGGCCGACCTCGGGCCACGGCTCCCCGTCGGCCACCACCGCCACCTCGTGCCCGAGCGACTCGAGGTGGGCGACCACGACGTCGACCGTGGCTGTGTGCTCGTCGGTACCGAGTGCCACTCGCATGGTCAGCGCCGGATCCCGTGGAGTTCGTCGCCGGCCTGGCGAGCGAGCACTTCGGCCAGCGCTTCGCCGGCCGATCGTCGACCCTGGCACACGGCATCGACCTGGGTGGCAATGGGAACCTCGACGCCGAGCTCGGCGGCCAACTCGACCACCGCGGCCGAGGTCCGGACCCCTTCAGCCACCATCTGGGTCTCGGCTTCGATGTCGGCCAGCGCTCGTCCCCGACCGAGCTGCTCGCCCACCCAGCGGTTGCGGCTGTGCTGGCTGGTACACGTGGCGACCAGGTCACCCACCCCGGCCAAGCCGCTGAAGGTCAACGGGTCACCACCGAGCGCCACCCCAAGCCGGGACAGCTCGGCCAGCCCTCGGGTGACCAGTGCCGCCTTGGCGTTGTCACCGAAGCCCATGCCGTCGCCCATACCGGCGGCGATGGCAATCACGTTCTTGCACGCACCGGCCACCTCGCAGCCGATCACGTCGTCGTTGGTGTACACCCGAAGCGCCGCCGACGTGCACAGGGCCTGTAACTCGGCGGCCAGGGTTGGGGAAGCGGCGGCCAGCACCGACGCGGCGGGCGACCCAGCCACGATCTCGGCCGACAAGTTCGGCCCGGTGAGCACGGCCACCGGGTTGGCCGGACACAGCTCGGCCACGATCTCGCTCATCCGGCGTCGAGTGCCCTCCTCGAGGCCCTTGGTCAGGCTCAGCACGGGCACCCCGGCAGCCAGGACCGGCGCCGCGTCGGCCAGCACCGCCCGGAAGCCGTGGGAGGGCACCGACATGACCACCACATCGGCGCCGATCACCGCTTCGTGCAGGTCGGCGGTGGCCCGCACGGCCGGGGCCAGGAGCACACCGGGGAGGTACTGCTCGTTGGTCCGAGTGGCGTCGATCGACGCCACCACGGTGGGACGCCGGGCCCACAACGTCACTGCGGTGCGCACCCCGATGAGGCTGGCCATCGCCGTACCCCACGAACCCGCCCCGATGACCGCCACCGTGGTCGCCACGGCCGCACCCTACCGGCGGCGCTGGGGCCCGATCGGCCCGGGCCAAGCGGGGCGACCCACCCCTACACTTCGCCCGGCATGGACGACCCCACCGCCCCGCCAGCGCCACCCGAGCCGGCGGCCCGGCCCGGGGCCGCCATCGACGCCGCAGTGATCATCCCGGTGAAGTCGTTCGCTCAGGCCAAGGTCCGGCTGACGCCGAGCCTGGACGCCCAGGCCCGGTCCCGCCTGGCCCGGGTGATGGCCGAACGGGTCGTCGCCGCCGCCGCGCCGCTGCCGGTGGTGGTGGTGTGCGACGACGACGACGTGGCCGAGTGGGCCGGCGACGCCGGGGCGACCGTCGTGTGGACGCCGGGCCTGGGCCTCAACGGCGCAGTCGAAGCGGGCGTCGCCCACCTGGCCACCGCTGGGTTCGTCCGGGCGGTGGTGGCCCACGCCGACCTGCCCCTGGCCCACGATCTGGCCCGACTGGTCCAACCCGATCGGGCCGACGTGGTCCTGGTGCCGGACCGCCACGACGACGGCACCAACGTCGTGGTCGTGCCGACCACGTCAGGTTTCCGGTTCGCCTACGGGCCCGGCTCGTTCGCCAAGCACCAGAGCGAAGCTGCCCGCTGCGGATTGCGGGTGGAGGTCTGGCGCGACGTCGAGCTCGGATGGGACGTCGATGTACCCGACGACCTCGTGGTGGTCGCCGACCTCACCCGCCGCGTCACGTTGGCCGAGCCGTGACGATCTCGCGGGACCTTCCTGTTCCCGGTGTGGCCCTGGCTATCGCCGCCCATCCCGACGACGTCGAGTTCGGCTGCGGGGCCACCTTGGCCAAATGGGCCGCGGCCGGCTGTGTCGTCCATCACCTGGTGTGCACCGACGGCTCGAAGGGGTCCTGGGATCCCGCCGAGGACACCGCGGCCCTCGTGGTGACCCGCCAAGGCGAGCAGCGTGCCGCGGCGGCTGCGCTCGGCGCGACCGGCCAGTGCGTGTTCTTGGGCTGGACCGACGGCGAGCTCGAGTCGGGCCTGCGCCAACGCTGGGAAATCGCCTATTGGATCCGACGACTGCGCCCCGACGTCGTGCTCGGCCACGACCCCTGGAAGCGCTGGCGACTCCACCCCGACCACCGCCACGCCGGCCTGCTCGCCGTCGAGGGCATCGTCGCCGCCCGCGACCCTCACTTCTTTCCCGAACAGGAGCTGGCCCACCATCGGCCGAGCGAGCTGTTGCTGTGGGAGGCCGACGAGGTCGACCATCTCGAGGACGTCGACGGCTTCGTCGAGCGCAAAGTGGCAGCCCTGCTCGAGCACCGCAGCCAGTTCGTCACCACCCACGCCATCGATGATCCCGACGACACCGAACAGCGCTCCGCCTTCGCCGCCGAGGTCACCGAGCGGCTGGCCAGCTTCGGCGCCCTGGCCGGACTCGATGTCGCCGAAGGGTTCAAGCGCATCGACCGTCTGTGACGTTTGACACACCCCGGACGGGACGGCCATGATGGCCGTCCCGGGCAGCCGATCTGACGGCGCCAGGGGGAACGTGGACGGGGCCGAGGCGCGTCGGGGGGGCGCACCTCGGCCCTTCGTCCGTTTTGGCGGCACGACGGGTTCCCGCCAGTGCGCCCCGGACGCGACGACGGGGCCCCACATGAGGGCCCCGTCGTCGAACCCGCATCGGATGCGGGGTCAGTGCACTAGCGACCGTTCAGCGCGGCCTTGAGCGTGGAGCTGGCCGTGAACTTCATGGCGGTGGACGCCTTGATCTTGACGGCTTCACCGGTCTGAGGGTTGCGACCCACACGCGCTGCTCGCTTGGTGGTGGAGAATGACCCGAACCCGGGCCACGCCACCTTGTCCCCCTTCTTCGTGGCACTCGTAACGGTGCCGAAGAACGCGTCGAGCACGCCTTCCGCATCGGTCTTCGTGACGCCAGCGCTCTTCGCGACTGCGTCGACGAGATCGGCCTTGTTCAACGGAACCTCCTCCGTGGACGGTTGGTAGGGCCCGAAGGCCGAAGGCCATGCAAGTCCCCCACGCCTTGTGGGTCAAGCATCCTCCGGCACTGGCCGGTCTCAGTGGGCCGGACCGAAGCGTCGGCGCATGGCCAACGCCACCCCGACGATGACCACCAAGAGCAGCGCACCCGAGCCCCACACCTGCCATCTCGGGAGCGGATCGCCGACGATCCGAGCAACTTCGGTGGTGGTGGTCTCGGCTGCGAACGCCACGGCGAGGGACAGGGCGAAGTCGGGCATCGGCTCACCGTAACGGCCGACCCCGACCGCGCCCCAGACGCGCCGGGAGCGCCTCAGTCCTGAGGCTGAGGCGTCACCCGCAGGTAGGGCTTCTTGGCCTCATAACCGGGGAAGCGAACCTTGGCCTCCTCGTCGGACACCGCGGCGGTGATGATCACGTCTTGGCCCTGCTTCCAGTTGGCCGGCGTGGCCACCTGGTACTTGGCCGTCAGCTGCAGTGAGTCGATGACCCGGAGAAGCTCCTCGAAGTTCCGTCCGGTCGACGCCGGGTAGGTCAAGGTGAGCTTCACCTTGTTGTCGGGGCCGATCACGAAGACCGAGCGCACCGTGGTCTTGTTGTTCAGCGCCGGGGCGAACATGTCGTAGAGCTCGGCGACCGAGCCGTCGTCGGCGATCATCGGAAAGTTGGGGGCCGTCCCGGTGACGTCGGCGATGTCCTGGGCCCACGTCGCGTGGTCGTCGAGGGAATCGACCGACAGGCCGATCACCTTGGTGTTGCGCTGGTCGAACTCGGGCTTGAGCCGAGCGACGGTCCCCAGCTCGGTGGTGCACACCGGCGTGAAGTCGGCCGGGTGCGAGAAGAGGACAGCCCAGCTGTCTCCCTTCCAGTCGAGGAAGTCGATGGTTCCCTCGGTCGTTGCTGCGGTGAAGTTCGGGGCGTCGTCGCCCAGTCGCAGTGCCATGGTTGGCGTTCCTCCAGCGGATCGTGACGGGTCTGGGTGCCGACGCTACCGCTCGCCAACGAGAATGTCGACCTACTTGGTCAGGTTTCTCCGTTAGGTCGGGTAGGTGTCGGGCATCTTTCATTCCGATGACCACTATCGGCAGAATCCATTGGAACGATCCGGCTGGGGCGCGGATACTTGACGCCGTGCCTGAAGCCCTTCGCCTGGTAACCGACCCCGCCCTGCAGCCCTGGATGATCGACGCATCCTGCAAAGGGCAGACGCATCTGTTCTTCGCCCCCCATGGCGAGCAGGCCGACGACCGGGAGCGTCGCGAGGCCATCGCCCGCACGATCTGCTCGGCTTGCCCGGCCGTGCTCGAGTGCCGCGACTACGCCCGCACCAACCGCGAGCAGGGTTTCTGGGGCGGCGAGAACGACGATCAGCGCATGGCCGCTCGTCGCGCCGCAGCCCGTCGGCGCACCATCGCCGTCGCTGTCTGAACGTCGGGGGCCTCACCGGGCTCCCGGCTCGGCTGGTCGGTCCACGTGCAGGGACCGGCGCCGTCGGGCATGATCAGCGATCCCTGGAGCCGATGTCGCGCGCCCCGACCGTGGACCCCGCGACCCGGCGTGAACGTCACGGAGTGAGTGCATGGACAAGGTGGTCGCCAGCGCGGCTGACGCGGTGGCCGACATCCCCGACGGCGCCTCGATGGCCGTCGGAGGATTCGGCATTTGCGGGATCCCGTCAGTCCTGATCCAAGCCATCCTCGACCGCGGTACCACCGATCTCACGGTGGCCTCGAACAACTGCGGCATCGACGGTTGGGGCCTGGGCATCCTGCTCAGCTCCCACCGGGTGGCCAAGGTCATCGCCAGCTACGTGGGCGAGAACAAGGAGTTCGAGCGCCAGTTCCTCCACGGCGAGATCGAGGTCGAGCTCAACCCGCAGGGCACGTTGGCCGAACGGCTGAGAGCCGCGGGAACGGGCATCCCCGCCTTCTACACACCCGCCGGGGTCGGCACCGTCATCGTCGACGGGGGACTCCCGCTGCGCTACGGACCCGACGGCACCGTGACCAAGCAGTCCGAGCCCCGAGAGACCCGAGTCTTCAACGGTCGCGAGTACGCCCTCGAAGAGGCGCTGGTGTGTGACTTCGCTCTCGTGCGGGCCTGGAAGGGTGACCGCCACGGCAACCTCATCTACCGGGAAGCGGCGCAGAACTTCAACCCGCTTTGTGCGGGCGCCGGAGTCGTGACCATCGCCGAGGTGGAAGAGCTGGTCGAACCGGGCGAGCTCGACCCGAGCCAGGTCCACACCCCCGGAATCCTCGTCCAGCGGGTGGTCCACGTGGGCCAGGCCGGAAAGCGCATCGAACGGCGCACCGTGCGCCCAGCACCGTCGGAGGCCTGAGCCATGAGCCTGACCCGCGAACAGATGGCTGCCCGCGTCGCGGCCGACCTCGAGGACGGTCACTACGTCAACTTGGGCATCGGTCTGCCCACCCTCGTGCCGAACTACGTGCCCGAAGGAATCACCGTCGTGCTCCAGAGCGAGAACGGCATCCTCGGCGTCGGGCCCTACCCCATCGAAGGTGAGGAAGACCCCGACTTGATCAACGCCGGCAAGGAGACGGTCACCGTGCTGCCCGGTGCCTCCTTCTTCGACTCGGCCGACAGCTTCGGGCTGATCCGGGGTGGCCACATCGACATGGCGGTGTTGGGCGCCATGCAGGTGTCGGCCACCGGCGACCTGGCCAACTGGATGATCCCGGGCAAGGTCGTCAAGGGCATGGGCGGAGCCATGGACCTGGTCCACGGGGCCAAGACCGTGGTCGCCCTGATGGAGCACGTGGCCAAGGACGGAAGCCACAAGATCGTCGAGACGTGCTCGCTGCCCCTGACCGGCCGGGGCGTCATCACCCGAATCGTCACCGACCTGGCCGTGATCGACGTGACGCCCGAGGGGCTGGTGCTGCGAGAGGTCGCCCCTGGCCTCACCGTCGCCGATGTCCAGGCCGCCACCGGCCCCACCCTGCTGATCCCCTCCGAGCCCATCGAGATGGCCGTCCGGGCCTGAGCCGGCTCAGCTGCTGGTCGCAGCCCCCGCTCAGCGCTCGGACAGGAGGGTGCCCCGGCTCGACAGCTGGGTTCTGGGCACGTCGACCACCCAGACGTTGATGGCGTCGTCGGCGGCGCCAGTGGTGGCCTTGACCACCTCGTGGATCCCGGCCAGCAAGGCCTTCTTCTGCTCGTCGGTACGGCCCTCGGCCATCGTGACCTGAATGAACGGCATGACTACTCCTCGGCGACGCCAACGTGGTCGCTCATCATCGCACCACGCACCGGCGGGTTCTCAGGGCCGTAGGTCGCCCAGCAACTCGCGAATGGTCGAGGCAGCCAAAGAGGTCTCCTCGGCATAGGCCGGGTGGGTGATGCGCAGCACCGGCTCGCCCGACGCGAAGTCCTCGACCTGATCAGCGGTGAACTCCCAGCGCAAGAAGTGCACCGCCGAGGTGGTCTCCTCCCGGGTGAGGTGCTCGGCGTGGTCCTCGTCGAGGATGGCGGCCACCACGTCGCCACTGGGCAACACGAACTCGACGGTCCGTTCGACGCCGACCAGCCTCGGCAACCACTCCCGCAGCATCTCTTCTGAGGTCAGCTCGATGAACATCGTGGCGCACAGCTGGCCGGGCTCGGGGATGAGCGGGTTGTAGGCCCGCAGCTCGTTGTCGATCCCGGCGTCGGTGAGGATGCGCTCGGCCCGAGCCATCTCCTGGATCTGGAAGCGCACGGTGTCGACCGTCTCGAAGGTGACACTGACGATCGTGCCCACCTCGACCCGCCGTCGACGCTTGAGGTCGATGATGTGGGTCAGGAACTGGCGACGCTCACGCTCGTAGGCCCGAGGCTCGAGGATGTCGTCGAGAGTCAGCTTCCGAGTCACCCGTTTGCCTCCTCGGCCAAGCCGTAGGCCCGAGCCACGATCTGGATCGGGTGCTGCGGCGTGCGGCCGGTCTGTTCGATGATCACCCCGTTGGCCAGGTGGCAATCCCCCGCCACCACCTCGGCCCCGGCCTTGTCGATGGACTCACCCAGCTTGGCACCGATGGGTTCGGACAGGTCGTAGTTCTCGGCCCGCAGGCCCCAGGTGCCGTCGATCCCCGAGCACTGGGCGACCACGGTCACTTTGGTGCCGGTGAGCTTGAGTAGGTCACGGCTCTTGAGACCGATGTTCTGGGCTCTCAGGTGACACGGGGCGTGGTAGGTGACGGTGGCCGGCACCTCGCCGCCGAAGTCGGTGTCGAGCACGGTGTCGTCGCCCTTGTGTAGGCGGACGAGGTACTCAGAGACGTCGTAGGTGTGCTCGGCCACCAGGGTGGCATCGGGGCCAGGTACGTAGTCGGGGTAGTCCTTCTTGAGCACATAGGAGCAGGTCGGCTCGGGCACCACCACGTCGCGACCGTCGCGCACGGCGTCGGCCAACGCGGCCACATTGGCCGCAGCAGCGTTGCGGAAGGCGTCGAGGTCGCCGGCGTGGAGGTAGGGGGCACCGCAGCATCGGGCCCCCTCGACCAACGAGCACTCGACACCGTTGCGCTCGTAGACCTTGACCAGGTCGTGGCCGATCGCCGGTTCTTGGTACTCGACCAGGCACGTGGGGAAGATGGCGACGCGGCCCTGGACCCGGTCGAGCACTGGCCGGGTGCGGCGCCGGAACCACGTGGAGAAGCGTTGGCGGGCGAACGGGGGCAACACCCGCTGGGAGGCCACCCCCAGCGTCTTCTCGATGACCTTGCGGGTGAACGAGCCCGGCGTGGCGATGGCCCTGTTGGCCAGCGGGGCGGTGAGCGAGCCCAGGGTGCCGGTCAGGTCGGTGCGGCCCATGACGTGGTCGGTGATCCGGTCACGCCGGCTGACCTGGCCGGTGGCGTGGCGCATGGCATCGGCCCGCAGCATCAATCGGGGGAAGTCGAGCTCCCATTCGTGCTGGCCGGGCACGTAGGGACAGTTGACGTAGCAGAGCTTGCACTGGAAGCACTCGTCGATGACCTGGTCCTGTTGGGCCGAGGTGAGGCGAGCTGCGTCCTGGTCGTCGTGGGCGTCGATGAACTCGAAGAGGGTGGGGAACGAGCCGCAGTACTTGAAGCACAGCCGACAGCCGTGGCAGAGGTCGTACACCCTCGTCAGCTCGGCCCGCACGTCCGCTTCGACCAGGTACCGGGGATGGTTCGGGTCGTAGGTGGTCGTCATCGGGCGCGCGCTCCTCAACAGGTGGTGACGGATCGGAATGGACCAGGCCCCCGGCCGGGTTCGAGACCGCGCTCGAACCCGGTCGGGGCCGACGGACTCAGGACAGGTCGGCTAGGCCCTCGGCGAAGCGGCCGGCATGGCTCTTCTCGGCCCGAGCAAGGGTCTCCATCCACTGGGCGATCTCGTCGAAGCCCTCGTCGCGGGCGGTCTTGGAGAAGCCCGGGTACATCTCGCTGTACTCGTAGGTCTCACCGGCGATGGCCGACTTGAAGTTGTCCTCGGTGGAACCCACCGGCTCACCGGTCGCCGGATCTCCGACCTCGGCCAGGAAGTCGAAGTGGCCGAAGGCATGACCGGTCTCGCCCTCGGCAACCGAGCGGAACAGCGCGGCGGCGTCGGGGTAGCCCTCGACGTCGGCCTTCTGGGCGAAGTAGACGTAGCGCCGATTGGCCTGGCTCTCGCCGGCGAAGGCCTCCTTGAGGTTCTCGTGGGTCTTGGTGCCGTTCAGTTCGGGCATGGAGTCTCCGTGGGTTGGGGGGTTGGGGGAACAGGTTTCAGCGACAGGCAGCGCAGCGGCCGCGAACAATGACCTCGACCGCGCTGACCTCGAAGCCGTGGTCGCCGACGACCGGCTCGGTCGATGCCAACCGGCCGGCATCGAGGTGCACGTCTTCGGCCCGACCGCATACCTCACACACCAGGTGATGGTGGTCCTCGACGTTCGGGTCGAACCGAATCGGGCCGGCACCGAGGTCGACGGCATGGATCTCGCCCATGGCCTGGAGGTCATGGAGGGTCTGGTAGACGGTTCGCAGCGAGATCGAGGGCATCTCGGCCACCGCCACGGCGTAGAGGTCATCCGCGGTGGGGTGGGCATCGTTGCCGTCGAGAAGCCGGAACAGCAGCTCCCGCTGCGGGGTGATGCGCAGCCCTCGGTGACGGAAGGCCGCGGTGAGCTCGGTCGGCGATCGCACTTGGGCGACGTTAGTGCGGGAGGACCTTATTCGCAGAGCTTGTTAACAACCATGACGTGCATTGACTCGGGCGTCTCGGCGTCACCAAATCACGACCGATATGGTCAGGGTTACTCCCCCATAACCAGAGGAAACAAATGAGCGACAGCACCATCGCCTCAGCCGACGTGATCGAACGGACCGCGGCTGCGTTGCGGGCCAACGACTTCGAGGTCGTCGTGGCGGCAACCGCCGACGAAGCCAAGGTCGCCGTCCTGGCCGCCATCCCCGAAGGGGCAACGGTCAACACCGCTGGTTCGGCCACATTGATTCAGCTCGGCATCGTCGAGGAAATCGAGCAGAGCGGCCGCTACGACCCGATCCGGCCGAAGGTCATGCAGATGGACCGCTTGGCTCAGGCCGACGAGGTTCGCCGCCTCACCGCCGCTCCCGACGTCGAGGTGGGCAGCGTCAACGCCCTGACCGAGTCCGGACAGATGCTGATTGCGTCCGGCTCCGGAAGCCAGCTCGGGCCCTACGCCGGGACCGCGGGCAAGCTCGTGATCGTCGTGGGCGCCCAGAAGATCGTCCCCGATTTCGACGCCGCCCTTCGACGGGTCTACGACTACCTGTTGCCCATCGAGAGTGAGCGCATGCAGGCCCTCATGGGCCGCGACAGCGCGGTTCGCAAGCTCTTGGTGCTCAACGCCGACTTCCCCGGGCGCACCACTGTGGTGATCCTGGCCGAAGCCGCCGGCGTCTAGATCGCTAGTCCAGGCTGCGATAGAGCTCGGCGGTACGGCGGGCGATGGCCGGCCAGGTGAAGTGCTCGAGCACCCTGGCCCGGCCCGCCTGACCCCAACGCCGAGCCGTCGCCGGGTCGGCCAGCAACTGATCGATGCGCTGGGCCAGAGCGGCCGCGAAGCCACCTGGGTCGGCGGGTGAGCCGATCGCGTCGCGGCCGGGCTCGAAGTCGACCAGCGAACCGGTCTCACCGTCGACCACGATCTCGGGGATGCCCCCCACCGCGCTGGCCACCACCGCGGTCTCACAGGCCATGGCCTCGAGGTTGATCAGGCCGAACGGCTCGTAGATCGACGGGCAGACGAACACGTCGGCGTGGGAGACGAGCTGGATCACCGCAGCTCGAGGCACCATCCCGTCGAGCCAGAGGACATGAGGCCGCGCCGCCTGGAGGGCCTCGACCCGGGCCCGCACCTCGGCGCCGATCTCAGGGGTATCAGGCGCCCCGGCGCACAACACCAGCTGGCTCGACGGATCGAGGAGGGCAGCGGCGTCGAGCAGGTGCACGATGCCCTTCTGGCGGGTGATGCGACCGACGAACACCACCGTGGGCCGATCGGGGTCGACGCCGTAGCGATCGAGCCACTCGGTCCCCAGATCAGGCCGATAGGTCTCGGCATCGATGCCGTTGTGGATCACGTGGATCCGGGAGGGATCGACCGCCGGATAGACCCGCTGCACGTCGTCGCCCATGGCCCGGGACACGGCTACCACGGCATCGGCGGCCTCGATGGCCGTGCGTTCGCAGAACGACGACACCTCGTAGCCCCCGCCCAGCTGCTCGGCCTTCCACGGCCGCAGCGGCTCGAGGCTGTGAGTGGTCACCACGTGGGGTTTGCCGTAGAGGAGCTTGGCCAGATGGCCCCCGAAGTTGGCGTACCACGTATGGCTGTGGACCACGTCGGTGTCACCGAGCGCTCCGGCCATGGCCAGATCGGCCGAGAGCACCCCCAGGGTCCCCGCTCCCGGGGCGTCGGCCAGCACCGACCACGGCTCGTGCGCACCGGCGACGAGCGGGTCAGCGCGGGGCGCGCCGAAGCAGTGGACCCCGACGTCGACGCCCTCGACCAGCGCCAGCTGGGCGGCGAGGTGCTCGACGTGGACGCCAGCGCCTCCGTACACCTCCGGCGGGTACTCCCGAGTGAGTACCGCCACCTTCACTGGACGACCCGCTGGCCCTTCCCCAGTACGACCACGCCACCGTCGGACAGGACGTAGTTGGCCCGGTCGGCGACCGGGTCGACGCCAACCGCCGCCCCGGCCGGAACCACCACGTTCTTGTCGACGATGGCTCGGCGCACGACCGCTCCGGCGCCAACCACCGTGTCGTTCATGATGATCGAGTCCTCGACCAGGGCCCCGGGTTCGATGAGCACGCCAGGACCGATGACCGAGCGCCGGACCGTGCCACCGGAGAGGATGGCGCCACTGCACACCATCGAGTCGAACGCCTGGCCGGTATGGGTGGGGCGCTCGAAGACGAACTTGGCCGGGGGGTGCACCGCTCCCGAGGTGAGGATGGGCCACTGCCGGTTGTAGAGGTTGAACACCGGTTCGACCGAGATGAGGTCGGTGTGGGCGTCGTAGTACGAGTCGAGCGAGCCGACATCTCGCCAATACCCGTGGTCACGCGAGGTGGCCCCGGGAACCAGGTTCTCGCTGAAGTCATAGACGTGGGCCACCCCGGCCTCGACCAAGGCTGGGATGACGTCGCCGCCCAGGTCGTAGCCGGCCTCGTCGTCGTTGGCGTTGGCCACCACGATGTCGACGAGGGTGTCGGTCCGGAACACGTAGATGCCCATCGACGCCAGCACGTGACCGGGGTCGCCGGGTAGTCCTTCGACGTGGTCGGGCTTCTCGCGGAAGGCGCGGATGGCCGAGCCCGGACCGCGCTCGATGATGCCGAACGCGTTGGCTTGCTCGATGGGGACCGGAATGGCGGCCACCGTCACACCTGCGCCCGATTCGACGTGGGCGTCGACGAGCTGGCGGGGATCCATCCGATAGATGTGGTCGGCCCCGCACACCAAGATGTGCTCGGGCTGCTCGTCGCCGACCAGGTTGAGGTTTTGGTAGATGGCGTCGGCCGACCCGGCGAACCAACGGGGGCCTCGACGCATCTGGGCCGGGACGGGGGTGACGTACTGACCCAGCAGGGTCGACATCCGCCAGGTCCGGGTGACATGGAGGTCGAGGCTGTGGCTCTTGTACTGGGTGAGCACGACGATGCGCAGGTAGCCGGCGTTGGCCAGGTTGGACAGGACGAAGTCGATGATCCGGTACTGACCGGCGAAGGGCACCGCGGGCTTGGCCCGGTCGGCGGTCAACGGCGCCAGTCGCTTTCCCTCTCCCCCGGCGAGGACCATGGACAGCACCCGGGGTTCGGCCACGACCGGACGCTATCGCCCGAGTCGGCGATCTCAGCGCAACCATGGCCGGTAAAGTGCGGGTGGCTTCTGACACGGTGGTCAGCCCCGGGGGGACATCAGATGAGTGATGTGGATCGCATGCGCTTCGGCGTCAACGTCTTCGGACCCTTCTCTCCGACCGGGCCCGTACCCGAGCCCCCCTTCGACGACTTGGTGGCCACCGCGAGAGCCGCGGAGACCGCCGGCTTCGAGGTTGTCGGCCTGTCCGATCGCCCGCCGGAGGACAACCTCGAAGCGTGGACACTGGCCACCGCGCTGGCCATGAGGACTGACCAGATCTGGTTCAGCCACGCCACTCTCAACGTGCCGTTCCGCAACCCAGCTCTCCTGGCCAAGATGGCGGCGAGCCTCGACGTCATCGCGGGCGGCCGGGTCGAACTCACGCTGGGAGCGGGCGCAGCCAAGGACCACTTCGAGGCCTACGGCGTCGACTTCGGCTCGCCGGCCGAGCGCTACGAGGGAGTCAAGGACGCGGTGGCCATCATGACCGGGCTCTGGACCGGCGAGCCGTTCAGCTACAGCGGAACGCGCTATTCGGTCACCGACGCAGTCGTCCTGCCCCGACCCACCCGAGGGCAACTACCAATCCTGTTGGGGGCCAACGGACCTCGGATGCTGGCCTTGGCTGGACGGGTCGCCGACGGCTGGCAACGACCCAACGGGTGGCCCTCGCGCGACGAGTTGGTGGCCCAGTTGGCCCACGTGCAGGCCGGGGCCGAGGCCGCGGGACGAGATCCCTCCGAGCTGCGGATCGTGATCAACGGCAGCGCCGGCGTGGGGGTGAGCCAAGCCGAGATCGACCAGATCCGCCAGGCCGTCAACCCCATGGACATCCCGCCACTCGGGGGTCTCATCGGGACCGCGGACCAGATCATCGACCTGATCGGCACCTACCGCGAACTCGGCGTCACCGGGTTCAACCTGAGCTTTCCCCGCCGCGACCGAGACGGCCACATCGAGCGTTTCGGCGAGGCCATCATCTCAGAGCTCCGAGCTGAAGAGAGTTGAGCCGCCCCGAGCCGCCTACTTCGAGGCCGGGATCAGCACCACTGGGCAAGGGCTGTGATGGGTGAGCTGCTGGCTGACCGAGCCGAGTAGCAAACCCGAGAATCCGCCGAGGCCTCGCGATCCGACCACGACGAGGTCGGCGTTCTCGGCCTCGTCCAACAGGGCCCGAGTGGCGAGGTCGCAGCGCACGACGGGCTCGATGACGACGTCGGGCGCATCGGCTCGCACGCCAGCCAGCGCAGCCTCGAGCGCCGCCTTGGCCTCGACGTCGGAGTACTCGGGGACGAAGCCGCTGGTTCCGATCACGCCCTGCTGGTCGAGGTAGGACCAGGCCAGGACCGGAACCAGGGTGGCTCCGTGGGCTCGGGCCTCCTCTACCGCCCAACGCAGCGCATTCGCCGCCCCTTCAGATCCGTCGACTCCGACCACGATGCGTTCCATGGCCTACAGCCTGCCCGCGATCGGTGGTTCCATGCAGGGTCCAACGTCCCTGAGCTGGCTTCTGGCCGGGGGCCCTGCCAGGGTGGCCCGATGAAGATCCGAATCGGGGTGGGCGTGGGTTCGGCCATGGTGTCCGAAAACGACCTGGCCAGTGTCGTGCGGCACATCGAGGGTCGAGGGTTCGATTCGATGTGGGTGGCCGAGTCACTCACCGACGACACCTTCGAACCATTGACCGCCTTGGCGCTGTGCGCCGGGGTGACCTCGACGCTCAAGCTCGGCACCACCTTCGTGCTGCCGGGGCGCAACCCGGCCCGGCTGGCCGGTGAACTGGCCACCCTCGATCAGCTCAGCCAAGGCCGCCTCCTGCTCACCGCCGTCCTCGGGCTCCCCGATCCGTCCGAGCTGGCCGCCCAAGGTGTGGCCGCGGCTGACCGCGGTCCGATCATGGACGAGGTCGTCCCCCTGCTGCGTCGCTTCTGGTCGGGCTCTCCGGTGGACCACGACGGCGAGCGCTACCACTACGAGGGACTTTGCGTCGGGCCGCTGCCCCACCAGAATCCGCTCGAGCTGTGGCTGGGCGGGATGGCGCCGAGCGCCCTGGAGCGGGCCGGGCTCATCTCCGATGGCTGGATGCCGAGTGGCTGCACCATCGTTGACGCCGCTGCCGCCAAGGCAACGGTCGAAGCGGCGGCCGCCGCCGTCGGTCGCACCATCGACCGAGAGCACTTCGGCCTGTCGATCGCCTATTCGCGTCGCCCGCTCGATGGACCGACCGCCGAGCGCCTCCAACGGCGCCGACCCGGGATCGACCTGTCGTCGGTCGTTCCGATCGGGCTCGGATCGCTGCGGACCACCCTCGAGGAAGCAATCGGCGCCGGCTTCTCGAAGTTCGTCCTGCGACCGCTGACCTCGGCGACCGGTTGGCGAGCCGAGGTCGACGCCTTGGCCGCCGCGGTCAAGGACCTCCAGACCAGCTGATCCCCACTGCCTCGGGTACCCGGGGAGCGAACTCGGATCGATACCTGTCGCCCGCCAATCTGGGATCTATACCTGTCGGGATCCGACAGGTATTGAGCCGAGTTCGGTAGAGGGGTGGCGGTCAGCGGTCGAGGCGCCGGTCGATCACGAGGTCGGCGAAACGCTCCAGCAGCACCGAGCGGACCGCCCGCAGCCGGGCCGAGGCCGCCGGTGTATCGGCCAGCACCTGGTCGGCCCCGCCGACTGCTTCAGCGGCATCGGTGGGCATGGCCGACACGAAGCCGGCAACCGCCGGGCTGTCGACCTCGACATGGCACTGAAACCCCCAGGCGGCCGGCCCGACCCGGAAGATCTGCTGCTCGTAGGCGGCCGAACGACCGAGGTGGACGGCGCCGGACGGCAGGTCGTAGGTGTCGCGGTGCCAGTGCAGCAGCTCGAGGGGGCTGGGCAGCCCGGCCAGTAGCGGGTCGCCGGCGGCGGCGGGGGTGAGCTCGACGGGAGCCCACCCGATCTCGATGCCGTGGCCCCGTCGGACCGGGGCGCCGGTGGCTGCAGCGAGGAGCTGGGCTCCCAGACAGACACCGAGTACGGGGACCTCCGCGGCCACGGCGGCGGACAGGAGCGCCAGCTCGTCTCGGCGGGATGGGAAGCCTTCGTCGTTGTCGGCCGCCATCGGCCCACCCATGACCACGACCCCGTCGACCTCGCTCACCGAGGTCGGAACTGGTTCACCAAGGTCGGTGCGCACGATCTGGACCTCGACGCCAGCCCGATCGAGGGCGACACCGATGGCGTGAGGGCCCTCCGCTTCGACGTGGACCACCACGATCGCCGTTGCCCGCGCCGTCAACGCCGTGAGTCCTGGGGTCGGGCCAACACCATCAGCAGGGCGATGAGGGCGAATGCCGACAACGCCATGGTGGGGATGGTCAAGTAGCCGAAACGCTCGACCCACACGATCGAGCACGGGTTCAACGGATCGCAGGACGACGACTCGAGCGTCGGAAAGCGCTCGACCACCATGTGGTAACAGCTGATCAGGCCACCCAGACCCACTTGGACGAGCACATAGGGCCGCACCGACGGGTCGCGACGCCACGCCGCCTGACCCAGGAGCGCGACCAGCGGGTACATGGCGATCCGCTGGTACCAGCACAGGCGGCAGGGTGGGAAGTTCGCCACTTCCGAGAGGTAGAGGCTGCCCAAGGTGGCGGTGAGGGCCACCGTAAAGGCGAGCAGCAACGCCTGGGGACCGACCGCGGCGCGCACCTCAGCCCAGCCCCGAGCGAGCATCGGCGACCACCGCGACCCGATGCCCAGGACCAAGCCAGTCGCCACGCACAGCTGGGCGACCACGGCCAGCAGGGCCAGGAAGAGCGTGACCGTCGAGGTGTCCATGGCCGACGGGTGGAGGTGTCAGCCAGCGACGTCGGCGACGAGTTGCTCGAAGGTGGCCCGATCGATCTCGCCGGTGCCCCGGCCCACGACCTGGCCTTCGGCATCGACCCCCACGAAGTACGGATAGGCCGAAAGGCCCCAGGCCAGCGCGGCAGTCCCGTCGGTGTCATCGACCAACACCTCGCCGGGCCAATTGGTTTCGTCGAGCCAAGCCGAAGGTGGGTAGTTGTCGCGTTCACTGCTCGTACCGGTGGCCACGGCCACGACCCGTACACCCGCGGGCACCGCGCCGTCGTCGATCCACTCCACCAGGCGGGGGACCTCGGCCTGGCAGTGGGGGCACCAATGGGCCAGGAATACGACGATCGTGGAACCAGACGCCGGGTCGATGCTGATGGGAGACCCGTCGAAGGTGCTGCCCGAGATGGTCGGCGGCGTGTCGCCGATGGCCGGATCGTCCGGGTCGAGGGGCTCCAGATCGCTGGGCAACGCCGTGAGGGCGTCGCCGCTCACATCCACCGGCGCGGTCTCGGTGGCCGACGCCGTATCGCCGCTGTCACCTGAGGACGCCAGGCTGGCCACGACGGTCACCAGAGCGATGAGCGCCACGACACCGGCCACGATCAGCAGCACCGGCGGCACGCGCCGGGGCGAGGACACCTTCTGGGCCATGGGAGCACCTCGGGGAGGGGCGACGGGTTCGGTCACCCTAGATCTGGGTCATCGTCGACCCCACCCGCCCAGGGGGTGCGATCAACCGACGAGGTAGGAGATCCGGCTGGTCACGTTGACCGCGTGATCGCCGAGACGCTCGAAGTAACGGGCGACGAGGCCCATCTCGATGGCGGCGGCCACCGAAAGGGGTGACGCGGCCAGCTCGGCGGTGAGGTCGACGTGGAGATCGTCGAGGTCGTCGTCTCGGCGCCGTAGCTCGTCGACCGCTCCGCCGTCGCGCTCGGCGAAGGCCCGGGCCGAGACCCGCCACATCTCTGCTCCGGTCCGACCCATCTCGCCCAGCAAGGCCCGGCACCGGGGACTGAGCTGGCGGGCCAGGCCCTGACCGGCGTGCACCGCGATGTGTTCGACCAGGTCGCCACTGCGCTCGAGCTCGGGAACGATGCGCACCACACACAACAGGTAGCGCACATCAGACTCACCGAGCGGGTCGACGGCCATGAACTCGTCGTGGATCATGGCTTCGACCCCGGTCTGGAGCCGATCCAGCTGGTCGTCGGCCTCCACGATGCGGGCACCGGCGGCAGCGTCGCCTTCGAGGAAGGCCAGCGACGCAGCCACCACGCCATCGGCGACGAGAGCGAACAGGCGCTCTACCTGCTCGTCGATGGCCGAGAGGTCCCTCGTCGAATCGGCGCGCCTCCCATCATCGAGCTCGAGCTCCCATCCGCTGGGGTTCACGCCTTGCCTCCTCGCGACCGTCGACCATGTTCGACCTCGACCGTACGGGGCCGGCCCGGGCTTGGATCGACGAGTTGGCAACGGGGTGATGGCTGGTGCCTGAACACCCATCGACCACAAGGTGAACATCGGTCTGGGGCCTCGGGAGGTGGCTACCGTGCCACCTCGGGCGGGCTGAGGGAGAGGCTGATGGCCGAGGGCGCAGAGCAGCAGCGGATCGACGAGGCCCGAGCCGGCGTCGACTGGCGCCGATGGGGCCCATACCTCAGCGAGCGCCAGTGGGGCACGGTGCGCGAGGACTACAGCGCCAACGGCGACGCCTGGAGCCACTTCTCCCACGACCAAGCCCGCTCTCGGGCCTACCGGTGGGGCGAGGACGGCCTCGCCGGCTTCAGCGACGACCACGCCCAGCTCTGTCTCTCCCTGGCGCTGTGGAACGGCCAGGACCCGATCCTCAAGGAGCGGCTCTTCGGGCTGACCAACGCGGAGGGCAACCACGGCGAGGACGTCAAGGAGTACTACTTCTACCTCGACGCCACCCCCACCAACTCCTATCTCAAGTACCGCTACCGGTACCCGCTGGCGGCGTACCCGTACGACGACCTGGTCCAGACCAACCGGGACCGCGGCCGGCTCGATCCCGAGTACGAGCTGATCGACACCGGCGTGTTCGACGACGACCGCTACGTCGACGTCGACGTCGAGTACGCCAAGGCCAGCCCTGAAGACATCGTGATGCGGATCACGTTGACCAACCGAAGCGACGCCACCGCCCCCATCGACCTCCTCCCCACCGTGGTCCTACGGGACACGTGGACGCTCGGGGGTGAGCGAGGTTCACTGTCAGCCGTCGACCGGTCCGACCGCCCCGGCATCGCCATCGATCACGCCCAGTTGGGCTCGCGCACCCTTTGGTGTGACGGTTCGCCCGACCTGTTGTTCACCGAGAACGAGACCAACGCCGAACGGCTCTGGTCCGCGCCCAACCCCACTCCATACGTCAAGGACGCGTTCCACGCCTACGTGGTCGACGGTCGCCTCGACACGGTCAATCCAGCCCGGACCGGCACCAAGGCCGCAGCTCATTACCACCTCGAAGTGCCGGCCCAGGGCGAGGTCGTCGTGCAGCTCCGGCTGTGCCCCGGCGAGCCCTCGGCCCCCTTCGGCCCTGCCGTGGACGACCTGGTCGACCTACGAAGGTCGGAGGCCGACGAGTTCTACTCGTCGATCACTCCCCCGACGGTGTCGGCCGACGGCGCCATGGTCATGCGCCAGGCCCTGGCCGGGATGCTGTGGTCCAAGCAGCACTACTCGTTCGACCTCGACCGCTGGCTCGAAGAGCACGGCGTCGACCCTCTCCGGGGCTCGGGCGACCCCGGGCTACGCAACCGCAACTGGTTCCACATGGTCAACGACGACATCATCTCGATGCCCGACACATGGGAATACCCCTGGTACGCGTCGTGGGACCTGGCCTTCCACACCGTGGCGCTGTCGATGGTCGACGTCGACTTCGCCAAGAGCCAGCTCGACCTGATGCTCGACGAGCTCTACCTGCACCCGAGCGGCCAACTCCCCGCCTACGAGTGGAACTTCGGCGACGTCAACCCGCCCGTACACGCCTGGGCCACCATGCTCGTGTACTCCACCGAGCTCGAGCAGCGAGGCGTCGGCGATGTCGCCTGGCTCAGGACCGCGTTCCGCAAGCTGCTCGTCAACTTCACCTGGTGGGTCAACCGCAAGGACCCATCGGGGCGGAACCTCTTCGAGGGCGGCTTCCTCGGACTCGACAACATCGGAGTGTTCGACCGAAGCGCGCCGCTGCCCACCGGCGGCCGCCTCGAGCAGTCCGACGGCACCGCATGGATGGCGTTCTTCTCCCAGTGCATGCTCGACATCGCCCTGGAGCTCTACGAGCACGACTCGACCTATCAGGACACCGTGGTCAAGTTCGTCGAGCACTTCCTCTACATCGCCGCGGCCATGGACCACATCGGCGACAACGAGGACGAGATGTGGGACGAGGAGGACGGCTTCTTCTACGACGTGTTGCGCCTTCCCGACGGCAACGCCTTCCGACTCAAGGTCCGCTCGCTGGTGGGCCTCATGCCCCTTTGTGCCACCACCGTCTTCCCCACGGCGACCACGGGGCGCCACCCGAGCCTCACCACCCGGATCCAGCGGCGCCTCAACGCCATGCCCGAGCTGCTGGCCACCATCCACGACGTACGCCGTCCCGGCATCGGTGGCCGCCTGATGACCGCCATCCTCGACGAGGCCAAGCTGCGCCGGGTGCTGGCGACCATGCTCGATCCCGACGAGTTCCTCAGCCCCTACGGACTACGGGCGTTGTCGAAGGTCCACGAGGCCCACCCGTACCGGCTCGATGTCCACGGCCAGCAGTTCGAGGTCAAGTACCTGCCGGCCGAGTCCGACTCGGGCATGTTCGGCGGCAACTCCAACTGGCGGGGACCGGTGTGGTTCCCCATGAACTACCTCATCCTGCGGAGCCTGCTGCACCTGTACTCGTACTACGGCGATGAGTTCACCGTCGAGTGCCCGACCGGCTCGGGCGTGCAGTGCACTCTCTTCGAGGTAGCCGCCGAGCTGGCCCGGCGCCTGAGCTCGATCTTCCTGACCGACGACGATGGCCATCGAGCCGTGTTCGGGGGAACCACTCGCTTCGACGAGGACCCGAACTGGCAGAACCAACTGCTGTTCTACGAGTACTTCCACGGCGACAACGGCGCCGGCATCGGCGCCAGCCACCAGACCGGATGGACCGGCCTGGTGGCTCGGATCATCCAGGGGCTGGGCTACTTGGATCCCGAGGCCATTCTGGCCACTGGCCTGCGGGGCAACCTCGTGTTCGACCCCGAGCCGCGCCCGTGACCTCAGTCGGCGCGCCCATCGTCGGACCGTGGCCCGGACAGCCCGTTATCTACGAACTGAATGCGCTGGCGTGGGTGCGGTCGTGGTCGCAGCGGCTTGGTCGGACGCTGACCCTGGCCGAACTGCCGGACGAAGCCTGGGACGAGGTGACCTCCCCGGGGATCGACGCGGTGTGGCTCATGGGAGTGTGGCAACGGAGCGAGGCTGGCCGGGTGATCGCCCTGGCCGACCCGGTCAAGGTCGCCGAGTTCGAATCCATCCTCGGCGAGGTCAGCGACCCCGACGTCGTAGGGTCGGCCTACTGCGTTGCCGACTACGAAGTTGACGACCTGCTCGGGGGCCGGAGCGGGCTGGCTTCGGCCCGGGCTGCGTTGGCCACCCGTGGGGTCCGCCTGGTCGTCGACTTCGTGCCGAACCATGTCTCCCCCGATCACCCGTGGCTGTCGAGCCACCCCGATCGATTCGTGGCCGGTGATGACGACGACCTCGAGCGAGAACCGGCCGGATTCCTCGCCAATGGTGACGCGGTGATCGCCTGCGGACGTGACCCGTACTTCCCTCCGTGGTCGGACGTGGCCCAGCTCAACGCCTTCAGCCCACACCTGCGGGCCGCGGTGGTCGACACCCTCCGCGGCATCGCCGAGCAAGCCGATGGGGTCCGTTGCGACATGGCCATGCTGCTGCTCAACGACGTGTTCGCCCGGACGTGGGGCGACCGGGTGGGACCGGTCCCGGTCACCGAGTACTGGACCGAGGTCATCGGCGCGGTGCGGGCCGAGGCGCCGAACTTCCTGTTCATGGCCGAGGCCTATTGGGATCTCGAATCGCGTCTGATCGAGCTCGGGTTCGACCATTGCTACGACAAGCGGCTCTACGACCGCGTGGTTCACGACGGCGCCGGTGCCGTGCGGGACCACCTCGCCGCTGACGTCGCGCATCAAGAGCACCTGGTGCGCTTCATCGAGAACCACGACGAGCCCCGAGCTGCGGCCGCCTTCGGCCCCGACCAGGAACGGGCCGCGGCCGTGGTTGTTGCCACTCTCCCGGGTGCCACCCTTTGGCACCAAGGCCAGTTCGAGGGTCGGCAGATCCGGCTGCCCGTATTCCTGACCCGGTGGCCCGACGAGACGAGCGACGATGCCCTCGTGGCCTTCCATCGCCAGCTCCTGTCGGCCGCAGCCGGGCTGCGCCATGGACGGTGGGAACCGGCCGTCACCTCGGGGTGGCCCGACAACGCCACGTTCGAACAGCTGATGTCGTGGACCTGGACCGGTGAGCAGACGCGGAGCCTGATCGTGGTCAACCTGAGCGATCAGCCGGCGTCGGCCATGGTCCATCCGTCGTGGGCTGACCTGGCGGGCCGACCGTGGGTCCTCGACGACCTCCTCAATGGTGCGCAGTTCGAACGTGATGGGGACGACGTCGCCGCCAACGGACTGTTCGTCGCCCTTCCCCCGTGGGGAACCCACGTCCTCAGTTGGGCACCGCGCTCGGACGCCCTGACGCCCCTGTCCTGATCACAGACACAGGCTGAGACAAGCGCCTACCGTCACAGGCTTCGAGTCGTACCGGTCGATCGACGGAGGCGCTGTGGGCTGTCTGCTCGTTCTCTTCGCATGGATTTCACCGAGATTCGTGCTCGTCGTCCTCTGGATCTTCACCGACCGATTGACGATCGCCTTCGATTCGTTCGTCCTCGGCTTCGCCGGCTTCCTTCTCCTGCCCTACACGACGGTGGCGTACGCCTTGGCCTACGCGCCGGTTCTTGGCGTGCGCGGGGTGGGGTGGGTGTTCGTGACGATCGGGCTGCTCATCGACTTGAGCTCGTGGTTGGGCGGTGGGCGCCGGGCCCGCTCGCAGTACGCCTGACCCGAACGAGATCGCCTCAGACCTTCTCGACCAGCGTGACCACACCCTGGCCCACACCGATGCACATGGTCGCCGCCGCCTTGGTGCCGGGCGGGTGGTTGGCCAGCTGGTGCACGAGGGTGGTGAGCAGGCGAGCGCCGGAACAGCCCAGCGGGTGACCCAGGGCGATGGCCCCGCCCACCACGTTGAGCACCGACCGGTCGATTGGCAGCTCTCGCAACACGGCCAGGGCCTGGGCTGCGAACGCTTCGTTGAGCTCGACCAACGCGAGGTCGTCGAGGGTCCAGCCAGCTCGGTCGAGCGCCTTGTGCATGGCCGGGACCGGCCCGATGCCCATGCGGTGAGGCTCGACGCCGGCTACTGCCGACGTAACGATCCGGGCCATCGGCACCAGACCATGGCGTTCTACCGCAGCCTCGGTGGCCAACAGCAGCGCCGCGGCTCCGTCGTTCATGGGGCTCGAGTTGCCGGCGGTGACCGTTCCCCCGGCCACGAACACCGGTTGGAGGCGGGCCAGCGCTTCGAGGCTGGTGTCGCGGCGAGGACCTTCGTCGGTTGTCACTTCGACACCCTCGGGGGTGCGGACGGCGACGATCTCGGCGTCGAACGCGCCGGTGTCCTGGGCAGCCACTGCTCGGCGATGGCTCTCCAAGGCGAAGGCGTCCTGCTCGTCGCGCCCGATTTCGTACTCGGCGGCCAGGACCTCGGCGGTTTGACCCAGCGCGATGGTGTACTGCTCGGGCATGGCCGGGTTGACCATGCGCCACCCGAGCGCGGTCTCGAAGATGACTTGGCGGCGGGGCAATGCCTCGTCGGGCTTGGGGAGCACCGACGGGGCCCGGCTCATCGACTCGACGCCGCCGGCCACGGCTAGGGCGCCGCGACCCGTGGCCAGCGCGGCTGACGCCCCGTTGACCGCCTCGAGACCCGAACCACACAACCGGTTGACGGTGACACCGGCCACCGACAGCGGCAGGCCCGCCAGCACCGCGGCCATGCGGGCGACGTTGCGGTTGTCCTCGCCGGACTGGTTGGCCGCACCCAGCCAGACGTCTTCGATCTCGTCGACGGGTACCGCAGGGTTGCGGGCGACCAGCTGACCCAACACGAATGCGGCCAGGTCGTCGGGGCGAACGGCGCTGAGCGCTCCCCGGTAACGACCTACCGGGGTCCGACAGGCATCGACGATGTACACGTTCTCCACGTCATCCGCCCCTTTCTCCCAGACCGGGTGCTGGCAGCCCCAACGGGATTCGAACCCGTGTCTCCACCTTGAGAGGGTGGTGTCCTAGGCCTCTAGACGATGGGGCCGTGCTGCCATAACTCGCCGAAGCGAGCCGCTCGGGGGCGAGGACTCGAACCCCGAATAACTGGACCAGAACCAGTTGTGTTGCCGATTACACCACCCCCGAAAGGTGGAGCGGCGAGGTTAGCGCGAGCCTCCCACCCGGCCTGACTCGCCGCTCACTCGCTGAGGCGTTCCTCGAGTTGGACCAGGTGGCGATAGCCGATGATGCGGCCGACGCCGACCGCGACGGTCTCTCGCACCAGGTGACGGAACTGACCCACAATGCCCTCGCGCTCGGAACGTGTCGGCGAGGCGTGGCCCTCGAGCCCGACCTCGGCGGCGATCCGCTCGGTGCGCAACGCGTGGTACGGGCTCGACACCAGGATCACATCGGTGATACCTCGGGGCAGGAGGAAGTTGGCGGCCGCCGACAGGCTCTCCCAGGTGGAGCGGCCGCCGCTCTCGAGCAGTAGATCGGCCTCGGGCACCCCTTTGGCGAGGAGGTACGACTCGCCGGCGGACGCCTCGGAGAACTGATCGCCTTCGAGGCGTCCGCCGGTGAGCACGATCACCGGGGCCAGCCCTTGTTGGTAGAGATCGAAGGCGTGGTCGAGGCGAGCCTGGAGCACCCCCGACGGCTGCCCGCCGTACTGGGCCGCGCCGAGCACGACGATGGCCTCGGCCGGCTCGGTATGGTCACGGCCGGTCGCCGCCCACACCTGGACGAAGGTCACCGCGAAGTAGACGCCGACGATGACCACGACGAGCGCAGCGAGGCGCAGCGCCCATCGCAAGAGGAACATCAACCCAGGCGGTCGCGGGCGGCCTGGAGGCGAGCCAGGGTCGCCTCTGGACCGAGGACCTCGACCGACTCAAACAGCGGAGGGCCGACTCGACGCCCGGTGATGGCCACCCGCACCGGCGCCTGGGTTCGCTTGAGGTTCAGGCCCAGCCCCTCCCCCACGGCCACCAGCGCATCCTTCAAGGCCGCCGCCGTCCACGCTCCCTCGGTATCGGCCAGCGCTCGATAGGCGCCGAGGGTTCCTCCGAGGACGGCCGGGGCCGCCTCGGCACCCATCGCCGCGTCCCACGAGGCCGAGTCGATCTCGGGCTCGGCCACGAAGAGGAAGTCGACCATGGGGGCGGCCTCGGACAGCACGGTGATGCGCTCTTGGACGAGGGGCATCAGGCGAGGGTCGAGCGGGCCGGGTAGCCAACCCTCGAGCAACTCGGCGAACTGCTCGGTCGGGAGCGACCGGATGGTGTCGCCGTTGAACGCCCGCAGCTTGGCCACGTCGAAAAAGGCGGGCGAGGCGTTGACCTGGTCGAGACGGAACTCGGCCACCAGTTCGTCGATGCTCAGGCGCTCCCGACCGTCGCCGGGCGACCAGCCCAACAGGGCCAGGTAGTTGACCATGACCTCGGGCAGGAAGCCCTCGGCCCGGAAGTCCTCGAGGGCGACGGAGTCCCGGCGCTTGGACAGCTTCTGGCGCTTCTCGTTCACCAGCACCGGTAGGTGGGCGAACACCGGGGGCTCACCGCCACCGAGGGCGTCCCACAACAGGAGGTACTTGGGGGTGGTCGGCAGGTGCTCCTCACCTCGCACCACGTGGGTGATGCCCAGGTCGAGGTCGTCGACCACGTTGGCCAGAACGAACATGGCCGAGCCGTTGGAGCGCACGATGATCGGGTCGTCGAGGACCGCGTTGTCGAAGGTCGGTTCGCCCCGGATGAGGTCGTGCACGACCGTGGTTCCGGTGTCGGGGGTGCGGAACCGTAGGGCCCGACCTTCGCCCGGGCCGAGGTCTCGGTCGCGGCAGAACCCGTCGTAGCCCGGAGGGCCACCCCGCTCCTTGGCTCGAGCGTCGATGGCGTCACGGGTGCAGTCACACCAATAGGTGCGCCCGGCTTCGCCCAGGGTGGCAGCCGCCTCGTGGTGGCGAGCCGACCGGGTCGATTGGCGGATGGGCTCGCCGTCCCAGTCGAGGCCGAGCCAATGCAGCGACGTGCCAATCCCCTCGACCCACTCCTCGCGGTTGCGCTCGTCGTCGGTGTCCTCGATGCGCAGCAGCAGCTCGCCGCCGTGCTGGCGGGCGTAGAGCCAGTTGTAGAGCGCAGCCCGAGCCGAACCGACGTGCAAGAACCCCGTCGGGCTGGGGGCAAACCGCAGGCGAGGTCGGCCGGCCGGTTCTGACGGGTTGGTCACCATGCGGGCCCCGACGCTACTGGCCGGAAGCAGGCGTCCTGGGCTCGGGAGTCCTCGGGACGATCCCTCGTCCACTGTATGCATCTATGCTTACATCATGCTGGCTGGAGAGATCATCACGAGAACCAAGGGCTCAGCTGGTATGTCTGTCCGGACACTGGCGAAGACGGCTGAGGTTTCCGGCTCGACCATCACGCGGATTCAAGGACACATGGTCGACCCAACCCTCCACACGGTCGAGCAGATCATCGAGGCCGCCGGTTTTGAACTGCAGTTCAGCGTCGTCCGGCAGGGAACCCGTCGAACACCTCGACTCGGCGACCTGGGCACGGCGTGGTCCTGGTCCTCCCGGAGGGGCCAGGTCCGGGTCGATTGGCCCCGATGGCGAACCCTGCTTGATCACCTCGCCCTGCACCCCGAGCACGTCCCCGAGGCGATCTACTCGGCCCCGCTTCCGTCCGGATCACCGGTTGTCGACTCGCTCCTGGCCGGTGTCGCCGAGAAGATCGCCGACGACGCCCTCCTCCCCCGGCCGGTTTGGACCGAGTCGACACCCGGTCTCGACCAGCCGTTCCAACCCCCTGTTCGCCCCGGCGTGCTCCTCGCGATCCCGCCCCAGCTCTCTGCCCGCGGGTTGATGATCGACACGGAGAGCCTCTGGCGCGATCGGCGAACAATCGGTGTCTGATCGTCCGCTCGGCGCCCAGGACATCACAGCACTGCTCCGCGAAGTCTCCGATCAACTCGGAAACGGCCCCAGCCGGAGCATCGTGGTGGTCGGCGGTGCGCTCCTCGCCCTTCGGGGGCTCCGCGACGCCACTCGCGACGTGGACACCACGACCCCGATCGACGCGGACCTGCGTGCTGCCATCGCCCGTGTCGCACTGCAGCACGGACTGGCGCCGCAGTGGCTGAACGATCACGCCAAGCCCTTTCTGCCGGCGACCTTCAACCAAGATGCCTGCGAGGTCCTCATCGACCGACCGGAACTCACTGTCTTGGCCGCACCGTTCGATCAGGTGTTCCTGATGAAGCTGTTTGCGTCACGAGCCGCCGACGTCGACGACCTCAATGTCCTTTGGGAGCACTGCTCCTTTGAGACACCCGAGGCCGCCGCCAGTGCCTTCTACCTCGGTTATCCCCACCTCGAGGCGGACGAGGGCCTGGCCGACCACATCCGGGGCCTGATCTGATCCAGCGCACGACGAGGCGGGCTCATGGGAGCTTCGATCCGGCCCACTGGTGGGCCATGGCCAGGCGCTCGGGGATGGGCGGGTGGCTAGCGGTGACCCGCTTCCACCACGACGGCTCGATGTCGGCCTTGTTCTTGTCGGCCAGGCGGCGGAACACGTCGGAGAACGCCTCGGGGTCGCCCAGGATCTCGAGGGCGTAGAGGTCGGCTTGGCGCTCGTCGGCTCGGGACAGGTACGACGAGCCGAGCTGGAGAGCTATGTAGCAGAGGGGGAAGACGGCCATGAACAGCGGCAGGGCGGCCGGTTCGCGGACCGAGTCGACGCCGGCCAGACTCAGCAGCGGATCCCACTGGAGCACAGCCCAGGTGACCAGGAACATGGCCAGCTCGGCGCCGATGAGCACCGGCAGCTTGCGACGCAGGTGGGCGAAGCGCCAGTGGCCCAGCTCGTGGGCCACGACCTGCTCGACGGTGGCCGGTGGCCACTCCAGCAGGGTGTCGAAGACCACGACCCGTCGAGTGCGACCCAGCCCGGCGACGTACGCGTTGCCGGCGGTCGAGCGCTTGCTGGCGTCGGCGACCAGCACCCCGGAGATGGGCAGCTCGGTGCGAGCCGCGGTGGCCATGATCCGAGACGACAGCTCACCGTCTTCGAGGGGGGTGAACTTGTTGAAGATCGGGGCGATCACGATCGGGTAGAGCAAGCCCAGCAACACGGTGAAGGAGGCGAAGAGCATCCAGCCCCACAGCCACCACAGGTCGGTGGCGCGGATCACCGCCCACAGCGGGACGAGCAGCACCACGTTCATGGCCAGGCCCACGCCGAGCTCTTTGGCCACGTCGAGGGCGAAGGGTCCGGCGCTCTGGGTGGAGAGGCCCCAGCGCCGGTCGTAGGACAACTGTCGCCACGCATCGAATGGCAGGGTGACGACCAGGGTGCTCACCTCGAGGGCCACCACGATGACCACGAGCTGCACCACCCAATTCGTCAGGCCGAGCCCGTCGACCAACCGGGGAGCGAACTGGGCCACGATCCAGACCACCAACAGCGCCGCGCTCACGGCACCTCGGGCCAGGCGCCACCGGTTCACCGGGTCGTTGTAGGCCTTGGCCTGGGCCAACTCGTCGGCGTCGAACCAATCGGCGGCCGAGGCCGGGACCCGGCGCCAGTGAGACAGAGACATCGCCGTGGTCGCCATGCGGGCCCCGACGCTACCGGCCGGTACCGGCCCAGCCGGCTGCCGTGCCGGCTGGGCCGCTCGGGCCCCGGCTCATGACCGGGTGAGCACCGCCTCGAGGTAGGCGCCTGGCACCGCCAGGGAGCCGCCGTCGCGGTTGCGGTCCCAGCGCGAGGCGACTGAGGCCAGGTCGGCCGCCAACGCTCGCTGGCCGTCGGCGTCGAGGGCGTCAAACGCCTTGAGGGTGGGCCCGTACCAGCGGCGGAAGAAGCTGACCAGCTCGTCGGGCGAGCCGAAGCGGAAGGTGCAGACCCGCTCGACGCTCGAGATGGCCGACACCCGATCGCCGAACAGATCGGCCAGGTGCTCTTCGGTGCCCCACAGCATGGGCGATGCCACGCCGGGGGTGGGCGCCACGTGTTGGCCGGTCACGGCGAACACCTCGCCCAGGTATCCACCGGGCACCCAGGAGGCGAGAGCGATGGTCCCGCCGGGCCGGCAAGCTCGGGCCAGCTCGTCGGCCGCCCGCTGTTGGTCAGGCGCGAACATGGCCCCGAAGACCGAGAGCACGGCGTCGAATGATCCGTCTTCGACGGGGAGGTTCTCGGCGTCGCCGTCGAGGAACGTGACGTCGAGGCCCTCGGCCGCGGCTCGGGCTCGGCCGACTTCGAGCAGCGAGGGCACGTAGTCGACACCGACCACACCGAGGCCGTGACGGGCAGCGGCCAGCGCGGCGTTGCCACTGCCGGTGGCGACGTCGAGGACGCGCCACCCGGCCCGGAGGTCGGCGCTGTCGACCAGTTGCTCGGACGGCAGCACGACTCGAGAGGCGACGACGGAGAAGTCGCCGGAAGCCCACATCGCTTGCTGGCGGGCCTTCACTGCGCCCAGATCGACGGCCGGAGTGGTCGTCGACTCGGGGGTGGTCGTGATGGTCATGGTCATGGTGGTCCCTCCTCGGGATCGGGGCCGCTCGTCGTCGGCCTGTGGTGACACCGTGACCGACCCCGATCGAGTTGGGGAGTGCGAAGACTGGACCGGCCGGGAACGTGCCCAGCCGGCCAACGACCGGGTTTCGAGCGACTTCGCGACGCCGAAGACCGCAGGTCAGCGACGGTTTCGGGGCGGTACAGAATCCGTACTGGCTTGGTTCGGTGGACGGCAGGACAATGGGACGGTGCCCACCTACCGCGAGTACTGCCCGATCGCCGTCGGAGCCGAACTGTTCGCCGACCGATGGACGCCCCTCGTCCTGCGCGAGCTCATGATCGGCTGCCGGGGCTTCAACGAGATCCACCGGGGGCTGCCCAAGATGAGCCGGACGTTGCTGTCCCAGCGTCTGCGCTCGCTCGAACGCCGGGGCGTCGTGACCAGGGAGTCGAACGGACCTGGTCGCTCGGTCGAATACCGCCTCACCGAGGCCGGCCGCGATCTCGAGCCGGTGGTGTGGGGCCTAGGCAACTGGGCGGCCAAGTGGGCGTTCGGTGATCCGGCCGACGAAGAACTGGATGCTCACTGGCTGGTGTGGCGGATGCACCAGAACGTGGTCGAGGACAAGCTGCCGACGGGCCGAACCGTGGTGGAGTGCTCGTTCACCGGCGTCGGCGGCGGACGATCGTGGTTGGTCCTCGACCGAGGTGAGAGCACGGCCTGCATGATCGATCCGGGCTACGACGTCGACCTGGTCGTCACCGCCGACAACCGGGCCATGCACTCCTGGCTGCTGGGGATGGCCCGCTTCCGCGATCTGGTCGATGCCGGCCAGGCCCGCACGATCGGCCCGAGCCGCCTGGCCCGATCGTTTCCTGGTTGGTTCGACACCACCATGTTCGCCGAACCCCTCCGCCAGGCCCGCCGCCGAACGGCCGTCAATCAGCCGGCGTAGGCGAGTTCGGCCAGAGTCCAGACCGCAAGCGCTCCGAAGACGCACGCGCCGAGGTAGTTGATCTTGTGGATGGGCACACGGGCCACCAGCTTGCGTCCGACGGTGGCGGCGATCGCAGCCACCGAGGCGAGGGCCAGCCAGGCGCCCACACCCGTTGCCAGCGGCTGACCGCTGGTCGCCGCCAGACTCGCGGTCGCCAGCTGGGTCAAGTCGCCCCACTCGGCCAGCAGGACCAGGCCGAAGCTGCCGACCACGGTGGCTCGAACCGTGGCCGTCGCCTCGATGGGTGCCAGCGCCACCGACTCGTCGGCACCCCGAGCAGCGCGAAACAGGAGGATGGCCCCGGCGCTGAACAGGGCCGCCACCACCAGCTTGACCACCACGTCAGGCAACAGGCCGAGCGCGCCGCCGGCCGCAGTGGCCACCACGACATGCACGGCGAACGCAGCCGCCACCCCCACCCACACCCAGCCAGGGCGTCGGTAGCGAGTGACCAGAACGATGGTGGCGATCATCGTCTTATCGGGCAGTTCGGCGGCGAACACCGTGCCGAACGCCCGGAACAGATCACCCATAGACGTGGGGCCGGGACACTCAGCTCAGGTCGAGCAAAGCCCGCCAGTCGGTGTCGATCCGGCGGGCGACCTCGGCCGGGGTGAGGCGCAACGTGGCCTCGGGCACGGCATCGACCAGGGCCCGCCGATCCCAGTAGTGATGGGCCGCACCGGCGAAGCGGGGACCCCGTTCGGCCACCAGCTCGGCCGGCGGCTTGTCGGACAGAAAGCCCCAGACGGCGAAGGCCAGCTCGAGGTCGTGAATCACCGGCGCCCGCCCGAACACCGACGCCCGGGCCATGGCCACCGCCACCCCGCCGGCCAGCACATCGTCGAGGTGTTCACCAGGGGCCAACACCACTCGGCTGCGGAACGCCCTGACCAACACGAGCGCATAGCCCTGGTCGGGACCGGGCGAACCCATCCCCGGACGGCGGCGGTCGAGCACGCCGGGTTCTGCCGGTCGAGCCGGGCGCGGCACCTCCGTGGGCACCGGCAGGTCGAGTCCGGTGGGAGGGGCGACCTTGTCAACGGTTGAGACATGTTCGGGGGCAGCCATCAGCGATCGCCCGAGTGGAGCAGGCCGAAGACCAGCGAGTCGGACAGCGCCTGCCACGACGCTTCGATGATGTTCTCCGACACCCCGATGGTGGTCCACGTGCGCTCGCCGTCGGTCGAGTCGATCAGCACCCGGGTGACGGCACCGGTGCCCGCGGAGCCGGTGTCGAGCACCCGGACCTTGTAATCGACCAGGTGCAACGAGCCCAACTGGGGGTAGCGCCGGCCGATGGCGCCCCGCACCGCAGCGTCCAGGGCGTTGACCGGACCGTTGCCCTCGGCGGTGGAGATCAACCGCTCGCCGTCGACGACCAACTTCACCGTCGCTTCGGACACGTAGGTGCCGTCGTCCCGATGCTCGACGGACGCCTTGAACGATTCGATCTCGAAGTAGTGGTGCTCCCACCCGGCGGCCCGGCGCATCAGCAACTCGAGCGACCCGTCGGCCACCTCGAAGTGGTAGCCCCGGTTCTCCAGCTCCTTGAGCTCTTCGAGCACGGCCGCGACCACGTCGTCGCCGATGTCGATGCCGATCTCCTTGGCCTTGGACAACACCGACGCCCGCCCGGCGTACTCCGACACCGGCATGCGGGTGTGGTTGCCCACCAACGTCGGGTCGACGTGCTCGTAGGCGTCGGTGCCGCCCCGGGCGATGGCTGACGTGTGCAGCCCGGCCTTGTGGGCGAACGCGGAGGGCCCCACGTAGGGGGCATGGGACGACAGGGGCATGTTGACCAGTTCGGCGATGTGGTGGCTCACCTCGGTCAGGTGCTCGAGGCGACCCTCGGGCAAGGTGGCGATGCCCATCTTCAGGGTGAGGTCGGGCACCAGTTGGGTGAGGTCGCAGTTGCCGGTGCGCTCGCCGTAGCCGTTCATCGTCACCTGCACCTGGGTGGCCCCGGCCAACACCGCGGCAATGGCGTTGGGCACCGCACAGCCGGTGTCGTTCTGGGTGTGGATGCCCACCGCCAACGGGCTGAAGCGGGCCACGACGTCGGCCACGACCGGCTCGATCTCGTGGGGCAGGCACCCGCCGTTGGTGTCACACAGCACCAGGCACGATGCCCCGGCGTCGGCCGCAGCATCGAGGACCCGCAAGGCAAAGTCAGGGTTGCGCTTGTAGCCATCGAAGAAGTGCTCGGCATCGACGAACACGGTCAGGCCGGCGTCGACCAGGAAGCGCACCGAGTCGGCCACCATGGCCACGGCCTCGTCGAGCGTGGTCCGCAAGGCCTCGAGGACGTGGTAGTCCCAGCTCTTGGCCACGATGCACACAGTGGAGGTGTTGGCCGCCACCAGGTTGGCCAACACCGGATCGGTGGCCGCATCGCCTCCCGCTCGCCGGGTCGAGCCGAACGCCACCAGAGTGGCCGTCTCGAGGTTGAGCTCCTGGGGGGCCCGAGCAAAGAACTCGGTGTCCTTGGGGTTGGCCCCGGGCCAGCCCCCTTCGATGTAGTGGACGCCGAGCAGGTCGAGCTGCTCGGCGACCCGCAGCTTGTCTTCGACGGTGAGCGAGATGCCTTCGAGCTGGCTCCCGTCGCGCAAGGTGGTGTCGAAGATCTCGACTGCAGCAGGCAGCGAGGGGCGTTCAGGAGACATGTTCGTTCCAGTCCTTGTACCGGTCGAGCTCGCCCCGACACGCGGCGGCGATGACCTCCTGCATCTGGCGGGTCACCGGGCCGGGCTCGCCCAGAACCCGATCGTCGATGGCGCGGATGGGAACCACCTCCGCCGCAGTGCCCGACAGGAACGCCTCGTCCGCGGTGTACAGATCGGAGCGCAAGATGTTCTCGAACCGGCACTCGATACCCAGGTCGCGGGCCACGGTGAGGATCGAGTCCTGGGTGATGCCTTCGAGGGCGCCGGCGCTCACCGGCGGGGTCACGATGGCGCCGTCGACCACGACGAAGATGTTCTCGCCGGTGCACTCCGACACATATCCCTGAGGCGAGAGCAGGATGGCCTCGTCGTAGCCGGCTTTGACCGCCTCGATCTTGGCCAGGATCGAGTTGATGTACATGCCGGTGCCCTTGGCCGCCGGAGGGATGGCGTTGGGGTTGTGGCGTTGCCAGCTGGAGATCTTCATGCGCACGCCGTGGCGCACGCTGTCCTCGCCCAGGTAGAGGCCCCACGGCCACGCAGCGATGGCCGCGTCGACCTGCAGCCCGATGGGGTTGAGCCCCATCTCGCCGTAGCCGATGTAGACGATGGGGCGGATGTAGCAGCTCCCCATCTCGTTGACTCGGAGCAGCTCCTTGGTCGCATCGACCAGCTCGCCCGCCGAGTACGGCATGGGTAGGTCGAAGATCTTGGCCGAGCGCTCGAGGCGCTTCATGTGGTCGGTGAGGCGAAACACGGCGGTGCCCTGCGACGTCTCGTAGGCCCGGATGCCTTCGAACACCCCGAACCCGTAGTGCAGGGAGTGGGTGAGGATGTGCACGGTGGCGTCGTCCCAGTCGACGAGCTCGCCGTTCATCCAGATCTTCTCGCTCTTCTCGATGGGCATTGCTCAAACCCTTTCTGCGACGGCGTCGCCGATCTCGACCGTCGAACCGGTCATGTCCTTGGAAGCGGCCACGGATTTGTGAATCCGGGCCGCGGCATCGTGTTCGCCCAGGTGCTCGAGCATGAGGGCGGCGGAGAGGATGGCGGCGATCGGGTTGGCCGTCCCGGTGCCGGCGATGTCGGGGGCCGAGCCGTGGACCGGCTCGAACATGGAGGGGCCCGTGCGATCGGGGTTGAGGTTGGCCGAGCTGGCGAACCCGATGCCCCCGGTGACCGCCCCAGCCAGGTCGGTGAGGATGTCACCGAAGAGGTTGTCGGTCACGATCACGTCGAAACGGCCTGGGTCCTGGACCAGGTGGATGCAGGCCGCGTCGATGTGCTGATAGGCGGTCTCGATGCCGGGATACTCCTCGCCGACCTGGTCGAAGGTCCGCTGCCAGAGGGCGCCCGAGAACTGCAACACGTTGGTCTTGTGGACCAGCGTGAGGTGCTGACGAGCACGCTGGGCGGCCAGTCCGTAGGCGAAGCGCACGGCCCGCTCGACACCGTGGCGGGTGTTGACCGACCCCTGGGTAGCGATCTCGTAGGGGGTGCCGGGGCGCAGGAACCCGCCCTCGCCGGCGTAGGTGCCCTCGGTGTTCTCGCGGATGACCACGAAGTCGACCTCGCGGGGCTCCTGGCCCGGCGGGCGGGCCAGGCCCGAGAACGGCCGCAGGTTGATGTAGAGGTCGAGGTCGAACCGCAGCTTCAACAGCAGCCCACGCTCGAGAACGCCCGGGGGCGTCTCGGGCGTGCCGATGGCGCCCAGCAACAGAGCGTCGAGGCCCCGCCACTCGTCGACCACCGAATCGGGGAGGATCTCGCCGGTGGCCAGATAGTGACGACCACCGAGGTCGTAGTCGATCGTGTCGAGGTCCACACCGGTCGCGGCCACGACCTTCAGGGCCTCGGCGATGACTTCGGGGCCGATGCCGTCTCCTGCGATGATCCCGACCCGGTGGGCCATTGGGTGCTCCTGTCTTCTCTGGCTCTGATGACCAATGCCAACTGGCCCCTGACAAGCGAAAGACCGCCCCTCGGGGCGGTCAAGAGCGCACGTCGGGGACGACGTGCGCTAGGTGATGATGTACACGAAGGCGGGGCGTGCGTGCATCGATGGCCAGTGTAGGCGCTCGTCGGTGTGCCCGTCGCGTCGGCGCTGCCTGGTGGCACCATTCGCCCATGGACAACGACCACGAGAGTTCGCTGGCACCCGACAGCGTGGCCGGACGGCTGGGCATCGAGCGGGTCGACCAGGACGCCGACCGCCTCGTGCTGCGAATGGTCGTGCGCGACGACATGGCCAACCTGCACGGCTTCCTCCACGGCGGCGTCCTGCTCACCCTGGTCGACACCGTCCAAGGCCTTCTGGCCAACGATCGCGGGGCCATGGTGACCGCCTCGGTGAGCACCGAATTCATCCGCCCGGCGGTCGTCGGTGCGGTCCTCACCGCCACCGCCCGGCGCCGACACGCGGGGCGCAGCTCGGCCGTGTTCGACATCGAGGTCGCCGACCAAGCTGGTCGACTCGTCGCCCTGGGGCAATCCCGCTCGATGCGCATCGGCGAACCCCCGCCACCGGTGTCGGAAAGACTGCCGGGGTGACCACGACCACGCAGGCTGCCGTCGTTCGAGAGGTCGGGGGCGGCTTCGCCGTCGAGGAGGTCCAAGTCGACGACCCGCGGCCCGACGAGTTGCTGGTGCGGATCGTCGCCACCGGGGTCTGCCACACCGATCTCAACGTGGCCGGCGGAGCCATGCCCTACCCGCTGCCGGCGGTGCTCGGCCACGAAGGAGCTGGGGTCGTCGAAGCGGTGGGGGCCGATGTCACCGCGTTCGCGCCCGGCAATCGGGTGGTGGTGAGCTATGCGTCCTGTGGCCAGTGCCCACGCTGTCGCCAGGGGCGCCCGGGCTATTGCCGCCACTTCCGCGACCTCAACCTGCGCGGCGGTGCCCGCCTCGACGGCAGCCCCACCCTGGGCCAGGGCGACCAGGTGGTCCACGGCCACTTCTTCGGCCAGTCCTCGATGGCCGGCTACGCCGTCGTCCCCGCCCGATCGGCGGTGCTGGTGCCCGACGCGGTGCCCCTCGAAGTGGTCGGGCCGCTGGCCTGCGGGATCCAGACCGGTGCCGGTGGGATCCTCAACGTGCTCAAGCCGAGTCCGGGATCGTCGGTGGTCATCTACGGCGCCGGCGCGGTAGGGCTCAGCGCCGTCATGGCCGCCCGGCTCACCGGCGCCACCACCATCGTGGCCGTCGATCGAGTTCCCGCCCGCTTGGCCCTGGCCACCGAGCTGGGGGCCACTGCGGTCATCGACGCGTCGACCGACGACGTCGACGACGCAGTCCGTGACCTCACCCGCGGCGAAGGGTCTGACTACGCGCTCGACTCGACCGGCAACCTCGACGTCATCCACCGGGCTATCGAGCTGCTGGCCGCCAACGGCACCTGCTGCATCATCGGCGCCGCGCCGTTCGGCGCCGAGTTCGGCGTCAACGTGCTCGACCTCATCGACGGCGGCCGCCGCATCGTGGGCACGGTCATGGGCGACAGCGACCCGGCCACGTTCATCCCGACCTTGCTCGACCTCCACCTGGCCGGCCGCTTCCCGTTCGACCGATTGATCAGCACCTTCGGCTTCGACGCCATCGACGACGCAGTCGCCAGCGCCGAGTCGGGCGAGGCCGTCAAGCCGGTGCTGGTACTGCCGACCTGATTGCAGGTCAGTCGAAACCCAGGTCGGCCCAGTCGTTGCCGAACTCCTCGAAGAACGCGGCCGAACTGTCGACGTCCTTGCAGTAGTAGTGCATGCCGATCCCCAACACGTTGGCCCCGCCGGCGACTATGGCCGGCACCCCGGCCAGGCTGGCGGTGATGTCGCCCCGGTCCATCGGGCCCATCATCATCGTGCCGTCGGCCTTCAGGGGGAAGACCAGCCCGAGCACCTGCAACGACTCGGGGTCGCGGCCCTGGGCCTCGAAGCCGGCCTTCATGGCCGCCGTCGACTCGGCGATCTCGTCCGGACCCGACCCGAACGGCAACCACCCGTCGCCCCAGGCCACCACCCGCCGGACTTGGCGGGCCGACGCCTTGCCCCCGAACCAGATCGGCGGTCCACCAGGGGTGGTCGGCTGGGGGGAGCAGTAGATATCGGTGAACGACACCGTTTCGGACTCGAAGCTGGCCGGGAACTCGCTCCACAGGGCACGGCAGGCGGCGATGGTGTCGTCGAGAACCCGGCCTCGGTCAGCGTGGGAGACGCCGACCGCGTCGTACTCGGCCTTCTGCCAGCTGGTCGACACTCCGAGGGTGAGACGACCGCCTGAGAGCTGGTCGAGCGTCGCTGCCTGCTTGGCCAACAAGGGGGCCGAGCGCAGCGGCGCGATGAGGATGCTGGTCATGAGGCCGAGGTCGGTGGTGACCGAGGCGATGGCCCCGAGGGTGACCAACGGTTCGACCCACGGGTCGTCGAACGTGCCCGGGTACTGGCCGCCGGGGGCGGGGAAGTTGGCCGGGTCGATGCCCATGACCACGTGCTCACCCAGGGAGATGTCATCGACGATCCCCGAAGCTTCGGCCATTCGGGCAACCTCGACGATGTCGCCGTAGCGATCGGGCGCGAACTGGCTGGCGTTGAGGTTCAACGTGACGCGGGGGCGGGCGGGCATCGGTGCACCCTATCCAAGAATGATGCGTATATATGAAGTACTTCGGGAGGGCGACTCAAGCGGACGACGGTCGTGGCCGATGGACAAGCGATGGGGCGCGCCCGCACGGAGGCCCAAGACCAAGTCGCCGACCTGCTGCGTACAGCCAAGGACGCGCTCGGTCTCAGCCTCACCTTCCTGAGCCGGATGGACGGCGAGACCCAGCACCTCGAGGTGGTCGAGACGTCGCTCCCCTTCCTGCGGGACGGAATGACCCAGAGACAGCAGACCTCGATCTGCCAGGCCATCCTCGACGACCGCCTGCCTGCGGTGATCCCCGACATCGCCGCGCACCCCGAAGCTCGGGCCCTGCCCGCAGCCCGGTACGTGCGCATCCGCAGCTTCGTGTCGGTCCCGGTCGTGCTCAGCGACGGCTCGCTCTACGGCACATTCTGCGCCGCCGGCTTCCGGCCCGACCCCGAGTTGGCCCAGCGGGACAAGTCGCTCATGGACGTCCTGGCCCGAGCGGCCGCCGCCATCATCGAGCCGGGGGTCCAAGCCAGCCGACGAGCCGAGGCGATCCACCGACGGCTCGAGCCGGTCCTGAGCCAGGGCGGACCCTCCGTCGTACTCCAGCCCATCGTGGCCCTGGCCACCGGTCAGCGGGTCGGCGCCGAGGCCCTCAGCCGCTTCCCCGAGGAGTGGGCCAAGGCCCCCGACGCCTGCTTCGAAGAAGCCCATTCGGTGGGCGAGGGCATCCACCTCGAGCTCCTCGCCATCGAGCGAGCTGCGAGCTTCTTCGATCTGGTCGACGGCTACATCGCCGTGAACGTGTCGCCGGCAGCCCTGTTCTCCCCCGAAGGGGCCAAGGTCCTGGCCGAGCTGGCGCCCGACCGGCTGGTCGTCGAGCTGTCCGAGCACGACGCCATCGAGGACTACGCCCGACTCACCGCCTCGCTCGAACCCTTGCGGCGGTCTGGCGTTCGCCTGGCTATCGACGACGTCGGCGCCGGCTTCTCCTCGTTGCGCCACATCGTCCAGAGCGCCCCGGACATCATCAAGCTCGACCGCAGCATCGTGGCCGGCGTGGCGATCGATCCCGTACTCCGGACCCTCGTACGGTCGATGGTCGAGTTCGGACACGGGTGCGGCGCCAAGGTGGTCGCCGAGGGGATCGAGACGGCCGAGGATGCGGCCGAACTGACCGACCTCGGCGTCGACCACGGCCAGGGCTGGTACTTCGGTCGCCCCGGACCACCCGAGTCACTGGGGCCCGTCGCGGCTCCGGAGGCACCGTGGCCGCCCGTTAGCCTGCGGGCATGGCCGACACCCACGAGCTCTCCCGTGCTGCCTACGAGCGCCTCAACGCGGAACTGACCGAGCTGACCACGTTCGGCCGCATCGACATCGCTCAGAAGATCGAGGCGGCCCGAGCCCTGGGCGATCTGTCCGAGAACGGCGACTATCACGCGGCCAAGGATCAGCAGGGCCAGATGGAAGCCCGCATCCGCCACCTCACGGGCCTGCTCCAAGATGTCGTGGTGGTCGACGCCCCGGCGTCGGTCGACGTGGTCGGCACCGGGTGTGTGGTGACCATCCGCTTCGAGGGCGACGACGCCGAGGAGCAGTACCTGGTGGGCTCCATCGAAGAGGCCCACCACGCCGAGGTCGAGGTGGTCTCCCCCGGTTCGCCACTCGGCGCGGCCCTCATGGGTGCGGCAGTGGGCGACCTGCGCACCTACGAGGTGAACGGCAACCCGCTCACCGTCGAGATCGTCGCCATCACCGTCCTCTAGGAGCCACGAACGTGTCCAAGACCCTCTCGGAGAAGATCTGGGATCGCCACGTCGTGCACGCCGCGCCCGACGAGCCCGACCTGCTCTACATCGACCTGCACCTGGTCCACGAGGTCACCTCGCCGCAGGCCTTCGACGGTCTGCGCCTCGCCCACCGCCCGGTCCGCCGCCCCGACCTGACGGTGGCGACCATGGACCACAACGTGCCGACCACCGACATCGATCAGCCCGTGGCCGACCCGATCTCGGCCCGCCAGATGGACGTGCTCACCGAGAACTGCGCCGAGTTCGGCGTCCGGCTCTACCCGATGGGCGACCCCGGACAAGGCATCGTGCACGTGATCGGCCCCGAGCAGGGGCTGACCCAGCCCGGCATGACCATTGTGTGCGGCGACAGCCACACCTCGACCCATGGCGCCTTCGGGGCCCTGGCGTTCGGCATCGGCAGCTCAGAAGTCGAACACGTGCTGGCCACCCAGACCCTGCCCCAGGTGCGGCCCGGCACCATGGCCGTCACCGTCGAGGGCGACCTCCCGGCGGGCGTGACCGCCAAGGACGTGATCCTGGCCATCATCGGGCGCATCGGCACCGGCGGCGGCGTCGGCTCGATCATCGAGTACCGGGGCTCGGCCATCCGGGCGCTGTCGATGGAAGGCCGGATGACCGTGTGCAACATGTCGATCGAGGCCGGGGCCCGGGCCGGGATGATCGCCCCCGACGACGTGACCTTCGCCTACCTCGAAGGGCGGCCCCACGCACCTCGGGGCGCCGACTGGGAGCGGGCGCTGGACGACTGGCGCTCGCTGGCCACCGACCCCCACGCCACCTTCGACAAGGAGGTGGTGCTCGACGCCGCGGCCCTGCGCCCCCACGTCACCTGGGGCACCAACCCGGGCCAGGTGGCGTCGATCGACGACGTGGTCCCCGACCCCGAGTCGTTCGCCGACGCCGCTGGGCGCGAAGCGGCCCGCCGGGCGCTGGCCTACATGGGCCTCGAAGCCGGCACCCCCATCCGTGACATCGCCCCGGACACGGTGTTCATCGGGTCCTGCACCAACAGCCGGATCGAAGACCTCCGAGCCGCGGCCGCGGTGCTCGACGGGCGCCACGTGCGCTCGGGGCTGCGGGCGCTGGTCGTGCCCGGGTCGATGGCGGTCAAGGCCCAGGCCGAAGCCGAGGGCCTCGACCGGGTGTTCAGCGCGGCCGGCTTCGAGTGGCGAGAGGCGGGCTGTTCGATGTGCCTGGCCATGAACCCCGACAAGCTGGCCCCCGGCGAACGCTGCGCCTCGACCTCCAACCGCAACTTCGAGGGCCGCCAAGGCAGAGGTGGGCGCACCCACCTGGTCTCCCCCGAGGTCGCCGCCGCCACCGCGGTCGTCGGCACCTTCGCCACCCCCGCCGACCTCGACTGACGAGCCGTACCCGGCGGGCGCCTGCCCGGCCGGGGCCGGCCCGTTCTTTGGCGGATCCACCACCCCTGCGGTGGACGATCCGTCAACGAACGTTGGCGCTGGCCTCGAGATCGTCGATCGACTCGAACTCCCCGAGTCCCAGGCCCACCCGGCCCGCCTCCCCGGCGAGCACGGCCAAACCTCCATCATCTCGGACGAGGGCAATCCCGATGTCCTGCGCGCTCCATCCATCGCGCCACTGCTCCGGTACGACCACCAAGGTGGCACCGATCGGCGCGGTCGCGACCAACGCATCGGCTGCGGCCTTTGCGGTACCAGTTGACGATTCCGACGATGCGTCGCCGACGACCATCTGAAGCGAGATCTCGTCTCCGACCTGCAGCGCCAGGAGACCACCTTCAGGCTCATGAACCGAGACAATGCGGACCACGAGAGAAGCAATCCACGTCGAGCGGAACAAACGGCACCCTTCGTCGCTCGGCTTCGGAGCGTCATTCGAACCTTCCCCACAGGGAGCCGCCTCATCATGGTCAACCACTGGGGCTCCGACATCGACTCGCACGATCGAGGTACTCAACCAGCCCTTTTTTGTGACGAGCGAGATCCCGGATTCCGACCCCCGCGACACCGTCGGTTGGATAGGAAGTCGGTACACCGCTTCTTGAAAACGCATTGCCTCTTCATCGGTCACCGACTGCGTGACGAGAGGATTCGACGCTGCAGTGCTTTCACTGGAGGCAGATTGGACCGACGTCGTGGCGCTCTGGCCGCAGCTCGTCAGCACCAGCCCAATTGCGATCGTTGTCGCCACCAACCTGGCCTTCCGGAGCCCAGCGAGCTTCATGGCTTGCGTTCGAAACGTTGTCAGCATGATGCCGGGCTCCCAGTGATGTTCCGCACCGTATTGCATTGCCCTCCCCGGGTGGTCGCTTCAACGACTGACTACGCTCGACGGTACCCCCCACCTACAAGTCAAGGAACCTGATGGAACCGATCCGCGTCATCACTGGGCGGGCGCTGCCCCTCGATCGTTCGGATGTCGACACCGACCAGATCATCCCGGCCGAGTGGCTCAAGCGGGTGGAGCGCACTGGCTTCGGCGCCGGACTGTTCTCGTCGTGGCGGGAGTCCGACCCCGACTTCCCCCTCAACCGGATCGAGCACGCCGGCGCCACCATCCTGATCGCCGGGCCCAACTTCGGGACCGGCTCGTCCCGCGAGCATGCGGTGTGGGCGCTGACCGACTACGGCTTCAAGGCCGTGATCTCGCCTTGCTTCGGTGACATCTTCCGTAACAACTCGACCAAGGCCGGGTTGGTCCCGGTGGTGGTCGATCCCGACGTGGCCGACGCCCTCATGCGGGCCGTGCAGGCCGACCCCACCCTCGAGATCACCATCGACATCGAACGCCGGGTGGTCGAAGCTCCGGCGGCGGGCATCGAGGCCAGCTTCCCCCTCGACGACTTCACCCGCTTCCGCCTGCTCGAAGGACTCGACGACGTGGGCCTCACCCTGCGCAACGAAGCGTCGATTGACGCCTACGAAGCCTCCCGCTCGGCCTGGATGCCCACCACCGCCTGAGGAAGCTGCCCCAACTGCCTACTTGCGCCGGAGCGCCGCCGCGGTAGATTCCCGGCGTCGATAGTAGACAAACTCAACAAGTTCTGGGGGCAGATGATGGGATCGAGTTCAGTGGGTTTCTCCGCGGGGATCAGCCGCCGACGATTCGGCCAGCTCGGCGCCGGTGCCGCCGCGGTCGCAGCAGCCGGCGTGCTCCTCACGAGTTGCTCCGACGATTCCAGCAGTAGCGACAGCACGACCACCCTGGCCGCTGCGGCCACCAAGGATCCAGGCCCGGTGTGGACCCCGGTGCCGATCCCAACCCAGGTCGAGGTCACCGAGGGCATGGTCGACGTGGGTGGGGCGCAGATCTACTACTGGGACACCGGTGGCACCGGGCATCCGATCGTCTTGCTCCACGCCGCGTCCCAGAGCGCAGCGGCGTGGGGCTACCAACAGCCCGTCCTGGCCGACGCCGGGCACCGGGTCATCGCCTACTCCCGACGGGGCTACTTTCGCTCGGAGACGACGGACCCGGCCAACACCGGGACGGCGGTCGCCGATCTCGGCGCGCTGATCGAACACCTGGGGCTCGACACGGTCGATCTCCTGGGCACCGCGGCGGGCGGGTCCACAGTGGTCGACTACGTGCTCGAGCAACCCGACAAGGTCCGGTCGGTCGCCTTCGTCTCGTCGTTGATGGGCATCAGCGAACCCGACTACACCGAGGCCACCGGTCGCCTGCTCCCCCCGGGTTTCATGGACCTGCCTGCGGACTTCCTGGAACTGTCCCCGTCCTATCGGGCCGGCAACCCCGACGGCGTGGCCGAGTGGACGGCACTGCACGACGCCGCCATCCCCGGCGAGCGGGTACTCCAGGGTCGAGCAGCCCAGGTCACCTGGGATCGGCTGGAGACCATCGACAAGCCGACCCTGCTGATGACCGGCGACTCCGACCTCTACACCCCGCCGTCGATCATCCGGCTCCAGGCCCAGCACCTGCCCAGCGCCGAGGTCCACATCATTGACGAGGCCGGCCACAGCCCCCAGTGGGAGCAACCCGACGTCTTCAACGACATCCTCCTGGCCTTCCTGGCCGAGCTCGACTAGCCGGGCGCGGGGCCCGTCGGGTCGGATCTCGCGGGCAGGGCCACCTCGACCACGGTCTGGTCGGCGACCCGGCTGAGGGCGATCGACCCACCGTGGCCCTCGACCACAGCCCGGCACACGGCCAGGCCCAACCCCGAGCCGGACGATTCCGATCCTCGGGCGAAAGGCTCGAAGAGGCGCGTGGCCAAGTCGGCGGCGATCGGCGGACCGCCGTTGGCGACCGTCAGGCGGGCGACGCCGGCTGAGGTCGACGCCGCGATCACCACCGGCCCGCCGTCGCCATGGCGAAGTCCGTTGTGCACCAGGTTGGTGACCAGCTGATCCAACCGCTGGGGATCGGCCATCACCGGCACCGCAGGGCCGTCGAGTAACCGCACCCGGTCGTCGTCCACCGCCGCGACCACATCGACCACCACCGCTCGCAGGTCGACCGGTCGCTGGTCGATGCTGAGCTCGCCCACTGATGCCCGGCTGACATCGAGCAGATCGCGCACCAGACGTTCGATCTTGTCGGTCGCCGACAGCATCGACATGCGGGCCTGGGCCTGCCTCTGCGCCGGAATTTCGTCCCGGGCCAACACCGCCATCCAGCCCTTGAGCACGGTGACGGGAGACAGCAACTCGTGCGCGACGAGGGCCAGGAAGCGCTGGGCTTCCTCCTCCGGGGAGGCAGTCCCCTCGGGCCGAGTGTGAGAGCTCGTCGTCACGGTCCTGTCTTGATCGGCAGATCGAGGCCGAAACCCAACCCCCCAGGTACCCTCAGACGCCACATGGTCCGACGCACCCTGCGCACGGGATTCCTCGCCGCCTTGGCCGCACTGGTCGCGGTGGCGGTCTGGCGGGTGGCTCAGCGCCTGCGCCCGTTCGATCCGGCCCCACTGCCCGAGCCCCTTCGGCCCCCGGCCTGGCCCCGAATCACCGATGCCGAGCAGGCTTCGGCGACCCCGCCGGCATGGGTCGATCCGGTGGAGAGCGCCTGCCCGCTCAGCCACCCGGTCAAGGCCAAGTTGGGGTCGGGCATCTTCCACGTCGAGGGCAACTCGGCCTACGAACGCACCCGCCCCGACCGGTGCTACCTGGACGAGGCCAGTGCCCTGGCCGACGGCCTCCGACCAGCCCGCCGCTGATCAGCCCAGGGCGTGGACCGAGGTGATGCCGTCGAGGGTCCGGAGCTCGTCGATGAGCGCAGCCGGCACGACGTCGTCCACGGCCAGCACCATGAGCGCGGCGTCGCCGGCCGGCGAGCGGCCCACGTGGATGTCGGAGATGTTGAGCCCGGCAGCGCCGAGGGTGGAAGTGACCCGACCGATCATCCCGGGCTTGTCGTCGTTGCGAACCACCAACATGTGATGTGCCGGTGGGACCTCGATGGTGTGGCCGTCGAGCACCACCAGGCGAGGCTCGGCCTTGGCCCCGGCCAGCGTTCCGGCCAGCTCGTGGCCGCCGCCCCGCAAGGTGACCAGGTTCAAGAAGTCGACGGCGGTCGAGGTCTTGGTCTCTCGCACCTCCACACCGTGCTCGGCGGCCAGCTGGGGCGCATTGACGTAGGACACCGGCTCGTCGGTCGCCCCCGAGAACAGCCCCTTGAGCACCGAGAGGGTGAGGATGCGGGTGTCGTAGTCGGCGATCTGGCCCTGGTACTCGACCTCGACCAGGTCGGGGGCGCCGCCGGCCAACCCAGCGAACAGGGTGCCCAGTTGCTCGGCCAGCGGCAGGTACGGGCGTACCGTCTCGGAGGCCTCCGACGCGCTGACGTTGACCGCGAACGGCACGAAATCGCCGGCCAGGGCCAGCAGCACCTGTTCGGCGATGGTCACGCCGGCCTTGTCCTGGGCCTCGGCCGTGCTGGCGCCGAGATGCGGGGTCACCACCACCGACGGCAGCGCGAACAGCGGCGACTCGGTCGTCGGCTCCTTGGCGAACACGTCGAGCGCCGCGCCCGCGATCTGGCCCGACTCGATGGCCTGAGCCAGTGCGGCCTCGTCGACGATGCCACCCCGGGCCACGTTGATGACCCGCAGGTTGGGCTTGGCCTTGGCCAGTAGCTCGGTGCCCACCAGACCCACCGTCTCGGGAGTTTTGGCCACGTGAATGGTGACGAAGTCGGCCCGGGCAATCAGCTCGTCGAGGGTGAGCAGCTCAATGCCGAGCTGCCGAGCCCGATCGTTCGACACGTAGGGGTCGTAGGCCACCAAGCGCATCCCGAAGGCCAGCGCCCGCTGGGCCACCAGGGTGCCGATACGCCCCAGCCCGATGATGCCGAGCGTCTTGCCGTGTAGCTCGACGCCCTCCCACTTCGAGCGCTCCCACTTGCCGGCGACCAGCGCAGCGTGGGCTTGGGCCACGTTGCGAGCCGAAGCCAACAGCAGGGCCATGGTCTGCTCGGCCGCGGACAGGATGTTCGACTGCGGCGCGTTGACCACCATCACACCCCGGCGGGTGGCCGCGGCGACGTCGACGTTGTCGAGGCCGATCCCGGCCCGGCCCACGACCACCAGGTCGGTGCCGGCTTCGAGGACCTCGGCGGTGACCTGGGTAGCCGAGCGGATGATGAGGGCGGCAGCCCCCTTTACGACGTCGAGCAGTTGATCGGGAGTGCGGTCGAGCTGGACGTCGACGTCGTGGCCGGCAGCCCGAAGGCCCTCCAACCCCGACTCGGCGAGCTTCTCGGTGACGAGGATCCGGGCCATGAGGGCGATGGTAGGCGGAGGCCGCCGAGCCACCCTCTCCGGCAGCCGTCAGCCGGGTGGGTCCGGCGAGAGTCGCCAGGCCCCGGCGAGGGCGGCCACGCCGAACACGAGCCAGCGCCACTCGTTGGCGTCGACCGGGTAGAAGCCGAGCCGGGGCCAGATGAAGGGCAGTCCGGCCAGGACCAACAACACCGGTGCAGCCAAGAGATGGCCGTCGGACGGGATCCAGGCGGCCACGGCCACCACCACGGCCACGAAGGTGGCCAGCACGACCACGTCGGCGGATGCCGGGTCCCACCCCCGGCCGGCCGGGAGGGCGAGGGCAGCCGCCAGCGACCAGGTCACCACGACGGCGACGACGTGTACACCGAGGCGCACCAGGCGGCGGGCCCGGACACCGGTGGGCGAACACGCCAACAAGACGCCGGCTGGGTCGGCGAACATTCCCCCGGCCGCCGAAGCCACCGCCACGGTGATCAGGATCAGGTCGACCGGGGCGGGGTTCTTGGTCACCCGAGCCACAACCACCATCACTGCCGCGACCATCGGCACCCGCACCACACCTGAGACCCGAAGGGCCGCCCGCACCTGGGCCCGGACCAGTGCCACCTGGCCGGACCGGCTCGGACTCACCATCGCCGTCACCGGGTCGGACACGTCGGGGCCCCGCCCACGGGCTCGCCCAGTCCGGTGCCGTCCGCGCGGGCCCAGGCCAGCAGGGCTGCCGCCGGAGTGCCCGGATCGACGACCTCGTCCCAGTGCTCGGCCAGGACGTTCCGTACCTCGGCCATCGGCCGGCCGAGGAGGCGCACGGCACCCTCGACGTCGGCTGGGTCGACAACGGTGCCCTGCTCGTGAACGATCCAGGCACCGTCGGTGTCGGCGTAGTCGAGGGTCACCAGCCGGCGACCGGCGCCATCGTCGAAGAGCTGGCTAAGGCTCTCGGTGCCCGACGGCGCAGCCATGGCGGCCAGCCACAGGGTGGCCACGCTGCGGGCCTGACCCGCGGCGACGCACTGGTCGACGCCGGCGGTCCAGGACACAGGGAGTCCGACCACCGCCGAGGCCGTGCGATACGCCAACCGGAAAGCCACGCCCGGGTCGTCGCCCACTCCACCGCTGACATGGACCTCGCCGTCGTCGTGCCACACCCGGGCCGGGTCGGCCTCGATCCAGTCCCGGACGCCGTCGAGCAGGGTGTTGTCGAGCAACTCCTCGGTGGGTTGCAGGCGCACCACCAGTCCGGTCGGTCGGGCCGAGGCGGGGACATTGGCCAGCACGGCCGAGACCGGACCCTCCCAGCTGTCGGCGTAGCCAGCCGCGTTGCGGTAGGCGCAGTAGGTCACCCCGGCCTTCTCGACGCAGGTCTGGTGGGCTTCGGGAGTGTCGAGGCGGGCCACGATGCGAGCGACGTCGGCGTCGGAATAGGGCTGGACTTGAGCCAGCACCGAGGGCACCAGCAGCACGGCAGCCGTCACCCCAAGGGCGCCGGTGGCCCGGGACCAGCCGTCGCGCACCAGTGCCAGCAGCGCTCCCAGGGCGATGAGCCCGACCACGTAGACCACGTGCCACCCCAGCCGTCCGGCGAAGTGGTCGAGGTACGCCGGAGCCGAGTAGGAGGTATGGCGGGAGAAGTGCAGCCAGCGGCCGATGTCGTCTTGGTGCCAGATATTGGCCTGTAGAACCATGGTGGCCACCACAGCGGCATAAGCCAAACCCGACCAGGGCAGCCACCGGGCCACCAGCACGCCGACCACCCCGCCCCCCACCACCAACAGCGGCCCGATGGCCACGTCGAGCCACAGCGGCCACCCGGTGTATCCGCGGGACCGGCCTGCCATCACGGTGGCGCCCAGCACGATTACGCCCACCGGCAGGCCGGCGAGACAGGCCACCAGGTGCCCGGAGGTGCGGGTGGAAGGAGTGGACGGGAGCGAGGCGAACAACTCGTCGGTGCGGTACCTGCGGCTGCGCAAAGTCGCCAGGTTGGCGGCCACGATGGCGCCCCAGGCGGCCAGCACGCACATGAGCTGGGGCGTGGTGTCCCCGGCTATGGGCTCGTAGCCGTCGGCCTCGAACCGGGCCAGCACGAGCAGGAACAGCGCCGTGAGCACGAGCGCTCCAATGACGAAGGCGGGATGGGCCAGCAGCAACCGAGCCTCGCGGCGGGCCAGGGAGAGGGCGGTGCGGCTCCGAACGGCGGTGTCGACTGGCCACCCCGAGCCGCCCGAGGGCCGCCACGACGACGCCCCTCCCCCAGCCTCGATCCCGGCCGACCAGCGACGCCGACGCCGCTGGACCAGGACGACGATGCCCGCCACTACGAGGAGGACAGCGATCTCCATCAAGCCACCTCGGCCTCTCGGGTCGCCGGGCACTCCGGCCGGCCGGCGTCGGGGCCGAGGTGGGCCTCCAGGCCCCCCGATCGTGCCCCCGCCCAGGTCAGGACCTTGTAGGTCGGCGTGGTCGGGTCGAGCACCTCGTCCCAGTGCTGGGTCAATAGGGCCCGCACCTGGGTGGCTTCCAAATCGAGGTCCACCAACCGCACTGCGGCAGCTAGGTCGGCGGGGTCCAGCACCGAGCCGTGCTCGAGCACGAGTGAGGTGCCCTCGATGTCGGTGTCGTCCAGGTGGACGGGCTCACCGGTGCCAGCAAACTCAGCGGCCAGGTTTCGCAAGCTGGCCTCACTCCCGGCGGTGGCCGAGCCGGCCAGCCACAGGGCAACCACGCTGCGGGCCTGCCCCGAGGCCAGGCACTGCTCGGTGCCGGCCGTCCAGGTCACGGGCAGGCCGACAACGGCGCTGGCCGCCTGGTAGGCCAGCCGCAGCTCGCCCGAGTACGAGGCGTCTACCCACCCGGATGGATGCACATGGCCGTCGTCGATCCAGACCCGGGTCGGGTCGGCCTCGAGCGGCTGGCGTACGCCGTCGGGGATGGCCTGGTCGAGCAGCTCGATGCTCGGTCGCTGGCGGACCTCCAAGCCGGCGGGCACGGCTTGGGCCGGAACCCGCTCGACCACACCGGAGACGGGTCTGGACCAGCTGTCGATGGTCGCCACCTCTCGGGGGTTGGCGCAGTACATGACGCCACCGTCGGTTCGACACACCTGGTAGGACTCGGGTTCCTCCAACCGGCCAAGGATGCGGGCCACGTCGGCCTCGGCGTAGGGCCTGGTCTGAATCCAGGCTGCGGGCACCACGAGGACCGCGGCGACGACGGCGACACCCGTGGCGGCCCTCGACCAGCCGTGGCGGACCAGAGCCAAGAGGCCGGCGAGGACGATCAGCCCAACCACGTACACCAGGTGCCACTCGACCCGGCCGTACAGGGCGTCGTAGGCAACCGGCGGGTCGTTGCCGTAGGTCGAGAAGTGGAGCCAGCGCCAGCGGTCGTCGCCGTACCAAAAGTTCGTTTGCAGCGCGGTGACAGCCAGCGTGGCGGCGTAGAGAAATACGGCGCGGGGCAACCACCGGGCCACGACCACCCCGACCACGCCAGCCCCCATGACGATCAGCGGCGCCACCAACACGTCGGCCCACAGCGGCGAGCCGGTCTTACCCTGGGACCAAGTCAGCGCCAGCGTGAACGCCAGTACGGCCAACCCGGCCGGGAGCCCGACCAAGGTGGCCGCGAGATGCGCGCTGGTGCGGGTGATGGGAGTCGTGGGCAGGGTGGCCCAGAGCTCCTCGGTGCGGTAGCGGCGGCTGCGCAGCACGGCCATGCCGCTGGCCACGACGGCGGCCCAGGCGGTGAGCACTGGGACCAGGGCCACCTCCCGGTCGTCGATGATCGGACTGGCCTCATTGGAAGGGTCACCGCCAACCATCAATCCGATCAGGCCAGGGAGCACGATCAGCCCGATGAGGAAGGCCGGGTGCCGGGCCAGGGCCCAGGCCTCGCGCCGGCCCAGCGGGGCCACCGTCGACAGGACCACGGCCCGGTCGTCGGGCCATCCGGCCAACTGGCGGGAGTGGAACATCTCAGGCCACTTCTGCCTCGGGAACGCCCGAAGCGTGGGCCGCGGCACCGACCAGGAGCAGGTAGCCGTCCTCGATGGTGGGCTCGACCAAGTCGGCTCCGGCCGGCGGGTCGCCCACGTGGCGGTACTGGCCGGTGGCGTCGATCCAGCTGACTCGGGCGGCCGGGTCAGGGCCGCCGGCCCGCCAGACCCGGTCGTGAGCCACCGCGGCCAGCGACGCCGTGGTGCCGTCGAAGTGGACCTTGGCCCCGTGCAGCACGACCACCCGCTGGCACAGGGCGGCCACGTCCTCGGTCTGATGGGTCGACAGGACCACGGCCTGGTCCGGGTCGCGACGGCTGAGGATCTCGCGGAAACGCAGGCGCTGTTCGGGATCGAGGCCGGCGGTGGGCTCGTCGAGCACCAGCAGGTCGGGCGAACCGAGCAGGGACTGGGCCACTGCTACCCGTCGGCGCATACCCCCCGACAGCGAGCGGATCTTCTTGCCCGAGACCTCGTCGAGGCCGACCAGGCCAAGTACCCGGCGGACCTCGTCGTGGCGGGCCCGCCGGTCGGTCATCTCCTTGAGGATGGCCACGTAGTCGACGAAGTCGAAGGTGGTGAAGCCCGGGTAGAAGCCCGGCTCCTGGGGGCAGTAGCCGAGCCGAGTGCGGATGGCGTGGCGGCCGGCCGCGGTCGACGGGTCCTCGCCAAGCAGGCGGATGGTGCCGGCATCTGGGGCCAGGACTGTCGCCACCATGCGCAGGAACGTGGTCTTACCCGCCCCGTTCGGACCGAGCAGACCCGTGACACCAGGCCCCAGGTCGAGGTCGACGCCGTCGAGAGCAACTGTGCGCCCGTAGCGCTTGTGCAGTCCTGAAACCGAGACGGCGATTGAGGTCATAGCGATACCTCCGAGAAGTTGGTGGACGGTGCCAGCTCGAGGCCGGGGGCCCGACGTACGAGCACGAACAGGGCAACGAGTAGGGCGACGAGGGCGACGAGTTGGCCCGGGGGAGCGAAGGTGGCGAGCACGGCGTCGAGGCGGGAGGTCGACGTCATGCGCAGCGCAGCCCCGGTGACCGTGGCCACCGTCACCAGCCAGCCCAGGGCGGCCGCAGCGGCGGCGATCGGCGCGGGGAGCCACGTGGACAGGGCCATGGCCACCGACACGACGGCCAGAGCGGGCAGTACCCAGGCGGCCGCCAGGAGGCCCGAATCGATGAATGGTGCGGCCAGGGCAAGGAGCGTCACCGACGTGACCAGGACGGCACCGGCCCGGAGACAGAAGAGGCGAAAGGCCGGGAAGGGGGCGGCGGCGGCGATCTCCGAGAGCGGATCGGCGCCGGGTCCGTACGCGACGGCGATGCCGGCGAGGGGCACCAGCGGGGCCAGGACCAAGAAGGTCACCTCGGGTCCGGCGCCGCTGGTTGTCTCGGAGACCAGGGCCACGAAAGCCGACACCACAGCGATGGCCACCAGCCACGACCAGCGCAGGGCGGGGGTCGCCGCCACCAGCCGGGCCAGATGGGCGGGCACGCCGAGGGCTGCCGTGGCCCGCTCGACATAGCCCCGTCGAGGCTGGTCAAGAGCGTCGACGATGGCGGCCCAGGTCGGGTCGGCGACGGTCGCAGTTTCGGACGCTCCACCTGCAGCTGACGCGGCCAGCGCAGCTCGGCACTCGGCGCACTCGAACAGGTGGGCTTCGATCGAGGCGATGGTGGCCGGGTCGGCCGTTCGACCGAGGTAGCGGGCCATCAGTTCGGGTGGAGCGTGCCAACTCGAACTCGGCGGCGGAATCGGGTTGCTCATGCCAGTGCTCCTCGCAGCTCGACCCGGGCTCGGGCCATGCGGGTCTTGACCGTTCCTTGGGGGATGCCGAGCAGTCGGGACGCCTCGCGGGTGGTCAACCCATCGAGCACGGTGGCCTGGACCACAGCCCGCAGCTCCGGAGAGAGGCCGTTGAGGGCGCCCGCCAACGGCCCGTGGTCGACACCAGCCAGAACCCGCTCTTCGGCGGAGACCTCGGCGCCGTGGGCGTCGACTACCAGCATCGGTTCGGGGTGGCGCTTGCGCAGGTGGCCGATCAACTGGCGGATGCCGATGCCCCATATCCAGGCGGCCACCTCCCCTCGACCGTCGTAGCGCTTGGCGCTTCTCCACACGGCCACGAATGTGTCCTGGACCACCTCGGCCACCACCTGGCGGTCGGAGCACCGATGATCGAGCCGGGCGACCAGCCACGGCGAGTGGCGTTCGTACAGCCGGCGCAGGGCGGCCCGGTCGCCGTCGGCCACCAGGGCCAACAGCTCGACATCGCCCACCTCGGTCACATGCTCACTGTCGCGCCGAACCCACCGATCGGTTCACGGGCGCCCATCCGAACCGATCCTGACCGTCGGCGCGACAGAACTGAGGACAGCTCGACGCAACCCTGCGTCAGCATCAACCGGAGGGAACTCGACATGAGACGACGCAGGATGTGGGCCGCTATCGGCCTATTCGGGGTGCTGGCGGGGATCACGGTGACGACGACCACGCTGGCCACCGCCCATGACCGCAAGGCCAGGGCCACCTTGGTGGCCGCCGACGGCACCGAGATGGGCAAGGTCACCTTCAAGGGGGCCGGGTCCCACACCGAGGTGAAGCTGGAGCTGACCAACATGCCGGCGAGCACCGCCCTGGACGCCTTTCACGGCTTCCACATCCACGCCAACGACAACCCGGCCAACGGATCTGGGTGCATCGCCGACCCGGCCTCGGCCGCGAACACCTGGTTCGTCTCGGCCGATGGCCACTGGAAGGACGGCGCCCAAACCCACGCCGCCCATACGGGCGACTTGGCCAGCGTCTACGTCAACCCCGACGGCACGGCCGAAGCCCGCTTCACCATCGACCGGGTCCGGCTGGCCGACCTGGCCGGCAAGGCCGTGATCTTCCACGCCCAGCCCGACAACTTCGGCAACGTCCCCACGGGTTCGGCCGCCGATCAGTACACGGCCAACTCGCCCGACGCCACGACCAAGACCCAGAACACCGGCAACGCCGGCGACCGCATCGGCTGCGGCGTCATCGACGCACGGTGACCCGCTGATCGAGTCGGACTGAGCGGTTGCGCCGGCCCTTCGAACCGCGCCCCCGCTCAGTCCGGGAACACAGTGACCGGTCCGTGCACGGTGACCCACACCTGGTCGCCGGGCCGACCGAGCGCCGGGTCGTCGGGACCGGTGCCCTGGCGGACCAACAGGTCGACGGCGGCGCCCGAGCCACCAACGCGGACCTCGGTCAAGGTGTCATGTCCGTGGAAGCGCACAGCCATGACCTGGCCCAAGACGCCTTCGGACCCCGCTGTTTCCAAATGCACCTGTTCGGGTCGGATGAGGACCGAGACCGCAGCGCCGGCCCCGACACTCCCCGCCCCGGTCCCAACCTGGAGACTCCCCAGCGCCGAGGCGACCGTCGTGGATGTGGCGTCGACCTTGCCGGGCAGCACGTTGGCGTCGCCGACGAATCGGGCCGTCTCGAGGTCGGCCGGCGACCGGTAGAGCGTGGCCGGATCAGCCTGCTGGGCCACCCGGCCGGACCTCATGACCACGACCGAATCAGCCAGCGACAGCGCTTCGCTTTGATCATGGGTCACGAGCAGCACGGTCGTGCCCAACACCCGCAAGGCATCGCGCACCTCGGTGCGGACAGTCGTACGCAGCGCGGCATCGAGAGCCGAGAACGGCTCGTCGAGCAACAGCAGGGGCGGGCTCGGAGCCAGCGCCCGGGCCACAGCCACCCGCTGCTGTTGACCCCCGGAAAGCTCGTGAGGCATACGGTCGTCCATGCCGGCCAGGCCCAACAGCTCGAGCAGCTCGGCCACGCGCTCCCGGGACTCGCTTTGCCGACGTTGCCGCCACCCGCCGAGTCCGAAGGCCACGTTGGCGCCGACACTCAGATGGGGGAACAACGAGCCGTCCTGGGGCACGATGCCGACGTGGCGCTGCTCAGGGGCCACATGGACCCCCGGACCGTCCAGAGTCCTTCCGCCCAGGCGCACCCCTCCGGCGTCAGGACGATCGAATCCGGCAATTATCCGCAGCAGCGTCGTCTTCCCGCAGCCCGACGGCCCGAGCACCGTCGTGAACGATCCATCGGCCACGGTCAGCTCGACACCGTCGAGCGCCACGACCACAGGTCGACCGGGGAAGCGCCGTTGGAGGCCGGCGACCGCGAGTTCAGCCACGCTCGCGCCGCCCTAGTGACAGCAGGGCGCTGGGGACGATCGCCACGACGAGCAGCGCGGCGGCGTATGGCGCCGCTGCGGCGAAGGCCCGGACCCCCGTCTGGGTCCACAGCTCGGTGGCCAAGGTCCTACTCCCGGTGGGCGCCAGGATGAGCGTGGCGGGAAGCTCCTTCATGGTGGCCAGGGCCACCATGGCACACGCGGCGGCCAGCCCCGGGAGGGCCAGCGGGATGGTGACCCGCCACCACACGACCCACGACCGGTGGCCGAGCGAGCGGGCCGCGTCCTCCAACGAGGCCGGTGTCCGAGCAACCGCGTCCTCCACCGATCCCACCGCTAGCGGCAAGAAAAGCGCGGCGTAGGCCAACAAGAGGAGCGGGAGCCGCTGGTAGAAGGGGGTGAAGACCCGGACTCCAAGGAAGACGAGCGACAGGGCCACGACGATGCCAGGCAGGGCGTGGCCGAGGTAGGTCGCGCCCGATAGCGCCCGGGTGGCCCGTCCGGGGAAGCGGGCAGCCAGCACACCCACGGGTACGGCGAGGGCCACCGTGAGCAGGGCGGCGGCGGCCGCCCATCCCAGGGTGGTGGATGTTGCCTGGCCCACGCGATCCCAGTCGATGCCAGCCGAACGACCGGTGGACAACGCCGAGAACAGGCTCCACACCGGTACGCCGATGGCCAGGACCACCAGTGCTGCACTGGCCGCCAGAGCCGGGACCGCGACCCAACCCAGTCGCTGGGGCTGGCCCCGACGCGTCGACCCGGCGCCCACCCGAGCCGATCGACCCCGTCCTCGCGTCAGGGATTCGGCCACCACCACAGCCATGGTCATTACCACTAGGACGCAGCCGAGGATGGCCGCCGGCGTGCGATCGAAACTGGCCCGATAGGAGTTGTAGATACCTCGGGCCAGAACGTCGACCCGCATGATCGACACCGCCCCGAAGTCGGACATGACGTAGAGGGCGACGAGCAGAGCCCCTGACGCGGCGGCCACCCGGGTCTGGCGAAGGGTCACGGTCAGGAACGAGGCGACCGGCCCCCGCCCGAGCGACCGAGCCATTTCGACTTGGGCCGGGTCGGCCCGCTGGAGAGCGGCAACCACCGGGAGGTACACGTAGGGATACGAGCACAGCGTCAGGATCATCCAGGCGCCGGCCGTACCGCTGATCGTGGGTCGAACGTTGAGCCAGGCGTACCCAGCCAGGTAGGTGGGCACGGCGAGAGGCAGCCCCAGCACGACCCGCCACACGCGACGCCCCGGAAGATCGGTGGAGGTGACCAACCAGGCCGCGGCGACGCCGATGACCACGCAGCTGACCGTCACCGCGACGGCCAGCTCGACGGTGTTCCACACGAGCTCCGCAGTCCGGGCCCGAAGGACCGTCTCGCGAAGCGGACCCAGACCTCCCTCGGTCGCCCGGATGACCAGGTAGACGAGCGGCGTGAGGCCGACCAGCGCGGCTACCCCTCCGCCCACCAACAGCACGAAGGGAGGCCGGGGGCGGCGGACAGTGCTCTGCCCGCCGCCCCGACCCGACGATGCCTCGGCCCGTCGACCTCCGTTCTCAACGACGGTCAGCTCGTCACTCCCGTATCGGCCAGCAGGGCCAGGGTCTCCTCGAGCGATGACAGCGAGGACAAGTCAATCGACGGACCACCAAGGGTCGCCAGAGGCGGCAGGGATGGATCGGCATCGACACCGGCGGCGAGCGGATACTCGAAGGTCTCCTCGGAGAAGTAGCGCTGGGCCTCCTCACTGAGAAGGAAGTCGACGAAGGCGTCGGCCTCGGCCGAATGCGTCGCGCTTTCGAGCACGCCGACCCCGGCCACGTTGACCAACGCACCCGGGTCCTCGCCCGGGAGGAAGGCGATCTTGGACGACACGTTCTCGGCGCCCTCCTCGGCTACCAATTCGGCCCAGTAGTAGTGGTTGATGAGGCCGATGGCTGCCTGGCCCTCCTCGACCGCGGCGAGAATCAGATCGTTGCTCTCGTAGGCGACCGTCCCGTTGGCCTGCATGTCCTCGAGCCATTGACGAGCGACGTCTTCGCCGGCAGTGACCCGCATGGCGGTCACGAACGCCTGGAAGGAGGCATTGGTAGGCGCCCAGGCCACCTTCCCCGACCACGCTTCGTCGGTGAGATCGAACACGCTCTCGGGGACCTCGCTCACCTGGGCGGGGTCATAGACCAGCACCCGGGCCCGGCCCGACACGCCGACCCACGTTCCGGATTCGGCTTGGAAGCGGGTGTCGACTTGGTCCAAGGTCTCCTGATCGAGCGACCGCAGGATTCCTTCCTCGTCCAGGGCGCCGAGAGCTCCGGCATCTTGGGAGAGGAACACGTCGGCCGGGCTGGCGTCGCCCTCCTCGAGGATGGTGGCTGACAGCTCAGCGCTGTTGGCGTAACGCACCTCGACTTCGATCCCCGTCTTCTCGGTGAACATGTCGAGCAGTGGGCCCACCAACTCTTCGTTGCGACCGCTGTAGATCACCAAGGTGCCCGATGCTGTGGTCGTATCGCTTTCGACCGGCTCGTCGGCTTGTTCGCTGCCGCACGCGGCGAGCAACCCGACCAACAGGACCAGCGCAGCCAGCGCCACCCTCTTCCTCGAACGCATCTCGTCTCCTCGTAGGCGGGCACACCATTGGTGCCAGGGCCCACGACCCTACCGGATCGTTAGGCCCACCTAACAACTCGGGCCCGGTCAGCCCAGCAGCTCGGCGACTCGGCGAACGCCCTCGGCCGCCTGGTCGTCGGCCAGCGCGAAACTGAGCCGGGCGTAGCCGGGTGCGCCGAAGGCCTCACCGGGCACCATGGCCACCTTGGCCTGGTCGAGGAACAGGTCGCACAGCTCGAGGGTGGTCGTCGGCGTGCGTCCAGCGATCGTCCGGCCGAGCACCCCTTCGAAGCTGGGAAAGGCATAGAACGCCCCCTCGGGCTCGAGGCAGGTGACGCCGTCGATGGCCGAGAGCCCGGCGTGCATGACCTGCCGGCGCCGGTCGAACGCCTCCCGGAAGCGGGCGACGTCGTCCAATCCGCCGGCCACCGCGGCCAGCGCGGCTCGCTGGGACACGTTGGCCACGTTGGAGGTGGTGTGGGACTGCAGGTTGGTCGCCGCGGCCACGATGTCGCCGGGACCGATGAGCCAGCCCACCCGCCAGCCGGTCATGGCGTAGGTCTTGGCCACGCCGTTGAGCACCAGGCAGCGCTCAGCCAGCTCGGGCACGACCACCGGCATCGACACGTGTTCGGCGCCTCCGTAGGTGAGGTGCTCGTAGATCTCGTCGGTGATGACCCAGATGCCGCGCTCGACGGCCCACCGGCCGATGGCCTCGACCTCGGCCGGTGAGTACACGGCCCCGGTGGGGTTCGACGGCGAGACGAACACCAACGCCTTGGTCCGAGGCGTCACCGCGGCATCGAGCTGGTCGACGGTGACCCGGAACCCGTCGACGACCGTCGTCGGGAGCACGACCGGTACCCCGCCGGCCAGGGTGATGGCCTCGGGATAGGTGGTCCAGTAGGGCGCGGGCAACAGGACCTCGTCACCCGGATCGCACAGCACCTCGAAGGCCGTGGCCACCGCGTGCTTGCCGCCGTTGGTCACCAGCACCTGGGAAGCGGCGACGTCGAAACCCGAATCGCGCCGGGTCTTGACGGCGATGGCCTCTCGCAACTCGGGCAGTCCCGGGGTCGGCGAGTAGCGGTGATTGACCGGATCGAAGCAAGCGGCCGCCGCGGCCTCGATGATGTGCGCCGGCGTGGCGAAATCGGGCTCGCCGGCCCCGAAACCGATGACGTCTTCCCCCGCGGCCCGCAGGGCCTTGTACTTGGCATCCACGGCCAGGGTGGCTGACGGGGCGATTGCGGCAATCCGTGCGGCGATGCGGGCCATGGGCTTCGGGTTCCTCCGGGGGTGGCAGGGGCGCGACACTGGCACACGATGAGCGCCGAGACTCCCGACATTCGCATTCCCGACCAGCTGCTGCCAAGTGACGGCCGGTTCGGCTGCGGCCCCTCCAAGGTCCGCCCCGAAGCCGTCCAGAGCCTGGCCGCAGTCGCCGATACCTGGCTCGGAACCTCGCACCGCCAGGCGCCGGTGCGGCGAGTGGTCGGGTCGATCCGGGTCGGCCTGGCCGAACTGTTCGGACTTCCCGACGGCTACGAGGTCGTGCTCGGCAACGGTGGGTCGACCGCCTTCTGGGACGCAGCCACCTTCGGGCTGGTCGAGCGGCGCAGCCAGCACCTCAGCTTCGGCGAGTTCTCGTCCAAGTTCGCCGCCGCAGTCTCCGCCGCACCGCATCTCGCCGGCCCCGAGGTCCTCGAGTCGGCGCCCGGCACCCACCCCGAAGCCTCGGCCACAATGGGCGTCGACGTCTACGCCCTGACCCACAACGAGACCTCCACCGGGGTGGCCATGGCCTCGCTGGCCCGGCCCGTCGGTGCCGACGACGGCTCACTGGTCGTCGTCGACGCCACCTCGGCAGCTGGAGGCCTGCGCTGGTCGCCGGCCGACGTCGACGTCTACTACTTCGCCCCCCAGAAGAACTTCGGCGGCGATGGAGGGCTCTGGCTGGCCGCCTGCTCTCCTGCGGCAGTCGAACGCATCGGGCGCCTCGCCGCCTCCGACCGGTGGTGCCCGGCCTCGCTCGACTTGAGCATCGCCCTCGACAACTCCCGCAAGGACCAGACCTACAACACCCCGGCACTGGCCACCCTGTGGCTCCTCGACCAGCAGGTCGGGTGGATGAACGGCAACGGCGGGCTCGAGTGGGCCGCCGGCCGGTCCGACCGTTCGGCTGGATTCATGTACGACTGGGCCGGGTCGTCGACTTACGCCACCCCATTCGTGGCCGACTCGGGTCAGCGCAGTCATGTGGTGGCAACCATCGACCTGAACGCCGACATCGACGCCCCGACCGTCTCAGCGGTACTGCGCGAGAACGGCATCGTCGACACCGATGCCTACCGAAAGCTCGGGCGCAACCAGCTCCGCGTGGGCATGTTCCCCGCCGTCGACCCGTCCGATGTCGAGGCCCTCACCGCCTGCATCGACCATGTCGTCGAGCACCTGGCCTAGTCCGCCCCGCCCGTCTCGCTCGACGTGCCGACGTGCCACCCCGGAACTCGGATCGATAGCTGTCGTTCCGGCTTCTCGGATCGATAGCGATCGGGTCCCGATCGCTATTGATCCGAGTTCGGCGGCGTGGCGTGAATCAACCGGCGTGGGGGGTCAGCCTCCGGAGGCGTCCTGGACTCGGGTCTTGCCGGCGGAGATCCAGGGCATCATGGCCCGTAGCTCCTCGCCCACCTGCTCGATCTGGTGGGCCGCGCCAGCGGCCTGCAGATCGCGGTAACGCGACCGACCCGATCGTGACTCGGCCACCCATTCCTCGGCAAAGCGGCCGTCCTGGATCTCGTCGAGGATGGCCCGCATCTCGGCCTTCACCGCGGCGTTGATGATTCGCGGGCCCCGGGTGAGGTCGCCATATTCAGCTGTGTCGGAGATCGAGTAGCGCATACCCGAGATGCCCTGCTCGTACATGAGGTCGACGATGAGCTTGAGCTCGTGCAGGCACTCGAAGTAGGCCGACTCGGGCTGATAGCCGGCCTCGACCAGGGTCTCGAACCCGGCCTGGACAAGCGAGGTCAGCCCGCCGCACAACACGACCTGCTCACCGAACAGATCGGTCTCGGTTTCCTCGGCGAAGGTCGTCTCGAGCACACCGGCCCGGGTGCCGCCGATGCCGTCGGCGTAGGACAACGCCAGGGCCCGGGCCGAGCCCGACGGGTCGGCGGCCACCGCCACCAAACAGGGAACCCCGCCGCCCTCGACGTAGGTACGCCGCACCAAGTGGCCGGGGCCCTTGGGAGCCACCATGGCCACGTCGACGCCCGCAGGAGCCTCGATCAGCCCGAAGCGGATGTTGAACCCGTGAGCGAAGAAGATGGCGTCGCCCTCGACCAGGCTGGGAGCGATCGCCGCCTTGTAGACCGCGGCGGCCTCGGTGTCGGGCAGCAGGATCATGATCACGTCGGCCTCGGTGGCCGCATCCGGAATCGAGCGGACCCGCAGCCCGGCGTCGAGTGCCTTGTCCAGCGACGCCGAACCAGGTCGCAGACCGACCCGGACATCGACACCGGAGTCCCGCAGGTTCAGGGCGTGGGCATGGCCCTGAGAGCCGTAGCCGATGACTGCGACCTTGCGCCCTCGGATCAGGGCAGGGTCGGCGTCGGCCTCGTAGAAGATGGTGGCGGGCATGCGGACAAGTCCTTTCGGGAACGTCGGTGCGGTGAGCGGATGGGGTGGTGTTCGTCAGAGCGTGGGCATCGCGATGCGCCCCGAACGGGCCAGTTGGCGGATGCCGAAGGGGCGCAGGGCGTTCTCGAAGGCGTCGAGCTTGTCAGGCTCGGCGTCGAGGGACACGGTGATGGCGTCAGCCGAGGTGTCGAGCACCCACGCCCCGGCATCGCGGACCACCTCCCACACCGCCTCGCCCACCTGATCGTCGGCTCGGACCGTGCACAAGAGCAGCTCGCGCTGCACCGCGTCGGCCGGGCTGAGCTCGTCGATGCGGACCACGTTGATGAGCTTGTCGAGTTGCTTGCGGACCTGTTCGAGGGGCGTTGACTCGACGTCGACCACGATCGTCAACCGGGAGAACCGGTCGTCCTCGGTGGGGGCAACGGCCAGGGAGTAGATGTTGAAGGCCCGGCGGGCGAAGAGCCCGGCCACCCGGGCCAGCACGCCGAAGCGGTTCTCCACCAGGACCGACAAGATGTGCAGGTTGGCGTCGACCGCCGGGGTGGGCTCGGTCATGACGTCACCTCCCGCCCTGACCGTGACGACCGGCCTGGAACGGCGGCACCACGATGTCGCTGTTGGAGGCCCCGGCCGGGACCATCGGGTACACCTTCTCGCGAGAATCGGTGCGGAAGTCGATGACCACCGGCCGATCGTCGATCTCGTTGGCCTTGTCGATGGCCGGCTGGATCTCCTCGGGCGACTCGACCCGGATGCCCACGCAACCCATGGCCTGGGCCCACCCGACGTAGTCAGGCAGGTCAGGCGAGAGGTAGACCTCACTGTAGCGCTCCTCGTAGAACATCTCCTGCCACTGGCGGACCATGCCGAGGTAGGCGTTGTTGAGGATGGCCACCTTGACCGGGATGCGTTCGGCTGAGGCCGTCACCAACTCCTGGGCCGTCATCTGGAAGCAGCCGTCGCCGTCGACGGCCCACACCATGCGGTCGGGCCGGCCCACCTTGGCGCCGATCGCGGCGGGAACCGCGAAGCCCATGGTGCCCAGCCCACCCGAGTTGACCCACGTGTACGGGTGCTGGAATCTCCAGTACTGGCTGGTCCACATCTGATGCTGGCCGACTCCTGACACCACGATCGTGTCGTCGGGCGTCGAGTCGCGCAGGTGTTCGAGGACCATCTGTGGCTTGAGCGCGTCGCCCTCGACGTAGGGCTCGTAGGCCAGCGGGAAGTTCTCCTGCCAGCCCGAGATGGTCGAGCGCCACGCGCTCCGGTCCGGCGCGGTGGACCCCGTGGCCAGGAGGCTCCGGATGACGGCGACCAGCTCCTCGATCACCAGCCGGCAATCACCGGTGATGCCCACATCCGGGCGACGAACCTTGCCCAGTTCGGCCGGGTCGATGTCGACGTGGATGACCTTGGCATCGGGCGCAAAGGCCGAGACCTTGCCGGTGACCCGGTCGTCGAAACGCGACCCCAGGGCGACGAGCAGGTCGGATTGCTGGAGGGCAGTGACTGCGGTGTAGTTGCCGTGCATGCCGGGCATGCCCAGGCACAGGTCATGGTCGTCAGGGAAGGCCCCCCGGGCCATGAGGGTGGTGACCACATGGATGCCGGTCAGCTCGGCCAGCTGGCGCAGGGCCTCGGCGGCCCGGGCCTTGAGGATCCCGCCGCCGGCGTAGATCACCGGGCGTTCGGCCGCCAGGATCAGCTCGGCTGCGGCTCGGATGAGCACCGGATCGCCTTGGGTGACCGGGTGGTACCCAGGGAGGTCGACCGAGTCGGGCCAGTGCCAGTCCATGGTCTGGTTGGCCACGTCCTTGGGCAGGTCGATGAGGACCGGTCCCGGTCGCCCGGTGGTGGCCACATGGAAGGCCTCCTTGACCACTTCGGGAATCTCGTCGGCCGAGGTCACCAGCCAGTTGTGCTTGGTGACGGCCATGGTGATGCCCGTCGTGTCGACTTCCTGGAAGGCGTCGGTTCCGATCGACGGGTAGGCGACCTGGCCGGTAATCACGACCAACGGGATCGAGTCCATGTAGGCGTCGGCGAGGGGCGTGACGATGTTGGTGGCTGCCGGGCCGCTGGTGACCATGGCCACCCCGGGACGTCCGGTGACGTGGGCATAGCCCTCGGCCATGTGACCCGCGCCCTGCTCGTGACGCACGAGGATGTGGCGGATCGAGCTGTCGATGATCGGGTCGTACACCGGGAGGATGGCGCCACCAGGGAGGCCGAACATGACCTCGGTGCCTTCCATCTCCAGGCTCTTGATGAGGGCTTGGGCCCCGGTCAGCTTCATTGCTGGGAACTCCTCGGATCGAGACGTGCAGAAGAATCGTGGCCGAAAACTGGAACGGCCTCCCGGATGGGAGGCCATGGGCGCACGCGACGAAGGGGGTCGGTGCGCTAGGTCACTACGAGCACCCGGGCGATGGCGGCAGTGTTCACCGCGCCAGTGTCGCAGGGCCGGCTCCGGGTCGCAACCGGGTGACCGACACGAACCGACGACACCAACCGACAGCCGCCGCCGCAGGACTTCTCTCCTCGTTGTCGACGCCTTCATCTGATGGTCAAGCTGCGGACAATCGCCCTCCGTAGGTTGCCGCCATCGGGCCGCGACCACGTGGCCCCCCACGTACCGAGGTGCGCCATGTCGACAGAGACCGGCACGATCCATGACGACTCCGAGGACATCGGGTCGAACCCCTCCGATAACCCCTCGTTCCGCGACGTCCTCGACGCTCGGATGTCGCGTCGGGCGCTCATCGGTGGCGGCATCGCCACCGCGGCGGCCGTGGGGTTCCTGAGTGGCACCACGGCGTCGGTGCTCGACGCAACGGGGGCCGAGGCCAATGGCGCATCCGGATCCCGACTCGGGTTCCAGAGCGTCCCGGTCGGATCGCTCGACACCATCGTCGTACCCGACGGCTACGTGGCCGAGATTCTCATCCCCTGGGGCACGCCCCTGGCGTCGACCGGTCCGGCGTGGAAGAAGGACGGGTCCAACACCGCCGCCGAAGTGGCCCAGCAGGTCGGCCAGCACCACGATGGCATGCACTACTTCCCGCTCGGGCGCGGCAAGGAGCGCAACCAGCGTGGCCTCTTGGTGCTCAACCACGAGTACATCGACCGCACGATCTTCTACTCGGAGGCCGAAGGATTGGCCCCGATGTCGCTCGGCAAGGTGGCCAAGGCGTTGGAGGCCCACGGCGTCACCGTGATCGAGGTGGCGCTCGAAGGTGGCAAGTGGAAGCAGGTCGACTCGGCCTACAACCGCCGGGTCACCGGAACCACCCCGGTCGGGTTCTCCGGGCCCGTCCCCAGCGACCACCCTCTGCTCCAGTCGAACAACGCGCCCATGGGCACGCTGAACAACTGCGCCCACGGCTACACCCCATGGGGGACCTACCTGGCCTGTGAAGAGAACTTCAACGGCTACTTCGGCACCGCGGCACCCGGCTTCGCCCCGACCGCTCTCCAGAGCCGGTACGGGTTCAACGCCGGCGGCTTCGGCTACCAGTGGCACCTGGGCGACCCTCGCTTCGATATCGCCGTCAACCCCAACGAGGCGCATCGCTTCGGCTGGGTCGTCGAGATCGATCCGATGGACCCCTCTTCGATGCCGACCAAGCGAACTGCGCTGGGCCGCTTCAAGCACGAGGGAGCGACCGTCACCGAAGCTCGGGGCGGGCAGGTCGTCGTCTACTCCGGTGACGACGAGAACAAGGAGTACATCTACAAGTACGTGAGCAGCCGGGCTTGGCGACGCATGCGCCGCGACGGCATCAGCCCGCTGGACGAAGGCACCCTCTACGTCGCCAAGTTCAACGACGATGGCTCGGGCGAGTGGCTCCCGCTGGTGTTCGGTACCGGACCGCTGACCCCGGCCAACCAATGGGTCGACCAGGCCGACGTTCTGCTGCGGGCCCGCCAGGCCGCGGACGCCCTTGGGGCCACCAAGATGGACCGACCGGAGTGGGTCGCTGTCGATCCCAAGAGCAACGACGTCTTCGTCACCCTGACCAACGGCTCGTCGGCCTCCGGCGCCGCCAACCCCCGGGCCAACAACGTCTTCGGCCACATCATCAAGTGGCGCGAGAAGCACAAGGACGCGGCGGCGCTCACCTTCGAGTGGGACGTCTTCGTGCTCGCCGGCGACCCGGCCATCGATCCGCTGGTGAACATCAACGGCGACATGTACGGCTCCCCCGACGGGCTCTGGTTCGACGATGGCGGGCGCCTCTGGATCCAGACCGACATCTCCAACGGCACTCAGAACGTGGGCAACTACGCCAACATCGGCAACAACCAGATGCTGGCGGCCAACCCGAAGACCGGCGAGACCCGCCGCTTCCTAGTGGGACCACGCGGCTGTGAGGTCACCGGCGTGGTGACCACGCCGGACCAGACGACGATGTTCGTCAACATCCAGCATCCGGGTGAGTCCTCCGTGGCCTGGGGGAACCCCACCCCCGCCAATCCCCGGGCGGTCAGCAACTGGCCCGACCACGATCCGGCGGGCCGGCCCCGGTCGGCCACCGTGGTGATCCGCAAGATCGGCGGAGGGGTGATCGGCAGCTGATCGGGCCGATCGGCGCTCAGAAGTTGGTTACTGCACCCTTATCGGCGCCCTGGGCCAAGGCCGCGTACTTGGCCAGGACGCCGGTGGTGTAGCGGGGCTCGGGGATCTTCCACGCCGCCCGGCGGCGGTCGAGTTCGTCGGCGTCGACGAGCAGGTCGATCGTGTGGTTGGTCACGTCGACGACGATTCGGTCGCCGTCGGCCACGAACGCGATCGGTCCGCCGTCGACGGCCTCGGGGGCGACATGGCCGATGCAGAAGCCGTGGGTCCCACCAGAGAAGCGTCCGTCGGTGACGAGGGCGGCGTCGCCGCCCCGCCCGGCGCCCTTCATGGCTCCGGTCACGGCCAGCATCTCGCGCATCCCGGGCCCTCCCTTGGGCCCTTCGTACCGGATGACGACGACGTCGCCGGCCTGGATCCGTCCAGCCATGATCTCCTCCATGGCCCCGTCCTCGCCGTCGAACACCCGGGCGGTGCCCTCGAAGCGGTCGAAGTCGATGCCGGCCACCTTCACCACCGCGCCCTTGGGGGCCAGCGAGCCGGTGAGCACGGCCAGGCCGCCGGTGGCGTGCAAGGGCTGATCGAAGCCGTGCACGACCCGGCCGTCGGGCGCCGGAGGGTCGAGAGCGGCCAGGTTCTCGGCCACCGTCTTGCCGGTCACGGTGATGCAGTCGCCGTGCAACAACCCCTCGTCGAGCAACATGCGCATGACCACCGGCACACCACCCACCTGGTCGAGGTCGGTCATGTGGAACAGGCCGTGGGGCTTCATGTCGGCGAGGTGTGGGACCCGGGCCGCCACCTTGTTGAAGTCGTCGAGCTCGAGGTCGACCCGAGCCTCGTGGGCAATGGCCAGCAGGTGCAGCACCGCGTTGGTCGAGCCGCCGAGAGCCATGGTGACGGCGATGGCGTTCTCGAATGCGGCCTTCGACATGATCTGGCGGGGTGTGATGCCCAACCGCAGGAGGTTGACGACGGCTTCGCCACTGGCCACGGCGATTCCGTCGCGCCGGCCGTCGACCGCCGGGGCCGACGCGCTGCCGGGCAGCGACATGCCGATGGCCTCGCCGATCGACGCCATGGTGTTGGCCGTGAACATGCCCCCGCAGCTGCCGATCGACGGGCACGCGGCCCGCTCGATGGCTTCGAGCTCGGCCAGCTCCATGGAGCCGGTGCCGTAGGCCCCGACGGCCTCGAACACGCTCACGATGTCGATGGCTTGACCGTTGTGATGACCCGGCAGGATCGAACCGCCGTAGACGAACACCGACGGCAGGTCGATGCGGGCCGCGGCCATCAGCATGCCTGGCAGGCTCTTGTCGCAGCCGGCGAAGCTGACGAAGCCGTCGAGGCGCTCGGCGTGCATGACCGTCTCGACCGAATCGGCGATCACCTCCCGTGACACCAGCGAGGCCCGCATCCCCTCATGGCCCATCGAGATGCCGTCGGACACGGCGATGGTGGTGAACTCGAGGGGGTATCCACCGGCGGCCCGGACCCCTTCCTTGGCTCGGGCGGCCAACGCACCCAGACCCATGTTGCAGGGGGTGACCTCGTTCCACGAGGACGCCACGCCGATCTGGGGCTTGTCCCAGTCGCCGTCGGTCATCCCGACGGCTCGGAGCATGGCCCGCGCCGGAGCCCGTTCGGGGCCATCGGTGACGTCACGACTGCGGGGCTTCATGTCGGCCATGGGACGACACGCTACGCGGCGCGCTCGACCTACTGTGCCGGGCCGTGCCCACGCTCGGCCGGCGCACCCGGCGCTACGACCGCGACATCTTGGCGCTGGCGGTCCCGTCGCTCGGCGCCTTGGTGGCCGAGCCGCTCTACGTGCTGGTCGACACCGCGGTGGTGGGTCACATCGGCACGGCCGAGCTGGCTGGTCTGGCCATGGCCGGCACGGTGCTCAACAGCTCGTTCTGGATCTTCAGCTTCCTGTCCTACGGCACGACCGCGGCGGTCGCCCGCTACCACGGCGCCGGAAACGATCGGGGCGCCACGATCGCCGGCGTCCAGGGCACCTGGCTGGCTGTGTTCCTCGGCGTGGCCGTCGGCCTACTCGGCCAGCTCGCGGTGGCGCCCGTCATCGAACTCTTCGGGGCGTCTGCCGCAGCTCGCGAGGCCGGGCGGACCTATCTCCACATTGCGTTGCTGGCCTCCCCGGCTGTCCTGGTCGCCGCCGCCGGCATCGGCTATTTGCGAGGCCGTCAGGATGCCCGCAGCCCCCTGCGAGTGGCCCTGATCGCCAACGGGGTCAACGCCGTGGCCGAGGTGGTCTGGATCTACGGCTTCGGCGGCGGGATCGCCGCGTCGGCAGTCAGCACCGTGGTGGTGCAGTACGGGGCCGCCTTCTTCTACGCCAAAGCTGTGCTGGTCGACGCCCGCCGCTCCGGTGTGCCGTTGGCTCCCGAGCTGGCCCGGATCCGCTCGCTGCTGGTGGTGGGCCGCGACCTGTTCATACGCACCGGTTCGATCGTGGGCGCACTGGCGTTCGCCACCATCGTCGCCGGTCGCATCTCCACCGATGCGCTGGCCGCCAACCAGATCGGCTGGCAGGTGGTGTCGCTGCTCGCCCTCGCCCTCGACGCCCTGGGCATCGCCGGCCAAGCCATGGTCGGCCGCTTCCTCGGCCGCGACGAGGCCCTGGCCGCACGCGATGCCAGCCGGCGCATGCTCGAGCTCGGCGTCATGCTCGGACTAGGCCTCGGCGTGATCGTGGCCGTCCTCCACGACGCCCTCCCCCGCCTGTTCTCGAGCGACCCCGAGGTCCGGCTGTTGGCCAGCCAGATCCTGTTGATCGTGGCCGCGCTCCAGCCCATCAATGCGGTGAACTTCGTGCTCGACGGTGTGCTCATCGGCGCCGGAGACATGCGCTTCTTGGCCAAGGCAATGTTCGTGGCCTGCGTGGTCTGTTACGTCCCGTGCGCGGCGTTGGTGCTGGTGCTCGACCTCGGGCTGCTGTGGCTGTGGGGGGCCATGGCCGTGATGATGCTGGCCCGCCTGGCGTTCACGGTCACCCGGTTCCTCGGCGACGCCTGGCTGGTGACGGGCGCCGAGCGAGCCCGCTAGCCGTCGTCCCCCGGGGCGGGGCGGTTCAGGCCAGGTCGGCCAGGACGTTGCCGAGGGTGTCGAGCGCGCCGTCGAGGTCGTCGAGGTCGGGGCAGAGGAACTGGAGCGACGTACCCAACACCGTGGCCCCGGCAGCGACCGAAGCCGACGCCGCCTCGAGGGACCGACGCAGGTCGGGCTTTGGGGCGTCGGCTTGAGGTGGGCCGAAGGCCATCAGCAGTGTCCCGTCGGCAGCCACCGGCATGAGAAAGCCGAAGACTCCAAGCGCCTCGGGATCGCGGCCGAGGGAGTCCATCTCCTTCTTGATGCTCCCGACGGTGTCGGCCACCACGTCGGGCGACGCCATCCATGGCATCCACCCGTCGCCCAGACGGGCGACCCGGCTCACCAGTTCGGGCGAGGCGTGGGAGGCGAACCACACCCGGGGACCGCCCGGGGTGAACGGCTGGGGTTCGACGTAGAGGTCCTCGAAGCTCACGGTGCCCGACTCGAAGCTGGCCGGGCTGGCCGACCACAAAGCTCGGCACGCGGCGATGGTGTCCTCGAGGATCTCGTAGCGGCGATCGAAGTCGACACCCAGGGCCCGCATCTCGGCCTCCTGCCAGCTGGCCGACGCCCCGAGGATGGCTCTTCCCCGGGACAACTGATCGAGCGTCGCCAGCTGCTTGGCCAACAACACCGGGTGCCGGGCCGGCACGACGAAGGACGCGTTGAGGAACTCGAGGCGGGTGCTCACGGCGGCAAACGCCGAGAACATGGCCACCGACTCGGGGTACGGGGTGTCCAGCGCGATCGGCCGGGGCATGGCCCCCTCGGGGATCGGCGCCATGACGACGTGGTCGCTCAACGTGACGCCATCTATCACCCCGCTCTCGTCGAGGCGTCGGACCAGATCGGGCAACGCCGCGTAATCATTCGGGTGGAACCGGTCGAGCGGCAGTCCGACGAAGATGCTGGGTCGTGTCGTCACGGCGCCGGACGGTAGTCCGCCCCCGGTCAGCCCGCCTCGGCTCGGTCCCGCAGGAGGGCCTGGACCGCCTTGCCGTCGGCGTTGCCCTTGGTCGCCTTCATCACGGCTCCGACGAAGACGCCGGTGACCTTCTGGTCACCGGCCAGGTACTTGGTCCACGCATCGGGGTTGGCGGCGATGGCCTGGTCGACCACCTGACCCAGTGCGTCGGTATCGACTGCCTCGAAGCCCATGGCTGCGGCCACCTCCGACGGGGCGCCTCCGTCGGCCACCAACCGGGCCAGAACCGCCTTGGCCTGGGTGGCGGTCAAGGCGCCGTCGACCTCGAGGCGGGACAGCGCGGCAAAGGCGTCGACGGTCAAGCGACCGCTCCCGTCGGCGAGATCGTGTTCGGCTCGGGTCAACAGACGGATGGGGTCGCCGCCACCGGCGATGGCATCGAGAACGAACACGTCGAGGTCGCGGGCCACCACCAGGGCAACGTCGCTCGGGGCGACACCGGTGATCTCGGCCAGCCGGGCCCGGCGCTCGGCCGGCATGGCTGGGACGGTGGCCTGCACCGACTCCAACCACTCGTCCGATGGGGCCACCGGCACCAGGTCGGGCTCGGGGAAATAGCGGTAGTCGTAGGCCTCTTCCTTGGATCGCAGGGTGTGGGTGCGCCCTTCGTCCTCGTTCCAGTGCCGAGTCTGCTGGATGACCCGCTCGCCGGCGTCGAGCAGGTCGACCTGGCGCAGGGCTTCGTAGTCGATGGCCCGGCCCAACGAACGGATCGAGTTGAGGTTCTTGATCTCGCAGCGAGTCCCCAACTCGGCGGTCCCCACCGGCCGCACCGAGACGTTGGCATCGACCCGCATCGAGCCCTCTTCCATCTTGGCATCGGACACTCCCGCGGCGGTGAGGATGGCCCGCAGCTCGGAGGCGTAGGCCCGAGCCTGCTCGGCCGAGCGCAGATCGGGTCGGGACACGATCTCGAGGAGGGGAACGCCGGCCCGGTTGTAGTCGACCAGCGAGTGCTGGGCGTCGTGGATCCGGCCGCCGCCGCCGACATGGGTGGTCTTGCCGGTGTCCTCTTCGAGGTGGGCCCGCTCGATACCGACGCGGAAGCCGTCGGGGAGTTCGAGGAAGCCGTCGACGGTGATGGGCTGGTCGTACTGCGAGGTCTGGTAGTCCTTCGGCATGTCCGGGTAGAAGTAGTTCTTCCGGTGGAAGATGCTGGGACGGACCTCGAGGTGCAGGGCGACGGCCAGGCGCATGGCCAACTCGACCGCCCGGCGGTTGAGCACGGGGAGCGAGCCGGGCAGACCCAGGCACACCGGGCAGATGTTGGTGTTGGGCTCGTCGCCGAACTGGTTCGGGCAGCCGCAGAACAACTTCGTGGCCGTGGCCAGCTCGACGTGGACCTCGAGACCGATGACGGTCTCCCAACCCTCCATGGTGGTCATCGGACGCCCGCCGCCGATGCCGCGCTCTCGAGGACCGCGCCAGCCCGCAAGAGGGTGGCCTCGGATCGGGCCGGGCCGAGCAGCTGCACGCCGACCGGCAGTCCGTCGTCGCCGGTGCCGAACGGCACCGAGATCGCAGGGTCACCGGCCAAGTTGGACGGGATGGTGCACACGTCGGACAGGTACATCGACATCGGGTCGTCCTTGGCCCCGAACGCGAAGGCGGTCGAGGGGGCCGTGGGCGCCAGTAACACGTCGAACTGCTCGTAGGCGGCGGCGAAGTCACAGATGATCAACGTGCGGACCCGCTGAGCCTTGGCGTAATAGGCGTCGTAGTAGCCAGCCGACAGGGCGTAGGTGCCGAGCATGATCCGGCGCTTCACCTCGGGGCCGAACCCAGCGGTGCGACTGGCCTCGTTCATGAGGGCGGTGTTGGCCGCGTCGACCCGAAGGCCGTAGCGGACCCCGTCGTAGCGAGCCAGGTTGCTCGAGGCCTCGGCCGGTGCGATCAGGTAGTAGGCCGACAGTCCGTAGCGGGTGGCCGGCACCGAGGCCTCCTCGACCTTGGCCCCGGCAGCCGACAACGCATCGGCGGCCTGGGTGACCCGTCGACGGACGTCGGCGTCGATGCCGTCAGCCATCAACTCCGACAGCACACCCACCCGCAGGCCCTCGACCCCGTGGTCGAGCTGGCTGACCAGGTCAGGACTGGCCGCGTCGATCGAGGTCGAATCGAGTTGGTCGTGACCGGCGATGACCTCGAGGAGCAGGGCAGCATCGGCCACGGTGGCGGCGAAGGGGCCCACCTGGTCGAGGCTGGAGGCGAAGGCAACCAGGCCGTAGCGGCTGACCAAGCCGTAGGTGGGCTTGATGCCGACCACGCCGCAGAAGCTGGCGGGTTGACGGATCGAGCCGCCGGTGTCGGACCCGAGTGAGATCGGGGCGAACCCGGCCGCCACCGCCGCAGCACTCCCCCCGCTCGACCCGCCGGGGACCCGAGCCGGGTCGCGTGGATTCCGGGTGGGGCCGAACGCCGAGTTCTCGGTGGAGCTGCCCATGGCGAACTCGTCGAGGTTGGTCTTGCCCACCAACACCGCGCCGGCGGCCAATACCCGGGAGACCACCGTGGCGTCGTAGGGGGGCCGCCAGCCCTCCAGGATCGACGACGAACAGGTAGTGGGGATGCCCCGTGTACACAGGTTGTCCTTGAGGGCGATCGGGACGCCGGTCAGGGGCCCCGGGTCCGAACCGTCGGCCACGGCCCGGTCGATCGCCGCGGCGGCCGCCCGGGCCTCGTCGGCCAGCACGGTGACGAAGGCGTGGATCTCGCTCTCGCGGCCGGCGATGGCGTCGAGGTGCTCGTCGACGACGTCGACCGCAGATCGCTCACCAGCCCGAACGGCGGCAGCGATCGTCAGCGCGGAGTGGGTCACGGTGCCTCACCCAGTACCGGCGGCACCCGGAAGCGGTGGTCCTCGACGGCCGGCGCGCTGGCCAGGACCTCGTCGCGGTCGAGGCTGGGACGGACCTCGTCGTCCCGCAGCACGTTGAGGAGGGGCAGAGGATGCGCGGTCGGGGCGACGTCGTCGATATCGAGGGCGTCGATGTCCTCGGCGTGGTCCAGCACGGCGGCCAGCTGATCGGTGAAGCGGTCGAGCTCGTCGTCGCTCAGCGCCAGCCGGGCCAGGTCGGCTACGTGGGCGACGTCGTCGCGGGTGATCCGGTCGGGCACCGCTGCATCGTAGGTGTCACCCGCCGCGGGCCCGTTCCCCCGATCAGCCGGTCGACAAGTCCGATCCCGGGAACGAAGGTGGGACGAGGACAGGCAGTGACGGGGGCAGCCGGCGAAACCGCAACGGCGTCTCGATGCTGGCAACCTCACCGTCGAGGGCCACGGGGACCGGCCCCCGAGTGCCGTCGGCCAGACCGACTTCGACCTCCGATGCGGCCCAGGCGTCGATGACCTGGGACCGCGCCCCGGCGCCCGCCAGCAGTGCGCCGACCAGCCGGAGGCGCGACAGGCGACGATCGGCTCGCAGCACCCGCACGTCAAGGTCGGCTCCGGCGAGCGACTCGCGGTTGACCACCGCGAATGGACCGTCTCCGTAGCGCCCGTTCCCGACGAACACGGCCCAGGCCTGCCGGGGCCGGTCATCGACGGTCAAGAGCAGCGGTCGGCCCTGGCGGGCCACCGCCATGGCTGCTCTCAGGGTGGCCCGACGCTTCCCGACGGCACCTTCGTGGCGCTCCCGGTGCCGGACCAACGCCGGGTACAGCCCCACCGAGGCGTTGTTCACAAAGGTGCGGTCCCCGATCTGGCCGACGCTGACCGAGCGCACCTGGCCGCGAGCGGCCACCTCAGCTGCGTGGGCGATGGAGGTGACGTCGAGATCGCCGGCGAAGTGGTTGCGGGTGCCAGCCGGGATGACCAAGAGAGGCACCGCGCCCCCGACCAGGACGCCGGCCACCCCGCCCATGGTGCCGTCACCACCAGCCACGCCGACGAAGTCGACCCCGTTGGCCACGCCCTCCCGGGCCCGGTCGGCCATGTCCTCGGGGGCGCAAGCGTCGACCTGGTGGCCGGCCAAGCAGGCTCTGACCTCGTCGATGGTGTCGCCGCCGCCGGACGCGGCGTTGACCAGGACCAGTCCCCGCCGGCGCTGCGGGTCGGTGGGGGTCAGTGGGCCGCCGGCGGCGGGACCCAGGGGCCGGCGCCAGTGACCCGGCTCGGCGTGATGTGGCTTATGTACCCGCCGTTGGCTGGCTCGGGAAAGGGCGGACGGGCCGGCGCGTCCTCACCCTCGGCCGGCGGCGGAGGCGGCATGCCTCGGCTGAGCAGCTCGACCGCGCCGCCCTCGGTGACTGCGGCGGTGCCGTGGACGACCAGGTACTCGCGGGCGCCGATTTCACCCTGGAACGAGAGCAGCACCCTTGGATCTCGCTCGATGTTGCGGATCTTCTGGTAGTAGTTCATGTGGGCCACGACCAGCTCGTCGCTGTCGTCGGCGGCGAACTGGACCCGCACCAGCGTGAGTTGCGGGCTGCCGTCCTTGTTGATCGTCACCAGGTGCCCCAACCGGGCCTTCTCGATGAATGCACGGGCCTCTTGATCGATGACCGCCATGGGTCCCTCCTCAGGTCGGCCGACACTCTCACCGATGGCCGAGGTCGCCGGCAAGGGGTCGATCAACCCAAGCGACGACCGAGGAAGTCGATCACGGTCTCGGACAGCAGGCGCCGGTCGAGATCGAGGGCGGCCACGTGGAAGCTGTTGGGCAGGGTGAGACGCTCGACCGGGGCACTGACGGCTTGGGCCAGGTGCTCGCTGTTGGCCGGTTCGACGACGTGATCCTGGGGTGAGTTGGCGATGAGCACCGGGCACACCACCCCGGCCAACTCGGGCTGCAGCGCCTCGACTGCGCTGAACAGCGACCGCAGCGGGGCCAGCGGGCTGACGTCGTAGGCCGGCTCGTGGGCGTCGGGATCGGCGATGTCGGCCCCGAGCGCCGGGGCCAGCGTCTCGCCCGCCGCCAGCATGTCGTCGACCATGACCACCAAGGCCGAGTCGATGGGGGCCACGAAGGGGTTGACGGCCACCACGGCGGCGACCGCCTCGGGGTGATGCGAGGCCAGGGCGCAGGCCAACGTCGCACCCATCGACTGGCCCACGACGCCGACGCGGTCACACCGCCCGACCAGATCGCTCAGCGCGGCCTCGCACGCCGGATACCAGTCATCCCAGCCGAGGGGCACCAGGTCGTCGACCACCGTGCCGTGGCCCGGCAGGCAGGGAACCTCGACGGTGAACCCGGCCCCAGCCAACGCCTCGGCGACGGGCCGCACCGATCCGGGCGACCCCGTGAAGCCGTGGAGGACGAGAACGCCGAGGGGTCCGCCGTCGTGCGACCACGGTTCGGCGCCTGGGAGGTAGGCAGAGCTCATCGCCCTAGAGTCGCACGCCGTGACCACCTACCCGTTCCTGTCCGACGAGTGGGTCGCCGCCGCCCGGGCCATCCGCGACGAGTACCGCGACCAGGTGGCCCCGCCGACCGTGCCGGCCAAGGTCAACCAGGTGGTCACCGACGTCCCTTTCGGCGATGGCGACGTGCTGGCTCATCTGGACACGACGTCGGGCGTCCTCGAACTCGAGCTCGGCCACCTTCCCGACGCCGATGCCACGGTCACTGTCGACTACGAGACGGCTCGCTCGCTGTTCGTCGACCTCGACCAGGAGGCGATCATGACCGCGTTCCTGGGCGGCAAGATCGTGCTCCAGGGCGACTTCACCCGGTTGATGGGTTTGCTGGCGGCCGCCGGTGACCCCGGCGCCCAAGCGGCGGCCACCCGGATCAAGGCAATCACCGCGTAGCCCGCGCCTAGCCCTACCGAAGGTAGAGGCGCACCGGCGATCCTCGGTCGAGCTGGGTGCCCGCGGCCGGGTCGGTCACGTACGCCGTCTTGGCTCCGGCCGGCCCGGTCACCGACTCGACCTTCAATCCGGTCTGCTGGAGCAGAGCCACCGCTGCGTCCTGGGTCTGGCCGTTGACGTCGGGGACCTTGACCAGGTCGCGACCCTTCGACACGACGACCGTCACCACCGCCCCCCGTTCCAAGGCGGTGCCTTCGGCCGGGTCGGTACGAATGACCTTGTCCTTGTCGACCGTCGACGAGAACTCCTCGCCCCGGACGGCGGACAGCTGAACGCCGGCCAGCGTGGATGCCGCCTCGTCGTAGGACAAACCTGCCAGCCCGCCCGGGATGGTCCGAGGGGCCGGGCCCGAGGAGACCAGCAACGTCATGGCCGACGTCTTGGCCACCTGAGCCGGACGTTCGGCCCCGTCGGGACCGAACCAGGTCAAAACGGTGCCGGCCACTGCGGTCTCGTCGGCTTGGGGCCTCTGCTCGCCGACGGTCAAGCCGGCCTGGGCCAAAAGGGCGGTGGCCTCCTCGACCGTTGAGTTGCTCATGTCGGGCACGGGTACCGGCGGCTGACCCTTGGAGTAGCGAAGGGTCACGGTGCCGCCGTCGCGCAGGCTGCTGCCCGGCGCCGGGCTCTGGGCGATCACCGCGCCGGTGCTCACCGTCTCGCTGTAGTCGGCCTGTTCGACCACCCGCCAGGACACCTCGCCGTCGGTGGCCTGCTGGGCCGCGTCGAGCTGGGCCCGAGCCTGTTCGAGGGGCATTTCGACCACCGTCGGCACCGAGGCCGTGGCCGGACGCAGCTGGGCCCAGGCCAAGCCTCCGCCGACGACGGCGGCGACGAGCGCCACGACGGCGGCGAACGCTCCCCACCGTCGGCGCCGACCCGGGCCGGCCCCGCCGGGCGGCAGTCCTACGCCTCCCCTACCGGCCCTACCGGCCTCGAAGCTGATGGCCGTTCCGGCGGCCACCTCGGAGACGGAGACCACCGAGGTGTGGTCGTCCACATCGGCGGGGATCGACAGACGGCCCGGGAGGATGGTGGGATCGGCGGCGCTGGCCCCCGACGGCAAAACCAACCCGTCGGCCGGGCCAACGAGGGGCAGGGGCGCCGGACGGGGCAACGCTCGGGCGACCCCCAGCAGCTCGGCACCGAACTCGGCCGCGGTGGGACGCTCGGCCGGGTCGACTCGGCCCGTGCGCTGGAGGAGCGGACCGAGCGCACCGAGCTGGTCGGACACCGGCACGTCGGACTCGGCCCGCAGGTGGAGGGTGCCGACGGGCGACTCGGCGGTCAGCGGGACGACCCCGGTGACGGCTTCGAGCAGGACCAAACCCAGGCTGTAGACGTCGGCCCGACCGTCGACCGGGCCAGCTCCACCCTGCTCGGGAGCGGCGTAGCGGGCCGTGCCGACCAGGCCCTCGACGGGCTCGGTCCAGGCCGCCTCCGAGAGCGCCCGGGCCAGTCCGAAGTCGGCCACCCGCAGCCGTCCGTCGTCGCCGAAGAGCAGGTTGGCCGGCTTGATGTCGCGGTGCACGAATCCCCGACGGTGCGCCGCGTCGAGGGCTCGGGCCGCGTCGATGGCGACGAGCACGGTCTGAGACACCGAGAGGCGCTGACCCCGGTCGAGCATGCCCCGCAAGCTGCCGCCGCCCAGGTACTCGAGCACCAGGTAGGGGCCGTCGTCCTCCCCCCAGTCATAGACGGCCATGACGTTGGGGTGGTTGAGTGCAGCTGCGGCCCGAGCCTCAGCCCGGAACTGGCGCAGGAACGCGTCGTCGTCGGCCAGGGCGGGGTGCAACACCTTGACTGCGACCCGGCGGCGGAGCGTCACGTCGTCGGCCAAGTACACACGAGCCGAGGCCCCGGACCCGAGGGGCGCGACGAGACGGTAGCGGTCTCCGAGAACGCGGCCGATCTGCTCGGTCATTCGGGTCGCCACGACACCTCGATCGTCGGTGGGGTCCGCCCGGAACGGGATGATAACGACTCGACCCCCGATGCCCGGGACACTCGCCCAGCCGACCAAGATGAAGGCTCATGCTCACTCGCCGCCGCGCCGTGATCACCGCCGTGCTGGCGGTGGCTGCCGGGTTGCTCGTCTGGTCGGCCACGTTGAACGCCGGAGACGAGGAGGTGGCGCTCACCGAGTCGGCCGTCGAGGCCGTTACTCCGACCAACGGAGCAACCTTGGTGCTGCGCCAGAGCGAGGTGTCAGCCGACCTGGCTACGGGGTGGACGGGCGTGCTCCAGATCGACGGCGTCGAGATTCCTCAGGACCAACTCCGCCAGGACACGGGCGGCCTGAACCTGCTGTCGTTCGCTCCGGGTCCGGGCAAGGAGATCGAAGAGCTCGATGCCGGGACCCACGTCGCCACCGTGCTCATATGGCAGGAGCCGGCCGAGACCCGAGACGATGCCCGCAGCGTGAGCTGGAGATTCACCGTCGCCTGACCTCGGCTCGTCGGCAAGGATCAGGACCGTGGCCGAGTCCGACACCATCGACCCCGGACTCGATCCGGTGGGCCGAGTCGCCGAGTTGCGGGCCGCAATCGCCCACCACAACCAGCGCTACTACGAAGCCGACGCTCCCGAAATCTCCGACGCCGACTACGACGAGCTGGTCCGCGAGCTGGCCCTTATCGAGGCCGAGCACCCCGACCTGGTCACTCCGGACTCACCCACCCAGCGGCCCGGCGGCTCGGCCTCCGCCCAGTTCGCTCCCGTCGTCCACCAAGTAGCGATGATGTCGCTCGACAACGCCTTCGACGACGGCGAGCTGCGGGCGTGGGGCGATCGTTTGGTGCGCCGCATCGAGACCGCGGCGCAGGCCACCTTCGTGTGCGAGCCCAAGATCGACGGGTTGGCCATCTCGATTCGCTACGAGCACGGCCGTTTCGTCCAGGCCGCCACTCGGGGCGACGGTCGGGTGGGTGAGGACGTCACCGCCAACGTGGGGACCTTGTCCTGTGTCCCCCACCAGCTCCCGGCCGGGGCCCCGAGCGTCCTGGAGGTCCGGGGCGAGGTGTACATGCCGGTCTCGGCGTTCGAGGCCCTCAACGCTCGCCAGGATGCCGCCGGCGAGCGCCGGTTCGTGAACCCCCGCAACTCGGCGGCTGGTTCGCTGCGCCAGAAGGATGCGACGGTCACGGCGTCAAGGGAATTGGCCCTGTGGGCCTACCAGCTCGGCGCCATCGAGGACGGTCCGAGCTTCGAGCGCCACGCCGACACGCTCGAGTTCTTGCGCTCGCTCGGACTGCCGGTGAACCCCGAGATCCGGTCGGTGCCGACCCTCGAAGAGGTCTACGCCTACTGCCGCGAGTGGGAAGCCCGCCGCCACGACCTCGACTACGAGATCGACGGTGTGGTCGTCAAGCTCGACGACCTCGCCTTGCGCACCGCGCTGGGGTCGACCTCCCGGGCACCGCGATGGGCCATCGCCTACAAGTTCCCGCCCGAGGAGCGAACCACCCCGCTGCGGGCCATCCAGGTCTCGATCGGCCGGACCGGACGGGCGACGCCGTTCGCCGTGCTCGAACCGGTCTTCGTCGGTGGATCGACGGTCGGTATGGCGACGCTCCACAACGAGGACCAGGTGCGGATCAAAGACGTCCGACCCGGCGACGTGGTGGTCGTGCGCAAGGCCGGCGACGTCATCCCCGAGGTGGTACGCCCGGTGCTCGAGCTGCGGCCCGAAGGACTGGCCGAGTGGACGTTCCCCACGACCTGTCCGGCGTGCGGTGAAGCCCTGGTGCGAGCCAAGGGCGAGAGCGACACATTCTGCGTCAACGTCGATTGCCCGGCTCAGCGGGCCGGACGGATCATCCACTTCGCCTCGCGGGGTGCGATGGACATCGAGGGGCTAGGCGAGCAGCGGGTCTATCAGCTCTGCGACCTCGGTCTGGTGGCCGACGTGGCCGATATCTACACCATCGACTGGGACCAGGTCCTGGCTCTGGAGGGTTACGGCGAGCTGTCGGTGGCCAACCTGCGGTCGGCCATCGAGGCGTCCAAGGACCAGCCGCTGGCCCGCCTGCTGGTCGGGCTCAACGTGCGCCACCTGGGTCCGGCCGGCGCCGAGGCCTTGGCCGCCGGGTTCGGATCGCTCGACGCAATCATGGTGGCGTCGGAAGACACCCTGGCCGCGGTCGAGGGGGTGGGACCGATCATCGCCCGCTCGGTCGTCGAGTTCTTCGCCGTCGAGCGCAACCGGATCGTGGTGGACAAGCTCCGGGCCGCAGGCGTGAACCTGAACGGCCCGGTGGGCGGCGTCGGCGCTGTGCTCGATCAGACCCTGACCGGACGGTCGGTGGTGGTGACCGGGACGCTGGCCGCCTACACCCGCGAGGAAGCCGAAGCAGCCATCAAGGCGCGGGGCGGCAAGTCGCCCGGGTCGGTGTCGAAGCGGACCACGGCCGTGGTCGTCGGCGACGAGCCCGGCGCCTCGAAGCTGACCAAGGCCGAAGAACTCGGCGTCCCGATCCTCGACGAGGCCGGCTTCGAGACCCTCCTCGAAACCGGCGAGCTCCCCTGACCACCTGGCGGCGACCGGCGGCGCCACCGGCGCCGTTGTCGTCTGATGCACGCTGTGCGTGCACAGGACGACAATGAGTCACGCGGCGAGGGCGATCGACCCGGCGATGACGTCCAGCGTCGCATCGGCGCGATCGTGCACGTCGGCCCAGCCGAATCGCAGGTGGCGCCACCCGAGGGCCTGGATGGCGTGTGGCGAGTCAGGTCACGTTCGAAATCGGCCGTCGTCGTATGCCATCGGCGCCCGTCGGCCTCGACCGCCAGGCGTCGGGCCGGCCAGGCCAGGCGAGGCGCAGCTTCGACCCCGACGGGGTGTCGAGCTCGTACTGGAGCACGGGAGGCGGCCCTTGGAGTCGCCCCACCAGCCGAACCAGGTCGACTTCGAGCCGGCTCTCGGCCCGGTCAGAGAGCCGCTCGACCATCGCCTGACGCACCGGCGCCGTCCCGGCCCGGGAACCAACTCGCTCGAGTGCACCGAGCACGCTGGTGGCGGAGACCGAACCGGCCAAGAGCGCGTCCTGGGTCACCTGGATCACCTTGGTAGCGGGCAGTACCGCTCCGAGGTCGAGCAGTGTCCGAGCGACCGACGTCACGGGAATGCCGTCGAGTTCGGTCACGTCGACATCGTCGAGCATCGTGGTTCGGTGTACCCGCACGCCCTTCAGATCGGGCCGCAACGTCCCGTCACCGTGATCTCTGGCAGTCCACACCGCACGTCGCGTAGGCCCCACAGCCGCCCAGCCGCCCGGTGTGACGCCACTGCCGGTCCACTGGTCGCTCGGGTCGCGGCGTAGACCTGGGCCGCCCAGCTCGGCGTCGCCGCCCGGTGGCGGTACACGCCCGGATGGACACGGACGAGGACACCCGAGGCGACCAAATGACCGATCTGGCTACGGGTGACGCCGACGGCCGCCATGCCTCCCCGGGTCACCCCGCCGTGACGCCGGGCCGCCATTGCCGCCACTCGGGCGGCCGTCGTTTGCATCGACCCATCTCACCCGGCGGGTGTGACACCGACCCGAGCGGCGTCGTTGTCGTCGGGTGCACGCCCTGCGTGCACCAGACAACGACGGCAAGTGGGTGCCCGGAATCGCAGGGTCGGCGCCGGGGCGGGGAGAATGAATGGGTGCAGGTGGGCGACATCGTGGGTGAACGAGCGTGGCCCTGGATCGAACGGGCCACTTGGGCCGGGCTGCCGCTGGTCGCTGGGCCGGCGCTGGCCGCCGCGCTCGACCCCCGGTCTGACGACGTGCGCACCGTGGCATCGGTCGGGCTGTGGCTGATCTGGGCTGGTGTGCTCCTCGCCCTCGTAGTGCCCCGGCCATGGGGGCTGGTCCCCGTCCGACTCGCCGCCGTCGGGTCGATCGCCGCCGCCATCGCCGCCGCCTCGACCGGTGAGCCCAGCGCCGAGGCCAGCGTGGCCGCGGTCGTCGCCGCCATCGTCGTGGTCGCCATCGCCTTGGCGCCCGAAACCGGGTTCGTGTTCGTGAACGGTGCGGCCTACGGAGACGAGCGCCGCTTCCCTCTCCGGCCGCCGGGAGCCACGCTCATCGGGCCCCTCCCGTTGGCCGCGGTCGCGGTGATCGCTGGCTGCGTTACCGGTCCGCTCCTGCTCGCCGCCCATCAATGGGTGGCCGGCGCCATCGCCGTGGCCATCGGGGCCGCCGTCGCCGTAGTCGGCGTACGGGCGTTGCATGCGCTCTGCCTGCGCTGGGTGGTCCTGGTCCCCGCCGGGTTGGTCCTGAAGGACCACCTGGCCCTGCTCGACCCGGTGCTGTTCCGGCGAGGCGAGATCGTCAGCATCGGCCCGGCCCCGGTCGACACCGACGCCCTCGACCTGACCGCCGGTTCTCCCGGACTCGCGGTCGAAGTCCGCCTGGCCGAATCGGTGCCCCTGGTGCGAGCTCGATCCAACGAGACACGAGGCCAGCCGGCCCGCGCCCTGCTCTGCACCCCGACCCGACCGGGCCGGCTCCTGGCCGAAGCCAGCACCCGCCGGATCAGGGTGGGCTGAGCACCTAGAGCGCAGGGCCCCCGCCGACGACCTGGTCGCCTCGGTAGGCCACCACCGACTGACCCGGCGCAACCCGCCGGGTGGGCTGGGCCAAGCGCACCACGCCCGTCGGCTCGAGCCACCCGTCGACGGGCACACCGTGGGCCGAGGTCTGCACCTGGACCGCACCGGTCATCGGCCCGGTGACCCAACTCCAGCTGGTCACCGTCACGTGATCGACCAGCAGATCTCGACGGGGCCCGACGGTGACGGTGGCCGAGTTCACGTCGACCGAGGTGACGTAGCGAGGCTCAGATCCTCCGGCCAGACCCAAGCCCTTGCGCTGGCCGACGGTGACCAACTCCACTCCCTCGACCCGGCCGACCTCGGTCCCCGATCCGGCCTCGACCACCCGCCCCGGGGTCAGGGTCAACCCCCGGTCGGCCAGGAAGCCGCCCCGGCTGGTCGTCGACGCGATGAAGCACACCTCCTGGCTGTCGGGCTTGTCGGCGCTGCGAAGACCGAGCCCATCGGCCCGCCGGCGGACCTCGTCCTTGGTCATGTCACCCACGGGGAAGCGGACCCGCTGCAGCACCGCTGCACTCAGCATGTGCAGGACGTAGCTCTGGTCCTTGCCCGGGTCGGCACCCCGACGCAGTTGACCACCAGGGCCGATCCGGGCGTGGTGGCCGGTGGCCAACAGGTCGAAACCCATGGCGTCGGTCCGCCGGAGGAGCTGGTCGAACTTGATCGTGCGATTGCATTCGATGCACGGGTTGGGTGTCAGCCCGTCGGCATGAGCGGCGACATAGGGCTCGACCACGCCGGCCGTGAACTCGTCGGCCAGGTTGAACACGTAGTGGGCGATCCCGAGCTGCTGAGCGACCCGGCGGGCATCGTCGACGTCGGCGGCCGAGCAGCACCCTTGGTCCGACTCGCCACCCCACAGGCGCAGGGTCACCCCGGTGACGTCGTAGCCGGCCTCGAGCAGCAGGGCGGCGGCCACCGACGAGTCGACGCCGCCCGACATGGCGACCAGCACCGAGTCGGTCATGGTTGTCTCCGGAGTTGGGCCACAGCGGCGGGGATGACATCGAGGGCAACGTCGACGTCGTCGTCGGTGGAGCACCAGCCGAGGGTGAGGCGCAAGGCGCCTCGGGCCGGACGGCCCATGGCCGCCAGCACGTGGGACGCCTCGACGGCTCCCGAGGCGCAAGACGCCCCGATCGACGCGCACACCCCGGCTCGGTCGAGCAGGACCAGCAGAGACTCGGAGTCGATTCCTTCGATGGAGAGGTGGGCGTTACCAGCAACCTTCAGGGGGCGGGACACTGTCTCGGCACAACCGTCGATGGCGTCGACCAACCCGTCGACCAGTCGGTCACGCAGCACTCCGACCCGGGCAACCGTCTCGGCCCGCTCGGCGACGGTGACCCGGACCGCTTCGGCGAAGCCGATGATGCCGGCCACGTCGTGGGTGCCACTGCGCCGATCGAGCTCCTGGCCTCCGCCGCGCAGCAATGGGGCCAGGTCGGTGCCCGGGCGTACGACGAGGGCACCTACACCCTGGGGCCCGCCCAACTTGTGAGCCGACACCGACACCAGATCGGCCTCTGCGACCACGTCGGCCACGTCGAGCCAGGCCACGGCCTGGACCGCGTCGGTGTGGACCACGACGTCGGGTCCAACCGCGGCTCGCAGCTCGGCGATCGGCTGAATGGTGCCGACCTCGTTGTTGACCGACATGACCGAGACCAGGCGGACGTTCGCTGGGAGGCGATCGAGATCGAGGACGCCCTGGGCATCGACCGCCACGGTGGTCCCGCCGTGGGCCAGCACCGGCTCGAGAACGGCGTGATGCTCGATGGCCGAGCAGGCGACCAGCGCCCCGCCTAGGGCGGCACCGGCAATCGCGGTGTTGTCGGCCTCGGTCCCGCCGCTGGTGAACACCACGTCGGCCGGTCGACAACCCAGGCCAGCGGCCACGATCTCACGGGCATCGTCGACCGCAGCCCGAGCCTGGCGGGCCACCTGGTGGGCGCCCGAGGCGTTGCCGAAGCGTCCGCCACCGATCCAGGGCCACATGGCCTCGGCCACCGACGGCCGAACCGGCGTGGTCGCCGCGTGATCGAGGTAGACCGAGGGCATCGGTCGAGCGTAGGAGGTCGCAGCCTCCGAACCATGAGGTCAAACGGCGGCACCGAGGTCGAAGCGCGGGCAAATCGGCGCGGTCATACTGAGCCGATGCCCGATCGCAACGTGCTCGGGGGCGAGCTCGAGCCTTGTGGCACCGACCCGGTGACTGGCTTCTACCGGGACGGTTGTTGCACCACTGGCCCTCAGGACGCGGGGAGCCACACGGTCTGCGCGGTGGTGACTGCCGAGTTCCTGGACCACCAACGGTCCATCGGCAACGACCTCTCGACGCCGGCACCCCAGTACCACTTCGCTGGCTTGGTCCCAGGTGACCGGTGGTGTGTGACGGCCGGCAACTGGCTGCGGGCCCACCGCGACGGTTCGGCGGCGCCGGTCGTGTTGGCCTCCACCCACGAGCGGGCGCTCGACTTGGTGCCCCTCGATGCCCTCCGGGCCCACGCCGTCGATGTACCCGCCGACCCGGGAGCCCTCGAGGGGTAGCCATCCCCGCTCCACGAACCTTCGTTCGTGTCACCCCACCAACCTTCAATTGCCACCGACTCAGGACGCCCCCTCGCCACGAAAGCGCTCACATGGCCGAACCCCCCCGCCGCCACCTCGAACCCCGTTTCGGTCCACCTCGTCGTGGTACTCGACCGATCCGGATCGATGGCTGCCATCGCCGACGACGTCATCGATTCCTTCAACGACTTCGTCGCCGGCCAACGCAAGACCGAGGGCGAGTGCGTGCTCACGCTCGTGCAGTTCGACAGCGCCGACCCGTTCGAGCTGGTGGCCGACGCCGTTCCCCTCGATGACGTCGACGACCTCGATCGGGAGACCTTCGTTCCCCGGGGATCGACACCCCTCTACGACGCCATGGGCCGAGCCATCCTCCACACCGCCGAACGTATGACGGACGCCGCGACCTCTGACTGCACGTTCGACGTGCTGTTCGTGGCCGTGACCGACGGCGCCGAGAACGCGTCGATGGAGTTCGACCGGGACGAGCTGTTCAGCATGATCCGTCGCTACCAAGCCGCGGGATGGACCTTCGTCTTCCTCGGAGCCAACCAAGACGCGTACGCCGAAGGTGGGCGGGTCGGGCTGGCGGCTGGCAACACCCAGCAGTGGTCCACCGACCCGCCGGGCACCCGCACCGCCTTCTCCAGCCTCGACCGGGCCACGCACCGGTTCCGGGCCAAGTCGCCGGCCGCCCGCCATCGCGATCGATCCGACTTCTTCGGGATGGCTCGAGACGCCGACACCCCCGACCGGGACGAGGGCTGAGTCGCTCGACCGGGGAGTGTCAGCGCGCCCTCGTAGGGTCTCGCGGATGCCCGTGCCGAGCGCTCCTCCGGGTCCGGCGACTCTCGGCCGAGGTGTGGTCGTAGCCATCGACGGACCTCCGGTCCCCGCTGCGTGGGCCGACCCCGCCCTCGAACGGGTGCGCATCGACGACGCCACGCTGAGCGCCCCGGCCGACGCGGTCGCCCGGCTGCACGCGGCTTGGTCGACTCGGCGACCAGTCGTGGTCGAGTTGGCCGTCGACCCGGCCCGCTTTCGTGATCCCACCTCGTCCGCGGTCGAGCCTTGGACCCTCGACGCCGACCACGAGCTGTGGGCCGACCGCCTCCACCACCTGGTGTGGGCCAACACCTATGACGCCCGCCAGGATGGCGACCCGGTGTGGTGGTGGGCCCGCAAGGCCATCCGCCTCGGCGCGTCGCCAACCACCGACGGCCGGGGCGACGTCGTACTGGCCGACGGGCGCCCGGCCTGGATCGACGGCGGCCCGCGGGGCCCCGAGCCATCGAGTGACCCGGATGCACTGGGCGAGCTCGTCCTCGTCCACGCCGAGAGCGTCGAGCTCGGCGCCCTCACCCCGGCACCCTCCCCCCGCCCGCCGGCCGCCGAGTTGGCTGCCGATCAGCTGGCCGCGGTCACCCACGGCGCCGGGCCGGCCCGCATCATCGCTCCCGCCGGGTCAGGCAAGACCCGGGTCCTCACCGAACGCCTCCGCCACCTCATCGTCGACCGCGGCGTCGAATCCGAGCTGGTCCTGGCCGTGGCCTACAACAAGAAGGCCCAGGAAGAACTCGAAGCTCGGACCGTCGACTTCCGCCCCCGGGTCCAGACCCTCAACGCCCTCGGCTACTCGATCCTCGGCCAGGCCCGGGGCCGACGCCCGACCGTGCTCGACGAGCGAAGCGCACGCGACCTGGTCCGTTCGGTGGTCCCCAAGGTCAAGCGCCGGGCCAATACCGACCCAATCGCCCCCTACCTCGAAGCGCTCTCTCTGGTGCGGCTGGGCCTGCTCGACCCCGACGAGGTGGAGGCCGGACGCGACGACGTACCCGGTCTCGGACCGGCCTTCGTCGCCTTCCGCCATGCGCTGCGCCACGCCGACGCCGTCGACTTCGACGAGCAGATCTACGGCGCGGTCGAGGCCCTGCTGGCTGACGGCGCCCTGCGACGACGGATCCAGGCCCGGGGCCGCCACCTCCTGGTCGACGAACTCCAGGACCTGACGCCGGCCCACGTCCTGCTGGTGCGCCTCGTGGCCGGCCCCAGCCTCGACGTGTTCGGCGTGGGCGACGACGACCAGGTCATCTACGGCCATGCCGGGGCCGATCCAGGATTCCTCATCGACTTCGCCCGACGCTTCCCGGGCGCGGCCGACCATCCGCTGACCGTCAACTACCGCTGCCCGGTTCCGGTGGTCGACGCGGCCCGCCACCTGCTCTCCTACAACCACCGCCGGGTGCCCAAGGAGATGCATCCGGGCCCCGACGCCATCGCCGATCCGGCGGCGCTCACGGTTCGCACCCACGCCCCCGACGCCGGGGCCCGAGCCCTGGTCGAGGTGGTATCCGGGTGGCTCGACCCCGAGGCCACCCAACCGGCGGCGCCGGCCCAGGTCGCGGTGCTCTCCCGGGTGAACTCGCTGCTGCTCGCCCCCCATGTCGTGCTGGCCGAAGCCGGCATACCCCTCGACTCGGTCCTGCACCCGAGCGTGTTGGACCGGTTGGGCCTTCGAGCCGCGCTGGCCTACCTGCGCCTAGGCGCATCCGGGGCGGCCGACGGCCGGCTGCGCACCGACGACCTGGTCGAGATCCTGCGCCGGCCCAGCCGAGGTCTCCCCCCATGGTTCGCCGAGCGCCTGGGGCGCCGAGGGTGGTGGACCGACCAAGAGGTGGCCGCCATCGGCGACTCGTTGGCCGACAAGGACGCAGCCAAGGTCGACCGCTTGGTCGCCGACGTGGGCGCGGTGGTCGACGCGGTGGCGGCCGGGCACGACACTCGCCGAGTGCTCATGGTCATCACCGACGAGGTCGGCCTGGGCGGAGCGATCTCGCTGCTCGACGCCTCCAAGGGCGGCGAGGGGGCCAGCCACGTCGACGACCTCGAGGGCCTGGCCCAGCTGGCCGACCTCCATCGCGACCCCACCACCTTCGAGGCCTGGTTACGCGCTGCCCTGCACCGCGAAGCGACCCCGGGCGGGGTCACCCTCTCGACTGTGCACCGGGTCAAGGGCATGGAGTGGGACCGGGTCGCCGTATTCGGGACCACCGCCGGCATCATTCCCCACCGCCTGGCCGACGACCTCGAGGAAGAGCGTCGGGTCTTGCACGTGGCCATCACCCGGGGCCGACGTCAGGTTGTGGTCTTGGGCGATGCCAGCCGGCCGTCACCGTTCCTGGCCGAGCTCGACGGGCGGGCCCCCCACACGCCTGCGACCCCAGCGCCGGTGCGGACTCGAACGGCGGGCACCGGCTCGGCCAAGGCGCCCAGCGCCCCGTCGACGCCGTTGACCCCGGCCCAACAGGCGGCCGACACCGTCCTGCGAGCTTGGCGGCTCCAGAGGTCCAAGGCCGACCAGGTCCCGGCGTTCATCGTCCTGTCCGACCGCCACCTGCGGGGCATCGCCATGGCTCGACCGACCACCCTCGTAGAGCTGTCCCGACTCGAAGGCATCGGCCCGACCAAGCTCGAGAACTACGGCGAAGAGATCCTTGCCGTGCTCGACGCGCTCGATGCCTGAGGCCGATCCCGACCCGGCGGCGTACGGCGACGCCTTCGCCGACGTCTATGACGCCTGGTACGCCGAAATCAGCGACGTCGATGCCACCGTCGAGGCCGTGGTAGCCCTGGTGAACGCCGCTGGTGGTGGCCCGGTACTCGAGTTGGGCATCGGCACCGGACGACTGGCGCTGCCCCTCGTCGCTCGGGGCATCGAGGTGTTCGGTATCGATGCGTCGGCGGCCATGGTCGAGCGGCTCCGGGCCAAGCCGGGCGGCGCCGCCATTCGAGTGGCCATGGCCAACTTCGCCGACCCGCTCCCGGCCCCGTTGGCCGCCCCCGGTGGCTTCGCTGTCGTCCTGATCGCCTTCAACACCTTCTGCAATTTGGCGTCGGCCGACGAACAGGCTCGCTGCCTGGCCAACGCCGCACCGATCCTGGCTCCGAACGGGTCGCTGGTCGTCGAGATGTCGACCTTCGCCGACTCCGTCGACGGGCCCGACGAAGCGTCGAGCGTCGACCCGGCTCGGGGGATCGTCCACCGCACCCGGCGCGACCGGGGCGGCCAGACGATCGTGGGGGCCATCGAGGGCGCCGGAGCGGTGCGCCGGTACCGGGTGCGATACCTGAGCCCCGACGAGCTCGACTCCCTGGCCGCCGATGCCGGGCTGGCGCTGGTCAGCCGCTGGTCAGGCTGGTCCGGTGAGCCCTTCGATGACGACGCCGACCAGCATGTGTCCGTCTATCGGCGGGTCACTGGTTAACCTAGGCCGAGATGGCAGCCATCGAGCGAGCCGATACGGCATGAGCGAACTCCGACTCAACCCCCTCCTGGGCCGCTGGGTCACCGTCGCCACCGAGCGCTCGACCCGTCCTTCGTCCTTCGACACCCGCCATCTGCCCGTCGAACACGACCCGAGCCGGCCCTGCCCGTTCTGTCCGGGCAACGAGGAGTCCACTCCCGCCGCTCTGGTCAGCAACGGCCCTTCGGGCGAGTGGACCGTCAGAGTCGTTCCCAATCTCTACCCGGCCTTCGAAGGGGCCGAGCAGCTCATGGTCCGCCACCTCGGGCCGGTGTTCACCCGGGCCAAGGCGTCGGGGATCCACGAAATCCTGGTGCTCAGCCCCGACCACGACACCAGTTTTGCCAGCCTCGATGACGACCAGGTCGAGGCGGTCATGGCCGCCCTCCAGGATCGCTTCGCCGCTCATGCCGCCATGCCCTCGGTCCGCTACTCCCAGGCGATCATCAACCACGGCCGTGAAGCCGGCGCCTCTTTGGCCCACCCCCACGGCCAACTCCTGGGCGTCCCGTTCGTACCCGGCGAGTTGGCCGACGAGGAGGCCGGCTTCGCCCGCTTCGTGGGCGGGTGCCTGATGTGCACCACCCTCGAAGCCGAGGTCGAATCGGGCGAGCGGGTCATCGCCGAAGACGAGCACGCGGTGGCCATTTGCCCGTTCTGGAGCGGCACCCCCTACGAGGTGCTGATCATCCCCCGGGCTCACGAGGGGCATCTCGACCACGTGAAGCCGGCCGACCTGACCGGGGTGGGCGACACCTTGCGCAACGTGCTCGGTCGGCTCCAGGGGCTGCTGGGCGACATTGCCTACAACGTCGTCCTCCACGCCTCTCCTCACCGCCACGACGGCGAGTTCCACTGGCACGTCCACGTGCTGCCCAAGGTCACCACCCGGGCTGGATTCGAGTTGGGCACCGGGGTGCTCATCAACATCGTGGCGCCCGAGCAGGCGACGGTCGACCTCAACGAGGCGCCCCACTGATCTCGATTCGAGTGGCCACCGTCCTCGACGCGCCGGTGGCCGCGGTATGGGCCGACCTGGCGGATGTGGCATCGCACGTCGAATGGATGGCCGACGCCGAGTCGCTCGACTTCGCCACCGACCAGCGCCAGGGCGTGGGCACCGCCTACCGATGTGTGACCCGGGTCGGGCCGATCCGCCTCGATGACCACATGGCCGTGACCGAGTGGGTCGCCGAACGGGCCATGGCCGTGGCCCACCGCGGCCTGGTCACCGGACAGGGCCGCTTCACCCTCGACCCGGTCGCCAGTGGTCGCCGCACCCTGTTCGTGTGGGCCGAGGAGTTGGCCTTCCCGTGGTGGCTAGGGGGACCGATGGGCGAGGTGGTGGGTCGACCGATCCTCACCAGCATCTGGCGAGGAAACCTCAGGCGGTTCGCCGAGCGCCACGCCTCGGTCCGGCCCCGGGAGACGGTCAGCTCGACGGGCTGAACCAGAGCACCGACAGCGGGGGCAGGGCGACCACGACCGAGTGGTCGCAGCCCTGGGTCGGCACCGCCTCGGCCATCAGGTGGTCGGGGCCGACTGTGACACCGCTGCCTCCGAAGGCCGGGGCGTCGGTGTCGAGCACGACATGCCAGATCCCCGGGTCGGGCAGGCCAAGGCGGTACTCGGCCCGGGGCACCGGGGTGAGGTTGGCCACGCACACGATGGGCGCCGCCCCCGACTCGGCGTCGAAGCGGGCAAAGGAGTAGATGCTGTGGTCGGCGTCATCCGCGTCGAGCCAGCGGAAGCCCTCGGCCTTCGAGTCCGAGCTCCACAGCGCGGGCTGGTCCCGGTAGAGGTGGTTGAGCGAGCCGACCAGGGTCGACAGCCCGGCGTGGAGAGGATCGTCGAGGAGCGACCAATCCAACGAGGCGTCCACCGACCACTCCTGCACGGCACCGAGTTCGGCGCCCATGAACACCAACTGCTTGCCCGGCAACGCCCACATCCATCCGAACAGAGCCCGCAGGTTGGCCATGGCCTGCCAGGGGTCACCGGGCATTCGCGACAGCAGGGTGCCCTTGCCGTGGACCACCTCGTCATGGGACAGGGGCAACACGAAGTGCTCGGTGAAGGCGTAGAGCAGGCCGAAGGTCAGGTCGTTGTGGTGAAAGGGCCGGTGCACCGGTTGGTGGCCGAAGTAGCCGAGCGTGTCGTGCATCCAGCCCATGTTCCACTTGTGCCCGAAGCCCAGGCCGCCGTGCTCGGTGGGGGTGGTGACCCCGGGCCAGGACGTCGACTCCTCGGCGATCATGGCCACCCCCGGGTTGCGCCGATAGACGGTGGCGTTGACCTCCTGGAGGAACGAGACGGCATCGAGATTCTCGCGCCCGCCGAACACGTTGGGCACCCAGTCGCCGGGCTCTCGGGAGTAGTCGAGGTAGATCATCGAGGCGACCGCGTCTACCCGCAGACCGTCGATGTGGAACTCCTCGAGCCAGTAGAGGGCCGAGGCCAGCAGGAAGTTGCGGACCTCGCGGCGGCCGTAGTTGAAGACGTAGGTGCCCCAGTCGGGGTGCTCGCCCTGACGGGGGTCGTCGTGTTCGTACAGGGCCGTGCCGTCAAAGCGGGCCAGGGCCCAGTCGTCCTTGGGGAAGTGGGCCGGGACCCAGTCGAGAATGACCCCGAGGCCTCGCCGGTGGCACTCGTCGACGAAGAAGCGGAAATCGTCGGGATCGCCGTAACGGGCGGTGGGGGCGAAGTAGCCGGTTACCTGATAGCCCCAGCTGCCGGTGAAGGGGTGTTCGGCCACTGGCAGCAGCTCGACATGGGTGAATCCCAGACCCACGACGTGGTCGACCAGCTCGATGGCGAGCGCTCGGTAGCTCCGTGGCCCTCGCCACGAACCGAGGTGAACCTCATAGATCGACATCGGCTCGGCCCACGTCCGACGCTGGGCCCGCTGGGCCATCCAGGCATCGTCGCCCCATCGATGGGTCGACGCGGTGACCCGGCTGGCCGACCCGGGCGCCAGCTCGCAGGCGTTGGCCATCGGGTCGGCCTTGAGTTGGAGCCGACCGTCGGCCCCGACGATCTCGTACTTGTAGTGCTGACCCGGACCGACTCCGGGCACGAAGATCTCCCACACCCCAGAGGTTCCGAGACGGCGCATCGGGTGGATGCGGCCGTCCCAGCGGTTCCAGTCGCCCACCACCCGCACGGCCCGGGCGTTGGGGGCCCACACCGCGAACGAGGTGCCGTCGATGCTTTGGTGACGGCGCGGGGTCGATCCCAGCACCCGCCACAGCTCCTCATGGCGACCCTCGCCGATGAGATGGAGGTCGACCTCGCCCAACGTGGGCCAGAAGCGGTAGGGGTCATCGACCTCGAGCTCGGAGCCGTCGGCCCAGGTGAGCGCCAACCGGTAGGTCGCCGGCGCCGCCGCGAGCGTGGTGCTGAACACGCCGTCAATCCCCACCACCGGACTCAGGGCGACGGTGGTGGCGTCGTCGAGCACGGCCCGAACCGACGTGGCGTCCGGGCACCAGGCTCGCAGGACCGTGTGGCGTCCGACACGGTGCACACCCAGGACGGCATGCGGGTCGTCGTGTTCGCCCGAGGCCACCCGCCCGAGCTGGGTCCGGCTCACGACCGGGAACGCAGGTGGAAGAGGTGACCGGGGCCGACACTGGGATCGAGACGGACGTAGTGGGCCGAACCGGTCCAGTGGTACGTCTCGCCAGTCAGCTCGTCGTGGGCCACGAACGAACGACCGTGCGGAAGCCCGAGGAGGTCGAGGTCGAGCCAGATGGTGTCTTCCTGCACGGCATCGGGGTCGAGGTTGACCACGCCCAACACCACGTCGGTGCCGTCTTCGCTCCAGCGGGCGTACGCCAAGATCTGGTCGTTGGTCGAGTCGCAAAAGGCGATGTTGGCCGCCGTGGCCAGCGCCGGGTGGGCCCGGCGGGCCAGATTGACGTGGGTGACGAACGGAGCCAGCGACCCCTCGTGCAGCCAGTCGCGGGTCTTTCGCTCGTACTTCTCCGAACGGGCGTACTCCTCGTCGTGGTCTGACTTGGGTTCGTTCTCCACCAGCTCGTAGCCCGAGTAGATGCCGTAGGTGGGCACCAGCGTGGCGGCCAAGAGCAGCCGCAACCGGAAGGCGGCGGCACTCCCCCGCCGCAACGGCCCCGAGAGGATGTCCGGCGTGTTGGGCCAGAACGCGGGGCGGAAGTAGTCGACGAGGGGTGCGGCGGTCAGCTCGGTGACGTACTCGACCAGCTCGGCCTTGGTCGTGCGCCAGGTGAAGTAGGTGTAGCTCTGGGTGAATCCGACCTCGGCCAGCTTGGCCATCACCTTGGGCCGGGTGAAGGCCTCGGAGAGGAAGATGACGTCGGGGTGCAGCGACTGCACGGCGGGGAGCAGCCAGGCCCAGAAGGCCATGGGCTTGGTATGGGGGTTGTCGACCCGGAAGATGCGCACGCCGTGGGAGACCCAGAACTCGATGATCTCCCGACAGGCCTGCCAGAGCGCGTCGCGCTCGGTGACGGCGTCGGGCCAGAAGTTGAGCGGGTAGATGTCCTGGTACTGCTTAGGCGGGTTCTCGGCGAACTTGACGGTGCCGTCCGAGCGTTGGTGGAACCAGGCAGGGTGCTCGGCCACCCAGGGGTGATCAGGCGAGCACTGCAACGCGTAGTCGAGGGCGATCTCCACGCCCAGGTCGCGGGCGGCGGCGACAAGGCGGTCGAAGTCGTCGATGGTGCCGAGTTCGGGGTGGACCGCGGTGTGGCCGCCCTCGGCGCTGCCTATGGCCCACGGGCTGCCGGGGTCGTCGGGTCCGGCCGTCAGGGTGTTGTCGGGACCCTTGCGATGGCTGGTGCCGATGGGATGGATCGGAGGGAGGTAGACGACGTCGAAGCCCATGGCGGCCACCGCTTCGATGCGCTCGATGGTGCCGGCGAAGCCCCCTTCGGACCGAGGGAACAGCTCGTACCAGGCGCCGTGCTGGGCCAGGGCTCGGTCGATCCACAGCTTGAACGGCCCGGCCGTGGTGCGCCGAGTCGTCGTCGGTTGGCCGGCGGCCAACGGCGGGGGCGGTTCGACCCCCGCGTCGAGGCAGCGCTCGGTGTCACGGGCCCACGTGGCGGCCAGATCGACCCAGGCCTCGATCACGATCTCGTGGAGGCCCAACCGGTCGAGGGTGCAGAACCCCTCCCACCGGTCGTTGCCCACGGCCACCAGCGGCACGTCGACCCAGGTGGCCGAACCCGGACCGTCGGCCAGGTGCACCCTGGCCCGAGCGGCGAGTTCGTCGTGGCCGTCGGTGTAGATGTCAGCCGAGATGCGCACCGGCGCACCGGCCACCGCCTTGGCCGGGAAACGCCCGGATGGGGTGCGAGGCCGCACGTTCTCGATGACGATGGCCGGAAGCGGCGCCTCGGACATTCGCGTCACGAGGCCAGGTTGGCAGATGCCCGCCCCACCGTTGCGGTTCGCCCCGCCAGACCCAAGCTCCCGCCCACGAGTGTCGTCCTGTGCACGCAGAGCGTGCACAGGACAACAACGGCGCTGCTGCGGGGATGGTTCGCGGGTCAGGAGCGGCGGGCGGCGAGGCGGGAGCGGATGAGTTCGCGGCGCTCTTGGAGGTCTCGGTAGGTGAAACCCTCCAGCGCCGGGTCGACGCCGAGGGAGGCCTTCACCCCGTCGAGGTCGACCTGCAGCCCACCAGGTGCGCCGATGCCCACCGGGCCCAGCTCGGCCGCCAACCGCTCGCCGTGGGTGGTGGTCAGATGGGTGGCCACCTCGGCGATCACGCCGATCAGATCGAGGTCGGGGGCGAGGGTGGCGATGGCCCCGTCGAGGAACAGCAGGTTCTTCACGTAGAGCATCAGCTCCTTGGGCAACCGAGCGCCGTAGCCCAGCAGCGCCTTGACCACTCGACGCACCTCGTCGACCAGCTGGTCGGCGCTCAGCGCGGCGGGGTCGATTGGCGGTCCCTCGAGGCCGAGGTCGTCGCTGACCTGCTGCAGGTCGGTGTCAGCCGGGAGCGCACCGAGATCTCGCAGCGCTCCCAACTGGGTCAGGACGTCGTTGGTCATGGCGCCGATCATCAGGCGCAGGAAGGCCAGCCTGCGCTGCTCGTCGAACCGGGCGGTGATGCCGAAGTCGAGCAGGGCCACCCGACCGTCGTCGCGGACCATGAGGTTGCCGCCGTGCAGGTCGCCGTGGAAGACCCCGTGGAGCATCGCCCCTTCGAGGAAGCCGATCATCCCGGCTCGGACCAGGTCGGCCGGGTCGATCCCGGCCTCGGCCATCGAGGCCAGGTCGTCGAAGGCGAAGCCGTACAGCCGCTCCATGACCAGGACCCGGCGGGTGACCAGGGTCGGATGGGGGCGGGGCACGACGTAGCGACGTTGCCCGAGCTCGGCCAGCACGGCGGAGACGTCGAGCATGTTCTCGGCTTCCAGGCGGAAGTCGAGCTCCTCGCTGATGGTCTCGGCGAACAGCTCGACCAGCGCCGGAGGGTTGGCCAGCGCCGTCACCGGGATTCGCCCCACAAGGTGAGGCGCGATCCACGCCAGCACGGCCAGGTCGGCCCTCACCCGGGGGGCAACGGTCGAGCGCTGGACCTTGACCACCACCTCCTCGCCGGTTCGCAGCTTGGCCGTGTGGACCTGGGCGATCGATGCGGCGGCCAACGCCGTGCGATCGAAACGCTCGAACACCTCGTGCAGGGGTCGGCCCAGCTCGGCTTCGACGGTGGCCCGCACGACGGGGAACGGCTCGGCCGGGACCTGGTCGCGGCAGCGCTCGAACTCGGCTACCAGCACGTCGGGAAAGACCCCTCGGCCGGCCGAGATGATCTGACCCAGCTTGATATAGGTGGGCCCGAGGGCCTCGGCGGCCAGGCGCAGCCGGCGAGACAGATCGCCCATCGAGTCGGGGCCGCCCCTGCGGCGGGCGCCGAACCACCAGGTGGCCACGGCCGGGCCCAGGTGGCGCAGGGTCACCGCCATGCGACCAATGGGCGGAACCCGGCGGGGCGTCGTCAGGGCGGGCACCTCGGCCCGAGTCGCTCGGCGCACCTCGTCAAGGCCCTCCCGCCAGGCCAACGCGGCCGGATCGTCGAGCACCCAGGGCGCCTCGTCGGAGAACACGCCGAAGGTGAGATCGGAGGGAGCCACCCCGCCATCATGGCGGTGAGCGGTCCCGACTCGACCGGGGCCAGGTGTGACCGAGGACACCTGGCCGGTCGCTCGGCACCCCTAGGCCGGCGCCGGGTTGGCCGTTACCGTTGCCGGATGCAGGCCCTGCACAGCTTCACCATCCGCCCCCGTCTCCCCGATGCCCTCACGCCCCTGCGTGACCTGGCCACCAACCTCCGGTGGACATGGGACGAGCGGACCCGAGACCTGTTCCGGTCGATCGACCCCACCACCTGGGATGCGGCCGGCCGCGACCCGCTGCACCTGTTGACCACGGCCTCGCCCGAGCGACTCGACGAGCTGGCCGCCGATGAGGCCTTCCTCTCCACGCTGACCGACGTCTCGCGCGACCTGCAGCGCTACCTGGAAGAGCCCCGATGGTTCCAGCGCCGAGGCGGCAGCCCGGTGCGGTCCATCGCCTATTTCTCGCCCGAGTTCGGCATCTCCGAATCGCTGCCCCAGTACTCGGGGGGTCTGGGCATCCTCGCCGGCGACCACCTCAAGGCAGCCAGCGACCTGGCCCTGCCACTGGTCGGCGTCGGGCTGCTCTACCGCCACGGCTACTTCCGCCAGTTCCTCGACAGCGAGGGCTGGCAGGGCGAGCGCTACCCCGAGCTCGACTCGGTCGAGTTGGGCCTGACCCCGGTCGACGGCGCCGACGTCTTCGTCGACCTGGCCGGCGTCCAGGTCGGCATCCGCGTGCTACGAGTCGATGTCGGGCGGGTCCCGCTCTACTTCCTCGACACCGACATCGAGAGCAACGACCCCGACGCCCGGATCGTCACCGATCGCCTCTACGGCGGCGACAAGGAGCACCGGATCCGCCAAGAGATCGTCCTCGGCATCGGCGGGGTGCGGGCGTTGGCTGCCGCCGGCGTCGACACGCAGGTGTTCCACACCAACGAGGGCCATGCCGGGTTCCTCGGCCTCGAACGCATCCGCCTCCTCGTCACCGAGTCGGGCCTCACCTTCGCCGAGGCGCTCGAAGTGACTCGGGCCGGCAGCATCTTCACCACCCACACGCCGGTGCCGGCCGGCATCGACCGCTTCGGCGTCGAGCTGGTCGAGAAGTACCTGGGCTCGATGGCCGACGAGTGCGGGATCACCGTCGAGGAGCTCCTCGAGCTGGGCCACGAGCCCGAGGACGCCACCGACTCGGTGTTCAACATGGCCGTCATGGGTTTCCGCCTGGCCGGCCGCTCCAACGGCGTGTCCAAGCTCCACGGCGTGGTCAGCCGAGATGCCTTCGTCGAGGTGTGGCCCGAGCTCGACGCCGAAGAGGTGCCGATCACCTCGATCACCAACGGCGTGCATCCCCGCACGTGGACGTCCCGAGACATGGAAGACCTGTTGTCGCGCCACGTCGGTCCCGGGTGGCCCGAGGCCGGCGTCGACGCCTGGTCCCGCGTGCTCGACGTCCCCGACAAGGAGCTGTGGGTCGCCCGTGAGAGCGGGCGAGCTCGCCTGGTGTCCGACGTGCGCCGCCGTCTGCGCACCACCCTCGAAGCCACCGGGCAGGTGGGCAAGGCCCCGGCCTGGTGCGACGACGTGCTCGACCCCGAGGTCCTCACCATTTGTTGGGCCCGACGCTTCGCCACCTACAAGCGGGCCACCCTGCTGCTGACCCAGCCCGAACGCCTCGCCGCCCTGCTCACCGACCCCGATCGCCCCATCCAGCTGGTCATGGCGGGCAAGGCTCACCCCGCCGACGACCTGGGCAAGGCGCTCATCAGCGAGCTGGTCCGCTTCTCGTCCGACCCGACGCTGCGCCATCGCATCGTGTTCATCGAGGACTACGACATGCGCTTGGCCCGCACCCTCACCCAGGGCGCCGACGTATGGCTCAACACCCCTCGCCGGCCCCTCGAGGCGTGCGGCACCAGCGGCATGAAGGCGGCCTTCAACGGCGTCCTCAACTGCTCGATCCTCGACGGCTGGTGGGACGAGCTCTACGACGGCACCAACGGGTGGGGCATCGAGTCGGCCGACCACCTCGCCGACGACGACACCCGCGACCGCCTCGAAGCCGAGCATCTCTTCACCCTGCTTGAAGGCACCGTCATCCCGTCGTTCTACGACCGGCGGACCGGACGCAGCGGTGTGCCCCAAGGGTGGATCGCCACCGTGAAGCGCTCGCTGGCCTCTCTCGGGCCCCAGGTCACCGCCGCCCGGATGGTGCGCGACTACCTGACCGAACTCTACGAGGCGGCCGCAGTCCACCTCGACGACCTGGTCGATGCCGATTTCGCCCGGGGCCGGGGACTGGCGTCCTGGAAGGTCGCCACCCGCGAAGCCTGGCCCAAGGTGTCGGTGCGGGTGGTGTCGGGCGACGGAGAGCCCGGGGCGCTCGGCGACCTCCGGGTGGTCGAGGCCGTGGTCGATCCCGGATCGCTCGCCCCCTCCGATCTCGCCGTCGAGCTGCTCCATGGCCCAGTCGACGTCGCCGGCCACCTCGATCACTACCAGGTTGTGCCCATGACTCACCTCGGCGCGACCGACGGGGGCCTGCGCTACCAAGGGTCGCTGTCGGCGTCGGAGTCGGGCCGCTACGGCTTCACCGTGCGGGTACTGCCCCACCACGTCGATCTGGCCATCCCCACCGAACTCGGCCTGGTCGCCCGCCCCGACTGAATCCCTGTCTCAGACGGCGACGCCTGCGCCCTGTCTCAGACGGCGACGCCTGCGCCCTGTCTCAGACGGCGACGCCTGCGCCCTGTCTCAGACGGCGACGACCTCGGTGATGCCCTCCACCCGGTCCTTGAGGATGCGCTCGATGCCCGCCGACATGGTGAGCGTCGATGCCGGGCAGTCGCCACAGGCTCCGGTCAGCTCGACCTCGACCCGGCCGGTGGCCTCGTCGACCAGCTTGATGATGATGTCGCCGCCATCGGCCTGAAGCGCCGGGCGAATCACCTCGATCGTGGCCATCACCTGGTCGTACACGGGACTCCTCAGGGAAACAGGGGGTTGTCAGTCTCGCCGGTCGAGCCCGCCACGACAACCAGCCCAGCTGACACCTCCCCCTACAGTCGGGGGCGTGACCGCACTCCCCCCGGGGCGGCTCGGCGCCCTCGCCGGCACCCTGTTCGTCAGCTTCCTGGTGCTCGCCGGGTGCTCGAGCGGCGACTCGGCCACCGAATCGGCGACCTCCACCACCGCAACCACGGTGTCCACCAGCACGACGTCGGCCAGCACCGACTCGACCGGCACCGACGCGAGCACCTCGACCACCGTCGAACCCGGGTTCGAGGGACGGACAATCACCATCGACGTGACGGCCGGAGAGGTGAAAACCGTCGGATGTGAGCAAGCCGTGGCCAAGGACAGCACCGTTCGTCTGGTCGTCACCAGCGACACCAACGACGACATCCACGTCCACGGCTACGAGAAGGAAGTCGCCATCACCGCGGGCACGCCGTCGGTGATCGACTTCATCGCCAACCTCCCTGGCGTGTGGGAGATCGAGCTGCACGGGCTCGACACGACCGTGTGTGAGCTGACCGTCAACGGGTGATCGCCACGCTGCACGTCGTGGTGGCCCATGGCCTCGGGGGCCGATCCGATCTCCCGCTGCCGACCTGGCTGTTCACCTATGCCGCCGGCATGGCGGTGGTCATCTCGTTCGTGGCCGTCGGCACGTTCTGGCGCCAGCCCCACCTGGCCCAGGGGCCGGCGCCGATCACCACCATGCCTCGGGCCACGGGCTGGCTCTGGATCGTGCGGGGTGCAGGGCGGCTGATCGGCCTCGCCCTCTTCGCACTGACTCTGGCCGTCGCCTGGGTCGGGCCGCCCAATGGCAACAACCTGGCCCTGGTCATGGTGTTCGTCGCTTTCTGGGTGGGCCTGCCGCTGCTCAGTGCCGTGGCCGGCGACATATGGCAGGTGCTCTCACCCTGGGACACGGTGGCGCTGGTGGTCACCCGGCTACGAGGGCGGCCCAGCGACGCCTCGCCCCTCCCCCAGGCCAGCCATTGGTGGGCCGTGGCCGGACTCTTCGGGTTCACCTGGCTCGAGCTCTGCTACCACAACCCCTCGTCGCCGCGGGTGCTCGCCAGCCTGATCAGCGTCTACGCCGGGGCCATGGTGCTGGGCGCAGCTGTGTTCGGACGACGGTGGTTGCGCACCGGCGATGCCTTCGCGGCCTGGTTCGGGATCGTCGCCTCACTGGCCCCGCTCTACCGAGACCCAACCACCGGGCGGGTGCGGGCCCGGCTCCCGTTCACCGGTGCGGCGGCCATCGCCGTCCGACCGGGCACTGTCGCTCTCGTTCTGGTGGCTCTGGGCTCGACCGGTTTCGACAGCACCTCCAACGCGTCGTGGTGGGAGGAGGTCGTCGGGGCCCGCACGGGCTGGGACGCCACCTGGGTCAACACGCTGGGCCTGATGTGGGTCATCGGCGTCATGGCCCTGATCTATGCCGGGGCCATGCGTCTCAACGCCCGCATCGTGGGCGAGGACGATCTCGACTCGCTGCTCAGACCGTTCATCCACTCTCTCGTTCCCATCGCTTTGGCCTACGTGTTGGCCCACTACTTCAGCCTTCTGGTGTTCGAGGGCCAGCAGGTGCCGATCCTCGTTTCGGACCCCTTCGCTCGGGGGTGGGACCTGTTCGGCACCATCGACTGGACGGTCAACTATCTCGTCGTGTCGACCCGGACGATCTCGCTGGTGCAGGTGGGCGCGATCGTCGCCGGGCACGTGGCCGGCGTGGTGCTGGCCCACGACCGAGCCATCGGCCGTTTCCCCCGTCACCTGGCCACTCGAGCCCAGCTCCCGCTCCTCGTGGCCATGGTCTTCTACACAGTTGGCGGCCTCGTCCTGCTGCTGAGAGCCTGACGGCATGTCGGTGGTGCTCGCCCATCAGGGCGGCTGGGACGAGGCCCTCTTCGTTGTCGTCCCCCTGCTGGTTCTGGTCTGGCTCTTGAGGGTGGCGTCGAGGCGAGCCGACGCCGAACGGCGCCGGGCCAGCGACCCCGAGAGCGAGCAGTGAGCTCGCTCACCACCCGCTGCGTCGTCGATGCCGGAACCACGGCCTGGCCGATCGGACCCCGCCACGACATCGTCGACGAGCGCCCCAGCGACGAGCAAGACGACGGCGCCGCCCCGTCGGTGACCTACGTGGCCGACGCCGGCCCGTTCACGACCTACCGACGCACTGTCGAAACCTCGGTGCGACCCGACGGACGCCTCGACGTCTCTACGACTACTCGATGGCGAGTCGCGGTCCCGTTCTTCGGCTGGCTCTACACCATCCCGATCCGACGCACGCTGGCCCGGCCCCCCCGCTCGACCTCCGACCAGCCGTGGTGGGCGCCACCCGATCGGCTCGACGCCCGAGCCTCCTCCACGCTCGGCGCCCTGGCCGCGGCCGCCATCGTGGCCGGCTACCTCGGCACCCTGTTGTCCCAGACCATCACCTTCACCGCCGACGACCTGGGCGACGCCAGCCGCACCGAGCAAGGGGTTGTGCTCGCCGCAGTACGGGTCGGGGTGCCCCTGGCCCTGGTCGTGACCAGCATCGCCGACCGTCGAGGCCGACGGGTCCTCCTTCTGGCCAGCGCGGTGGCCGGCTGCCTTCTCACCGCGACCGGGGCCCTGGCCCCCACCATGGCCTGGTTCGGGCTCAGCCAGACTCTGGCCCGGGCTTGTTCGACCGCCGTAGGACTGCTCATCTCGGTGGTGGCCGTCGAGGAGATGCCCCGGGGCTCTCGGGCCTACGCGGTGAGCGTGGTCGTCCTGGCCGCCGCCCTGGGCTCAGGGCTGTGCGTGGCCCTCCTGCCCCTCACCGCCATCGACGTCGGGGGCTGGCGCCTCCTCTACCTCGCCGCCCTCCTCGGACTGCCCGTGCTCTGGGCGGTGCGCCGGCACCTGCCCGAGAGCCGCCGCTTCGAGGCCCGTCATCGCATCGTGGGGATGGCCGGGCACTGGCGGCGCCTCACGTTGCTGGCCGGCAGCGCCTTCCTGCTCACCGTGTTCACCGCTCCGGCCAGCCAGTTCCAGAACGAGTTCCTGCGCACCGAACGAGGGTTCTCGGCTGCGAACCTCGCCTTGTTCACCTTGATCACCAGCACTCCGGCCGGGTTGGGCGTGGCCGCCGGCGGCCGCCTGGCCGACACCCACGGTCGGCGCCGGGTGGCGGCCGTCGGCCTGCTCGGTCTCACGGTGGGCACGGTCGCCACCTACTTGAGCTCGGGATGGTCGATGTGGACGTGGTCGCTCCTCGGAGGGGTAGTCGCCGGAGCCACCGTGCCCGCCCTCGGCGTCTATGGCCCCGAGCTGTTCCCCACGTCATTGCGGGGCCGGGCCAACGGCATCATCACGATGGTCGGGGTGGCCGGCTCGGTGGTGGGTCTGCTGGTGGCCGGCGCCTTGGCCGACCGGATCGACGGCGTGGGTCCGGCGTTGGCCGTCCTGGCCGTCGGCCCCCTCGTGCTGATCGGCCTGGTGCTCGGCCTCTACCCCGAGACAGCCAGCGTCGAGTTGGAAGACATCAACCCCGAGGACCGCTCCCTCGAACTGGGCGTGATTCGTGACGCCTAGCCGCACAGAATCACGCCCGGTTCAGGGGGTGGGCAGGGCGGCCAGCCAATCGGCGACCGTCTGGGCGACCACCTCGTCGGCGCCCTTGAGGTCGTGGCGGCCCCCGTCGATCCAGACCTGGGTCACGGGCCCGGGGATCAACGCCACCGCCTCATCCAGCTCGGCGGGGGTGCCGAACGGATCTCGGGTGCCGGAGACGAACAGGCAGGGCACGTCGAGAGCACCGAGGTGCTCGGTCCGGAGCCGTTCGGGGCGACCCGGCGGGTGCAGCGGGTAGGACACCAGGACCAAGCCGGCGGCCGGCAGACCCTCGGCCACCGCCATCGAGCAGATCCGCCCACCCATCGACCGGCCGCCGAGGACCACCGACCCCGGATCGATGCTCAGCTCGCCGGTCCACGCGGTCACCTCCTCGACCACGCTGGCGATCAGCTTGGGCGCCCGATCCGGGGCCCGGCGGCCCTCCCGGCGATACGGGAAGTCCATGCGCCGCACCGGCAGGGGCGCCACCGCGGCCTCGATGGCGACGAGCGTCGACTGGTCTCGACCGCTCCCTGCTCCGGGCGTCAGCAGGAGGGCGCCGGGCTGGGTCACGGGGCCGCAGCCAACAAGATGCGGCGGGCCTCGGTGAGCTCGGCGATGCGGGAGGCGGCCATCGCCTCGTTGCCGCCGTGGTCGGGGTGGGCCCGGCTGATGAGGTCGCGGAACCGACGGCGGACCTCGACCCGGTCGGGGTCGACAGCGGGCACCTCGAAGCCCAACACGGCCAGCGCCCACTGGCGAGGATCGCCGTGGCCCCGCAGGGCCCAAGTGCCGCTCGTCGCCCCGCCGGCCAGGTAGGACACCAACTCGGGGCCGACGTCGCCGGTCCAGCGCAGGGCCCGGCGCAGCACGGCCAGCACCGGCGCCCGCACGGCCACCGGCGCCAGGCGAGCGGCGTAGACCGCCCCCAACAGCTGGGTCTCGGGCCGGCCCTCGGTCTCGATCTCGAAGCGGACCCGGTCGCCCTCGGCGCCGACCAGGCGATGCCGGCTGCGGGCCAGGCCGATGCGGTCGACCTGAAAGCGGTGGCGCAACCGGGGCTGGGCGATGGCCGCGTCGCCGGCGATGTCGGCCACCAGGCCCGGGATCTCCTCGATCAATTCGAGGTCGACGTCGGCCACGTGGGCAGCGACGATGCCCCCGAGGAGCAAGCCACCGAACCCAGGCGCCGGCTCGAACGGGAGTTCGGCGTGGCCCAACGCCACCCGCCTCGTGGGCGCGACCGGCCGGCTGTGCCAGATCTCCAGCTCGGCCAAGAGCACCGAGACACGCTACTGGTCAGCCGAAAGGACGTACCGGTCGAGGAAGGCTTCGGTGCGCACCAGTTCGTCGACCAACGTCTCGGTCCGGCGGAACCCGTGGCCCTCACCGGCGTAGAGATGACACTCCACGACCCGACCCAGCGCCGTCAGCCGATCGACCAAGGCGACGCTCTGGTCGACGCCGACCACCCGATCGTCGGTGCCGTGCAGGACCAGGACCGGATCGACGATGGCGTCGACCCGGTGCAGGGGCGAGCGCTGGCGGTAGAGGGCTTCGGATCCGGGGAGCGGGCCGACCAACGACTCGAAGTAGTGCCGCTCGAATCGATGGGTGGTCGCGACGGTCGCAGCCACATCGGTGACCGGTGAGACGGCGACGCCGGCAGCCACCAACCCCGGCCACGAGGCCAGCAAGTGCAGCACGCAGAACCCGCCGGCCGAGCCGCCCATGGCCACGATCCGATCAGCGTCGCCCCACCCGGCGGCGGGCCCAGCCTGGATGCCGGCGGCCACATCAGCGACGTCGAGCTCACCCCAGCGCCCGCGTAGGGCCTGGGTAAAGGCCCGGCCGTGGCCGGTGGAGCCGCGGTGGTCGGGGACCAGCACGTTCCATCCCCGCACCACCCAATAGGCGATGCGGGCATTGAAGTGGACCGGCCACCGGTCGGTCGGGCCGCCGTGAACCCACACGATGAGCGGCGGCGGCGACCCCAGAACCTCACGAGGAGTGCGGTGGAGGCGCCCCTCGATGGTCTCGCCGTCCTCGGCCAGCCAGTGCACCACCTCGGGCTCGGGCCGGTCGGCCGCCTCGAAGCCGGCCACCGGACCGACGGCGAGGACCCGCCGGGCTGAGTCGTCGCCCTCCGCCACTCGGTAGGTCACCAGCTGGGTGGGCGTGCGAGCCCCCGAGCGAATGGCAACGACGTGCTCGCCCACCCAGTCGATTCCGCCGTGGACGGCTCGGCCGAGCTGACGTTGCTCGCTCTCGTGGCCATCGGGGCCGATCAGCCACAGCGACCCGAACCCGTCCTCGTCTCGGGCCAGGGCGAATCCCGAGGCGTCCGGGGCCCAGGCGAACGTGCGGATGCCCGGGCCCCATGTGGGGCGTCCGTGCTCGTGTGCTTCAGCCAGGACAGGGCGCTGCCACGATCCGTCGACCGCGCCGACCCACAGGTTCAACCATCCGTTGGCGTCGCTGAGGAACGCCACCAGTGAACCGTCGGGCGAGCACCGAGGTTGGGCCACGGACACTCCCGGACCTCCAGCGACCACGGTCGGCGGGGCCCCGCCGTCGGCCGGTGCGGCCATGATCCGCGAGTCGTCCCACGGCATGGTGGTGTCGTCCCACTCGTGCCACAACACGACTCGGCCGCCTTCACCCCAGGTGGGATCCACCACTTGGGTGGTGCCGCTCGACACCAGCCAACTCGACCCGGCCGCCGGGTCGATCGGTGCCACTCGGACGGCGCCGCCATCGGCCACGTAGGCCACCCAGTCCCCGGCGGGCGAGACGACGGGCGACCCGAGTGGTCCGGCATCCGAGTGCACCACCAGCGTGGGCGGGCCGCCATCGACCGCCACCGACCACAGCTCGAGTCCGGAGGCGTAGATCAATCGGGCGCCGTCCAGGCTCCAGCAGTACGCCCCGCCACCCCACTGGTGGACCCGGGTCGGCGCCGGACCGGCCGTCACCACCCGCTCGGGACCCCCGTCGACGGGCAGCACCACCAGCGAGGCACCTTCGGCGGTGGCGGTGACGAACGCCACCACAGCGCCGTCGGGCGACAGGCGGGGTTCGGCCACCACCCGTCCGGCTGCGCACATGGCCGCGGTGATCGGTGCAGTCAGGCTCGGTTCAGCGGACATCCCCGCGATCGTTGCACGAGGCTCACGATCAACGTTTAGGGTCGACCCATGACCACCTCGAACGACACGCCGGCGACGAACCGCGGTCCCGACCGCAACCTGGCTATGGAGTTGGTCCGGGTCACCGAGTCAGCTGCGCTGGCTGCCTCCCGCTGGATGGGTCGAGGCGACAAGGAAGGGGCCGACGGGGCAGCCGTCGATGCCATGCGCTTGGTGCTCGGCACCGTGCCCATGGACGGCATCGTGGTCATCGGCGAGGGCGAGAAGGACGAGGCGCCCATGCTCTACAACGGCGAGAAGATCGGCGACGGCACCCCGCCGGCCACCGACATCGCCGTCGACCCGATCGACGGCACCACGCTGACGGCCCTGGGCCGAGGCAACGCCCTAGCGGTCATCGCCGTGTCCGAGCGGGGGACCATGTTCAACCCGGGCCCGTGCGTCTACATGGAGAAGATCGCCGTGGGCCCCGACTGCGTGGGCGTGGTCAGCCTCGACCAGTCGCCGGCCGAGAACCTCCAAGCCGTGGCCAAGGCCAAGGGCGAAGACGTGCGTGATCTCACCGCTGTCATCCTCGATCGGCCCCGCCACGACGAGCTGATCGCCGCAGTGCGCGAGGCCGGCGCCCGGGTGCGACTCATCCAGGACGGTGATGTAGCCGGGGCCATCTCCACGGCGTGGCTCGACTCGGGGGCCGACATCCTCTTCGGCATCGGCGGCACCCCCGAAGGCGTCATCACCGCCGCCGCCCTCAAGTGCATGGGCGGCGAACTCCTCGGGCGGCTGTGGCCCCGCAACCCCGAAGAGCGCCAGACCGCCCTCGATGCGGGCTACGACCTCGACGCCGTGCTGACCACCGACGACCTGGTGGCCAGCGACAACTGCTTCTTCGCCGCTACCGGCATCACCGACGGCGAGTTGCTCCGAGGGGTCCATTTCCACACCGGCGGGGCCACCACCCAGTCACTCGTGATGCGCTCCAAGACCGGCACCGTCCGCCTGGTCGATGCCCGCCACCGAGTCAACAAGCTGGCCGGCCTGGTCCTGTAAGCGGTCGTGTTGCCCGGCATGGACCCAGTGTCGGCCGCGGAGGCAGCCGGGACGATCGTCGTTTGGGGGGTGGGGGGGCCCCCCCGGGGGGCCCCCCACCCCCCCCCGCCGGGGGGCGCGGGGGGAACACCCAAAAAAAAAACAACCCTGCGCCGCCCCCACCCCCCCCCCCC
>JANNOZ010000001.1:0-96427 GCA_031399525.1 Actinomycetes bacterium | reverse complement strand
GGGCGGGCTGAACGCGGCGTTCACCCCCGGCTACGGCAATCACTCAGCGTTCGGGTCCCACCAGTCGTAGCCCTCGAGGAAGGGATCGGGCTCGATCGGCTCCTCGGAGGTCCAGACGATGTCGAACTGGTTGTCGGCGTTGATCTGGCCGATCAGTCCGGTCTTGGCGATGTGATGGTTCTCGCCGTTGACAGTGACCGTGCCCTCCGGTGCCTCGAAGGTCACACCGTCAGACGCTTCGTTCACGTCGTCCACACAGAACGACCCGGCCTTCTCGACCATTCCCTTGTAGAGGTACAGCGAGGTGTACGCCGCTTCCATCGGGTCCGAGGTCGGGCGGTCCGAGCCGTACTCCGTTTGGAAGGCCTCGATGAAGGCCGTGTTCGTGGGGCTGTCGACGCTCTGGAAGTAGTTCCAGGCGGCGTACTGGCCGGTGAGGTCCACGCCCATGGACGGGGCCTCTTCCTCGGCGATGGAGACCGAGATGATCGGCGACTTGTCGGCGCCGAGGCCAGCCTCGTCGTACGCCTTGATGAAGCCCACGTTGGACGATCCGTTGATCGTGTTGAACACGAAGTCGGGTTCGGCGGCGGCGATCTTGGCGACCTGGGTCGTCCAGTCGTCGCTGTCGAGAGGCACGTACTCCTCACCGACGATCTCGATGCCGAGCTCTGCTGCGTACTGCTTGATGATCTTGTTCGCCGTCCGTGGGAAGACGTAGTCAGAACCGGCCAGGAACAGCGTCTCGACGCCCTCGGAGGCGAGGAAGTCCATGGCCGGGATGATCTGCTGGTTGGTCGTGGCGCCGGTGTAGTAGATGTTCTCCGACGCCTCGAGACCCTCGTACTGAACGGGGTAGAAGAGGAGCCCGTTGGCGCCTTCGACGACCGGGAGCATCGCCTTGCGGGACGCCGAGGTCCACCCGCCGAACACGGCAGCAACCTCGTCCTCGGTGAGGAGCTTGTTGATCTTCTCGGCGAACACGGTGGGCTCGCTCTGGCCGTCCTCTTCGATGTACTCGATCTGCTTGCCGAGAATGCCGCCGTCGGCGTTGATCTCCTCGGCGGCGAGGATGAGCGAGTCGCGGACGGTCTGCTCGCTGATGGCCATCGCGCCCGACGTCGAGTTCAAGAACCCGAGCTTGACGGTGTCGCCTTCAACGCAGGTGGCCGACGCCCCGGTCGCCTCCTCGGACGAACTGCTCTCGCCGTCATCGCTCCCACATGCTGCGGCAACGAGTGCGAGCAGCAGGAGGAGCCCGACGAACAGTCGTGACTTGGTGTGCTTCAAGGTGTTGTCTCCCTGTGATGGCGTCCCCGTGGTGCACGGGGCGGAGACGGAACGTAGGTAGGCGTCATTGCTCGTTCGTCTCGGAGCTAGGTCGCACGTGTGACCACTGACTGACCGAAACCTTGATGATGTTCGGGGGGCAGTGGTTGTGTCGAGATACCCCAGGGGGGTATCATGGAGAGATGATGAGCGATCACGCCGATCACGCCGATCACGCCGGGCGACAGGGCACCCACGCCGGGCACCACGTCGAGCAGTTCCGGCGGCGGTTCTGGTGGAGCCTGGTGCTGACGATCCCGATCGTGGCAACCAGCCACATGGTGATGGATTGGTTCGGCTACGAACTCGACTTCTACGGGATGGACTGGGTGGGACCCGTGCTCGGTTCCGTCGTGTTCCTGTGGGGTGGCTGGCCATTCCTCGAAGGCGCCTGGCGCGAGATCAACGCTCGCCAGCCGGGGATGATGCTGCTCATCGGAATGGCGATCACCGTCGCCTACGCCGCGTCGATGGCCACCTCTCTCGATTGGTTCGACCTCGACTTCTGGTGGGAGCTCTCACTGCTCGTCACGATCATGCTGCTCGGCCACTGGCAGGAGATGAAGGCGCTCGGCCAGGCACAGGACGCCCTCGCCGCCCTGGCCACGCTGCTGCCTGACGAAGCCGACCGCGTCGATCCCGACGGTCTGGTCAAGACCGTCCCGCAACACGAGCTGCGCGTCGGGGACGTCGTACTCGTCCGTGCCGGGGCCCGTGTCCCGGCTGACGGCGAGATCGTCGGCGGCGCGGCCGAGCTCGACGAATCGATGATCACCGGTGAGTCCAAACCCGTTACCAAGATCGTCGGCGACCGCGTGGTCGCGGGCACCGTTTCGACGGACTCTGCGATTCGAGTCCAGGTCGAAGCGATCGGCGAGAACACAGCTCTCGCCGGCATTCAGCGCCTGGTCTCCGAAGCCCAAGCGTCACGGTCCCGGGCGCAAGTGCTCGCCGACCGCGCGGCTGCGTTGCTGTTCTATGCGGCATCGGCCGCAGCCATCGTCACTGCCGTCGCATGGGTCGCCGTCGGCGACACCGACGAGGCCGTGGTGCGGGTCGTCACCGTGCTCGTGATCTCCTGCCCGCACGCCCTCGGTCTGGCCATCCCCCTGACCACCGCGATCTCGTCTGCGCAGGCTGCCCGCAACGGCATCCTCGTGAAGGACCGCCTCGCACTGGAGCAGAGCCGCACGGTGGATGCGTTCCTGTTCGACAAGACCGGCACCCTCACCAAGGGCCAGCACGCGGTGACCGGGGTCGTCGGCGTCGGGCTCGACGAGCACGAGGTCCTCCGACTGGCCGGTGCCGTCGAGTCCGATAGCGAGCACCCGCTGGCCAGGGCTATCACCGCCGCGGCCCAGGAGCTCGGCAACGCTGCCCCGGCGACCGACTTCCGATCAATCACCGGTCGAGGCGTCGAAGCCATCGTCGACCGCGAGCGCTACGCCGTCGGCGGCCCCACCTTCCTTCGTGAGCGCGGGCTGACCGAGCCAGTCGAGCTCGCTCCGTGGTCCCACGCATCCAGAGAACGGGGCGCAACGGTGCTCTACCTGGTGAGGCGCGACGAGATCGTCGGTGGTCTGGCCCTCGAGGACGAGATCCGCCCCGAGGCGCGCGCTGCCGTCGCGGCGCTGCAGTCGCTCGGACGCAGGGTCGTGATGATCACCGGTGACGCCCGGCAGGTTGCTGAGGCCGTGGCTGTCGAGCTCGGCGTCGATGAGGTGTTCGCCGAGGTCCTCCCGGAGGACAAGGCGGCGAAGGTCGCCGAGCTCCAGCAACGTGGTCTCACGGTCGCCATGGTCGGCGACGGGGTCAACGACGCACCCGCCCTGGCCCGCGCCGACGTCGGCATCGCCATCGGAGCGGGCACCGATGTCGCCGTCGAATCGGCCGGGATCATCCTGGCCAGCTCCGACCCCCGAGCCGTGGTCGGCATCATCCGCCTGTCCGAGGCCGCCTATCGCAAGAGCCTGCAGAACTTGTGGTGGGCAGCCGGATACAACGTGGTTGCCATCCCGCTCGCCGCCGGCGTACTCGCCTCGGCCGGGGTCTTCATGCCTCCGGCCGCCGCAGCCGTTCTCATGAGTGCCTCGACCATCGTGGTCGCCCTCAACGCCCAGATGCTGCGTCGAGTCGACCTCCGCCCTGCCGAGGTCTACGCCGAAGGTCGTCACCGGTAGACCGTTGACCCGATGCACCAGCACTTCTAACGTCGCCCGCTGGCCCCCGGAGAGGGGTGTGGGCTGATCGAAGGGGAGTGCCGGTGAAGGTTTCGATCTTGTGCCCGATGCCGTATCTGACCGAACAGGCCCTTCCCTTCCGATGGCCCATGCCGGGTGAGGTGTGGGACGCCATCGACGGCCAGGCCTCGATGCTCGAAGGCATCGACGTCCAGGTCCGGGCCGACGAACTGGGATTCGACTGGGTCAGCGTGGCCGAGCATCACTACTCGCCCATGCAGCTCTCGCCCAACCCGTTACTGCTGGCCGCGGCGTTGAGCCAACGCCTCACCTCGGCCCGTATCGCCCTGCTCGGCCCCACCCTGCCGTTGCTCAACCCGGTGCGGGTCGCCGAAGAGATCGCCATGCTCGACAACCTCACCGGCGGCCGCGTCGTGGCCGGCGCCCTGCGGGGGACGCCAAACGAGTTCCAGACCTATGGCACCAACGCCGACGAAACCCGCGAGCGTTTCGACGAGGCCATGGAACTGATCCTGCATGCCTGGGCCGAACCGCAGCCCTTCGCCTGGCAGGGGCGGTACTTCCGCTTCCGAAACGTGTCGATCTGGCCTCGGCCGGTGCAGTCACCTCGTCCGCCCATGTACATCGCCGGACGAACTCCAGAGTCGGCAGCCTTCGCGGTCAAGCACCACCTCGGGATCGCCATGTCGTTCGTCGGCTTCGACCAGGTTCGTGAGTCGGCGTCGCGCTATCGCGAGTTGGCGGTCGCCTCGGGCTGGACCACGGCCGATGACGACGTCGTCTATCGAGGCTTTTGCTATGTCGGCGAGACCGACGAGTCGGCCCGATCCGAGGTGGCGGCACATGGGTTCGGCTTTCTCGGGCCGCCGCCCGGACTCCTGGGGGGCGGCCCTCCGCCCTTCGGGCTTCCTGGCGCCGACGGTCCGCCTCCTGGTGTGGCGCCCTTGATGGCACCGGCATCCGGAGCGACGACGCTGGCCGAGGACCGGCCGTGGGAAGGGATGATCTTCTGCGGTTCCGCCGACACCGTCTACGAGCAGATTCGCTTCCTCCACGACGAGGGCGGAGTCGGGGTAGTCGACCTCATCTTCAACGGCCATGGTCTGCCCGAGTCCATGGCTCGTCGCTCACTCGATCGGTTCGGTGCCGAAGTCTTGCCTCGGCTGCAACTGATCGAGCCGACCTCCTAGGGGTCTAGGGGTAGAGCACCCCCGAGGTGGCTTCGGCGACGAAGCCACCCTTTCGGGCCAGGAAGTCCAGGACGATCTCGAGGAAGGCTTCCGGCCGCTCCAGGTGCAAGAGGTGCCCGGCGTCGTAGAGCAGCGCGTAGTGGCAGTTGGGCACCTCACGTCGGTAGATCCGACCGGTCTCCGGGTCGACCATGCCGTCTTCGGTGCCGAACAGGGCCAGAACGGGCGGCTGGATCGACCCGAGGTGGGGGAGAACGTCGTCGCCCCCGCTGTGGCCCATCAGCTCGTCGAGCCAGAGGCGCTGGTCGTCGGGTCCGTAGGGCCCGGCATCGTCGGTGGGCGGTCCGCCCGGACCGTCCCCACCTGGTGGCGGGAAGAGCCCGGCCAGGCGTTCGGGGTGGGCGAACATTCGACCGGGGATCTCCTCCGGAGGGATCGAGCCGAGGGGCTCGGACCGGAAGGTGGCCGGCGACTCGAGGACGACGGCATCGATGTGTTCGCCGTCGTCGATGGCCAACCACGTGGCCACCTTGCCGCCGAAGGACTCGCCGAGCACCGAGTAACGCTCGACGCCCAGTTGGCGCAGGCTCTGGCTGACCACCCGGGCCATGTCTCGGGTGTCGGCCACATCGTCATGACGGACCGTTCCCCCGAAACCCGGCAGCTGGAACGCGATCACCTCGAAGCGGTCGGCCAGGTCGAGGTGCAACGGAGACACTCGCAGGCCTCCGCCGCCGTGGAGCATGACGAGGGTAGGGCCCGTTCCGCCCCGCTCGATGGTGACCGGCCCCCCGGCCAGATCGACGGTTTCCTGTGCCAGCTCCATGGCCTGACCTCCCCAGTCGTGTTTCGTACAACATACGGTCCGGTCCGAGCCGCGGGTCGACCTGCATACTCGAACAGCTCGAACGCGTCGTCGGGCGCTCGACGATCGATCCGGAGGTCCGAGTGGCACTCACCCGGGTGTACTGCAAGGGAGTTCTCGAGGCCGAAGGCTTTGCCGTCTCGGAGGTGTCCGAGCATCTCGAGCGGGCCGACACCGTGGTCTGGGTCGATATGTGCGGACCGTCCCACGACGAGCTGGTCGAATTGGCCGCCGAACTCGGCATTCACGAGCTGGCCGTCGAGGATGCCCTCGAACCCCATCAACGGCCCAAGCTCGACCACTACGACTCGCACCTGTTTCTCTCCGCCCACTCCGTTGGTGTCGACCTGGGCTTGGGCGAGCTGGTCGAGACCGAGGTCGACGCCTTCATCAACTCGCGTTGGCTGATCACCGTACGAGCCAACGACGACTTCCCGATAGAGCCGGTGATCCAGCGCTGGGACCGCTCGACCGACTTGGCTGGGTACGGAGTCAGCTACCTGCTCTACGGACTGCTCGACGTGATCGTCGACGGCTACTTCGACACCGTGGCCTCCTTCGACGAGTACTACGAGACGATCAGCGAGAGCATCTTCTCGGAGCATCCTCTCGAACCGTCCCAGCAGCGCCATTGGTTCCAGATGCGTCAGGCCCTGGTCAAGTTCCACCGCCTGGTCGTTCCCATGCGGGAGGCGGTGAGCGGGCTGATGCGCCGCGAGCACACCGCAGTGGCCGAAGACCTCTATCCCTACTTCCAGGACGTCTACGACCACGTCCTGCGGGTCAGCGAGTCGACCGACGCGCTCCGGGACCTGGTCAGCACCATCGTCGAGACCAATCTCAGCCTGCGTGACTACCGGACGAACCAGGTCATGAAGCAGGTGACGAGCTGGGCCGCCATCATCGCCGTGCCCACGCTCATCACCGGCTACTACGGGATGAACGTCCCGTACCCAGGTGCGCTGGAACGCTCGGGGGTCGTTGTCTCCGCCGTCCTCATTCTCACGTTGTCGGGCGTGCTGTTCGCCGTGTTCCGCCGCAAGGACTGGCTGTGAGCCCGCAGTGAGCCACAGCCACCATGGCGATCGGGCCGGCGTGCGCTATCGGGGGCGCCTACGCGTGGCGTTGGGTTTGACGGTCGCCGTGCTGGCGGTCGAGGTGCTGGTCGCCTTGGCGACCGGGTCGCTGGTGGTGATCTCCGACGCTGGTCACGTCGCCACCGACGCCCTGGGACTGGCCATGGCGTTGGCTGCGATCAGCCTGGCGTCGGGATCGGGACCGACTGGTCACCGCACCTTTGGGCTCTATCGTTTGGAGATCCTCGCCGCGCTGGCCAACGCGGTGTTGCTCCTAGGGGTCGCCGCGTTCGTGTTGGTCGAGGCAGTCGGGCGCCTGGCCGACCCACCGACGGTCGCTGGCGGGCCGGTGCTGATCGTTGGGTTCGTCGGCGTGGCGGCCAACGTGGTGGCCTTCGTGGCGCTCAGGTCGGGTGCGACCGAGAGCATGAACGTGCGGGGCGCCTACCTCGAAGTGCTGGCCGACACCGCGGGCTCGGTCGGGGTCATCGTGGGTGCCGGCATCTTGTGGATCACGGGCTGGGGTTGGGTCGACCCGATCCTCGGAGCCGCCATCGGATTGTTCATCGTGCCCCGGGCCTACCACCTCGGGCGCGATGCAGTCCGGGTGCTGACCGAGGCCGCGCCTGCTGGCCTCGATGTGGCTGCGGTCCAGGCCGATCTGGCAGCCCTGCCCGGTGTCCTCGACGTGCATGACCTACACGTGTGGACGCTGACCAACGACATGGATGTGCTCAGCGCCCACCTGATGGTCGGGGTCGGGGTCGACATGCACCCCGTGCTCGATGCGGCTCGGGAGGTGCTCCACGAGCGTCATCAGCTCGACCACGTGACGCTTCAGATCGAGCCCGAGAACCACGCCGGTTGCACCGAGGTCGATTGGTGACCGGGTGCGCGTCGCGGCGTTCAGTCCGTCCGGATGGCTGACGAGATCCGAGCCGCGTAGCCGGCCATCTCCTCGTCGTCGGCGTAGGACACCCGGGGCCAGAAGAAGCCCCGAAGGCCGTCACCCCGATGCCGAGGGACGACGTGGACGTGCAGGTGGGCCACGCTTTGGCTCACCCGGTTGTTGGTGGCCACGAACGTGCCGTCAGCGCCGAGACCGACTTCGAGGGCGTCGGCAATCTGGCGGACCCGCTCGAAAAGTGGTCCGACCTCGGCCGGGGCCAGGTCGACGATGGTCTCCCGGTGGGCCCGAGGCACCACCAGGACGTGTCCCTTGAAGACCGGGCGCCGGTCGAGAAAGGCCACGGCCACTCGATCGTCGAGCACGACCTGAGCGGGATCGACGCCCGCGACGATGGCGCAGAAACCGCAGGTGGTCAGGTTCAGCCGTTCCCGGCGGCGACCTGCCGAGCCTCGTCGATCTGATCTGGCGTGAGGGTCCAGCGGACCGCGGCGGCGTTGGCTTCGACCTGCTCGGGCGATGTGGCGCCGGCGATCACTGAAGCGGTAGTGGGTTGGGATGCCAGCCAGGCCATGGCCAGTTCGAGGAGGCTGTGGCCGTGATCGGCAGCCCACACTTGTAGGCGCTCGGCGGCATCCCAGTTGGCGTCGCTGGAGAAGCGCTCGACCATCTGGGGTGGGAACGTGGCGAACCGGGTGCCCTCAGGGGGTGTCTCACCTCGGGTGTACTTGCCGGTGAGCAGCCCGCTGGCCAGCGGGAAGTAGGGAAGCACGCCCATGCCGTACCGAGCGCACCAGGGCAGAACCGTCTCCTCGACGGCCCGCTCGAGCAGGCTGTAGTGGTTCTGCATGGTGACGACGTGGTGCCCCCGATCGCGGGCGGCCTGCTCGACCTCGTCGATGGCGTCGCCTTCCAGGTTGCACACGCCGATCTCGAGCACCTTGCCCTCGTCGATCAGGTCGCACATGGCCCCGATGGTGTCGGCGTAAGGGACGCTCGGGTCGGGGTGGTGGTACTGATACAGATCGATGCGGTCGGTCCCCAGGCGGGCCAGGCTGGCCTCGCAGGCCTCCTTGACGTACGCCGGGTCGTTGCCCTGGACACCGGCCATCGGGTTGCCGAACTTGGTGGCGATCACGGCTTCGTCCCGGCGTCCGCCGGCGAGCGCAGCGCCGATGAACGACTCGGATTGGGTCATGCCGTAGGACTCGGCCGTGTCGAAGAACGTCACGCCGAGGTCGAGGGCGGCGTGGATCACCCGAGCTGTTTGCGCCTCGTCGCAGCGCATGCCGAAGTTGTTCGTACCCAGTCCGACGAGGCTGACCTCGAGCGAGCCGACGGCACGGTTCGTGGTGGACACGTCACTCACAAGATTCCCCCCGGGGGTATCGGCGCCGAAGCACCCTCAGACCAGTATCGTAATTTGGCAATGGTAGCCATCGGGGGAGACGAGGTCGGAGTGCACGAGGTCGGGGGGATTGCGGGACACTCAATCGAGCCTGTGCAGTTACGTAAGGACGCGGCGGAGCACCGCCAGCGCATCCTCGACACGGCTCTCAATCTGTTCATGACCGACCCCGATGCTGGCATGGTCGACGTCGCCCGTTCGAGCGGGCTGGCCCGATCGACGGTCTACGCCCACTTCCCGACCCGCGAGATGCTGTTGCGGGCCGTCTTCGAAGATGCCATGGCGAGAGTCGCCAGTTCGATCGAGGAAGCACACCTCGACGAGGGCTCGGCCACCGATGCCCTCCTGCGGGTCGTCGACGCGGCGTACGCCCTCGGGGTGCGCTACCGATTGGTCAACTCGGCGGTCCTCAGCGCGGTGGGATCCGAGGAGTTCCGCTCCCATCGGGCCCACGACCAGGTGGCATTGGTGGCGTTGTTCGAGCGAGGGCAGTGCTCCGGCGAGTTCACCTCGTCGTTGCCCGCCACCTGGCTGGCCGCCGTGTTCGACGGGATCCTCTTCAGCATGGAGATGGCGTGGCGCGACGGCGCCGTCCCCCGTGACCAGGTGTCGGCCATCCTTCACCAGACCTTCCTGACGTTCGTCGGAGCTGCTCCCGGCTCAGAGTGACGAGGCGATGCCGCGGTCCAGCAGGTCTTCGGCGAGGGAGTCGACGTCGGTCCTGATTTCGTAGCTGGTCCGTTCGGCCAGCCAGGATCGATTGGCTCGGTGCAGTGGCTGGGACGGGTCGTAGCGGTTCAGCACCACCACCAGCGGATGCGACGCCAAGGCCGCGGCCGTCAGCCGGATGTCGTTGATGGCGCCGAGCCCGGCGTGGGCCACGATCACCACCAGGTCGGGTTCGATCACGTCGATCAGGTCGACCAGGTCTGCGTCATCGGCCAACGGAGACCGGACGCCCCCGGCCCCTTCGAGCAGCCCGACGTCGACCGGGGCCCCCGAGTCGGTCAGGGACCAGGAAAGTTCGTCGACCAACTCGGCGAGGGTTATCGAGGACCGACCGAGCGCGGCTGCTGCCATGGGTGGGGCCATCGGGAGCGGGTACCAGCGGTGCAGCGGGCAGACCTCGTGGGGCCACTCGCCGGTGGCGGCCGCGAGCACCCCGGCGTCGGTGGCGGTGTCAGTGGGGGCGAAGGACTGGGCTGGCTTGCGAGCGGCGACCGAATGGCCGCGTTGTCGGAGCCGGCTCGCCAGCCGGGCGGTCACCCAGGTCTTGCCCACCTCGGTGCCGGTGCCGGCGACGACGACGAGGAGTCCGGGACGATTCATGTCCCGCTCCAGCCGATAGCGGCCAGCCCGACCCGCAGGCGCTCGACGTCCGCGGCTCGGTGCGTGGCCGAGAGGGTCACCCGGAGTCGACTTGTTCCCACCGGCACCGTCGGCGGGCGAATGGCAGGGACGACCAGTCCCAGGGACCGCAACTCAGCCGACGCGGCCAACGCGAGGTCTTCGTCGCCGATCACCACGGGGACGATCGGCGCCTGAGCTCCGGGGGAGATCGTCTCGAGGTGGACCCGCAGTGCTCGCCGCAGGTCGTCGCCCTCGGGGCCACGCAGCACCGTCAACGCGGCCAGGGCGGCGGCGGCATCGGCCGGTGTGGTCGCGGTGGTGAAGATGAACGGGCGGGCCCGGTTGACCAGGAGGTCGATGACTCGACGGGGGCCGGCCACGAACCCGCCGACCGAGCCGAGGGCCTTGGACAGCGTCCCGACCCGCAGCACGTCGACTCCGGCGGGGTGCACGGCCGGGCCGAGGACGGCGTGGGCTTCGTCGAGCACGAGTAGGGCGCCATGGCGCCCGCAGACCTCGACGATGTCGTCGAGGGGCGCCAGGTCTCCGTCCATCGAGAAGACGGTCTCGGTCACCACCAGGCGTCGGCCGGATGTGGCGGCGAGGAGAGTGTCGAGTTGATCGACGTCGCAGTGGCGGTAGGACTCGACCCGAGCGCCCGCCATCCGGGCGCCGTCGATGATCGACGCGTGGTTGCGTTCGTCGCTGAAGATCGTGGCCTGGCGCCGGCCGAAGGTGCTCAGAACCCCGAGATTGGCGGCGAATCCGCTCGGGAAGAGGATCGCTGCCTCGGCTTGCTTCCAGTCGGCCAGCGCGGCCTCGAGCTCGAGGTGCAAAGGGCGGGTTCCGACGACCAAACGAGATGCACCGGCGCCGGCGCCCCACCGGTCGAGGGCGTGATGGGCCGCCTCGACCACCGCGGGGTGGCGACTGAGTCCGAGGTAGTCGTTGCCGGCGAAGGAGACCAGGTCGTCGTCCGGGTCGAAGGCCTCGATCGAGCGCCACCGGCCTCGGCCGCGGATGGCGATCAACTGGTCGTCGATCCACTGGGCCCAACGGTCATCGGTCATCAGTCGTCAGCGGCGACCGGGTGGTCGTCGACGGCGTCGGCCAGGGCCAGCGCCAGAGTGTCGACCACGCGATCGATCTCGAGAGCGGAGATCGACAGCGGCGGCACGACGAGGATGTTGGGCCCCAACGAACGCAGGAGCACGCCGCGGCCCACGGCGGCCACCGAGGTTCGCCGGGCTCGTAGCGGGTCGGCGTCGAAGTCCTCTAGCTCGACGGCGGCGATCAGACCGCAAGTACGAACATCTCGGACCCCGGGGAGGGGCAGGATTCGGTCGACCAAGGCGTGGTGGAGCTGGGCCGAACGGTGCTCGACGTTGGTCAGGATGTCGCGCTCGTCGAGAAGCTGGAGGTGGCGTAGGGCGACGGCAGCGGCGAGCGCGTTGCCTCCATAGGAATGGCCGTGGAACAGCGTCCGCGTCGACAGGTCGGGACCAAGAAACGATGCCGCTACCGCGCCGGCGACCACGGTGGCCGACATCGGCAGGTATCCGGCGGTCATGCCCTTGCCCAGGCACAGCAGATCGGGGCGGATGCCACAGCGATCGGAGGCAAAGAGCGTCCCGGTCCGACCGAATCCGGTCACGATTTCGTCGCAGATCAACAGCACGCCATGGTCCCGACAGGCTCGGGCCAACCGGGCCATGTCGTCGGGCTCGACGACGAGCACTCCTCCGGCTGCCTGCACCAGCGGCTCGACCACCACCGCGGCGAGCGTGTCAGCGTGGGCGCCGATGAGTTCGACTGCCACGCTGATAGAGCTGGGATCGGCGAACGAGGGCGCCCTCAGCACGGGAAACCGCAATGGGTCGAAGAGATCGGTGCCGAACCCCCCGGCGCCGAGGGAGAGGGCCCCGATGGTGTCACCGTGGTAGGCGTCGCCGAAGGCCAGGTATTGGGTGCGCCCGGCGACGCCCAGGTTGTGCCAGTGCTGGAAGGCGATGCGCAGGGCCTGCTCGACCGCGCTGGCGCCGTCGGATGCGAACAGGAATCGTGGGTCGTCGACCGGGACCACCCGAGCGAGCGACTCGGCCAGCTCGATCACAATGCGGTTGCCGTTGCCGAGCATCGTCGAGTGGGCCACCCGGTCGAGTTGGGCCCGAAGGGCGTCATCGAGTTCGGGCACCCGGTGGCCAAGGGTGGAGAGCCACAGCGATGACACCGCGTCGAGGTAGCGCCGGCCGTCGACGTCGATGAGCTCGTGGCCTTCGGCTCGCTCCACGATCACTGGCGCATTGTCGGGGTAGGCAGCCATCTGGGTGAACCCGTGCCAGACCACGGCGGCATCTCGGTCGATCCAGTCCTCGGCGGTCACCCGGGCATTGTCCCTCATCGGTGGTGGGGCCCTCGAGGTAGCCGTAAGGTCCCGACCCATGGCACCGCGTTCGGTCCAGTTCGGCTCGGAACGCCTACTGTGACGGCCCCCGGCGGCGTGGCCGAGTGGTTTAGGCAAGGGTCTGCAAAACCCTCTACCCGGGTTCGATTCCCGGCGCCGCCTCCGAGGGTTTTCTTGCTCAGCTGCTGGTCACCACCGCGATGAGCGCACCCGGCGCCCCGCCGGCCGAGCCCGACGGCGCTGAGAGTGCCGGCATGCGCCGCCGGGTGGCCCGCCAGGCCCGTTCGGGGACCGAGCGAGCGCGGCAGGCCAGGGAGCGGGCGGTCGAGCGGATCTCCCAGCTCGAGCGGGAGCGTTCAGGGCGGCCGTTCATCGACGCGCTCCTCCTTGTCCGCGACGTCGATGACCGAATTGCCGGACGGGAGCTGGCCAGCGCTGTGGCCTACCGGGTGTTCTTCTTGATGCTCCCGCTCTCGTTGTTCGTCGTGGGCGGGCTGGGGATCAGCGGAGAGCTGGCATCGACCGCCCCGGCCGATGCAGTCAAGTCGTCGGGCCTGTCGAGCGCCGTGGCCAGCTCGATCGCCTCATCGACCGAACAGGTGTCGCTCACCGGTCATTTGGCCCTGCTCTTCACGGGCCTGTTCGGTATCTACTTCGCCGCCATCGCCATGGCCAAGACCCTGTCGCGGGTGCACGCGGCGGCGTGGTCGATGTCGGTACCCAAGGTCAGGCGCAAGGCCCGGGCGGCTGGAGAGATTCTCGGGCTTCTGGTGCTGGTGTTCGTCACCAGTGGGGTAGCGGCCCGGGTCCGCTCAGGTGTCGGCGTCATCGGCTTCGTACTCTCCGTAGCGGTTGCCGGCCTCCTGTACTCCGCCATTGCCGTCGCATTGCAGTGGGCGCTGCCCAAAGGTGAGGACGTTCCCTGGTGGGCGTTGATCCCCGGAGCCGCGGTGATGGGGGTGACCATCAGTGTCGTGCAGGCCTTCACCATCGGGTTCCTGGCCTACAAGATCTCGCGTTCGTCCGAGCTGTACGGCGGGGTGGGCGTGGCCTTTGCGCTGCTGTTCTGGCTCTACATCCTCGGGCGCATCGTGGTTATGGCACCGATCGTGAACTCGGTGCTGTGGCAGCGTCGTCTCTGGCGATACGCCTCCGCCGTGAGCCCGGCATTGGTTCCACCCGGTCAGGCCGACGACGTCAAAGATAACGAAGATCGCCAAGTTGGTCGGTAAAACTCCTGGTCCCAGCCTTGGATGTGACGTATGTCTCATGTCAGCGCGTCGGGGCCTAAGGTGTTCGGCCATGGCATTCGACGTGAAGAGTGGGCGGCGATCCCGGGGCGGTCGACCTCGTGATCCGAGCCTCGACCAGCGGATCCTCGACGCGACGATCGAACTGCTCCCCCAGCAGGGCATCGACGGCACGAGCATGGACGACATCGCGAGTCGGGCCGGGGTGAGCAAGCCGACGATCTACCGAAGGTGGACGTCCAAAGAGTTGCTGATCATCGACGCGTTGGCCGCGTCGTTGCCCCCGCTGAACGGGATCGACGCCGACGATCCCCGCGAGGGTCTGGTGGACGTGGTCGTCGACATCCTCTTCCTGGGGACCGGTGGACCTGCCGGCATGCTCGGTCGCTTGAGCGATCCGCCGACGCCCGATCCGGAGCTGGCCAGCCAGTTCGAAGCGAGGGTCGTCAACCCGCAGCGCCGGACCATTGCCGGGCTGCTCCAGCGAGCGATCGACGCAGGTTCGCTGTCCGCCGACGCCGACATCGAGACCTCCATCGACCTGCTGTACGGCGCCGCGTTCTTCCGCCGGTCGCGCGTGGCCCTCCGTTTCACCGAGCACGGTGCCTCGACCCGCGAGACGGCCCAACGAATCGTCGACGTCCTGTGGCGAGGCCTCGGCGGTGAGGCTCGGCGCAGCTGAGGACCTCGGGGACCATCGCCTAGGGTGCTGCGTCCGCCCGTCCCCGAAAGGACCCGCCATGCCCTTCGAGCCACCGGCCGCCGACGGATCCAGCCCCCGCCAGACTCGGTTCGATGCTCCGCCGCCGCTGGTCATCGACCCGACCCGGCGCTACTCGGCCGAGATCGTCACATCGCTCGGCACTCTCACGGTCGCCCTCGACGCGTTGGCTGCACCCAAGACGGTGAACAACTTCGTCGCCCTGGCTCGCTACCACTACTACGACGGTGTCATCTTTCACCGGATCATCCAAGGCTTCATGTGTCAGGGTGGCGACCCAGAGGGCACCGGTCGGGGTGGCCCCGGGTACCGCTTCGACGACGAGCTGCCCAAAGCCGGGGCCTACGAGATCGGGTCGGTCGCCATGGCCAACGCCGGTCCCAACACCAACGGCTCGCAGTTCTTCATCGTCAGCGGTCCCTCCGGTGTGCGCCTGCCCCCGCAGTACTCGCTGTTCGGCAAGGTTGTGTCCGGCCTCGACGTGGTCGATGCCATGGAGAAGGTGCCGACGGGCGCCAACGACCGTCCGGTCCAAGACCTGGTCATCGAGTCGGTGACGATCACCGAGCACGCCGACTGAGCCTGATCGTCGAGCAGCCGTCACCCGTCGACGGCTGCTAGCTTTCCTCGCTCTTCGGGCCGTTAGCTCAGTTGGCAGAGCACTTGCATGACGCGCAAGGGGTCAGGGGTTCGAATCCCTTACGGCCCACCCGAAGCCTCGCTCTCATCGAGCGGTCGTTGGAGCAGGACCACCAGGTCGCTTCTGGCGTACCCACCCCGGCCCGGGGCCGGAGCGGTCGTAAAGCGGGGAGCGACGCCGACAACCTGCCATCCCTCGTGGCCAAGGTCGTTGAGCACGGCGACGAGTTGAGCTTCGTCGTCGTCGGCTCGCCACGTGACGGTCCGGAATTCGTAGGCTGCGGTCACCGACCGGCCTCCTGCACGCGAGTCCTGGGCCGATTCAGAAGCGGTCGAGGTTCATGACCTTGTCCCAGGCGGCCACGAAGTCGGTGACGAACTTCGCGTCGGAGTCGTCACTGGCGTACACCTCGGCCAGGGCCCGGAGCTGGGAGTGCGATCCGAACACCAAGTCGACCGCGGTGGCCGTCCAACGAAGTTCGCCCGTGGACCGATCGCGGCCCTCGTAGACCTGTTCGGTCTCGGTCGACACCTTCCACTCGGTGCCCATGTCCAGCAGGTTGTGGAAGAAGTCGGTGGTGAGGACCCCGGGCCGCTCGGTGAGGACGCCGAGGGCAGATTGCCCGTAGGTGGCGCCGAGCGCCCGTAGGCCGCCGACGAGGACGGTCATCTCCGGAGCAGTCAGCTTCAGCATGTAGGCCTGCTCGACCAGTCCGTGCTCGGTGGGGAGCTTCTCTCCAGCCCGGACGTAGTTTCGGAACCCGTCCACGGTGGGTTCGAGCACGGCGAACGATTCGACGTCGGTCTGGTCCTGGGACGCATCGGTGCGCCCGGGGGTGAACGGCACCGTCACCGCGTGTCCGGCGAGGCGGGCGGCCTGCTCGATGGCGGCCGCGCCGCCCAGCACGATGAGATCGGCCAGCGAGACGACCTTGGTGCCCGACTGGGCGGCGTCGAAGTCTCTCCGGATGCCTTCGAGTTTCTCGAGCACGACCGCGAGTTGGGCCGGCTCGTTGGCCTCCCAGTCCTTCTGGGGGGCCAACCGAATGCGGGCGCCGTTGGCGCCGCCCCGCTTGTCGGTGGTACGGAACGTCGAGGCCGACGCCCAGGCGGCGGAGACAAGTTGGTCGACCGACAGGGACGACCCGAGGATGGTCGCCTTGAGCGCGCTCACGTCGTCGGCGTCGATCAGCTCGTGGTCGACCGGGGGCACCGGGTCCTGCCAGAGCTGCGCCTCGGGAACCTCGGGGCCCAGGAGTCGGGAAACTGGCCCCATGTCGCGGTGGGTCAGCTTGTACCAGGCCTTGGCGAAGGCCAGGGCCAACTCGTCAGGGTGCTCGTGGAACCGTTGGGCGATCGGCGCGTAGATCGGATCGATCCGCAGCGCCAGGTCAGTGGTCAACATCATTGGGGCATGGCGCTTCGCCGGGTCGTGGGCGTCGGGCACCTTGTCCTGGGCAGCCGGGTCGGTTGGCTTCCACTGTTGGGCGCCTGCCGGGCTGGTGGTCAGCTCCCACTCGTAGCCGTACAGGTTCTCGAGAAAGCCGTTGTCCCACGTTGTGGGGTTGTTGGTCCAAGCTCCTTCGAGGCCGCTGGTGAGGGTGTCGGCCCCCTTGCCGGTGCCAAAATTGCTCTTCCAGCCCAGGCCCTGCTCCTCGATCGGGGCCGCCTCGGGCTCGGGCCCGGCGGCCTCGGGCGGTGCCGCGCCGTGGGTCTTGCCGAAGCTGTGGCCACCCACGATGAGGGCCACCGTTTCCTCGTCGTTCATGGCCATGCGGGCGAACGTCTCGCGGATGTCGCGGGCCGAAGCCAGGGGGTCGGGGTTGCCGTTGGGCCCCTCGGGGTTGACGTAGATGAGGCCCATTTGGACAGCCCCCAGCGGGCCGCCCAGTTCACGGTCGCCGCTGTAGCGCTCGTCGCCCAGCCAGGTGTCCTCGGAGCCCCAGAAGATCTCCTCCGGTTCCCAGATGTCTTCGCGACCGCCGCCGAAGCCGAAGGTCTCGAAGCCCATCGATTCGAGGGCGCAGTTGCCAGCAAGGATCATGAGGTCGCCCCACGACAGCTTGCGGCCGTACTTCTGCTTGACCGGCCAGAGCAGGCGGCGGGCCTTGTCGAGGTTGGCGTTGTCGGGCCAGCTGTTGAGCGGCGCGAACCGCTGGGCGCCGCTACCGCCGCCTCCTCGACCGTCGGCGATGCGATACGTGCCGGCGCTGTGCCAGGCCATCCTGATGAAGAGGGGGCCGTAATGGCCGTAGTCGGCCGGCCACCAATCCTGGGAGGTGGTCATGATCTCGACGATGTCGGCCTTCACCGCGGCCAGGTCGAGCGTCTGGAACTCGGCCGCGTAGTCGAAGTCTTCGCCCATCGGGTCCGACAGCGGCGAGTGATGGTGAAGCACCTGCAGATCGAGTTGGTTGGGCCACCAGTCCTGGTTGGTTCTGGGCCGACCCGGTGCCGGGGTCGGCGCATCGATGGCCGGATTCTCGCTCTCGCTGCCGTGGTCAGACACGTCGGTCCGTCTCCTGTCTCAGATGTCGAGTGAGCGTTGTGGTCAGGTATGCGCCCGGTCGTCGGCCGCGAGTTATCACGCGGACATCGACCCCCCCGGGGTGCTGGCGGAACAGGAAACCTCGTGTTCTCGGCCGCACGGGGCGAACCTAACCGTGTTGGCCCAGGGCGTCCAGGGTGTGGTCCAGGCGCTGGTGCGCCACGATAGGGGTCCGCCACCCAAGGGGGACCGTATGTCCATGGAAGAGCCCGTCGCCACCGTCTTCCGCTATGAGAAGCCGACGCTCACCCGCTCCAAAGCAGTGACCATGCTGGCCAAGACCGACCACATCGTGTGTGGGGTCCAGACCATCCGCGAAGGGGGAGAGAACAACCTCCACGCCCACAACCACCTCGACGGCTTCTGGTTCGTCCTGTCTGGGCGGGCTCGGTTTCACACCTCTGACGACGAGGTCGTGGCTGAGCTCGGTCGCTACGAGGGGATCCTGGTGCCGATGGGCTACAAGTACTGGTTCGAGGCGATCGGCGATGACGAGCTCGAGCTGCTCCAGGTGGAGGCGTCGGACATCCCCATGGGCACGGCCGACGCCTACCTGGCTGACCGCATCGACTATGCCCCTCGCAAGGGGTCGTTCCCTCCCGAAGAGTCCGAGGCCGATCAGCCCGCTGACTAACCTGAAATGGCCCCGGCCCGAACCATCGGAGGCCCCAAATGAGTATCTCGAGGCGGTTAGTGGCCGAGTTCTTCGGAACCTTTTGGCTCGTTCTCGGCGGCTGTGGAAGTGCCGTGCTCGCCGCCCGTTTCATCGATGGGAACGGCACTGACACCGGGCTGGGAATCGGCTTGGTCGGTGTGTCGCTGGCCTTCGGCCTCACGGTCGTGACCATGGCCTACGCCATCGGGCACATCTCGGGCTGCCACCTGAATCCGGCAGTCACGCTCGGGCTCTGGCTCGGCAAGCGCTTCGAGGGTCGTGACGTGCTGCTCTACGTGGCCGCGCAAGTCGTCGGTGCGGCGGCGGGCGCCACCGTGCTGTTCTTCATCGCCAACGGCCGCGAGGGATTCGACGCCGTTTCGAGCGGCTTCGCGGCTAACGGCTACGGCAGCCACTCACCCGGTGGTTACAACCTCGGCTCGGCCTTCCTGACCGAGGTGGTCATGACCTTCGCCTTTCTCGCCATCATCCTGGGGGCCACCGACGGACGTGCCCCCAAGGCCCTGGCACCCCTGGCGATCGGCCTCGGCCTCACGCTCGTCCACCTCATCAGCATCCCGGTCACCAACACCTCGGTGAATCCGGCCCGCTCCACCGGTCCGGCGTTGTTCGTCGGCGGGTGGGCGGTGAGTCAGCTCTGGCTCTTCTGGGTGGCGCCGTTGATCGGTGGGGCGCTGGGGGGCCTGGCCTATCGCTTCATCTTCTCGGCCGACCCCATCGTGAGTGAGACCGAAGCGCTCTCCGAGCCGACAGTCTGAGCGACCCCCCCTAGGGTGGACGACGTGAGCGAACGCCTTGGCGACAACTCGGCGCGACGACCCGGCCGGACCCGCAGCTCGGAGGTCGACGACCGGATCATGCAGGCCACCGCCGACCTGCTGTACCGCCGGGGACTGGATGGCACCAACATGGACGCCATCGCCGCAGTAGCCGGGGTGAGCAAGCCCACCATCTACCGGCGGTGGGCGTCCAAAGAGGAACTGATCGTCGACGTCATGTCGGCCAGGCCCCAGTCGGCGTTCGACCAGGAGGCCGACGAGCCCGACCCTCGGGCCGGGTTGGTCCGGGTCGCCATGCGTCTGCTCAGCTGGGGTGGGGCGTCGGGCGCCAGCATCTTGCCCCACCTCCGGGAGGTCCTCGACGAGCGACTGGCCCGGATCTTCGAGGACCGGGTGATCGAGCCTCGCCGCCACGAGATCCGGCGCCTGATCGCCCGGGCCGTCGAGCTCGGTCAGCTTCGAGCCGATGTCGACATGGACATGGCGATCGACCTGCTTTTCGGGGGCGTGATGTTCTACCGGGTCCGGGCGTCCCAGCACATGGGGCCGGACTATTCCGACCTGGACGTCGCCGAGCGCATCGTGGCCACGCTGTGGAGTGGTATGCGCACGGAGGCCACGCCGGCGGCCCTGGGCAGCCCTCGGGGTCGTTCATAGGCTGCGTATCCGGGGCCGATCAGGTCAGGTGTTGACCCACGGCTCCTACCAGATGGTCGATCTCGTCGGCTGTCGTGTAGCCGTGCGGAGCGATACGAATGCCGTCGCCCCGGGCCGCTGTGGCGATCCCATGGGAGGCGAGGACGGCCACCTGGTCGATGGGTGAGCCGCCCGGGAGGCGGAAGGTCACGATGCCCGAGCGGCCTGCGTCGGAGCGGTCCGAGCAGACCTCGGCACCGAGCGCGGCGAGTCCGATCACCGCTTGGTCGGTGCGCTCGCAAACGTGGGTCCAGATGGCGTCGATGCCGGCCGCGTCGAGGAGGTCGAGCGACGCGCCGAGGGCGTGGATGCCGGCCACGTCGAGGGTGCCGCCTTCGTAGCGTCGAGCGCTGTCGTCGAACACGAGGCGCAGGTCGGCGAAGTCACCCCGGTGGGCGACCGATGCCCACCCGGCATGAGCCGGACGGACCTGGGTTCGAGCCGATTCGCTGACAGCCAGAACGCCTATGCCCTCCGGGCCTAGCAGCCACTTGTGAGCGCTGGCAACGACCACGTCGGCACCCCAGGCCGAGACGTCGGCGGGGACGGCCCCGAGCCCCTGAATTGCGTCGACCACCAGCAGACTCCCGGCGTCGCGGCACAGTTCGCCCAGCGCGGCCATGTCGGTGCGCCAGCCCCGGCCGTACTGCACCCAGCTGGTAGCCACGACCCGGGGCGGGCGACCGGACTCCATCGCTCGGCGGAAGGCGGCTAGGGGCAGGGTCCGGCCCCCGCCTTCGGGCTGGACCCGAGTGACTTCGACGCCGCGGTCCTCGAGGGCGAGGAACGGCAAGAGCACCGTGGGGAACTCGAGGTCGGGCACCACGACGCGGTCACCAGGGAGCCAGTCGAGCCCGGTTGCGACCAGGGCCACGCCCTCGGTCGTGTTCTTGACGAAAGCCACGTCGGCAGTGGGTACCCCGATGAGCCTCGCTGCCGTAGCCCGCACCTCCTCGATACGGTGAGCTCGGCTCTCGTACTCCATGGCCCCGTAGGCCGAGGCAAGACGGGCCGCGCCCACCATGGCGTCGACCGCACGGGTCGGCAGGGGCGCGACGCCCGCGTGGTTCAGATAGTTCCAGCGGTGCGTGACCGGGAACTCGTCGCGGGGTAGCGGGGTACTCAGCGGGCGTCGATGGGGACGTAGGGACGCTCGTCGGCCCCGGTGAACTTTTGGCGGGGGCGGGCGATGCGGATGTCGGGATCGTCGAGCATCTCGAGCCAGTGGGCCAGCCAGCCGCTGGTGCGGGGGATGGCGAAGAGCACGGTGAACATCTCCATGGGGAAGCCCATGGCCTGGTAGATCAGCCCGGAGTAGAAGTCGACGTTGGGATAGAGCTTGCGGTCGATGAAGTAGGGGTCGGAGAGGGCGATCTCCTCCAGCTTCAGGGCAATGTCGAGCAGCGGGTTGGTGCCGACTTCGCGGAAGACGTCGTCGGCGGCCTCCTTGATGATGCGGGCCCGAGGGTCATAGGACTTGTAGACCCGATGACCGAAGCCCATGAGCCGACCGTGCCCGGCCTTGACCTCTTCGACGAACGCAGGGACGGCGTCGAGGGTGCCGATGCGCTGGAGCATGCGGATGACGGCTTCGTTGGCGCCGCCGTGGAGCGGGCCGTAGAGCGCCGCCGCGGCCCCGGCAGTGGCCGAGTAGGGGTCGGCCTGGCTTGAGCCGATCGTGCGCATGGTGGTGGTCGAGCAGTTCTGCTCGTGGTCGGCGTGCAGGATGAACAACACGTCGAGAGCCCGGGCCAACACCGGGTTGTCGGCATGTTGGGGCGCGGTGACCCGATACATCATCGACAGGAAGTTGGCCGCGTAGTCCAGATCGTTGTCGGGGTAGACGAAGGGCTGACCCAGGCTGTAGCGGTGGGCGAATGCGGCGATGGTCGGCACCTTGGCCACCAGGCGCACCACCTGCTTCATCCGGGCCTCGGGGTCGGCGATGGCCTTGGCGTCCGGGTAGAAGGTCGACAGGGCGGCGACGGTGGAGATGAACACCCCCATCGGGTGAGCGTCGTAGTGGAAGCCGCCGATGAAGTCCTTGACCTTCTCGTGTACGTAGGTGTGGGTGGTGACTTCGTGGCGCCAAGTCGCGAGTTGGGTGTCGGTGGGCAGCTCGCCGTGGATCAATAGGTAGGCAACCTCTAGGTAGGACGAGTGCTCGGCCAGCTGCTCGATGGGGTAGCCCCGATAGCGGAGGATGCCCTTCTCGCCGTCCAGGTAGGTGATGGTGCTCTCGCAGCTGGCCGTCGACAGGAATCCCGGGTCGTAGACGAATAGATCGGGGTCGAGCGAGCGCAGGGCTGACGAAGCGATTGTCCCGTGCTCGATGGGCACCGTCACGGTCTTGCCGGTCCGGTCGTCGGTGATCGTGATGGTGTCCGCCATGGGCCGACACGGTAGCGACACTGGTCCGATCCCGGGAAAGGGCCGGTCGCTGACTACAACGGAAGGTTGTCGTGGGTGCGGCGGGGGAGGCGCTCTCGTTTGGACCGCAGGAGGTCGAACGCGGCGGCCACCTCGCGACGGGTGTCGGCTGGGTCGATGACAGCATCGACATAGCCCCGTTCGGCCGCCACCCACGGGGTGAGCAGCGTCTCGGCGTACTCGGCCTCCTTGGCCGCCCGGGTGGCCTCGTCGTCCCGCCGATGGAGGATCCCGGCCGCCCCTTTGGCTCCCATGACCGCGAGTTCCGCGCTCGGCCAGGCCAGGGCGATGTCGTTACCCATGCGCTTGGAGTCCATGACGATGTAGGCCCCGCCGTAAGCCTTGCGCAGCACGATGCTGACCCGAGGCACGGTGGCCCGTCCGTAGGCGCCGACCAACTGGGCGCCGTGGCGGATCATGCCCCGCCATTCGAGGTCCTTGCCCGGGAAGAATCCCGGTGTGTCGACCAGGGTGAGCAGCGGCACGTTGAAGGCGTCACAGAGCGAGACGAAGCGGGCGCCCTTCTGGCTGGCGGCGATGTCGAGGGTGCCAGCCAGGGCGATGGGTTGGTTACCCACCACGCCGAGGGGATGTCCGTCGAGGAGGCCGAACGCGGTGACCAGGTTGGGGGCCCAACCCGCTCCCAGTTCGAGGATCGTCGTGTCGTCGACGATCGCTCCGATGACGTCACGCACGTCGTAGCTGCCGGTTGCCGCCGGCGGGAGGACGGCGCCTGCTTCGGGGGTCCGCCGGTCGACCGGGTCGCCGGTGGGCCACACGGGCGGGGCCTCGTCACAGTGGGAGGGGAGATAGGCGAGGATGGCGCCGAGCACCTCGAGGGCCGCATCGGCGTCTTCGACCACGGCCGCAGCCAGCCCGCTGTGGCGCCGATGCACTCCGGAGCCGCCCAGGGAGTCGGTGGTGACGATCTCCCCGGTGAACGCAGCCACGGCTTGGGGGCCCAGCACGTAGGCCGATGCGGCTTCGGTGAACACCACCGCGTCGGCCAGGCCGAGAAGCAGGGCCGGGCCGGCGACGGTGGGGCCGGTCACCGCCAGCAGGATGGGCACCGTGCCGCTGCATGCGGTCAACGCGTGGGCCGCTGCGCCCCAGCCGTGCAATGCGCCCACGCCACCGCGGACGTCGGCGCCGCTCGAGCTGATGACCCCGATCAAAGGCAGCCGGGCGGAGCGGGCCGTGTTGGCTGCGGTCATGAGGGTGGCGCCGGCATCGGCGTCGAGGGCTCCGGCCTGTTGGTCGGGATCGATGTGGACCAGCACGACGGGCCGTCCGGCCAGCTCGGTGACCCGGGCTGACACGGGCCCAGGGACACCCGCTCGCAGCTCGGTGGTCATCGGTCGCAGCCTCTCACACCAGGGTGTAGACGCCGGGCTGGCCTGCCGCGCCGTCGGCCACCACCTTGGGGAGCAACTCTTCGACGGCACGAGCTGGTGCCGACAGCATCCCGTGGCGACGGTGGGCCAGCGCCACGGCTCGTCGGGGTAGGTCGTCGATGGTGATCCGGCGCCAGTCGCCGGCCAGCCACCCCGGCACCGCGCTGGCCGGCAGCACGCCGGCGCCGTAGCCCTCGAAGGCCAACGAGGCGATGAGGCGGATGCCGTCCAGCTCCGCTTGGGCCCGCAACGTCACGCCCGCCGCGACCGCGGCTCGGTCGAGTTCGATGCGAATAGAGGTGCCTTGGGGGGGGAGGAGAAGCTCGTGTTCGGCCAGCTCGGCCACGCCCACCCGCTCCCGGTCGGCCAACGGGTGCCCGACGGGAACGACGAGCAGCAGGTCTTCTTCGAAGAGCGGTTGCAGCTCGATCTCGGCTTCGGAGACTGGCAGGTTGACCACGGCGAGGTCGATGCGACCCGACCGCAGGTGGGGGACCAGGGCAGTGGTGTTTCCTTCGAGCACCGTGAGGCGGACCTTGGGATGAGCTGCCACCACGGCCAGGAGCAGGGGTGGCACCAGCCAGCGGCCGGTGGTGCCAAGCACTCCGATGCCCACCGGACCCGACACGTCGTCTCGCAGCGAGACCACATCGGCCACCAAAGCGTCGAGTTCGGCCTGGATCCGCCGGGAGCGAGCGACGACCAGCTCGCCCTCCTCGGTGAGTCCGCCTCCTCGGTTGACCAGCGTCGCACCCAGCTCGCGTTCGAGGTGGGCGATGTGGGTCGACACGTTGGACTGGACGGTGTGCAGGACCTCGGCGGCAGCCGAGAACGTGCCGGTGTCGGCGATGGCCACGAGAGCAGAGAGCTGGCGGAAGTCCATCGCTCTAGATGATCACAGATATCGAGGGAATATGTTGGAACGATCGCCGAGCATCCTCTAGAGTCTCAGCCAACGGCGTCGAGGAAGAAGCACCCCCCCGCTTCTTCCTCCGCTTCCAAGAGACAAGGGCTGCACCCCCCCGGCAGCCCTTGTCTCGCGTTTTGGCGCCGCACTCGGGGTCTGGCGTCAGGCTTGGGCAAGGTATTGGCCTCGATCGGTTCATCGGGGCGTGACCTGCCCGACTCGGACGAATCTTAGGTTCAGCCAGCGTGTATACAGCGCTGCCTACCGAGAACGGGCCCAGATCGAGGGCGGAGAGCGCCTACGTCGATCTCCGCCACCGGCTCCTCATGGGCGACTTCCCGGTCGTCGACCGCCTGGCCGAGGAGCGGCTGGCCGCCCTGGTCGGCGTGTCTCGCACCCCCGTGCGTGAGGCCCTCGTCCGCCTGCACCTCGAGGGCCTGGTCGAACGTCATCCCGAGGGCGGGTATCGCCCGGCCCTGCCCAACCTGTCGGCCATCCACGAGCTGTACGAGGTCAGGATCAGCCTCGAGCGCACGGCGATGGCTCGGCCTCGCCATACCGGTCAGCTCCACGACCACCAGCTGCTGGTCGCTCTCCGGGAGGAGTGGAAAGCAATCGAGGCCGAGCAGCCCGAACCCGAGCCGAGCTTCGTGGTCATCGACGAGGGGTTCCACGTCGGCTTGGCCGAGGCCGCAGGCAACGCCCAGCTGGTCGAGTTGCTCGAGTTGGTCAACGCTCGAATCCGACTGGTGCGGATGCACGACTTCCTGACGCCTGAGCGGATCGCCGCGACCGTCGCCCAGCACCTCGGCATCGTCGACGCGCTGCTCGCCGGTGACCTGGTCCTGGCCGAGCGCCGTCTCGACACTCACCTGGGCGAGTCCATGACCGTGGTCGAGGAGCGGGCGGCGCGGTCGCTGGCCCGGATGCTCGGACGAGAGGGAGGAATCCGATGACCGACACCGACACGGTGATCGACCTGGCGACGCCCGAGACGGCGACGCCCTTCATCGAGGTCCGAGGGCTCACCAAGCGGTTCGGAGAGGTGCTGGCCAACAGCGACGTCGCCTTCGACGTGCGTAGCGGCGAGGTCCACGCCTTGCTGGGTGAGAACGGCGCCGGCAAGAGCACGTTGATGAAGCTGCTCTACGGCGTCTACCACGCCGATGAGGGCGAGATCCTCGTCCAGGGCGAGCCGGTTACCATCTCGTCTCCGGCCGTGGCTCGGGACCTGGGCATCGGCATGGTCTTCCAGGACCTGCGCCTCGTGCCGGCCTTCACGGTCGCCGAGAACATCTCCATCGCTCTGGCCGACCAGGGCTTCGTCTATCGGCGAGGAGCGGTTGAGGCCCAGATCAGCGCGGCCGCATCCGAGATGGGCTTCGACGTCGATCCCGGCGCCCTGGTTCGACACCTGGCCATTGGTGAGCGTCAGCGGGTCGAGATTCTCAAGGTGCTCATGGCCGGGGCCCGAATGGTCATCCTCGATGAGCCCACCAGCGTGCTGGCCCCCCAAGAAGTCGACGCCCTCTTCGCTGCCATCTCCGAGCTGCGGGCCAAGGGTCTGGCCATCGTGATCATCACCCACAAGCTCCACGAGGCCCGGGCCATCGCCGATCGGGTGACGGTGCTGCGGGGTGGCCGGATCGTCGCCCGCGGGATCGATCCCACCACCATCGACGACCGTGAGCTGATCGGCCACATGGTTGGTCGAGAGGTGCCCGCGCTACCGGCCGAGCGTCCTGCACCGGGCCAGTCACCCGATCCGGTGCTGCGCGTGGCGGGGATCACGGTCGGGGGCGACGGTGGCCACACCGCAGTGCGTGACGTCCACCTCGACATCGCCCCGGGCGAGCTGGTCGGGGTGGCTGGCGTGTCGGGCAATGGTCAGCGCGAGCTGTTCGAGGCCGTCCTGGGGTTGCGCTCCCTCGGGGGCGGCACGATCACCATCGACGGGACTCCGGTGCGCAAGGCCGATCCTCGGATCGCCATCGCGGTGGGTGGCGTCGGTATCCCCGAAGACCCGCTGGCCCATTCGGTCGTACCGGGGCTCAACGTGCTCGAGCACATGGTGTTGGCCGATCTCGGGTCGGTCCGCAAGGGCGTGGGCATCGACTGGGACCGGGCCCGTGACCAACTCGCCCAGCTCGACGAGCGGACCCAGCTCCGAATCGCCGCATCCCACCGGGAGGTGGCGTCGCTGTCGGGCGGAAACGTCCAGCGAGTCATCCTGACCCGAACGCTGGGTGACGTCGATGCCCGGCTCGTGTTGGCCGCCTACCCGTCGCGTGGTCTCGACATCGCCACGACCAGGCGGACCCAGGAACTCCTGCTGGAGCGGCGAGCGTCGGGTGCAGCCGTCCTACTCATCTCCGAAGACCTCGACGAGCTGCTCGAACTCTCCGACCGCATCGCCGTGCTCCATGCCGGCGAGCTGGCCGGCATCGTCCGACCCGGCGAGGTCGACCGCTACGAAATCGGCCGTCTCATGCTCGGAGGCAACGAATGACCGTGACCACCACCACCGAGCCGGCTGCGCCGTCCGCAGCCCCGGAGTCGCCGGTCCCGGTGCGGGAAGCCAGTCCCAGCCGGGCGGCTCGGATGGCCCGCAGCGTCGGGCGATGGGTCCTGGCCTATCTGGGCGCCCTGGCGTTGTTCGGGCTCCTCGCCTGGCTGAAGGGGGTCAACCCCTTCGAGATGTACATGGAGATGTGGAGCTCGACCTTCACTTCGCGATCGGCTATCGGCGAGGTCCTGCTCAAGGGCGCGCCCTTCATCCTCGCTGCTCTCGCCGTGGCCGTGCCGGCCCGGGCCGGGCTGGTCAACATCGGCGGTGAGGGCCAGGTGGTGATGGGCACGGTGGGGGCTGCCGGGGCCGCGCTGGCCCTCGAATCGCGCCTGGCGCCGTGGGCGATGATCCTCGTGATGGTGCTGGCTGCGGCCGGGGCCGGGGCGCTGTGGGCTGGCATCGCCGCTGGGTTGCGCCTGAAGACCGGCATCAACGAAGCCATCTCGACGTTGCTGCTCAACTACATCGCCCTCGACGTCGTGCTGTTCTTGATCTACGACCGGTGGAAGGACGCGTCGGGCTTCGGCCAACCGGCGAGTCGACCGCTGCTCAGTTCGAGTCGCCTCCCGCTGATCTTCGATGCCGGCCGACTGAACATCGGGATCTTCATCGCCATCGGCTCGGCGCTCGCGGTGTGGGCCGTCCTGCGCTACACGTCGTGGGGCTTCAAGTTGAAGGTGGCCGGCGGGAACGCCGAGGCGGCTCGTCGAGCCGGCCTCTCGGTGGGTGCGTTGGTGCTGTCGGCCATGCTCGTCGGAGGTGCCCTCGCCGGTATCGCCGGCATGGTCCATTTCGCCGGCGTCGAAGGACAGCTCCGCAGCGGGATCACCTTCACGTTTGGCTACGTCGGCTTCCTGGCCAGCTGGCTGGCCCGTCACGATCCGCTCAAGATCATCGGCGCCGGCCTCCTCCTCGGCGCCATCTCGGTGGCCGGCGACAGCTTGCAGATCGACGCAGGACTCCCGGCCGCCACCGTCAACATCCTCATGGCGTTGGTGCTCTTCGCAGTGCTCGCCGCCGGCCGTCGCACCCAAGGAGCCCGTTCGTGATCGTTGCTGCCTCGACCGCGGCGGGGAGCAACCTCCTCGTCGTCGCCGTCCTCATCGCCGGGGTTACCGCCGGCACCTCCATCCTGTTCGCGGCCCTGGGCGAGACGATCTCGGAACGGGCCGGCATCATCAACGTCGGCACCGAGGGGTGCATGCTCTGTGGAGCCCTCGGTGCCTACGCGGCGGCGTCGGCCACCGGGAATCCCTGGTTCGGTGTGCTCGCCGGCGCCCTGGCGGGTGGCCTGCTCGCCCTGGTCCACGCCTACATGGTCCTGAACCGAGGGGCCAACCAGCTGGCCAGCGGCCTCGCCCTGTTCTTCATGGGACTAGGTCTCACCTCGCTGTTCGGGGCTCCCTACGTCAGCAAGCAGGTCGACACCTTCAGCAAGGTGGCCATCCCCGGACTGTCCAAGATCCCGGCCATCGGGGACATCTTCTTCAACCAGGACCCGCTCACCTATCTGTCCTTCGTGACCGCCCCAGCCGTGTGGTTCCTGCTGTTCCGCACCCGGTGGGGGCTCATGCTGCGGGGGGCAGGCGAGCGGGGTGAGGTGCTGCGGGCCTACGGACATTCGACGGTGAAGGTGCGCTACGCAGCGGTGGTATCCGGCGGGATGCTGGCCGGCATCGGGGGAGCCCAGCTGGCCCTGGTGGTCGCTCTGGCTTGGTTCGAGAACATGGTCCAGGGCCGAGGTTTCATCGCCGTCGCCCTGGTGATCTTCGCCGCCTGGGACCCGATCAAGGCCATGGGCGGCGCCTGGTTGTTCGGCGCAGCTCTCGCCCTGGGACCCGAACTCCAGGTCCGCAACGCCGGGGTCAACCAGTTCCTGCTCGATGCCCTCCCGTACGTGATCACCCTGGTCGTGCTCATCGTGCTGGCCCGCAAGCGCCTGGAATCGGCCCCCGAAGCGCTGGCCGACGTGTTCGAAGGCAGCCGGGTCGTCTCCTCGCCCTGATCCGGCCTCGTTCTCAGTTTCCAGCCCCCCAAACCCCGAAAGGAATCCCCAGAAGATGACCACGTTCAGGCGGATGCTGTTCGCCCTCCTCGCGGTGTGTGCCCTGGTGCTCACCGCGTGTGCGAGCAACAGCGCAAGTACGTCCAGCAGTGACAGCGACAGCTCGACGGCCAGCGAGACGCCAGGGACGGGTGGCTCGGCCATCGGCTTCCTCTATGTCGGCCCGAAGGACGACTACGGCTACAACCAAGCTGCGGCCCAAGGCGCAGCCGAACTCGGCGAGGCGTTCCCCGATTACGAGATCCTCGAAGCCGAGAGCGTGCCCGAGACCGCCGAGGTCGAACAGAAGGCCGAGCAGATGATCAGCCAGGGCGCCAAGATCATCTTCACCACCAGTTACGGCTACAAGGACTACGCCCTCAACCTGGCCGAGAAGCACCCAGACGTGGTCTTCCTCCAACAGGGCAACACCCTGGAGGGCGACATCCCGAACAACATCGGGACCTACTTCGGCAACGTGTACGAGCCGGTGTATCTGGCTGGCATCGCCGCGGGCAAGGCCACCACCTCCAACAAGCTCGGATACGTGGCCGCATTCCCGATCCCCCAAACGCTGCTGAACATCAATGCGTTCGAGCTCGGCGCCCAGTCGGTCAACCCCGATGCCGAGACCTACACGGTGTTCACCTCGGCCTGGTGTGACCCGGGAAAGCAGTCCCAAGCCGCGGAGAGCCTCCTGAACCAGGGTGTCGACGTCCTGACCCAGCACCAGGACTGCACGAGCACGATCACCCAGGCCGCCGAGAAGGCTGGGGCCTCCGTCGTGGGCTATCACGCAGATGCCAGTGAGTTGGCTCCCGAAGGTTGGCTTACCGGATCGGAATGGGACTGGGGTCCGCTCTACATCGACATGGTCACCACCATCGACGCTGAAGAGTTCGCCGGCGGGAAGTACAACGGCAACTACCGGGTCGGCTACAAGAAGACGGCCGACGACGCAGTCGACGCCCCGCTGGTCCAGTCGGCGTTCGGTCCGTCCGTGACCGACGAGACCAAGACCGAGATCGCCGCGGCCAAGGAGGAGATCTCCACGACTGGTTCGCCGTTCGCTGGACCGGTCTACGACCAGGACGGCAACGTCGTGATCGAAGACGGAGTCATTCCCGAGTATTCCGAGCTGGAGTCGATGGACTACCTGGTTCAAGGCGTGGTGGGGGAGATCCCCGCCTCGTGACCCAGCAGCTGGACGACACCCTCCCTTACCCCTGGCCCTATGACGGCGACCTCGACCCAGCCCGTATGGCGCTGGTGGTCGCCGGAGCCCAGGGCTGGTGGGCGGGAAGGTCGGTCGGAGGCCCGGCGACGGTGGAAACCGTCGCCGGGCTGGCCGATCGGCTCCGGTCGATCGGCGTGGTCGTGGTGGTCATCCGCCACGCTCGGCCAACGAGCGTCGTCGCCGAACGTAGCCACCTCCCTGGCCGGGGGACCTCGGCCTGGGAGGTGGTCGTCGACGTTGCCCCCGGCGATCTGGTCGTGGACGCCACCGGCCTGGACGGGTTCTGCGGCAGCACGCTCGACCTCGAGCTACGAGCTGCCGGTCGAGACCATCTGGTCATCTGCGGACTCGGCCTCGAAGGGCCGGTGCACTCCACCCTGCGGCGGGCCAACGACATCGGATACGAGTGTCTGACGCTCACCGACCTCAGCGCCCCACTCGAATCCGCCACGCGCGGACCCGCTCTCTCGAGCATCACCATGTCCGGCGGCATCTTTGGTGCCATCGGCAGCGCGGCCTCGCTCGAGGCCGCGCTGCGGGCCCGGACGACCACTCCCTCGCCCGCCATCCAGGAGAAGACATGACCTTCGGCACCGTCGCCGCCGACCCCTATCCGTGGCCCTATGACGGCACCCTCGACCCGGCCCGTACTGCAGTGCTCAACATCGATTGGCAGGTCGACTTCTGTGGGCCGGGCGGCTACGTCGATGCCATGGGCTACGACCTGAACCTCACCCGAGCCGGGCTCGAACCCACGGCAGTGGTCCTGGAAGCCACACGATCAGCCGGCTTCACGATCATGCACACCCGTGAGGGGGCACCGCCCCGACCTGTCGGACCTGCCACCCAACAAGCTGTGGCGCTCCCAACGCATCGGCGCCGGTATCGGCGATGCCGGACCGTGCGGGCGGATCCTCGTACGGGGAGAACCGGGCTGGGAGATCGTTCCCGAGGTGGCACCCCTCGAAGGGGAAGTGGTGATCGACAAGCCCGGGAAGGGGGCGTTCTACGCCACCGATCTGGACCTGGTCCTACGCACGGCGGGCATCACCCACATCATCCTCACCGGCATCACGACCGATGTATGCGTGCACACCACGATGCGCGAAGCCAACGACCGGGGCTACGAGTGCCTGCTGCTGTCTGACTGCACTGGGGCCACCGATCCGGACAACTACCTCGGCGCCTTGCACATGGTCACCATGCAAGGTGGTGTTTTTGGGGCGGTGGCACCGTCCGCTGCGCTGCTCGACGCGCTCGCGACATCGTGAGGCCCACCGGATCGGTCGCGGCCGAGGCGTTCTCGGCGGCGTACTCAACGCTGCGGGCCCATCGGCTGTCGGCCAGGGTTCGTCCCGCTATCAGCTACGAGGCGCCGCCTGCTGATCTTGAGCTGCCGGTCCGGCCGGTGCCGGCCTCGACCATCCCGACTCTGGAGGGCGTGAAGGGTCGATCGGCGGTCGACCTGGTCGAAGCGGCGCAGGTGGCCATGGAGTCGAACGTCGGTCTCAACGCGATCGTCGAGGACCGTACGAAGGCGGCGCTGGAGGAGGCCGCTGTGCTCGATGATGAACGGCGGGCTGGTCTGATCCGGGGACCGCTGCACGGGGTGCCCATCACGGTCAAGGACGTCATCGACGTGGCGGGAGTTCCCACCCGAGCGGGTTCGGACGCCTACCTCGACTTTCCCGAGGTCGATGCCGTGGGGGTGGCCCGGCTGCGGGCCGCCGGAGCGGTCGTGGTGGCCAAGGTCACGACCCACGAGTTCGCCCTCGGCGTGACCTCGCCCCAGAGCCGCAACCCGCATGATCCGTCTCGCATCCCGGGGGGGTCCTCGGGTGGATCGGCGATCGCGGTGTCCACCGGCATCGGTCTGGCCTCATTGGGCACCGACACCCGTGCCTCGATCCGGGTGCCGGCCGCGCTCTCGGGCGTGGTCGGGTTCAAGCCCACGTTCGGCGTCGTACCCACCGACGGCGTGGTGACCCTGTCGTGGACCATGGACCACGTCGCTCCGATGGCGTCGTCGGTTGCGGATGTGGCGCTCCTCCTCGATGCCCTAGGAGTGGGTGTGGGTCTCGGCATGGAGCACCCACTCGCCTCTTTCGCGGGAGCGGAGGTCACCGGCCTGCGCATCGGGGTGCCGTCGGCGCCGTTCGCCGGGTGCGGCCCGAGCGTGGCCGAGTCGGTCTCATCGGCAGTGCGTCGGTTGACGACCCTGGGCTGTCGACAGGTCGAGGTCGACCGGCCCACCGACATCGACCTCGACGAATCCAACGGCGCGGGGCTGCTCATCAGCCGGTCCGAAGCGGCCGCCGTCCATCGTTCGCTGGGACTTGACCGCTCGCTCTACTGGCAGGAGGTTGGCGAACAGCTCGACCTGGCCGACGCCGTGACCGCGGCCGACTACCTCGATGCCCAACGGATCCGCGCCGACTTGGCGACGGAGCTCTTCGCCGTGTTCGACGATGTCGACGTCTTGGCCATGCCCACCAGCCCGGTGGTGGCACCGCCGGTCGACGACTTCGCTCGTTACCTCACCGTCCTGTCCCGCAATGCCATCCCGTGGAGCTTGGTCGGCTTCCCAGCGGTGTCGATCCCGTGTGGCGTCGACGCCGACGGTCTGCCCATCGGCATCCAACTGGTCGCGCCTCCCGGCCACGACGCCGTCCTGGTGGCGGTGGGGACGGCCCTCGAACGACTCGACCCGGGGGTGGGGGTGGCCTAGGTCGTCACCCGGTAGGCGGCCGCCCGAGTCCGGCCTCGTTGGCCGGCTACCGCGAACACGATCGCGAACACAGTGGCGCCCACCAGCACGATGGTGGGGCCGGTCTGGACGTCGAGGTGGTAGCTGAGGTTCATGCCCACGAACCCGCAGGCCGCGCCGATGGCGGTGGCCAGGAGCAGCATCCGGCTGAACGAGTCGGTGATCATGCGGGCCACCGTGGCCGGGATGACCAGGGTGGCGGCAATGAGGGTCACCCCGAGCACCTGCATGGTGGCCAGGATCGTGGCCGCCAGCACGACCATGAGCAGCGCGTCGATCCGGGCGGTGGGGACCCCCGATGCATCGGCCACCTCGGGATCGAAGGTGGCGAACAACAACGGTCGGTAGGCCAGGAAGATCACGACGACCACCACGACGGTGACTCCGAGGATGGCCCAGACATCTCGAGTGTCCACGCCGAGCACGCTGCCGAAGAGCGCGGCATCGAAGCTCTGACCCCGATGGCCGAAGATGGAGAAGAGCGCCAGGCCCATCGCGAACGACGCGGTGGTGATCACGCCGATGGCAGCATCGGCGCCGATGACCCGCCGGCGGGTGACGCCGTTGATCATCAGAGCCGAGGCGATGCCCCACGCGCCGGCCCCGAGCACGAAGTTGATGCCGAGCAGGGCACTGGCCGCGAAGCCTCCGAAGATGGCGTGGGCCAATCCATGGCCGATGTAGCTCATGCCCTTGAGCACCACGTAGACCCCCACCAGCCCACACAAGCCGCCGGCCAGGGTGGCCACGATCACCCCGTTGCGGAAGAACTCGAAGTCGTATGGGCGCAGCAGGTCGGCCATGGTCACGCGCCTCGCCGTCGGATGCCGATCACGTTGTCGTGAGCGTCGTAGTCGTCCACGACGATCGGCATGCCGGCGTGTTCGAGGATCTCCATCCGGGCCCCGAAGGTGCGCTCGAGCACCTGGGGGGTGAGGACGTCTCGGGGGGAACCGGCACCGATCACCTCGGTGTTCAGGCACACCAGGTGGGGGAGGTGGGCGGCGATGCCGTTGAGGTCATGGGTGGTGAGCACCACGGCCAGCCCGTCGCGATGAAGATCGTCGAGGAGGTGGAGCACCTCGTGGCGGGTGCGTACGTCAACGCCGGAGGTGGGTTCGTCCATCAGCAGCAGGTGAGGGCGGCCGAGCAGGGCGCGGGCGATGAAGACGCGCTGTTGTTGGCCGCCGGAGAGTTGGCGGATGTGACGGTCGGCCAGTGCGCCGATGCCGAGTCGGTCGAGGATCGCATCGATGTCGGCCTGTTCGGTCTTGCTGCGCCAGGGCAGGATCCGACGGGATGCCGCCATGTGGACGCATTGGCTGACGGTGACCGGGAAGCTCCAGTTGACCGTCTCGACCTGGGGGACGTAGCCGACTCGCAGTCCGTCTCGGCGCTCTACGTTCCCGGCCACGGGTGTGACCGACCCCAAGAGGACCCGCAGCAGGGTCGTCTTGCCCGATCCAGACGGTCCGACGATGCCGGTGAACGTGTCGGGGGCGACGGCGAGGTCGACGTTGACCAGCACCGGATCGGCGCCGTAGGCGCAGGTGACCCGATCGAGTCGCGCCAGCTCGGCGCCGAGGGCTGGTCTCATTGCGGGTACGTCGCCTGGTCGGGGGCGACGTTGCGAACCTCCACGGCGTGCAGGGCGGCGGCGTCGCCACCCAGCGCCTCGGTCATAGTGATGAAGTTGAAGGTCATCAGCCCGAGCCATGAGTGGTCCGGGTCGCCCGGCTCGCCCGTGAGGTCGTCGTCGCGCAGGACGTCGACGTAGCGGACGCCCGTCTCCCGCCCGATCTGCTCGAGGACCGGACTCGGGAATACTTCCGAACCGAAGATGGCCGACACCCCCTCGGCTTCGACTTGCTCGATGAGATCGGCCACCTCGCCTGGGGTGGGATCCTCGAAGTCCGACACCTGGATGGCGCCTACCACTTCCCAGTCGTAGTCCTTGGCAAAGTAGGCGTAGGCGTCGTGGTAGGTGAGCAGCTTGCGGACCGGGACGGTCTCGAACGCCGTGCGCATGGCTCCGTCGAGCTCGTCGATGACCTGGGAGAACGATTCGTAGTTGGCCGAGTAGTAGGCCGTGTTGTCGGGATCTCGCTCGGACATGTCGTCTCGGACGATCTCGGCGTAGCGCCGGACCAGCAGGGGATCGGTCCAGAGATGCGGGTTGGGCTTGCCCCCGCTACGGGGGAACGAGAAGTCGTAGAGGTAGTCCTCTTCGGGGATCGCCTCCGTGCCGAGCTCGACGACGTGGGCCCCGTCCTTCAGGTTGGACTCGGCCAGCTCCTTGGTCGGTTCCTCGAGTTGGAGGCCGTTGATGTAGACGACATCGGCGCTCGACAGCAGCTCGGCCACGCTCGGGCGGGGTTCGAACGTGTGGGAGTTGGTGCCCTCGGGGACGATCCCCTCCACGTGGGCCCGATCGCCCACGATGTTGGCCACAATGCTGGTGATCGGGGCCACGGTGGTGGCGATCGTGAGTTGTCCGTCCCGGGACTCGGCGGCGGAACCGTCCTCGTTGCCACAGCCGGTCAGGGCCAAACTGAGGATGCCAACGGCGATAAGGGCCGAGACAGTCCGGGTGCGCACGGGCGAACCCTACTGCGACCAAGTCGCAATTATGGACCTGACGACCTCGTCACAGCAGTGACACGTGGGCCGAGACGACCCGCCATCCTTGGGGGAAGCGCACCCAGGTCTGGGACTGGCGGCCGACCCGGTCGCTTCCGTGTCGCCGGTGCTCCTGATCGACCACGGCGAGGGCGTCACCGAAGGCGGTGATCTCTCGGCGTAGGACATCGCGCGCCAGGCCGGCCGCCGGCCGTGTGGCCCGGAACTCGCGGATGGCGTCGATCCCGTAGAGCGACTCGGCGGCGCCGAATCGGACGGTGTGGGGTGAGTCCCAGAACAGCTCGTCGAGCACGGCCAGATCGTTGGCCACCAATGCGGCTTCATAGCGATCGGCCACGTCGGCCACTTGGGCCACCACGTCGGGCCGGTTGAGCGCGAGCTCGTCGCTCACCCGAAGCTCGGCACCGGCGCAGAAGCGATGCCGTCGGCCTCGAGGGCAGCTGCCACCCGCAGGAGGAGGGCCTCGTCGAACGGCTTGGCCACCAGTTGGACGCCGAGAGGAAGCGAGGCGATGCCGTGGATCGGCACCGATACGACCGGCAGACCGATGCACGACAGGGGTTGGGTGAACACGCCGAGGTTGGGGGCGACCACCACCTCTCGTTCGTCGAGTTCGATGGTCCGTTGGCCGATCGTCGTGGCCGGGAACGGGACCGTCGGGGCCAGGAAGACGTCGACGTCGGCCAAGGCCGAGAGCACCTGGTCGCGATACCACCGCCGGAACCGTTGGGCCCGCACGTACAGGCTGGCCGGCAACAAGGCGCCGGCGAGGAAGCGGTCGCGGGTCATCGGGTCGAACTGCTCCGGGCGCGACCGAAGGTCGTCGAGATGCTGGTTGGCGCCCTCGGCCGCGGTGATGACGTAGGCCGCAGCCCGACCCCGTGCAGCCGCCGGGATGGTGATGGTGCGCTCGGCGTCGAGGGCCTGGGCCACGCGGGCGACGGCGGCGAACACCTCGGGGACCCCGCCCTCGGCGAACCAGCCGTCGGCCACGGCAATGCGGAGCCCGTCGATGCTCTGGCCGAGCGATGGGGTGGTGGGAGGCAAGATCTGCTCAGTCGAGCCCGGGTCGGTAGGGTCGAACCCGGCGACCACGTCGAGGGTGGCGGCCAGGTCACGCACCGATCGGGCGGCGATGCCCACGTGGTCGAAGCTCGGGGCGAACACCACGCTGCCGGCCCGGGAGACGACGCCGTAGGTGGGCTTGAGGCCGAAGACCCCGCACAGGGCCGTGGGCACCCGGATCGAGCCGTTGGTGTCGGTGCCGATGGCCATGGGCACGAGGCCGCCGGCGACCGCCGCGGCGGTGCCCCCACTCGATCCGCCGGCGATGCGGGTGGGGTCGTGCGGGTTGTGGGCTGGCCCGTAGTGGCTGTTCTCGGTGGTGAACCCGTAGGCGTATTCATCCATGTTGAGCGCGCCGGTGAGCAGCCCTCCGGCGTCGGCCACTCGGTGCCCGACGGCCGAGTCGGCGGATGCCGGCGGGCGCTCGGAGTGAATGGACGAGCCGGCCACGGTGGTGACCCCGGAGATGTCGAACAGGTCCTTGACGCCATAGGGAACGCCCGCCAGTGGGCCGACGGGCTCGCCGGCGGCGATGGCCGCGTCGACGGCTTCGGCGTCGGCTCCGGTTCGCTCGGCCACGACGGTGGTGTGGCTGTTGAGGGTCGGGTCGAGCGTGTCAACGGCGTGCAATGCCGCGTCGGCCACCTCCCGGGCCCGGAGGTGGCCGGCTCGCACCGCAGTGGCGATGGCGACGGCGTCGAGGGCGACGTAGTCGGCGAGGGAAAGACCCACGGTCGGCCTAGGCCCGGAACACGGCGGCCGACTCGGTGTCGTCCGGCAGTGGCTCGTTGATGAAGAGATCGCCCATGGCGAACATGTCACTGAGGTAGCGCAGGACCCCGGGCCGATGAGCATCGGCGATGGTGATACCGGTGACCAGGGCGGCGGCGTCGGCGTAGGCCTCGACGGCCTCGGGCTCATGGGCCATAGCGCCACGCTAGAGAGTCTGGATTACTCGAATGTTTCGCCCGTCTGACGGTCTCGACCCGGCCCAAACTCGGATCACCAGCTGTCGGCGTCCGAACCTTGATCGATAGCTGTCGGAAGGCGACAGCTATCGATCCGAGTTCGCCTGGCGACAGGCGGTGATCCGAGGGTCAGAGGGCGCCGTGGGCGTGCAGGGTGAAGGCGTTGATCACGATGACCATCGAGTAGACGCCGACGACGAACCAGAGAGCGCAGGTCGTGCCCAGCTTCGGCTCGGACTTGGTCGTGCGCAGCACCAAGACGGCGAGCACGGCCAGCTTGACCCAGGGCAGCATGCCTCGGTCGATCAGGAAGGCGCCGACCGGATTGGCCTCCTGGGCACCGGCATCGAGTGCCCGGTAGGTCGTGAACACGTCGAGGGCATTGAGCGCCACCAAGGCTGTGACCCCGGCCAGACGGACCCGGCGATGGACTTGCCGGTCGATGGTCTGGGTCGTCGCCGGGTTGAACGCGGCGGTCGCCGGCTCTCGTAGGTCGATGACCACCCCATCGCTGGCGTCGATCCGCGTACCGACACCGGGGTCACCTCGCACGGTCCCTCCTCCGTCACCCATAGCGCCGACACAACGACGTCGACGGTCAGTCCGCCACTGACCGTGGGAGTCTGGCTGACCTGAGTGGTTATGGCAAGGGCAGCCGTGTGGCCGACTCAGGCGCCAAGGCTGGCCCGGATGACATTGAGTGCGCTGCCCGCCCGGAACCAGGCGATCTGCTCGTCGGAGAACGTGTGGGTGGCCTCGAACTCGATGGTGGAACCGTCGGGCTTGGTGATCCGACAGGAGAGGGCCACGTCGGGGGTGAGGTCGGCCAGGCCCACGATCGAAATGCGGTCGTCCTCGCCGATCTGGTCGTAGGTCGCCGGATCGGCGAACGTGAGCGGGAGCAGGCCCTGCTTCTTCAGGTTGGTGTCGTGAATGCGGGCGAAACTGCGGGCCAGGATCACCTTGCCGCCTCGCAGGCGGGGCTCCATGGCGGCGTGCTCACGAGAACTGCCCTCGCCGTAGTTCTGGTCACCGATCGCCACCCAGCTCACACCCGCCTGGCCGTAACGCTTGGCGATGTCGGGGAACGGGCGGGTCTGGCCGTCGAGCTGGTCCTTGCCCTGGCCGACCACCCCGGTGAAGGCGTTCACCACGCCGATGAACAGGTTGCCCGAGATGTTCTCGAGGTGGCCCCGATACTTGAGCCACGGGCCGGCTGCGGAGATGTGGTCGGTCGTGCACTTGCCCTGAGCCTTCATGAGCACGGGCAGGTCGAGGTAGTCCTGGCCATCCCAGGCTGGGAACGGCTCCAATAGCTGCAGGCGGTCGCTGGCCGGATCGACGACGACGGTGACGCTGGTGCCATCGGCCGGTGGCGCGATGAAACCGAAATCGCCCTCGTCGAATCCGGTCGCCGGCAACTCCTGGCCGAAGGGGGCATCGAGGCGGACGCCGTCGATCTCGTCAGTGAGCGGATCGAAGTCGAGGGTGCCGGCCAGGGCGTAGGCCACGACGGTCTCGGGCGAGGTGACGAAGGCATAGGTGTTGGCGTTGCCGTCGTTGCGCTTGGGGAAGTTGCGGTTGTAAGAGGTGACGATGACGTTGGGTTGGCCCGCTTCGATGTCGGTGCGGTCCCATTGCCCGATGCAGGGGCCACAGGCGTTGGCCAGCACAGTTGCGCCGATTGCTTCGAGGTCGGCGAGCAGGCCGTCACGCTCGATAGTGGCCCGGATCTGCTCGGAGCCGGGGGTGATGAGCAGGGGGGTCTTGGCTCGCAGGCCCTTGGCCGAAGCCTGACGGGCCAAGCTGGCCGCCCGGCCGATGTCCTCATAGGAGCTGTTCGTGCACGATCCGACCAAGGCTGACGAGATGGCGAGCGGCCAGCCCGCCTCGACGGCGTCGGCTCCGATGCGGCTGACCGGATGGGCCAGGTCGGGGGTGTGGGGTCCGTTGAGCTGAGGCTGGAGGGTGGACAGGTCGATCTCGATGACCTGGTCGTAGAAGCTGGCCGGGTCGGTCTCGACCGCGTCGTCGGCCCGGAGCTCGTGGGCCACGGCCTGAGCCGCGTCGGCAATCGCTTCCCGACCGGTGGCCTCGAGGTAGCGGGCCATGGCGTCGTCGAAGGGGAACACCGAGGTGGTGGCGCCGATTTCGGCGCCCATGTTGCAGATGGTGGCCTTACCGGTGGCGCTGATGGTGCGGGCCCCGGGGCCGAAGTACTCCACGATGGCCCCGGTTCCACCGGCGACGGTGAGGATCTCGGCCACCTTGAGGATGACGTCCTTGGCTGCGGTCCAACCGGACAGCTCTCCAGTCAGGTGCACGCCGATGACCTTGGGCCAGCGCACGTTGAACGGAAAGCCAGTCATGACGTCGACCGCGTCGGCGCCGCCCACTCCGATGGCCACCATGCCCAGACCGCCAGCGTTGGGGGTGTGGCTGTCGGTGCCGATCATCATCCCGCCGGGAAAGGCGTAGTGCTCGAGCACCACCTGGTGGATGATGCCGCTACCCGGCTTCCAGAAGCCGATGCCGTACTTGGCCGACACTGTGCGGAGGAACTCGTAGACCTCCTTGTTGGAGTCGACGGCCACGCCGAGGTCGATGGTGGCCCCCACCTTGGCCTGGATGAGGTGGTCGCAATGCACGGTGGAGGGGACGGCAGTCTCGGGCAGGCCTGCGGTCATGAACTGGAGGAGCGCCATCTGTGCGGTCGCGTCCTGCATGGCCACTCGATCGGGCCGAAAGTCGGCGTAGCTGCGGCCCCGCTCGAGGGCCTGGCCTTCCGGGTCGACGAGGTGGTTGACGAGGATCTTCTCGGTCAGGGTCAGGTCCCGGCCCAGGCGCCGTCGAGCGATCGCGGTCCGGGCTTCGAGCGTGGCGTAGACGCCCTGGGCCAGTTCGATGGGGGTCCCGGCGGTGACGGCCATGGGGGGATGCTCCTGACGTTCGCGATCGATGCGGCCCGTGAGCCTACGGGCCGACGCTCGCCTGGGTCGCGCTCGGTCAGCCCAGGAGCCCGAAGCGTCGGAGTTGGAACAGCCAGGACCCGGCGATGGCCAAACCCACCAGGACCTGGGTGGCTCGCATGGTCTTGTTCGACCAGGCCCCGGCGGGGGCGACCCGGCCCGTGAGACGCAGGGCCATGACCACAACCACGGTCACCGCCGCGGTCGCCAGTGCCACGGCGAAGGGGTTGGCCGTGAGCGATTCGCGCCAGTGGCCCCGAGTCAGGGCCACTGAGGCGGTGGTCATTCCGCACAGCGGGCAGGGGATGCCGGTGAGCGAGCGCAGCGGGCAGGGGAGGCCGAGCCCGGTGGCATGGGCCACGATCGGCCAGACCGCAGCCGCCCCGAATGTGGCCACGCCGGCGAGACCGAGGCGCTCGGCGGTGGACAGCTGGGCCGTCGACCAGGGCGATCGGCGGCGCTGGTTGCCGTCGGCGGCGGCCTGAGCCACGTCCATGGGCCGAACCCTACGTGGAGTCGGTGGCGTCGTCCGGTGGTGGGCCCGCAGTCAAGCGATCGATGCGATTGACCAGGCGGTCGATGGCTTCCTGCAGGTCGTCGGTGGTGACCACATCGGATAGGGCCAGGCGAGCGGAAGCCAACTCTCGAGCCAAGAACTCGGTATCGGTCTGGGTGCGCAGCGAGACCTCGCGGTCGCGCTCGCCCACGGCTCGATCGCGCTCGGCCTGGCGGTCCTGGGCCAACAAGATCAGCGGGGCCGCATAGGACGCCTGCATGGACAGCACCAGGGTGAGCAGGATGAAGGGGTAACGGTCGAAGCGGAAGTTGCTGTTGACCACGTTGACGGCCAGCCAGACACAGATGACCACGGTCTGGAAGACGAGGTACCGGGCGCTGCCGAGGAAGCGGGCGATGGCTTCGGAGAACCGGCCGAACGCCTCGGGGTCGTAGTGGACTCCGAGGCCCCGCCCCCCTCGGGGCCGGCTGAGGTCGATGCGGCGCCTCATCGGGCCATCACCTCAGCGCACACGAGCCCGCCACCCTTCGGGCAGGACGGCGTCGAGCACGTCGTCGATAGAGACCGCGCCGAGCAGCCGGTCCTGGTCGTCGACCACGGCGAGGGCCAGCAGGTTGTAGGAGGCGAGTCGGGCCGCCACCTCGGCTTCCGAGGTGATGGGGGGGATGCCGGGTACGGCTTCGACCACTCGGCCCACTGGCGTCGACGGTGGCTCGCGGAGGAGGCGCTGGAACCCGATCGTGCCCAGGTAGCGACCCGTGGGCGGTTGTAGCGGTGGCTCGACTACGAAAGCCTGAGCTGCCAGCGCCGCAGCCAAATCGGGCTCGCGCAGTCGGGCCAGCACCTCGGCCACCGGAGCCGCGGCATCGATGATGATCGGCTCGGGCGTCATCAGCCCACCGGCGGTGTGCTCGCCGTAGCGCAGCAGGGCCCGTAGGGGGTCGGCTTCGTCAGGCGCCATGGCGTCGAGGAGGATGCGCTGGCGGTCGCGGGGGAGTTCGGCCAAGAGGTCGACCGCGTCGTCGGGGGCCATCTCGGCCAGCACATGGGCGAGTCGCTCGACGTCGATGCCCTCGATCAGGCGGACCTGCTCCTCCTCGTCGAGCTCCTCGAGCACGTCGGCCAAGCGCTCGTCCTCCATGGCCGCGGCCAGCTGTCGGCGCCGCTCGAGCGGGAGCTTGCGCACCGCGCCGGCCACATCGGAAGGGTGCATGTCTCGGTAGTCGGCCATTTCCGCCGGCATGGTCCCGTCGTCGAAGAGCTGGCGCATTTCCCGCCACGGGACCAACCGGGGCGGACGCCGACGCAGACCCGATCGGGTGCGCACCGCCACGGTGGACACCTCCCAGCCCGAAGTGCGCCCCGAGCTACGGCGCAAGGCGAAGTCGGTGAGTTCGTCGCCGTCGATCTGACGGTCGATCAGATCGGAGGCCAACACCTCGCCGGCCCGGCGCTCGAAGCTGCGCAGGTCGATCGCTGCGCTGCGCAGCCGGACGCCGCCCCGATTGAGCTCGGTGACCTTGCCGGCCGACACGAAGACCCGGTGGCGACCGATGCCGGCGACGAAGCCGACCACCCTGGGCGGTGCTGGGGTGGCCGGAGCCAGGACGATGTCAGCGACCCGGCCGATGGTGGTGCCATCGGCGTCGAGCAGTTCGAGCTGCATCACCCGCGAGGCGTAGACCACATCCGCCGGCATGCCCAGAGGGTACGTGGCCGACCCCGCTCACCTCGGGCTTTGTCGTCGATCAGAGTGGTGGCCAGGCCAGCTTCCGTCGGCGTCGTCCCCGGCGCTCCTCGAGAGCCCACGCTCGGCGCCACGACGTCGTACCCGGGCCGGTCAGCGGCGGGGTATCGCCTCGATGGGCTCGGCGTCGGGCGTTCCACCAGTCACTGGAGGCCTCATCGGCCAGGGTCGCCACCGACGCTTCGATCCGGCTCGCGAGGCGTCGGGCGTCTTCACCGGGTTCGGGAAACAGAGGTGCGCCGAAGGTGACCCGGGTGGTCCCCGGCTTGGGCACCTTGTCGTCGCGAGCAAAGATCCGACCGGTGCCGTCGAGGTGCACCGGGACGACAGGGAGCCCGGCCCGGATGGCGAGGTACGCGGCGCCGCCGCGATGCCCCTGCCCCCAACCGTCCGGGCTGCGTCCCCCTTCAGGAAAGATCAGGAGGCTCCAGCCCTCGGCGATCAGGTCGGCGGCCCGGTCGGCCGACTCGCGGCTGACCCGGGCCCGGTCGATGGGGAACGCGCCAATGGCCAGCGCCGACGCGGCCGAACGGCTCGGGCTCGAGAAGAAGTAGTCGGCGGCCGCGGCCACCACCAACTTGTAGCGCCACGGCGTGGGGATCGATGTCAACAGCAGCGGGGTGTCGAGGTGACTGTGGTGGTTGGCCGCGAAGATCACCGGGCCCTCGAGGTGCTCGAGGCGGTCGAGGCCGGACCGGGTGGGTGAGGCGAGGGCCCCAACCGCAAGGCGCATGGGACCCTCGACCAGTGCCGCTCGAGCCCAGCGGGCCGGTTCGCTCCGAGCCCACCCGGTGTCGTAGTCGGCCCCGTGGTGGCTCGGCGCCCGATCGACCTCGACCCCGCCGGGGACGGTCGGGGCCACCAACGGGAAGCTGGGTCGGGGGAGTCGGATCGACGGGAGCTTCATTGCGATCGTCACTCGACCTCGGCCATGAGCAACGGCGGCGCGTGCAAATGGGTGATCGACGGATCGCGGCCCACGACGTCGGCAGCCATCTCGAAGGCATCCTCGAAGGTCGACGCCGGCTTGAAGCCCAGGCGGCGAACGGCGGCCGGGTTGCCGCCCACGATGATCACCGCACCGAGGTGCTGGAGGGCGTGGGCGCACCAGTACCACATGTAGAACGGGTGCACGCCGTGGTAGGCGTAGCTGGTGCGGTACAGGTGGCGGTACCACTCGTCTTCGGCGTACTGCTTCTCCCACCGCTTCTCGATCTCGATCGGGTCGGTGGTGTCGGCCAGGACCTGCTCGAAGAAGTCGATGTAGCTCGGGTGGTGGACCGGATGGAACTCCCAGGGGGTGGGGTGGCTCATGATCAGTACCCCGCCCTCGCGGACGAGAGGCTTGCCCCGGTACATGTTGAACAGGTAGCCGAGGCCCAGGCACGCCACCAGGATCGGGTTCATGATCGAGTTGACGTTGTAGGGCGAGATGTAGGGCAGCCCCATGGTGAGCACGTCACTCTGGCCCTGGACGGCCACGGCCTGCTGTTCGAGGACCTTGGCCGTCGTGAGGGCATGGACGGCCTCGACTTCGCCGGCGACGACGCCGGTGAGGTCGTGGGGCGCCTCGATGGAGTGGAAGATCGAGCGCCGGGCTCGAGCGGGGAGGCGATCGAGCGACTTCGACGACGCCACGTAGAGGCCTCGGTCTCTGGCCTTCCACTCCCATTCTCGTTTCTGCAAGAACGAAAATGGCTCGGGGAACGTGTCGTTGTTGAGGGTGGTCTCGATCTGGAAAACCTGGACCCCGGCGTCGCGGATGAGCCGACCCATACGCCAGTTGGCCGAGTGGAGCTCGGAGCGGTGCTGGTCCATGAATGACCGGCTCCGTTGCATGGTGGCCACGTTGTGGTGGTGGCGAAGGCTGCGGTAGCTGGCCAGACCGGTGGCCACCGATTTGTGACCTCCGTCCATGCTCACCAGGTTGATGTTCACGTAGACGAGCAGGTCGGACTCGGCTGCCCGCTTGGAGATCTCGACGTCTTCGCCCTGGTCGGTCTGACCCAGGAAGGCCAGATTGTCGGGGTCCTCGGCGTCGTGGTTGTACAGCTGGCCCCGAGGAGCGAACGCGTCGTAGACCCGGTCGCCCAGCGCGTGGCGCAGCTCGGCCTCGGTCATGCGCCGGTGCAGGGCCAGGGCGGCGATCAGCTCGACGTCGTCGACGCCGGCCTCGGCCGCGAAGTCGAGGACGGCTTCGATGATCCGCTGGCGGGCGTCGGGTCGGCGCATCTTGGGCAGCGGCAGCGACACGTCGTCGAACGCGATCGTCAGCTTCATCCCGGCGAAGAGTTGGGCCGGGAGCGGGTCGGCGTTCACCGGGTTGAGGAGTGCGTGACGGATGGCCGCGTCGGGGTCGCGCAGGGTCGGCAGGGCCTCGCCCGGGTAGACGACACGAGTGCCGACCGGCATGCGTTGCATGCGGAAGCCCTCGCCGTTCATGAGCAGCAAGGGGGGCGTGGAGCGATCGACCTCGAGGACGAAGCCGGGACGGGGGCTCATGGTGTGGTCTCCATGGACGAATACACCCTCACAGTCGATCCCTTTCTCGTTCACCGCGGAGGTCGAACGCGACCTTGACCGTGCCCCGACGACCGGCATCGGCCGCGTGGGCCAGCGCCTCTCGGTATCGGTCCAACGGGTAGGTGGCGCCCACGAGGCGTCCGAGGTCGGCTCGGGCGACCAGCTCGAAGGCGAGGTCAAAGGTGCGGCGTTCGTCGTAGGGCTTGCCGTCTCGATCGATCATCTCGGTGCCGTAGGCGTAGGCGCCCGACAGGCGGATCTCTCGCTGCCAGAGCGGGGTGAGATCGACGGTGGTCTGGCCGGCCATCCCGACCAGCACGACCTCGCCCTGGGGTCGGGTCACGGCCAGGGCCTGGGCCAGCGAGTCGGCTGAGCCGACGCAGTCGAAGACCACCCCCACACCCGACGCCAGGCGGTTTCCGGTCATCATCGAGCCGGTTCGGCGACGAACGGCACGGATCAACCCTCCGGGGGCGACCACCTCGTCGGCGCCGAGCCGGGTCGCCAGGGCCCGTTGCTCGGCGTACTTGGCGGTGGCGATGACGTGCGCGTCGGGCTCGAGCGCGTGGACGGCCGCGATCACACCGAGTCCGATCGTGCCGGCACCGATCACGACCACCGTGTCCCCCGGATAGATGGTCGGTGTGTTGGCGGCGTGGATGGCGCAAGCCGCTGGCTCGACCATCACCGCCTGCTCGTCGCTGAGCTCGTCGGGTACCGGATGGAGCTGGGACTCGTGGGCGACCAGGGCGACCGACCAGCCGCCACCGGTGTCGGCGCAGTAGCCGGTCTGGAGCCCCGGGCGGAGGTGGCCGTGGGCGATGTGTTCGCAGGATTGGGTTTCGCCGACCTGGCAGGCGTCGCACACCGGGTGGATGTCACGGGCCGCGCAGGCCAACACCGGTTCGACCACCACCCGGGCGCCGTCGTCGAGTTGGCCGACGATCTCGTGGCCGGGCACGAAGGGGAACGAGACGATCGGCTCGAACCAGCTCGACGACACGGCATCGACAGTGGCCAAGTCGGATCCGCAGATCCCCGACAGGAGCGGTCGGACTCGGTGCCAGCCCGGCCCAGGAGAGCCCGGCGGATCGATGTCGGTGAGGCGCAGCGGGCCGACCTCGGCCCCTCGCCCGGGGAGGAGCGCGCCGGCGACTCGGGCGGCCGCGAATCGGGGGATCGACCGTTGGAACTGGAGGGCCTTCACCGTGGGATCCTCGCCGCGAACGAACTCCGGCGGGTGAGCGGACCGATGGGCAGCAGCGGTCGAGTGTCGCCCGGGGCCTTGGCCCAGTGCTCGACCAGCCACCCACGTTTGCGGGCGATGGTGGCCAGCCGGGTCTCGGGGTTGACGGCCACGGGGAAGCCGACCACGTCGAGCATGGGCAAGTCGGAGGACGAGTCGGCGTAGGCCACCGATTCGTCCAGGCGGAACCCTTCGGCGTCGGCATAGTCGGCCATCAACAGGGCTCGCGCCTCGCCGGTGGGCGGTGCCTCGGTCAGCTCGCCGTCATATCGGCCATGGCGGTCGGTGCCCATCCGAGCGCAGATGATGTCGTCGAAGAGATGCGACAAGGACCGCTCGACCACGAAGTCGAGGGCGCCGGTGATGAGCACGGTCCGGTGGCCGAGCCGGCGGTGCTCCCGAACCCGCCGTACGCCGGCCGGGAACGACTTGGCCAAGATGAGGTGGCTGAAGAGCTGGGCGCCGTCCTCTTCGAGTTGGGCTACCGGGGCGTCTTCGTAGCGTCGGTAGAAGTAGCGCAGGAAGTCGCCTCGGTCCTTGCGATCGAGCGCCAACAACGACGGCCCCTCGGCCAGGGTCTTGAGGGCGAAGCGCACCCGTTCGCTCGGGCCGAGCCGGCGAGTGGCCAACCAGGCGTAGGACTCGACCACATTGGACGCAATCAAGGTGTTCTCGAGGTCGAACACGGCCATGTGGCGGGCCGGATCGAGGACTTGGCGGCGAAGGCGGGTGGACCGGTCGTCTCGGGTCGGAACACCCGGCGTCGTGCGGACCCGTGCGTGTTCGACCACCGATGGCAGGTGGATCTGGCGGACGTAGGTCGGCCAATCGATGACCCGGGGGTCGAAACAGAACTCGGCCTGGTCGTCCTCACCCAGGCTGTCCCACCGATCGAGGAGACGATCGACTCGGAAGCGGGCCTCGGTCTCGGCGTAAGCCCCGTAGAGCTCGACGTAACCGAGGGCCCGCTCGGCGTCGGCTCTGGTCTCGGCCAGCGACGCCGACCAGGTGGCCTGATTGCCGCGCAGCGGGAGGGTGGTGAGGAGTCGCTCGGCCCGGTCGATCCAGCCCACTGCCCGTTCGAGCTGGCCTTGGACCCGGCCCCGACCGGGAAAGGTCCACTCGGGCACGACGATCGGCTGGCCCTTGGCGTCATAGAGCGGGTGCTCGGAGAACCATCCGTGGACCAGGTCGACCAGGGCTCGGTAGCGCAGCGGATTGGCCGCGCCCGACGCCACTTGGACAACGGAGGGCTCGGGTTCGGGGCCGCGGGCGGCGGCGTCGATCACCGCCGACACGACCAGGTCGACCGGGATGACGTCGACCACGCCCTCCGGGATCCCCGGGAACTCCTTGAGCAGTCCTCTGGCGTAGCTGATGATGACCGGTTCGGCCATGCGGAAGCCCCGGATCCAGCCTGGCCGGGGTTCGGCCAGGGCCGATTCGATGATCGACGGTCGCACGATGGTGACCGGTAGATCGCCACGGGTCTCGAGCAGTGCCTGCTCGCCTAATGCCTTGGTGTAGGCGTAGGCGTCGGGCCAGCCCAGGGACTGGGCGCGCGAGCGGCCGGCCTCGACCAGGCGAGCCGACACCCACTCGTCGCGCAGCTTCTCGGCCCGCTCGGCCAGCAGCGGGGTCCCCGCCGCTCCCAGCTCGTTCCTAGCCGTCTTGGCGAAACGGGACAGATGCGAAGGCGTGCGGCTCTCGGCGTGGAGGTCGGCCCGTAGGCGACGAGCCGAGGCCACCTCGGCCTGCCAGTCGAGGTCGAGCGAGAGCAGCTGGCCGGGGAGAGGCGCCTCGATCGAGTCTCCCCGACGGACGCCGGCCACGTAGCAAGTCGACACCGCGACCAGGTGGGGTTGGGCGTCGAGCCGGTTGAGCGTCTCGGCGATGCGCATGGGGCCGAGGAGGTTCACTTCGACGGCACTGTCGAGGGGGGAGTCGAAGGCCACCGTCGCCGCCGAGTGGATGACGATGTCACAAGACGCCAGCAGGGCGCGGCCGTCGTCATCGAGGCCGAGACCGTCGGTACCCACATCGCCGGCGACGACCTGGACCCGGCGGGCAACCATGGCATCGAAGTCGTCGCCGTGTTGGAGACGAAGACGGTCGAAGGCGTCGTTGCGGAACACTTCTCGTCGGGCCCGCTCGGGCGCAGGAGTGCGCCGTCCCGGACGAATGAGTAGGACCAGCTCACACTCGGGGGCGCCCCGCAGCAGGCGCTCGACCAAGGCCGTGCCGAGGAACCCGGTCGAGCCGGTGACGAGCAGCCGTCGACCGGCGAGTGCCTGGGGGATCACCGCCTCTCTCTACCATCCGAAGCGGGTTGGGCCGCGGCTTGGCCCGGCACGCGGTGTCGAGTCAGCGGGAACGCCCCACCCGTCCGGCGCGGCGGGCGTGGCGCTCAACCGCCAGTGCGACGAGCCGGTCGACGAGCGTCGGGTAGTCGATCCCGCTGGCCGCCCATAGCGCTGGATACATGGAGTAGGGCGTGAAGCCCGGGATGGTGTTGACCTCGTTGACCAGGAGCCCCCGCCCGGCGGGGTCCCAGAACACGTCGACCCGGGCCATGCCTTCGGCCCGTAGTGCCTCAGCGGTCCGCACGGCCAGGGCGCGCACTTCCTCGGCCACGCGGTGGGGGATCGGCGCTGGTACGCGTAGCTCGACGGCGCCGTCGAGGTACTTGTCCTCGTAGTCGTAGAAGTCGTGGGTGGGGACGACTTCGCCGACGACCGAGGCTTGCGTGCCGCCCAGGTTGCCGAGCACGCCGCACTCGAGTTCCCGTCCGACCGATGCCTCTTCGACGACGATTACGTCGTCGTAGTTCAGGGCCAGCTCGATGGCGGCGGCCAGTTCATCGGGGCCAGCGACCTTGGAGATGCCGACCGACGACCCGAGATTGGCCGGTTTGACGAAGACTGGCCAGCCCAGCTCGTCGCCCACCTGGTCGGCGCGAAGCTCGCCGACCTGGTCGGCTCGCAACGCGAGGTAGCGGACCTGGGCGATGCCGTGGCTGGCCAGTACCGACTTGGCCATGGCCTTGTCCATGCACAGGGCCGAGCCGAGGACGCCGGTGCCGACGTAAGGAACGTCGAGGACTTCGAGCAAACCCTGCACGGTGCCGTCCTCGCCAAACGGGCCGTGCAGGAGGGGGAAGGCGACGCTGTCCGGGCTCAACACGTCTACAGGTGTAACTGGCGGACCGCTGGCCCCGAGGCGGTCGGCCGCGGGCTCGGCCAGATGCCAACCGCCGTCTCGGTCGATGCCCACCGCGACCACGTCGAACCGCTGGGGGTCGACGGCTGCAAGCACGGACGCCGCAGTGATGCAGGAGATGTCGTGCTCGGCCGAGCGCCCGCCGAAGAGGAGGACGAGACGGGTTCTCGGCGGCGCGGGGGGCGGGGCCATGGTGTGGCACGGTAGCCCTGTGCGCTTCTCGGCCCGGACCGTCGCCGACGCGGTCGGGGGCCAGCTGGTGGGACCCGACGTGGAGTTCGACGGAGCGTCGATCGACAGCCGCCAGCTGGTCGTCGGCCAAATGTTCGTCGCCCTGGTGGCCAGCCGAGACGGCCACGAGTTCGTGGCCGACGCGATCGTGCGCGGGGCTGGCGTGGCCCTCGTCCATGAGTCGGCGATGGGCGTGACGAGCGTGGTGGTGGACGACACGGCTGTGGCCTTGAGGGCTCTCGGGGCTACTGCCCGCCGACGGCTGTCACGGCCCGTGGTGGCGATCACCGGTTCGGTCGGCAAGACCTCGGTGAAGGAGCTGACGGCAGCCGCCCTCGGGCCCGCGTACCGGGTCGCGGCAAGCCTCGGGTCGCACAACAACGAGCTGGGCGTGCCCCTGACGCTCATCAATGCTCCTGACGATCTCGACGTGTTGATCGTCGAGATGGGCGCCAGGGCGGTTGGGGACATTCGATCGCTGGTCGAGGTGGCCATGCCCACCATCGGCGTCGTCACCGCGGTTGGTGCCGCCCATCTCGAGACGTTCGGCACGATCGACGATGTCGCGGCGGCCAAGGGAGAGATGGTCGAAGGACTCGACTCGCACGGCGTCGCCGTGCTCAACGCCGACGATCCGAGGGTCCTGGCCATGTCGTCGCGCACGACCGCTCGGGTTCTCACCTATGGCTCGGTCGCGGGTGACGTCCGAGTGATGGGCCTCCGCCTCGACGAGGTGCTGCGGCCGAGCTTCCGGCTGGCCACCCCGTGGGGAGCTGCCGATGTCCATCTGTCTGTGCGCGGCGCCCACATGGCCGAGAACGCGGCGGCAGCGGCAGCAGCAGCCTTGGCCGCCGGTGCATCCCTCGAATCGATCGTCGCGGGGTTGGCTGGGGCCGAGCCCTTGGAGGGCCGGATGCGGGTGCTGCACCCGTCGTCGGGTGCAGCCGTGATCGACGATTCCTACAACGCCAATCCCACCTCGATGGTGGCCGCTCTCCGAGCCCTGGCCGGGATGCCGGCCACCCGTCGGGTTGCGGTCCTCGGGTCGATGGCCGAGCTCGGAACGACCCATGACGAGGGCCACCGGGCGGTCATCACCGAGGCCCGGGGGCTCGGCATCGAGCTGGTGGTGGTGGGAGAGCCGGCCTACGGCGTGGGCGAGGTGGCCACCGTCGAGAGCGCGGTCGAGATGCTGGGCGACGTCGGCCCCGGCGATGTCATCTTGGTCAAGGCAAGTCGGGTGGCCGGACTCGAGCGGGTCGTCGACCGGCTGATGCTGCAGAGGCGCCCCGATCGGTGACGGAAGGCCGAGGCACCCCGACGCTCTATGAAGTGCTCGGGGTGCCGTCGGGCGCGACCCGAGACGAGATCCGTGTCGCCTATGTGGCTCAGGCCCGGGCCTCGCACCCAGACCGCCATGCGGGGGAGGACACCGCGGCTCGGGCGGCGGCCACCGATCGGATGCAGGCAGTCAACGACGCCTGGCGGGTTCTTCGGGATCCCGAGGCCCGGGCCGCCTATGACCGGTCCTTGGTCGCGCCGCAGACCGCACGAGCCGCCCAGGTGGCCGCAGCCGCCGCGGCCGGGCTCGACGAGGTCGACGTGCCCTTTCACCCCACCGCCGACCTGGCCGCGTCGGTGGTGCGGAGCCTGCCCTGGATCGTGGTGCTGGCGGTGTTGGCGGCCATCTTCGTGTTCACCGCGTTCGCTCGGCAGCCCGACCCGGCCACGACCCCGGTCGCCGAGCTGATCGGGCGATGCGTGGCGGTGGGCATCGGCGGCGAGCTCGACGTCGTCGCCTGCTCCGAACCCAACGACGGCCGAGTCCAGACCTCCGTCGCCGACCTCGCCCACTGCCCGTCGGGCACCCGTCCGATCGCCCGGGGCGAGGGTTTCCTCTGTGTGCGGCCGCAAACCGAATGACCCCTCGGCGCTATCGTGTCGGACCCCGGGCGATTGGCTCAGCGGTTAGAGCGCTGCCTTCACACGGCAGAGGTCACTGGTTCGATCCCAGTATCGCCCACCTCGGTAGACCGCGGCGGCCCGGCCCAGCGTCGATCGATGGCCTTGCGGATTTCTTCGGTCACGATCACCGAGACGGCCACGCCGATGCAGACCAGCCACTGGCCGGCCGTCAACGCAGTGGTTCCGAACAGACGCTGCAACGGACCGATGGCCACGATCAGCCACTGGATCACGGCGATGCTGGCGACCGCTGCCCACAACTTGCGATTGGTCAGGCTCTCTCGCTTCAGGATTGTGGCCTGCTCGGTTCGAGCATTGACGACGTTGGCCAGCTGGAAGAGCACGAACGTGGAGAAGGCCATGGTGAGGGCCACGTCTTGACCCCATCGGTCCCGGGCCAACACGAGCACGCCGAGTGTGCCGATCACCATGACCGCGGCCGCCCCGAGCAGGCGAACGATGCGGGGGCGGTCGAGGATGGGCGCACCCGGGGGCCGCGGCGGCCGGTCCATGGTCCCGCTCGACGGCGGATCGACGCCCAAGGTGAGCGCCGGAGGGCCGTCGGCGATGATGTTGACGAACAGCACCTGGACCGCCGAGAGGGGGGCGGGGAGGCCGGCCAGGCTGGCGATGAGCAGGGTGCCAATGGCGGCCAGGTTGGTGGTCAGCTGGAACCGCACGAACTTGACGATGTTGTCGTAGATCGCCCGACCCCGCTCGACTGCGCCCACGATCGTGGCGAAGTCGTCATCGGCCAGAACCATGTCGGCCGCTTCCTTGGTCACCTCGGTGCCGGTGATCCCCATGGCCACCCCGATGTCGGCGTGGCGCAGGGCGGCGGCATCGTTCACGCCGTCACCGGTCATGGCCACGATGTGGCCGTTCTTCTTCAGTGCCCGCACCACCCGGACCTTGTGCTCGGGAGAAACGCGAGCACACACACCGATCGAGGTCACCGTCTTGGCCAGGTCTTCGTCGCTCAGGGCATCGAGTTCGGCGCCGGTCACGACTCGGCCGACGATGCCCAGCTCGGCGGCGATGGTTCTCGCCGTGGTGGCGTGGTCGCCGGTGATCATCTTCACCATCACACCCGCGTCGTCACAGCGGGCGATGGCCTCCCGGGCCTCGGCGCGGGGTGGGTCGACAATGCCGATGAGGGCCTCGACGGTGAGGCCCGTGGTCCACTGGCCGGAGTCGGTCGGCGGGCCGCCATCGTCGACGATCTCCGTCGCAGGCAGGAGCTTCGAGGCCACGGCCAGCACCCGCATCCCCCGGTCTGCCAGCGCTTCGTTGTCGGCTTCCCAGGCCGCTCGCTGACCGTCGTCGAGGCCGATGGCTCGGTCGAGGATGACCTCGGGTGCCCCCTTCACCAGGCACTCGAGGTGGCTGTCGATGCGGTGCACGGTGACCATGAACTTGGCTGTCGAGTCGAACGGGACCTCGGCGATCCTGGGCCGCCGGGTCCGAAGCGAGGCGACGTCGACGCCAGCCCGGGACGCGAAGGCCAGCAGCGCCCCCTCCGTGGGATCACCGAGGACCGTTCCGTCGTCGATCGAGGCGTCGTTGCACAGGACCGAGGCTTCGAGCGCGCGTGTGAGGAGGTCGTCGGGCGCCGGCGTTCGCTCGTCACCGAACACCCAGACGCGGCCAGCGCGACGGATCTCACGAACCGTCATCTGATTGCGGGTCAACGTGCCCGTCTTGTCCGAGCAGATCACCGTGGTCGAGCCGAGGGTCTCGACCGATGCCAGCCTCTTGACCACCGCGTTGCGCAGTGCCATCTGGCGGACTCCCAAAGCCAGAGTGACGGTGACCACGGCCGGAAGGCCCTCGGGTATGGCGGCAACGGCCAGGGCGACCGCATCGATCACTGCGGCGCCGAGCGGCTCGCCTTGGGCGACCCGGGACGCGAACACGACGGCGACCGCCAGGGCGGCAACCATGGCCAAACGGGTGCCCAACCGATCGAGTTGGGCCTGCAACGGCGTGCGCTCGGCTGGGGCCTCGTCGATCAATGTGGCGACCCGGCCGATCTCTGTGGCCATGCCAGTGCCGGTCACGACGAGCTCGGCTCGGCCCCGCACGACGGTTGTGTTCATGAACACCTGCGTGCAGCGGTCCTGTTCGATGGAGCTCATGGTCGAATTCGCCGTGGGTTCGACGGCCTTGTCCACCGGAACCGACTCTCCGGTCAGGGACGACTCATCGACGGCCAGAGACACGGCGTGGACCAGGCGACCGTCGGCTGGGACGAGGTCACCGGCCTCCAGCAGGACGATGTCGCCGGGAACCAGATCGTCGGTGGGGACCTCGGTCACGATGCCGCCCCGTCGGACCCTGCTGCGGGTGACGAGCATCTCTCGGAGGGCTGACATCGCCGTCTCGGCTCGACCCTCCTGGATGTACCCGAGTCCGGCGTTCAGGACGAGGACGACGGCGATGATCGCCGCGTCCTTGACGTCACCGAGCGCGGCGGCAACCAGTGCTGCACCGGCCAGGATGGCCACCAGCACGCTTCGGAACTGGTCGACGAACCGGCGCCACGCCGATCGGCCGGGGGTGGCAGGCAGCCGATTCGGTCCGTACTCGGCGAGCCGCTGCGCGGCGACCACTGGGTCGAGTCCGAGGTCGGAGTCCACTCCCAATCGGCGACAGATCTCGGCTGGCGGGGTGTGGGCGGGCCCGGGCACTCGGGGAGGGACGGGAAGTGTCATGGCGAAGAAATCTCCGGTCGTTGGACCGGAGGTCTCCCCCGCTCGTGACGAGCCAGGTGTGCCGGGCTGAAGCCGGGGTGACGACACACCTGTGTGGGGTACTCCCCTCCAGGGGGGTGGATTCGCTGGACTGACGCTAGCCGGTCGTCTGGCGGATGGGGGCCCTGGTGTTCGACGCGTACGCTGGCCGGGCTGGCAACTGTCGGTACTGGTGTCGAGGAGGCAGAGGCATGGCTCAGGGAACGCTCATAGATGTCGCCCGGTCGCTCCGCGGGGAGATCATCGACGCGTCGGTCGAGATCGACTCGACTCGCCGCCTCCCTGCGCATGTGGTCGAAGCCATGAAGGCCTCCGGCGTGTTTCGCATGAACGTGCCGGCTGACATCGGCGGACTGCAGACCGACCCGTTCACGATGATGGAAGTGGTCGAGGAGTACGCCTACGCCAACGGCTCGGCGGGCTGGATCGCCGGCATCGTGTCGGGAGTCGGCACCTGCAGCGCATACATCCCCGCCGATGTGGGGCGTTTGGTGTTCGCCGACGACCCACTGGCCATGTTCGCCGGGAACTTCGCGGCATCGACTGGCCGGGCTGTGGCAACCGCCGACGGCTATCGGCTGTCGGGGCGCTGGCCCTTCGGCAGCGGATGCGAGTACGCCACTTGGTTCGCCGGCAATGCCGTGGTCTACGACGGCGACTCGCCCCGACTCGACGCCAACGGCAATCCGGTCCTCAAGATCTGCGTCTTCCCGGCGTCGGAGGTCACCATTCACCGGGACACCTGGGACGTCTCTGGGCTGCGGGGCACGGGGAGCTACGACTTCTCCGTGGGTGACACGTTCATTCCCGAGGATCGGGCCTTCTGGTGGAGCGACGGCTCCCGCATCGATTCGCCGCAGTACGCGGCCCGGTTCTTCTTGTTCAAGCATCCCCTCCACGTCCGGGGCATGGCCCGGCGGGCCTATGACACCGTGGTCGATCTGGTGGGCGCCAAGCACCAGCAACGCTCCTCGAGCCTGGTCCGGGACCGCTCGCTGGCCCGGATGGAAGTGGCCCAGGCCAAGGCCATCATCGACGCAAGCAAGTCGGCCATCGACGACATCGCCCATCGGACCTGGGACGTGGCCGAATCGACCGGCGAGGTGCCGCTCCAACTGTGGACCGAGGCCCGGATCGCCATCACGTACTGGACCCACGAATGCACCCGGGCCATCGATCTGCTCTGGGACGTGGCCGGAGGGTCGGCGCCGCTGATGTCGCTGCCCATCGAGCGGGCCTGGCGAGATGCCCACGTGGCCACCCAGCACGGCATCATCGCCAACTACACCTATGACTGGTTCGGCAATGCTCTGCTCGACCCGGAGGGTGTTCCAGCCGACGTGATCAACCGGATCCGCTGAACCGGCTCGGGTCTCGCGTCACCTACCACGACAAGGGGGTTCCAGCAATGCAGATCGTTCCCATGGCCGACGTGGTCGTCCCTGAGGTGCGCTATTCCAAGTTCCGCAAGGGAGGCATTCAGCTCACCCGCCTGCTGGAGGGGGAGCTGGGCAGCCCCCACAACTACGTCTTCGACATAGCCCGCTTCGAGCATTACTACACCCCTCGTCATACGCACAACTACGAACAGGTCCGGTACTGCCTCAACGGTGAGTACCCGGTGACCATGAACCGGTCGATCCCCGAGGGCTGGATCGCCTACCACCCAGAGGGCACCTACTACGGGCCCCAGGACGTCGACGTCGATTTCGTCGATAGCCCCGCCGTGCTCACCGTCCAGTGCGGAGGACCCTCGGGCCAGGGCTTTCGCACCGGCGAGCAGACTCGGGAAGCCATCGAGGCCATGGTCGCCGACGGCAAAGGCCGCTTCGAGAACGGGAGTTACATCACGATCGATGCCGACGGCACCGAGCGGGCCCAGGACGGCTACGAGGCCATGTGGGAGGCCACCAACGGCCGCCAGCTGGTGTACCCACCCGAGAAGTTCGACGAGATCGTGCTCATGAATCCGGAGAACTTCGCCTGGGTGCCCCGAGCAGACGAGCCCGGAATCGATGAGCGGATCCTCGGCACGTTCGGCGATGGCGGTACCCGCATCGGCTTCTACCGCTTGGCCTCCGGCGCCTCGCACGTGTTCGAGGCTCGGGCCACGCCGACCGTCGTGTGGGTGCAATCCGGCGAGATCGAGATCGACGGGATCGTCGCGCCGACCGAGACGTCGATCGGCTTGGCGGCCGAAGACCCCGCGGTCCGGGTGCAGGCTCGGGCGGAGAGCGTCCTTTACTTCGTCGACCTACCGGCGGTCGTGGGGGCGCTGGCGTCGACGGCCAGCTGATCGCGAGCCGCGAGCGTCATGGCCACGAATGCCTGGGCGGCGGGAGAGAGCGGACCTTTCCGGTGGACCAACCCCACGGTCCGGGTGATCGCTGGGCGCACGTCGCGCATCACGAGACCTTGACGAGCGGCTAGCACCGCCGCCGGCCGCGGCAGGATGGCGGCTCCGGCACCGGCCAGGACCAGCGCAGGGATGCTCTCCCGATGGTCGGTCTCGACGGCCAGCGTCGGGAGCAGGTTCGCCGCGGCGAACGCATCGTCGACCTGACGCCGGGTCGAGGTGCCGCTCGGTGTCAGCACCAGGGGCAGGGCGGCCAAGGCGGCGAGCGACATGGGACGATCGTGGTCGGCCGCATCGGCCTCTGGTGACAGGACGGCCACGAAGTCGTGCTGCTCGAGGACGTGGCTGGTGAGATCGATGTCGCCGGGAAGCTCGGACAGACCGACCTCGCTCGTGCCGTGCCGGAGCCGGTCGGCAACCCCGGCGGCGTCGAGTGGGTCCGAGAGCGTCACCACCACCCCTGGGTGGTGGTGACGGAAGCGCCCGATGAGCTGACTGGCAGGCCAAACCGCGAGCGTGGGCAGGCAGACCAGGTCGAGACGTCCGGCGTGCAGGCCGGTCACCGCGTCGACTGCGGATCGGGCGGTCGCCGCATCGCGCAGCATCTGACGAGCTGGTCCGATGAGCGCCTCGCCCGCCGCGGTCAAGCGCACCGCGCGGCCGATACGGTCGAACAGCCGAGCGCCCAGCTCGATCTCGAGGGCCTTGATGGTCTGGGAGGCGGACGGCTGGGCGACGAAAAGGGTTCGGGCGGCTGCGGTGAAGCTGCCCTCGTCGACAATGGCCACGAACGTGCGCAATTGGCGGAGATCCATAGGAGAAGTCTATGGAAATCATGCAATATTGGTCGTTGCATGATTGGTTGGGGGCCGGTCTGCTGAGGGGGTGGGTCTCCCCGTCGTCATCGTGGGCATCGGGTTGGCTGTAGGTGTTCTGTACGGGATGTTCGGCGTGGGCTCGGCGTTCGCGACGCCGTTGCTGGCAGCAGTGGGGGTGTCGCCGCTGGCGGCCGTGACCGCGCCGTTGGCCGGTTTGCTCCCCGGTTCGTTGGCGGGGGCATGGAGCCACGCCCGGGCGGACGAGGTCGATTGGACCCTGGTTCGGCGCACGGCACTCGGCGCCCTGCCCGCCGCGTGCGTCGGCGCTGGGCTCAGTGGTGTCGTCGGGGGCGAACCGCTTTTAGTGGGTTCCGGAATTGTCCTGTTGGGTGTGGGTTGGCGAGTGCTGCGAGCCGGTCCAACCCCCGAGGTGGCCGTCGACGGTTCGGCGTCGTGGCCGGTAGTCCCGATCGCGGTCGTCATCGGACTGGCGTCAGGGCTGCTGGCCAACGGTGGAGGTTTCCTCCTCGTTCCCTTCTACCTGGTGCTGTTGGGACGAGACCCTCGGGTGGCGACCGGAACGAGCCTGGCGGTCGCGGCCGGCATCTGCGTCCCGACCCTGGCCATCCATGGTGCAATCGGTGGCATCGATTGGGCGACCTCGGGATGGTTTGCCCTGGGTGTGGTACCCGGAGCTGCAGTCGGCGGTCCACTGGCGGAGTTCGTCGCCCCGCAGCGATTGCGTCAGGCCCTTGGCGTGCTGATGATCGGCTTTTCCCTGTGGTTCTCGGCCGGCGTGCTGGGCGGCTGAAAACTTCTTGGTCGGACGGTCGTGTCTCGTCTCAAGGGGCCTATCGCTGGTGCCGATCCTGATCAGGACATGCGCCTCAGACCGCAGACCCGGAGCCGTACCGGATCGTTCTTCTCGATCCGCTTCACGACCGTCGCGGTACTCGTGGTACTGGCTCACACCATCGTGGTGGGGACCGAACTCTTCGGCAAGTTCACCACGACAGCGATCACCGACGTCACCCAGATCGCGGCGCCGGTCTCGGCCGGACTCCTGTGCCTGCGAGCCGGGCGCCGAGGCGAGGCGAGCTGGGCTCGAGCGTGGCGGTTCCTCGGGTGGGGGGTGCTTTGTTGGGCCCTCGGCCAGATGGTGTGGAGCTGGTACGAGCTGGTGCTCGGCCAAGAAATGCCGTTCCCGTCGCTGGCCGACGCCGGGTACCTGCTGTTCATCCCCTTGGCGACCGCGGCGATGCTGAGCGTTCCGGGCGCGCCAGATCGTGCGGTCTCCCGACTGCGGGCCGTGACCGACGCCGTACTGGTCGGCACCTCGATCCTCTACGTCAGCTGGGTGGCGGTGTTGGACACGATCGTGGCCGAGGGCGAAGGCACCCGCTTCGCGTTCGCCCTGGCGTTGGCCTACCCACTCGGCGACGCCTTGGTGATCGCCATCGTGGTCACCACCTTGGTCCGCTCGGCCCCCCGCCACCGGTCCACCCTGGCATCCATCGCTGTGGGGCTCGTCCTGTTGGGTCTGGCTGACAGCTCCTTCGTGTACCTGTCCCAGCTCGGCGACCTACCGGCCGGCGGCGTGGCCGACCTGTTCTGGGTCGCCGGCTTTGCGGTGCTGGCCGTGGTCGCGTCCGGGACCGCGAGTGCCCACCAGGACGAAGAGGCGATCCATGACCGGACCTCCCTGCTGGTGCTGAACCTGCCGTTTGTCGCCGTTGGACTGGTGATCTTGGTGTCGTTGGCTCAGATCCCCGGTTCCGACGGCGCTCCCGACGCTGTCGGGGTGGCCATGAGCATCCTCATCACCCTGCTGCTCGTGGTGCGCCAGATCTTGGTCGTGCAGGAGAACGTTCAGCTCAACCAGCGCCTGGCCAGCAAGATCGAGCTGCTCGCAGCCCAGGAAGTCGAGCTGCGGCACCAGGCCTTCCATGACGGCCTGACCGGTCTGGCCAACCGATCGTTGTTCCTCGATCGCCTCGACCACTCTCTGCGCCGGGGCCGGGAGCCCCGACAGCCGCTGGCTGTCGTCTTCCTCGACCTCGATGACTTCAAGGCGGTGAACGACACGTTCGGCCATGATGCGGGCGATCAGCTTCTGGTCGCCGTGGGTCACCGGCTCGTCGGTGCCCTGCGCCCGGGTGACACCGTGGCTCGTCTGGGTGGCGACGAGTTCGGATTCCTCCTCGACGGCATCACCGTCGAGACGGTCCTGGGCATCGCCGCTCGGATCTCGGACGTCTTCACCAGCCCGTTCATCGCCAACGGTCGTGCTTTCGACGTGTCGGCGACCTTCGGGATCGCGCTGAGCCATCCAGCCGATTGCACCGCCGAGGAACTGCTGGCCAACGCTGACGTCGCCCTCTACGCGGCCAAGGACACCGGCAAGGGCGACTTCGCCGTATTCCAGGACCGGATGCGGGCCGCGCTGGTCGAGCGGGTCGGCCTCAAGGCCGATCTCGGCCCCGCCCTCGATCACGGCGAGATCACCGCGCTGTTCCAGCCAGTCGTCGACCTAGCGACCGGCGAGGTCGCCGGAGCCGAGGTGTCCATCCGGTGGGACCACCACGAGCACGGAAGGATCCCCCCGTCGACGTTCCTGCCTCTGGCGGAGGAGGCGGGCCTGATCGACACCCTCGACGAGCGCCTTCTGGCTCAGGCGTTCGTGGCCATTCATCTGTGGGACAGTGAGGGGCTGCTGCCCTCGGCACTGCCGGTCTTCGTGAAGCTCTCCGCCTCCGGCCTTCGTGACGGCCGACTCGCTCGTCGAGTCCCCGAGATGGTGGCCGCCGCAGGTCTGGTGCCCGATCGTCTCGTGGTCGAGGTGGCCGAAGCGGCCCTCGTCGCCGACCTGGCGCGCAGTCGAGCGGCCCTGAGCGCCCTACGGGCCACCGGGGTTCGCATGGCACTGGACGACTTCGGTGTCGGTCGGTCCTCGCTGCACTCGCTGCGCCAACTGCCCCTGGACGTGTTGAAGATCGACCGGTCGTTCATCCGGGCGATTGGTTCCGAACCGGGGCAGGCGGCCATCGTGCGAGCCGTCGTTCAGCTTTGTCGGGAACTCGGCATCGCCGCTATCGCCGAGGGCATCGAGACACCCGAGCAACTGGACATGGTCCGTGACCTCGGCTGTGTGCTGGGCCAGGGTTCGGTGTTCGGTCCTCAGGGAGGTCCCGAGGTCCTCACCACTGTGGCCGGGGCGTCGACGGGTGTCAGCTCGGGTCTTGCCGTCAGTCGAAGTGCCGCGATCGGCTAGAAGACAAAGGTGCAGCGCACCGAGATCCTCGATCTGCCCGCTCCGGCCGGCGAAGTGTTCCCGTGGGTCAGCGACCTGGCCCGATTCCCGAGTTGGCTCGACCTGGTGCGCCGGGCCACCCCGACGTCCGCCGCTGATCGAGAGTCAGGGCCAGCGTGGATCGTCGACTTACGGGCGCGGATAGGTCCGCTGGCCCGTTCGAAACGACTGCGGATGGTCCAAACGGTGTGCATCGACCGCCATCGGGCCCGGTTCGAGCGGGCCGAACTCGACGGCCGGCACCACGCGGCCTGGGTCCTCGACGTCGACCTCTCGGCTGCCGGCGAGGGTCGATCCAGCCTGCGGTTCGCCCTGTCCTACGAGGGTTCCATGTTCGGTCCCGTCGTCGATCAACTCCTGGCCGCGTCCGTCGAGCGAGCCCGCCCGAGGTTGCTGGCTGCCGTGACCAGCGGCTGACCGACGGACGGTCCCGCGAGCTAGCGCGGGCCCGCGGGTCGAGCCGTGGCCGACCAGCGACCCTCGCGGTGGGTGATGGTGACCGGTAGCGAGAAGGCCGCCGACACCAGTTCGTCACAGACCATCTCGGCCATCGGACCGTGGGCGACAACCTGGCCGTCGGCGAGCAGCAAGGCGTGGGTGAAGGCCGGAGGGATCTCCTCGACGTGGTGAGTCACGAAGAGGATGGGCGGCGTCGTCGGGTCGGCGGCCAGGCGGTGAAGTGCCTGGACGAACCGTTCACGGGCACCGAGGTCGAGCCCGGCGGTGGGCTCGTCGAGGACGAGCAGGTCTGAGTCGGACACCAACGCGCGGGCGACCAGAACCCGCTGGCGTTCGCCCGACGAGAGGGTGCCGAAGGTCCGATCGGCCAGGGGGCCGACGTCGACTCGCCCCAGCGCCACGAGCGCTGCGGTCCGGTCGGCGTCGTCGTAGTGGTGCCACCACGTCTCGAGCGCGCCTCTGCGGGCCGACATGACCACCTCGATGGCGGGCAGTGCGGGACGGATGGCGTCGGCCACCGAGGCCGACGCCACGCCGACCCGACACCGGAGCTGACGGACGTCAGATCCGGCGACCGGGTGGCCGAACAGCTCGACGGTGCCCGAGGTGGGCCAGTCGGCCAGCGAGGCGACCCGCACGAGCGTGGTCTTCCCCGACCCGTTCGGGCCGAGGATCACCCAGCGCTGGCCGGACTCGACGACCAGATCGACCCCGGCGAGGAGGTCCCGGCCTCCACGGCGGACACCTACGCCGCGCAAGCGCAGCACCGTGGTCACGGTTGCTTGCTAGGAGTGAGTGCCCGCCGCCTGCTCCCAGGTGGCATACATCGAGGCGTAGCGACCACCCATGGCGACCAGCTCGTCGTGACTACCGAGCTCGACGATCTGACCCTGGTGGACGACTGCGATGCGGTCGGCCCGCATGGCCGTGGCCAGACGGTGGGCGATGATGATCGAAGTCCGGCCTTCGAGGACGACGTCGAGGGCTCGCTCGATGGTCGCCTCCGAGCGAAGGTCGAGGCTCGATGTGGCCTCGTCGAGCACCAGAACCCGAGGACGGGACAGGAAGGCCCGGGCCAGGGCCAGTAGCTGGCGCTCGCCCGAAGACAGCGAAGAGCCGCGTTCGTGGACGCGGGTGTCGACGCCTTGGGGGAGGCGGGACACCAGCTCGGCGATCCCCACGGCCTTGCACGCCTCGTTGACCTCGTCGTCGGTGGCGTCGGGACGGGCGAATGCGATGTTGTCGCGTATCGAACCGGCGAAGAGGAACGGCTCCTGAGGGACAACACCGACCTGGCGGCGCAGCGATGCGAAGGTCAGGTCACGCAGGTCGTGTCCGTCGATGAGCACGCGACCTTCGGTCGGGTCATAGAAGCGAGTGACCAGCTTGGCCAGAGTCGACTTGCCCGATCCGGTGGCCCCCACCAGGGCGAACGTCTCGCCCGGCGCGATTTCGAGACTGACGTCGTGTAGGACCGGCTGACCGGCGACGTACTCGAAGGTCACGTGATCGACGGTGATTCGGCCCTGGATCTCATTTAGTTCGAGAGCATCGGAGCGCTCGGCCACGTCGGGTTCGGTGAGGAGCAGCTCACGGATCTTGGTCACCGCGGCCTGGCCCTGCTGGTAGGTGTTGTACAGCTGGGTGAGCTGCTGGATGGGAGCGAAGAAGCTGTTCAGGTAGAGGATGAAGGCGATGAGAACGCCGGGGCTGATCTGGCCGTCGAGGGCCATCCTCCCGCCCACCAGGAGGAGCACGGCCTGACCGAGGACCGAGATGGCCTCGGTGCCGGGGGCGAAGGTGGCATTGACCCGGGCCGTGTAGAGGTTGGCGTTCCGGTATTCGTCGGCGATCTGTGCGTGGTTGACGGCGTTGTGATGTTGACGGTTCGAGGCCAGGACGAGCCGCATGCCGGCGAGGCTCTCTTGGAGATCGGAGAGCACGTCGGCCACCCGGTTGCGAACCTGCATGTAGCCCTTGTCCGACGCCGAACGGAACCACAACGTGGCCACCGTCATGGCCGGGACGATGAGGAACAGCGTGATGGCGGCCAGGGTCACGTCGTAGCGGAACAGAACAACGGTGACGAAGATCATGGTGCCGAGCTGGATGGCCATGTTGACCAGCCCGTCCTGGAAAAGGGCGGTAAGCGAGTCGAGGTCGCTGGTCATGCGGGTCATGATGACCCCCGCCTTCTCCTTGGTGTAATAGCCCAGCGACAGCCGCTGGAGGTGGGTGAAAACCCGCACCCGCAGGTCGTACATGAGGTTCTCGCCCATGCGACCGGTCCACCGCGTCCGCACACCGGTGGCCACGGTGTTGACCACGACGGCCAGGAGGTAGAAGGCGGCCATGCGCACGACGTACTGGTAGTCGCTCTTGGCGATGCCGTCGTCGATTGCCTGCTGGTACAGCTTGGGCCCGATCTGGGCCGCGTAGGTCTCGATGACGACGATCACCAGGGCCCCGAGCAGGGCCATCTTGTAGGGCCGAAGGAAGCGCCTGAGCGTGAAGGGCCGACGATCCCAGTCGGTCTGAGAGAACTCGACCTCGTCCTCGGTCACAGTGGCGTCGGGCTCGGTCTTGGTGAACTTCTGGACCTTGGGCAAGAGGTCGGGCGGGATCCCAGCGAACTGGCCGCCCCCGCCACCACCCATCGGGCCGCCGCGCATTGGGCCGCCGCCTCCGAACATCATGATCAGAACCCTCCGTTCGAGTCGGGACCCAGGCCGAAGCCGCCTGGGGGACCACCACTGGGTGGACCGCCCGGCGGTCCGCCCGCCATGGCCCCCGGTGGGCCGAAGCCAACCCCGGGAAGCTGGCGCCCGTTGGCCTCGGCCTCGGCCTCGGCGGCCAGGCGGGTGGCTTCGTCAATCTCGGCCGCGGCCAGCACCTCGGCGTAACGCGGTTCGCTGACCATGAGCTCACTGTGGGTACCGTCGGCCACGATGCGGCCCGCCTCGAGCAGGAGGACCCGGTCGGCCAGGCTGATGGTGGAGAGGCGGTGGGCGATGATCAACGTCGTGCGCCCGGTCATCAGCGTGCGAAGTGCGTCATGGATCTCTGCCTCGCGGTGCACGTCGATGGCGCTGGTGGCGTCGTCGAGGAGCAGCACCCGAGGGTTCTGAACGAGGGTCCGGGCGATGGCAATGCGTTGGCGTTGGCCTCCGGACAAGGTGTATCCCCGCTCGCCCACGACCGTGTCGTAGCCGGCCGGTAGGGACTCGATGAACTCGTGCGCCCCGGCGGCCTTGGCCGCCTCGATGATCAGCTCGATCGGCGCGTCGGGCCGGGCGTAGGCGATGTTGTCGCCCAGCGAGACCGAGAAGAGGAAGGGCTCGTCCTGGACCACGCCCACCGTCTGGCGCAGGTCGTGGATGCGGATGTCGCGGACGTCGACGCCGTCGATCAGCAGGGCACCCCCCTCGATGTCGTAGAACCGGGTGAGCAGTCGGGCCACGGTGGACTTTCCGCTGCCGGTCCGTCCGACGAGGGCAACCGTCTCACCCGGGGTGATGTGCAGGTCGAAGTGGTGGAGCACGGCATGCTCGCCTTCGATGCTGCGCCGGGCCGGATAGGCGAAGGTCACGTCGCGGAACTCGACGTCTCCTTGTGGGTCGGTGAGGGCCACGGCCTCGGGTCCGTCGACGATGTCGGGCTCTTCGTCGAAGATCTCGAAGATTCGTCGAGCCGACGCCGCCGCCTGTTGCGACATCGACATGAGCATGCCAACCATGCGGAACGGGGCCTGGAGCATGACGACGTAGAGGTTGAACAAGACCAGGTCGCCGATGGCGAGCTGGTTGTCGATGACCAGGGATCCGCCGTAGAGGAGGATGAGGGCCTGGCCGATCTTCGGCGTGTTCTCCATCAGGGGGAGCCAGCGGGCGCGGATGTCGACGTTCAGATAGCCCGCCCACCGCAGCCGTTGGGCATCGGTGGCCAGACGGGCGATCTGTTTCTTCTCGCCGGCAAAGGACTTGATGACCCGGACGCCGGTGACGTTCTCCTCGACGTCGGTGGCCACTCCCGCGACCCGGGCCTGCACCAGGTAGTTGACCGGGAACATCATGTGGCGCAGGTGCATTCCGACCCAGTAGACGGCGGGGAGGCCGACGACGGCGGCGAGCGTCAGGGGCACGTTGATCCGCAGCATGATCACGATGGCGACGAGGAAGGTCAGTCCCTGTACGGCGATGTTGGGTACGAAGGCCAGATACATCTGCACCGAGCGGATGTCGGAGTTGGCCCGTGACACGAGGTCGCCCGTTTGTGCCCGGTCGTAGAACGAGAACGACAACCGGGTGAGGTGTCGGTAGAGCGACGTCCGCAGGTCGTACTCGATGCCGTAGGCGGCATGCATCAGCCCGTAGCGAGAGATGTAGCCGAGGACGAAGCGGGCCAGGGCCAGGGCCACGATCATCCAGAAGTAGGTGGTGAGCGAAGCCGTCGGCGTCGGGCTCTGGGGTGAGGGCAGGGCCTCGTTGATGGCCTCGGCCAGCACTGCGGGGATGGCCACTCCGATCAAGGAGGTGACGGCCGAAGCCCCAATGGCCACCGCGAACACCAAGCGGCGGCCCCGCATGAACGGGTAGAGCCGGCGGACCCAGCCCTTGGCCGGGTCTGGGTCGGGGGCGGGTCCGTCGTCGCCCGGTCGGTCCGGCGGGGGAGCGATGGTTGCCGCAGGCTCGGGAACTGGCGCGTCGGCCTGGGGGTCGTCGGCGAGGATGGTCATCTGTGGGTCCGTCCGATTCGGTGTTGGAACTCGTCTTTGAGGGCCCGCTCCCACGCCGCCAGCGCGGTCAAGGCCAGACGACGTTGGTCGGGAGGGATGAAGGAGGCAACGCTGGCCAGTTGCGTGCTGGTGGCACGGTCGCCGTCAGCCAACGCGGAGACCCCGGCGGGAGTAAGGGCATGGGCGATGCGCCGGCGGTCCGACGAGTCGTGGCGACGTTCGACCAGACCCCGTTCGACCAGGCCGTCGACCACGGCGGTGATGCTCGGTGGCGTCACGGCCAATCGGCCAGCGAGGACTCCTCCGGCGGATTCGCCTTCGCCCAGCAGCGAGAGCAGGCGATACTGCGGGAGCGTCAGATCGACCTCGGCCAGCGCTCGTTCGAGACCTCGGCTGACGTGGGCCATGGTCCGGGCGCATTCGACCAGTTCAGCTGGGTCGGGAGGGTCTCCCGCGGCCAGCGACGTGGGCGCTGCCGCGGACCCGATCGTTCGTTCGTTCCCCACATAGTGAGCGTATCGAATGGTTCGATGGGCCCTGGCACCGTTGGGGCCTCTTGCCGATATGACATCTGTCACACTGCCAGGTAACGGCATTGGCCGACGGGAGCGTGACCGGGAGGTGACCAGGCTCCGCCGACATGACGATTGGATGACAGAGGGGTACCCTCTGCGCCTCATGCGCACCCTGATCGCGGTCGCCGTGGCGGCCGCGCTGTCGATGTCGAGCGCACCCGCCGACGCGGCCCAGAGCGACGTGGCCACCGCCCAGCGCAAGGCCAATCAGGCGGCGGCGGCGTTGTCCGCGGCAATCAGCCAGCAAGAGGTGCTCAACGATCAGGTGGCCCAGCTCGAGGTCGAGGTCGCCCAGGCCGAGGCCGACCTGGCTTCGTTGCGGGACCGGGTTCGAGCGCTGGCCGTCGAGCAGTACATCAGCGGCAGCGTCGACTCCGGGAGCGCTTTGCTCACGACCGACATCGCCGACGCAGCCAAGGCCGACACTCTGGCATCGCTGGCCCTGCAACAGACCAACGACGACGTCGACCGCTACCGCCAGGCCAGTGCCCAGCTCGACGACCAGCGCCAAGAGCTCGATGCCAAGAAGGCCCAGCAGCAGGCTGCAGTCAACGCCGCGGACACTGCTCAGAAGCAGGCGTTCGCCGAGTTGGCCAAGGCTCAGAAGGCAGAGGCCGATCGCCAGGCGGCGGAGGCTGCCGCTGCGGCCAAGGCCAGGGCAGCCACGACGCAGACAACGACCAGGACGAGCAGTGGAACGGCTCGAAACAACGCACCCGCTCCGGTCGTCAACGTCGCCGTCGACTGGGTCTGTCCGGTCCAGGGCGCCCACTCGTTCTCGAACGACTACGGCCAGCCCCGCTCCGGCCATTCCCACCAGGGCAACGACATCTTCGCCACTACTGGGACACCGATCGTCGCCCCCGTTGCCGGGACGGTCAGGGATTACTCGAGCGGCTCCGGCGGCAACGGGTTCGCTCTCGACGGGGCGGACGGCAACACGTACATCGGCTACCACATGAACACCCGCGTGGTGGTGACCGGATCGGTCGCCAAGGGAACTCTCATCGGCTACGTGGGCTCGACGGGCAATTCGACCGCACCCCATCTCCATTTCGAGATCCATCCCGGTGGTGGCGGCGCGGTCAATCCCTACAGCACCCTGTCCAAGTACTGCTGAAGTCCCCGAACTCGGATCACCGCCTGTCGGGACCCGACAGCCAGTGATCCGAGTTTCGCCAGTCGGGCCGGTGACGCCGCCCCTATGCGCCGATGGCGTGGAAGCCGCCGTCGGCGTGGATGACCTCGCCGGTGGTGGCGCTGAGCAGGTCGGAGAACAAGGCCACACAGGTTTGGCCGACGGGTTCGGCGTCATTCACGTCCCAGCCGAGCGGCGCCTGCTCGAGCCAGCGGGACTCGAAGCGCTCGAAGCCCGGGATCGACTTGGCCGCGATCGTCCGGAGCGGCCCGGCCGCGACCAGGTTGCAGCGGATGCCCTGAGGGCCCAGGTCTCGGGCCAGATAGCGGCTGAGCGACTCGTAGCTGGCCTTGGTCACACCCATCCAGTCATAGGCCGGCCAAGCCACCGTCGCGTCGAAGGTCAGCCCGACGATCGATGAGCCTCGGCCCATCATCGGCAGGGTGGCCTCGACGAGCGCCTTGAGTGAGTAGGCCGAGATGTGGATGGCCAGACCGACGTCTTCCCAACTGGCGTCGAACATCCCGTGACCCAGCGCCGTCGGTGGGGCGTAGGCGATCGAGTGCAAGAGGCCGTCGAGGCGCTCCCAGCCCATCGCCCGCAGGGTGGGTTCGACGTTGGCGAGGTGCGCGGGGTCAGTCACGTCGAGCTCGATGACCTGGGGCTCGACGTCGAGCTTGCGGGCCACTCGGCGGGTGAGCGACAGGGCCCGGCCAGCATTGCTGAGGACGATCTCGGCGCCGTGAGCCTGGGCTTGTCGGGCGACGGAGAAGGCGATCGAGTCGTCGGTGGTCACGCCGGTGACGAGAATCTTCTTGTCGTCGAGCAGTCCCATGGGTATCCCTTCGGCGCCGGTGCTGGTGGGCAGACGGTAGTCATGCCCTCGCTAGGGTGACGGGGTGCGCATCGGAGTTCTCGGAGGTACCGGCCCGGCCGGCCGGGCCTTGGCGTCGCGTCTGGCGTCGGTCGGCTGTGAGGTCGTCATTGGCAGTCGATCGATCGAACGGGCCGACGTGGCCGCCCAGAAGATCCACGATCGGTGGCCCGACCGGCACCTGCCGCTCGTCGGCGGGAGCAACGAGACGGCGGCCGACACCGACCTGGTGATCGTGGCCACGCCCTGGGAGGCCGCGGCCGAGACGGCGCTGTCGGTCCGCTCGCACCTCGAGGGGAAGGTCGTGGCCTGTATGGCGAATGCCCTGGCTCGGGTCGGCTTCGAGTTCCAGTCGGTCGTGCCGCCGCGAGGTTCGGTGGCGGCCAACGTGCAAGGCGCGATACCGGAGGCGTTGGTGGCCGCGGCGTTCCACCACCTGCCGGCCGGCGCGGTGGGCCGACTCGACGACGAGGTCGACGCCGACGTGCTGGTGTGCTCCGATCACCGCGAAGCGGTCGAAGCGGTCTGTGCCCTGGCCCGCCGGATTCCCGGCGTGCGTCCGGTCCATGTCGGCTCCCTTTCCAACGCGGCCCCGCTCGAGACATTCGTCTCGGTGCTGCTCGAGGTCAACGCCCGCTACGACGCCAAGGTGGCGTTGCGCCTGACCGGACTCGAGGTGGACGCCGACCACTTCGTTCCCACCCTGCGGTGAGTCGACGATGACGATGCGCTTGTTCGACACTGCCCGCCAGTCGATCGTCCCGTTCGAGGTAGGTCCCCTGGTCACCATGTACACGTGTGGGATCACGCCCTATGACTCGACCCACATCGGCCATGCCGCCACCTTCCTGGCCTATGACGTGCTCCAGCGCCGTCTGCGCGACCTGGGCCACGAGACCCGCTGCGTGCGCAACATCACCGACGTTGACGACCCGCTCCTGGCCAAGGCCAAACAGCTCGGTGTGCACTACCTCGACCTGGCTGCGGCCGAGACGACCCGTTTCCGCAACGACATGGACGCCCTAGGGGTCCTCGCCTGTTTCTCCGAGCCTCGGGCCACCTCGGCCATCGCCGACATCCGGGGCTACATCGGAATGCTGCTCGATACGGGCCACGCCTACCAGGCCGATGGTTCGGTGTACTTCGACATCTCCACCTACGCCGAGTTCGGCAAGGTCAGCCATCTCGACGAGGCGACCATGCTCGAGCTGGCGGCCGAGCGGGGTGGCGACGTCCACGACGCCAGCAAGCGCCACCCGCTCGACTTCGTCCTGTGGCAGCCCTCGGCCAGCGACGAGCCGGCCTGGGATTCGTTGTGGGGTCCGGGTCGGCCGGGTTGGCACATCGAATGCTCGACGTTGGCCATGCGAGACCTCGGTCCAACCATCGATCTCCACGGCGGCGGCAGTGATCTGATCTTCCCGCACCACGAGTGCGAGACGGCTCAGTCCGAGTCGGCGACCGGCGAGCCGTTCGTGCGGCACTGGATGCACGTGGGGATGGTTGGCCTCGGCGGCGAGAAGATGTCCAAGTCGCTGGGCAACCTGGTGTTCGTCGCCGACCTGTTGAAGGAATGGGATCCGATGGCTATCCGCCTGGCCATCCTCGAGCACTCGTATCGACATCCGTGGGAGTGGACCGACGAGCTCCTCGACTCGGCCGCATCTCGGCTCGACGCCTGGCGCGGCGCCGGCGAGGGGTTCGGCGCGTTGGCCGATGTGCGCGATCGCCTCGACGACGACCTCGACACGGTGGGAGCCATCGCTGCGATCGACGCGGCCGTCGGGTCGGGCGCCGGGGGCGTCAGCGCCGCAGCCGAGCTGCTCGGCATCGTCCTCTGACCCACTGGCAAGGACCGGGGTTCGTTCGGGCGCCTCTACGATCGAGCGCCGTATGAACGACACGATCACGGTCACCCTGCCCGACGGTTCGACCCGCGACTTGGCGGCGGGGACCACGGGGAGCGAGCTGGCGGCCTCGATCGGTCGACGCCTCGCTGCCGATGCGGTCGCCATCGTGATCGACGGTGCCGAGCGAGACCTGACCGTGGCGTTGCCGGACGGCGCAACTGTGTCGATCGTGACCAAGGCGACGCCCGAGGGCCGCCACGTCCTTCGCCACTCGACGGCCCACGTCATGGCCCAGGCCGTCCTCGACCTCTACCCCGGGGCCACGTTCTCCATCGGCCCGGCCATCGAGAACGGCTTCTACTACGACTTCGATCTACCCGAAGGGGCCACCTTTGCCGACGACGACCTCGAACGCATCGAGGCCAAGATGCGCGAGATCGTGGCGGCCGACCAACCGTTCGTCCGGGAGGAACTCGACGTCGCCGCCGCCCTCGAACTCTTCGCCGATCACCCCTACAAGCGGGAGATCATCGAGCGGGTCGACGACTCGGAGGTCGACGGTGGCGAGGTGGTGTCCACGTACCGCAACTCTCCCGGCTTCGTCGATCTGTGCCGCGGCCCCCACGTCCCCTCGACCAGCCGTCTGGGGCACTTCAAGCTCCAGAAGGTGGCCGGGGCCTATTGGCGAGGTGACGAGCACCAGCCGATGCTCCAGCGCATCTACGGCACGGCCTGGGAGTCGGCCGAGGCCCTGGCCGATCACCTCCACCAGATCGAGGAAGCCGAGCGAAGAGACCATCGTCGCCTCGGGGCCGAACTCGACCTGTTCAGCTTCCCGCCCGAGATAGGTGGGGGTCTGCCTGTCTTCCATCCCAAGGGTGCGTTGGTTCGAAAGCTCATGGAGGACTACTCGCGCGCCGAGCACGACGCAGCCGGCTACTCCTTCGTGCACACGCCCCATCTGTCCCGTTCGACGTTGTTCGAGCAGTCCGGACACCTTCAGTGGTACGCCGAGGGCATGTACCCACCAATGGAGTTGGAGGGGGCGACCTACTACCCCAAGCCCATGAACTGTCCGATGCACATGGTGATCTACAACTCTCGGCAACGTTCGTATCGCGAGCTGCCCCTGCGGCTCTTCGAGTTGGGCACCGTCTACCGCTTCGAGCGGTCCGGAGTGCTGCACGGACTCATGCGAGCTCGGGGGTTCACTCAGGACGACTCGCACATCTTCGCCACGCGTGAGCAGTTGGGCGATGAGCTGGTCTCGTTGCTGGCCTTTGTCGTCAAGGTGCTGCGGGCATTCGGCTTCGACGAGTTCACCGCCGACCTGTCCACCCGGCCTGAGAAGTTCGTGGGACAGCCTGCCGAGTGGGACGAGGCCGAGGCCGCATTGGCCGCCGCGCTGGACGAAGCGGGCATCCCCTATGCCGTGGCCGACGGTGAGGGCGCGTTCTATGCCCCAAAGATCGACATTCACATCCGTGATGCCATCGGCCGACCCTGGCAGGTGTCGACCCTCCAGGTCGACTTCCAGCTGCCGGAGCGTTTCGACCTCGAGTACGTGGGGGCCGACAACGAACGTCACCGTCCTCGGGTGATTCACCGGGCCTTGTTCGGTTCGATCGAGCGGTTCTTGGGCATCCTCGTCGAGCACCATGCCGGCGCGTTCCCGCTCTGGCTGGCCCCAGTTCAGGTTCGGGTGCTGCCCGTGCGAGACGACCATCTCGACTACGCCGAGTCGGTCGCGTCCCGCTTGAGGGCCGAGCACTTCCGGGTCGACGTGTCCGACGCTTCTGAGAAGCTCGGCGGCCGTATCCGCGACGCCAAGGTCGAGAAGCTGCCCTACGTGTTGGTGGTGGGCGACGACGACGTGGCGGCCGGAACCGTCGGCGTCAACGGGCGCGAAGGCGACGTCGAGCGCGGCGTCGCACTCGATGTGTTCGCCGATCGCCTGCACCGGGAGGCGGTGCCGGGCGGCGCCGCGGCCACCGCCTGAGCATGGCGATCGAACGGTTGTGGGCGGGGTGGCGAGCCAGCTACCTGGCCCAGGTCACCTCGGAAGAGGTCGAGCCCGCAGGCGATCGCGAACGCGGGTGTGTGTTCTGCCGGATCTTGGCGTCCGACGAGCCCGACTCGGTCACCCATGTGGTGTGGCGGGGATCGCACGTGTTCGCCATCCTCAACCTCTATCCCTACAGCAGTGGGCACCTCTTGGTGCTGCCCTATCGCCACGTCGGAGAACTTGAATCGCTGGCCCCGGACGAGGCGACCGAGCTGTGGGCGACGCTGACCACAGCGGTGGTGGCGCTCAAGAAGGCCTTCGGCGCCGATGGCGTCAACGTCGGGGTCAACCTCGGGCGGGCGGCAGGAGCTGGCGTGCTGGGCCACGTCCACGCCCACGCCGTGCCCCGATGGTTGGGTGACACCAACTTCGTGACGACGGTGGCCGAAGCCCGGGTGGTGCCCGAGCCTCTCGATGTCACCGCCTCCCGGCTCCGCTCGGTGTGGCCGACGACCGGCTGACGGGCTGGTCAGACCGAGCTGGAGCGGTCGCGATCGTCCGGTGCCGGGTCGGGTAGGTCGAACCCCACCACCGCACCACCGCCGGGGGCATCCTCGACGACCAGTACCCCGTGCTCGGCTTCGACGGCCTGACGCACGATGGCCAGCCCGAGCCCGGAGCCGGGAAGCGATCGGTCGGCGGTGGCCCGGTAGAAGCGATCGAACACCCGGTCGCGGTGCGCGAGTTCGATGCCCGGGCCGTGGTCTCGTACCCGCACGCTGGTGCCCTGCACCTCGACCTCGACCGGGGTTGCCGGCGGGCTGAATTTGAGGGCGTTGTCGACCAGGTTGGACATCGCTCGTTCGACCATGGCCGGGTGGGCGTCGATCGTCGCCGCCTGGGTGGCCCGGACCTCGACGGTGCGTCCCGTCCGCCGCTCGAAGCGCTGGGCCACGTTCTCGGCCAGTACCCCGAGTTCGACGGTCTGGACCGGCTCGTCGGCTCGGCCTTCGGTCGCCAGCTCGACCAGTTCGTTGGCCAGGTTGGTCAGCTCGTTGAGTTCGAGGTCGATGTCGGCGAGGATCTGCCGGCGTTCGTCAGGGTCGAGGTCGTAGGCCCGTTCGAGAACCTCGATGTTGGTACGCAGGCTGGTCAGGGGGGTGCGTAGCTCGTGGCTTGCATCTTGGACCAGTCGGCGCTGCTGGGCCTTCGAGGTGGCCAGCGACGAGAGCATGGCGTTGAAGCTGTCGGCCAGGGCCCCCACCTCGTCGCGGCGGCGTACGACGATCGGGGCGCTGAGGTCTTCGGTGGCGGCCACGTGAGCCGCCGCCGCGGTGAGTGCGGCGATGGGTCGGGTCGCCCGTCGGGCCAGGAACAGCGCGGTCAGCGCGGCGACGGTGACGACGCCCGATCCGATGAGGGCGAGGCGCAGGCGCAGGCTGGCCAACACGTCCTCGGTCTCGACCAGACTGCGCGCTACCTGCACTGCGCCGCCTCCCGAGACCGGATAGGTGATCATCTGGTAGCGGTCGCCGTCGACGACCACGACGCGAACGCGAGCCTCTTCACCGGTGCTGGCGGTGGTGGCCACCGTGCGCTCGGCGGCCGACACTGGAAGCGTCGCTTGTCCGGTTACCGCCGTCACCGGGTTCCCCTCGGCGTCGAGGACCTGGAAGAGCGAGTCGGACTCGACGAAGCCGCCCGGCGGCGGCACGTTGGGCGGGGTGGCGGCGTCGCCCTGGTCGACCAGGATGGGGAGCGCTCCCCGTTGGCCCTCAGCGATCGAGGAGGCTCGCTGGACGAGGAAGGTGTCGATCTCGCCCAGCAGCTCGTGGCGGGTGACCACGAACGATGCCCACGAGGCGGCGGCCACCCCGACGGTCACTAGGACCAGTACGAGCAGCGAGAGCCGGATCCGCAGGCTCACGACGGGACTCGAAGCGAGTAGCCCACGCCGCGGATGGTGTGGAGCAACCGAGGTTCCCCACCTGCCTCGGTCTTGCGCCGGAGGTAGCCGATGTAGACATCGAGCGACCTCGACGAGGTTTCGAAGTTGAATCCCCAGATGCGGTCGTAGATGACCTCACGGGTAAGGACGATGCCGGCGTTGTCGGCCAGGATCTCGAGGAGGTCGAACTCGGTCTTGGTCAGTTCGAGAAGGCGGTCGCCTCGACGGGCGGTTCGAGCCATCGGGTCGATCTCCAAATCGGCGACGATCAGCTGCGACGTCACTCCAGCTGCGCTCGTTCGTCGTAGCAATGCCCGTAGGCGGGCGAGGAGTTCGTCGAGGGCGAAAGGCTTGACCAGGTAGTCATCCGCGCCGGCGTCGAGGCCAGCCACCCGGTCGGCGATCTCGTGGCGCGCCGTGAGCATCAGGATCGGCGTGGTCAGCTCGAGGCGGCGGATGCACCGGCACACCTCGAGCCCGTCGATGCCGGGCAGCATGACGTCGAGGACGATCACGTCGTGGCCGCCCGAGGCGGCACTGGCCAACCCGTCGGGCCCGGATGAGGCGGTCTCTACGACGAAGCCGTCCAGACGCAGGGCGCGCTGGAGCGACTCGCGGACGCCACGGTCGTCTTCGACGACGAGGACCCTGTTGCCGGACGGTGCCGGTTCTCCCACCGGCCATACCCTAGGGACCGAGCGTGAGGAGTCCGTAAGATTCCCCTGTTCAGCGGGGTTCTTACCCAGTTCTCGCGTGCCCCTCAACCAGCGTTGACCTCACGGGAGCATGGTGGCCGGCATCACAGCTGACGACACCCCCGGACTGGTCGCCATGACGATCCTCGAGCGCACAGGAACGAACACCCTCGGGCGGCCAGCTGGCGCGCCCGGCGAAGGTCTGGCCACGACGCCGTGCCAGGTCGACGTGGTCATACCCGTCTACAACGAGGAAGGCGAGCTCGACGCGAGTGTCCGCCGGCTCCATGCCTACCTCGCCGATCGATTCCCCTTCACGTGCCGTATCACCATCGCCGACAACGCCAGCACCGACAGGACGTGGGAGATCGCCCAAGGGCTGGCGGCGGAACTGGCCGGGGTGGCGGCTGTGCACCTCGACCGCAAGGGTCGGGGTCGAGCGCTGCGCCAGGTCTGGTCGACGAGTGACGCCGTGGTGGTGGCCTACATGGACGTCGATCTCTCGACCGACCTCGACGCCCTGCTTCCGCTCGTGTCCCCGTTGCTGTCGGGACATTCGCAGATCGCGATCGGCTCACGCCTGGCGCCTGGTGCCCGAGTGACGAGAGGCCCCAAGCGGGAGTTCATCTCGCGGACCTACAACCTGCTCCTACGGTCGTTCTTCCAGACCGACGTCCGCGATGCGCAGTGCGGGTTCAAGGCCATCCGGGCCGATGTTGCCCGCCAGGTGCTGCCCCTGGTGGAGAACGACAACTGGTTCTTCGACACCGAGTTGCTGTTGCTGGCCCGTCGCCGGGGCCTGCGGGTCTTCGAGGTCCCCGTCGACTGGGTCGACGACCCCGACACCCGAGTCAACGTGACCCGAACGATCATCGAGGACCTGTTGGGCATGGCTCGAATGGGTCGCCGATTCGTCACCGGCGAGGTGCCATCGGCCTTGCCGCCCGGGTTGGTGAAGCACGCTGGGCGCTTTGCGGTCATCGGGGCCGTCTCGACGGTGGTGCATCTCGCGCTGTTCGTCGCCCTCGAACCCAGCCTCGGGGCGGTGCCGGCCAACCTGGTCGCGCTGGCCCTGGCCACCATCGGTAACACCGTGGCCAACCGCCGCTACACGTTCGGCGTGGTTGGGCCCGAAGACCGGCTCCGCCACGCAGTCGCGTCCTTGGCCCTGTTCCTCGCCGCGGCTGGTCTCTCGACCATGGCTCTGATGCTCACCGATGCTGTGCTGTCGGATGTGTCCGTCGCAGTGCAGGTGGCGGCGTTGTTCGCCGTCCAGGTTGTGGCCACTGTGGCCAGATTCGTATCGATGCGCTCGTGGGTGTTTGCCCCGAGTCGCCCAGGGGGAGGAACCCACCAATGACCACCACGACCTCGCCGTCGGATACCGACGACCGGTCCGACATAGCCGCCGTCGAACCCGTCGAACCCGTCGGACCCGTCGAGCCCCTGGACGGTGGCCAAGCGCCGGTTCCCGACGCGCCGGGCGGAGCGAGCGGCTCCGATCCTCGCTGGTCACGCTGGGCGCTGGTGGCTGTCGTTGCCCTGTCGTTGGGCCTGAATGCCTGGGCGCTGTCGACGGTCGGCTTGGGCAACACGTACTACGCCGCGGCAATTCGCAGCATGACCCAGAGCTGGCACAACTTCTTCTACGGCGCGTTCGATCCGGGTGGATACATCACCGTCGACAAGCCACCGGTGTCGCTGTGGTTCATGGCGCTGTCGGTTCGGATCTTCGGCTACTCGAGCTGGAGCATGATGCTGCCCAGCGCCATCGCCGGGACGGCGTCGGTCGCGGTGCTGTGGTCCATGGTGCGTCGGCACTTCGGCGTCGTTGCCGCGACGGTCGCGGCGCTGGTGTTGGCCCTCAGCCCGATCAACGTGGCCATCAACCGCCTCAACCTGCCCGACTCCTTCATGATCCTGTTCATGCTGCTCGGCGCGTGGGCGGTGCTGCGGTCGTTCGACTCGCCCCGTTGGTGGCGATGGATGGCCCTGGCTGGGCTCTTCGTCGGACTCGGCTTCAACACCAAGATGCTCGCTGCCTACATGTGCGGACCGGCGCTGGCGCTGGCCGCCTTGGTCGGCGGCCGGGGGAGTTGGCGAGCGCACCTCGGTCGACCGCTGGCGCTGCTGGTCGCCACCTTGGCGTTCTCGGCGCCCTGGGTCATCGTGACCGATTACGTCGTGTCGGCCGACAGCCGACCCTACATCGGAGGGTCGACCGACAACACCGTCACCGATCTCATCTTCGGGTACAACGGCCTGGGCCGGGTCAACGGAGAAGGGCAGGGCGGCGGGGGAGCGGCTGGTGGAGCGCTCGGCGGAGTCGGCGGCGTGTTCGGTGGCTCGACCGGGGCGACCCGGTTGTTCAGCGACGCGGTGGGAGGCCAGATTGCTTGGCTGATCCCAGCGGCGGGCGTGGCCGCCGCGGTCGGGATCTGGACCTATCGGCGCCGCCGTGACCAGTTGGCCCAGGTGCTGTTGTGGGTGACCTGGTTTGCCGTTCACGCGGTGGTGTTCTCGTACTCCGAAGGGACCTTCCACAGCTACTACACCTCGGCCATCGCGCCGTCGGTCGCGGCCACCATCGGCATCGGCGGTGTCGCCTTGGCCGGCAACGTCGCCCGCAGCCGGCGCTGGCTGGCCGCTGTCGTCGTTGCCTTCGCGGGCACTGTCGCCATGCAGCTCGAGCTGTCCGGCCGGGCGCCCAACTACTACGACTGGCTCGAACCGGTGATGGTCGGGTTGGTTGTCGTGGCCGCGGTCGTGCTCGTCGTGGGAGCGATCGGCCGGTGGCGCAAGGTCTCCTTCGCGGCGATGACGGTGGCTTTGGCTGGGATCCTCGTGATCCCCAGCGCCTGGGCGGTGAGCCAGGCGGTGAATGCGCCAACCAACACCACCCTGCCTCAGGCCGGACCGTCTGGGGGCAGTGCCGGGATGACGTTTGGTTCGGCTGCCTTCGAGGACGAGGGCCAGAGCGAGTTGGCCGCCTGGCTGCGGACCAACAACAGCGAGGACGCCAAATGGGATCTGGTGGTGTCGAGCTCCCAGAACGGTTCGACGCTCATCGCCGCTGACAGCCTTTCGGTGATGTCGCTGGGAGGCTTCATCGGCTCGGACGACACAACGACGGTGGCCGAGTTCGGCCAGCGGGTAGCTGACGGCGAGGTGCGCTATGTGCTCGTGGGCGGAGGCATGGGTCGAGGGTTCGGGCCCGGATCGGTGAACGGGGCCACTGGCAACCTCGGCAATGGAGACGGCGCGGGTCAGGCGCCCACCGATGGCCAGGCGCCTACGGACGGTCAGGCGCCCACTGACGGTCAGGCGCCCACCGACGGCCAGATGCCGACGATCGTGGACGGAAAGATCGTCCTCCCGAACGGGCAGACGATCGACATCCCCCAGGGAGGCCAGGTGCCCAACGACGGCCAGCTCCCCACTGATGGCGGCACGACCGGTGCGACTCCGCCGAACTTCGGTGGTGGCGACGGCGGTGGTGGCGACGGCGGTGGTGGTGCCGGAGGAATCGGCGGCGGCACCACGGCATCGGGTCAGGTGATGCAGGCGGTGCAGGAAGTGTGCACCGCGGTCACCACCGAGACCGACCCAACCATCCCGGCCTCCTACAGCGGCCAGATCTATGACTGTGGCGCCGCTGGCGAGGCCCTCATCGCCTGGCAAGCGGCCTCGTGACGCCCCGTCTGCCAGGTCGGTCGGAGCGCTACCCGAACGACAGCCCTTCGCCTTCGTAGTGGCCGCCGTGGAAGTGAGCGAGGGCCTCCAACAGGCCTTCGCTCACCTCAGGGCCCATCGCCGTCACGATCCATCCGTTGAGGGTCGGGTCGGGCGACGGCGCGCTCGTCGCTGTGAATCCGTCCTCGGCCAAGGCATCGGCCATCGATGCGGCGCCGTCCTCGGTGAATCCGTGGAATCGATAGTCCCGCATCGAGGTCCATGCTCGCAGCCCCCTAGGCTGCCCGCCGCCATGGTGGACGAACGCCAACCAACCGAGACGGCCCACGACGGGGATGTCGAAGACGGCGTCGAGGAGATCCGCGACACCCTGCCCGAGGACCTCGACGTCACCTCCTATGTCGGGCCCTACACATTCCCGGACAACAGCCGTCGCCGGATTCAGGGTGCGCTGTACCTGGTCGTCGCTGCGCTTTGCGTCGTCGTGCGGCTGGTGGCCGGCCCAGACGCAGTGTTGGTCAACGACGGTTGTCTGGTCGTGGCCGCCGGGCTCGTGCTCTGGGGCGGCTACTGCATCGTGGCCGGCACCCGCCTGGCCGCGGACGAAACCGATGCCCTGACCGCTGCCGTTCGCCAGATCGGTTTCCCCGTTGGCCACGCCTCGGCGCAGCTCGGGTGGCGGGGCCTGCGCAGCCGGCCCACCTGGCGAATCCTGGTCTACTCGGCCGACGATCCGCCCTCGAAGCGGGGCTTCGTCCTCGTCGACGGCAACGACGGCTCGGTGCTCAGCCACTTCGTCGAGGACAACCCCGAGGACTGGGCCGACCTGAAGTAAGCACTCAGATTCTCGGGGTCGTTCTACCCTGAGTGAGTGGAAACACCGGCTGCTGAGGCACCCTCGCCGACGCGCCCCAGCCGGGCGGTGGTCGTTGGAGGGATGCTCCTCGGGGTGGTGGTGGTCGCCCTCACCATCGCCGGCGGTCGGGGACCGCTGAGCGCGCCCAAGGCCATCGTGCTCGGCGCAGTCGAGGGCATCACCGAGTTCCTGCCGGTCTCGTCGACCGGCCACCTGCTGGTCACTCAGCGCCTGATCGGACTGGGATCCGGTGAAGGAAAGGCCGCGGCCGATACGTACGCCATCGCCATCCAGGTCGGGGCCATCCTGGCGGTGGTGGCGGTGTACTGGTCCCGCTTGGTGCAGCTGGCCAACGGGTTGATCGGGCGAGACGACGGTGGCCGAAGGTTGCTGGTCCGCCTGGTCGTCGCCTTCCTGCCTGCCGCGCTGATCGGCGTCGCATTCAGCGACCCGATCAAGGAGCACCTGTTCGGTCCTGGCCCGGTCATCGTCGCCTGGGCGCTCGGCGGCGCCTTCTTGTTGTGGTGGACGCCTCGGTACGGCACGAGAGGCATCGACGAGCTGACGATTCGAGGCGCCGCGATCATCGGGGTGGCCCAAGCCTTGGCCCTGTGGCCCGGGGTGAGTCGCAGCCTGGTCACCATCGTGGCGGCCCTGGCCGTGGGCTGCGACATCGTGGTCGCCGTCGAGTTCAGCTTTCTGTTGGGTCTCGCCACCCTCACCGCGGCGACCGTCCTCGACTTGGCCAAGGACGGACCCACCCTGCTGTCCGACTACGGGTGGCAGACGCCGCTGCTCGGGGCGCTCGTGGCCTTCGTCACCGCGGTGCTCGCCGTGCGCTGGCTGGTGTCGTACCTGCGAACGAGGCCATTGAGCAGGTTCGGGTGGTACCGCTTGGGAGTGGCGGCGGTGGCCCTGGCCCTGCTCGTCGGCGGCGTGATCTGAGCGTCGGTGTCGAGGGAGGTCAGTGCCGCGCTGGCCCGTTCCTCGGGTCCGAAAGGGTCGCCTGGTACCGTTTGAGCCTGCGAGAGCGCACCGGTGCGCTCCTGGCCCGAGGACTCGCCGCATGCTCGATGGTCGCTGGAGGGGGGATTTCGAGCGGCGGATCCGGCCTGTGGGCGTCAACCTGCGCCGTCTCGGGCTGACCGCCGACGGCCTCACGGTGTTGGGCCTCGTCATGGCGATGGCCACCGCGGTGGCCATCGGGTCGGGGGCTCTGCGCGCCGGGGTGGTGCTCCTGGCCCTCACCGCCCTGCCCGACGTACTCGACGGCGCCGTGGCCAAGGCGTCCGGTACGGCTTCGCCGCGGGGGGCCTTCTTCGATTCGGTGGTCGACCGAATCTCCGACGCCCTCGTCCTCGGTGGAGTGGCCTGGTACCTGGCTGACGGGGGAGACAGCCGAATCGTCCTGCTGCCCTTCGCGGTGCTCGGCGCCACGATGTTGATCTCCTACGAGCGGGCCAAGGCCGAGTCGCTCGGCTTCACGGCTCGGGGCGGACTCATGGAACGAGCCGAGCGCATGGTGCTGCTCGGATTCGGGCTGCTGTTCGACACTCTCCTCGTGCCCATCCTGTGGCTGATGCTGGCGCTCACGCTGTTCACCGCCGTCCAGCGCTTCGTGCGGGTGTGGCGGCAGGCCAGCAACCCGCCGCCGCCGCCGGTGTTCGATCGTTGGCGCCAGCGTCGACGCCTCGCCCGCACCACCTCGACCCGAGCGTGGCGGCTTCGAGAGCGTGGCGGCGATCGGCGTCGTCCTTCGCTTTGATGTCACCCGGGCGCGACCGCCTGGTCGTGGCCGGCTATCGCGGGGGAGCCTTCGTCGCGTCGAGGCTGCCCGCCCGTCTGGCTCGTAGGGCGGCGGCGGTGGGAGCGCGGCTCGCGGTGCCGGTGCTCGGCGACCGGCGCCGCATGATCCTGCGCCACCAAGCTCGGGCCCGGGGCGCCCCACTGGTCGGGCCGGAAGCCGACCGCGTGGTCGCCGCCACGGTCGGGTCCTATGCCCAGCATTGGGTGGCGTCGTTCCGGCTCGGCCAGGCGTCGACAGCCATGCTGGTCGACCAGACCGCGGTCGAGGGCGTCGAACACCTCGATGCCGCCGACGCCACCGGTCGAGGGACGATCCTGGCCCTGCCTCATCTCGGCAGTTGGGATGTCGCTGCCGCCTGGTACATCGCCAGCCGCCATCGGCGGGTGACCACGGTCGCCGAGCCGGTCGAGCCCCCTGCCTTGTTCGAGTGGTTCGTGGCCGAACGCACCCACCTGGGCCTCGACGTCCTGGCCCTGGGGCCCGATGCCGGCACCGGGTTGCTAGCGGCCCTAGCTGAGGGAGCGACGGTTGCGCTGGTCTGTGACCGCGATCTCGAGGGCACCGGCGTGGCGGTCGACTTCTTCGGTGAGCGCACGACATTGCCCATCGGTCCGGCCGCGCTGGCGGTGCGAACTGGTGCCCAGCTCTTGCCCTGTGCCTGCCTGTTCGACGGCCCGGACCGCTTCCGCTCGGTGATCCTGGCGCCGATCGCCGCCGATCGGTCCGGCCTGGGGTTCCGCCGCGACGTCGAGCGGGTCACCCAGGACCTCGCCCATGCGTTCGAGTTGCTGATCCGTCGGGCGCCCGAGCAGTGGCACCTGCTTCAGCCCAACTGGCCCAGCGATCGTTCGTAGGGCCCCCTACGCTGCGCCGGGTGCGGATCGGCCTGGTGAGCCCCTACAGCCTGTCGATCCCTGGAGGGGTGCAGGGTCAAGTCTTGGGGCTGGCCCGGTCGCTGCGATCGCACGGCCATCTGGTGCGAGTGCTCGGACCCTGTGACGGACCGCCGCCTGACGCCGGTGTGATGCCGCTCGGCAACTCGATCCCGTTCGCCACCAATGGCTCGGTGGCCCCGATCGCCCCCGACATTGCTTGCGCCCTGAGAACCATGCGGGCCATTCGTGACGAGGACTTCGACGTGGTGCACCTCCACGAGCCGCTCGTGCCCGGTCCGTGCATGACCACCGCGGTCGTGGCCAATGCCCCGCTGGTGGGCACGTTCCACGCCACCGGGCAGAGCACTCCTTATTGGGTCAGCCGCCGACCGCTGCGCTGGCTGGCCGATCACCTCGATCGGCGCGTGGCTGTGTCCGACGATGCTCGGTCCTATGCCGAAGCGCACGTCGGTGGCGACTACGAGGTCATCCCCAACGGGGTGGAGCTGGATCGATTCGCCAAGGCGTCCCCGGAGCCGACCGAGCACCCCACGATCTTCTTCGTCGGTCGTCATGAACCCCGGAAGGGTCTCGAGCCGCTCCTCCGGGCGTTCGGGAGGCTTCCGGCCGACACCCGGCTCTGGGTCGCGGGTACGGGCCCGGACACCGATCGGCTTCGAGCCGAGCACGGCGCCGATCCCCGTATCAGCTGGCTCGGTCGAATCGACGATGCCGACAAGGCGGCTCGCATGAAGGGCGCAGACGTGGTCTGTGCTCCGTCTCTGGGCGGCGAGTCGTTCGGTGTGGTGCTCCTCGAAGCCATGGCCGCGGGAACGCCCGTGGTCGCCAGCGACCTTCCGGGCTACCGCAAAGTGGCTCGAGACCGGATCGAAGCCATCTTGGTCCCCCCGGGAGACGTCGTCGGCTTGGCCGAGGCCCTAGCCCGCATCCTGACCGATGGTTCCCTGGCCGAGGAGCTTCGCATCGGTGGTCAGCTCCGGGCCGACGAGCATTCGATGGACCGGGTCGCGCAGCGCTACCTCGACTGCTACGCATCGTTGCGATGACTCCGACTTCGGCGAGTCGGGCCCGCAAGCTCCACGATCTGTTGGGTCGCGGACTGGGGCGGGTGGCCGAGGCCACGGGGTCCGGCCCGATCCAGCGGTTCCAGCCCGACGACGCGGCACGGGTCGACATCGTCGAGCGCAGCTGGCTGGTGCCGCCCCGCATGGCCGCGTGGACGATCGGGCACACGATCATCGGTCGGGGCGAGGTCTCGGGCCGGCTTCTCGTCCACGAGATGGTGCATGTCCGCCAACTCGAGGCCGATCCGTGGTTCGGGCCCCGGTACCTGATCGAGTCGGTGCGCCGCCGGTCGTACCGTGCCAACCGCTACGAGGTCGAGGCGAGGACGATCGCCGAGCGCACCCCGCCAGCGCCGAGTTGACGGGAGCGACAACGGGGGGTCGGTACACTCGCGGACCATGACCGCAATCATCGTGCTGGTCGTCGTGCTGTTGCTGGTGGGCATCGTCGTCGTCGTTATCTACAACGGCCTGGTCACCAGTCGGAACCGCGTCGACAACTCCTGGGCCCAGATCGACGTGCAACTCCGGCGTCGCTACGACCTCATCCCAAACCTGGTGGAGACCGTCAAGGGGTACGCCACCCACGAGCGGGGAACGTTCGAAGCAGTGACCGCAGCCCGGACGGCCGGGATGAACGCCCAAGGTCCAGCCGAGCAAGCCCAGGCCGAGAACGTCCTCACCGGCGCCCTCAAGTCGCTGTTCGCGGTGGCCGAGGCCTACCCCGACCTCAAGGCCAACCAGAACTTCTTGAATCTGCAAGAGGAGCTGACCGGCACCGAAGGCCGGATCGCCTATGCCCGGCAGTTCTACAACGACTCCGTATTGAGCTACAACAACAAGATCCAGCAGTTCCCAGGGGTCGTGTTCGCCGGCGCCTTCCACTTCACGATCCGCGAGTACTTCGAGACCGACGACACCGCATCGGGTCCGGTCCAGGTCCAGTTCTGACCTTGCGGTCGCCCCACACCTAACCGAGCACCGTCCTGTACGAGCAGATCTCATCCAACAAACGTCGTTCCGCGCTCCTGATCGTGGCCTTCGTCGGTCTCGTGGTCCTGGTGGCGTGGGGCTTCAACCTGCTGTTGGGCTACGGCGCGGCGGGGCTGGCTGTAGCCGCGGTGGTGGCCATCGTGGGCAGCGCCATGGCGTACTGGAAGAGCGACACCGTGGCCTTGGCCATGAGCAGGGCCCATCCGGCTGACCCGGTGACCTATGCCCGCCTTCACAACCTGGTGGAGGGCCTGTGCATCGCCGCCGGGCTGCCCAAGCCCCGGGTCTACGTCATCGACGATCCAGCACCGAACGCCTTCGCCACGGGCCGCGATCCCCAGCACGCGGCCATCGCGGTCACCACCGGGTTGCTCGAACGGATGAACCGAGTCGAGCTCGAAGGGGTGCTGGCCCACGAGCTCTCGCACATCAAGAACTACGACATTCTCGTGTCGACCCTGGCGGTCACCCTGGTCGGGGTCATCGCCTTGCTGTCCGACTTCGGATTGCGGTTCTGGGTGTTCGGCGGGGGCCGCCGGCGCAGCGACTCCGGCGGCGACAGCCAGGGCGCCGGGGCCATCCTCGCCCTCGTGGGCTTCGCCTTGTTGATCCTGGCGCCGCTGGTCGCCCGGGTCATGCAGCTGACCATCAGCCGCAGTCGCGAGTCGCTGGCCGATGTCAGCGGCGTCGCGCTCACCCGGTATCCGCCCGGACTCATCTCCGCGCTCAAGAAGCTGCAACAGGACCAGACAGTGGTGAACTCGGCGTCGCGGGCCACGGCGCACCTCTGGATCGAGTCGCCCTTGGCTCGCGACCGGTCCGAAGGATCGCTTTCCCGGCTGAACCGCTTGTTCGACACCCATCCGCCGCTTGAAGAGCGGATTGCCGCACTCGAGGAGTTGTGATCCATGGCTGACGTCCCCCCCGAGCAGGGAGACCCGACCGAGGCGGTGCCTGCGGCCGACCCGACCGAGGCGACCGACGCGGCCGACCCGACCGAGGCGGTGCCGGCGGCCGACTCCAGTTCCCGGCGTACCTGGCTGATCGGCGGCGGCGCCGTGGTGGCCGTGGTTGCGCTCGTCGCCGCGGCCCTCGTCCTGACCAGTGGCGGCGACGAGGAAGAACCAGTGGCTGCTCCCAAGCCGTCGACCACCACCACCACCGTCGCACCGATCCTGGCTCCGTTGACCGGCTTGCCCTATCCATCGGGGGTCGATCCCACCCGCCCGGCGACGGTGGTCAAGATCGACGACAGCCCGGCCGCGTTGGGCAAGCAGTCCGGCATCAATGCCGCCGATGTGGTCCTCGTCGAACAGGTCGAAGGGGGCTACGTCCGTCTCGCCGCGGTGTTTCAGTCTCAGGACGCCACGGTGGGTCCGGTGCGATCGGCCCGCAGCACCGACGTCGACCTCACGGCCAACTTGAACGGCCCCTTGTTCTCTTACTCCGGCGCCAACGGCGGTGTCCTGGCCCAACTGCGTAGCGCCAATCTGGTCGACGTCGGAGTGTCGGCGCAGCCCCAGCTGTACGAATCGCGAAACAACACCGTGCTGCGGTTCTTCACGACCACGGCCCAGCTCTACTCGGTGGCGCCGGCTGAGTCCTCGGCGCCGGCGGCCCTGTTCACCTACCGGGCCACCGGCCAACCGGTCTCGTCCACCGCGCAGTCACTCACGTCGGTCACCGTCGACTACGGCACCAAGGTGACCTACGAGCCACGGGTCAACGCCGACTTGTCAGTCACCTGGGACCGAGCCCAAGGGGGTGTGGCCCACGTCGATGACCAAGGGGTGCGGGTATCACCTGAGAACGTGGTCATTCTCGGGGTGCAGTACGTCGACTCGGGATTCGTCGACGCGAGCGGCGGCCGGTCGCCCGAGGCCCAGACCATCGGCTCGGGCGAGGCCTGGGTGCTCACCGCGGGCAAGCTCGTGCACGGCACATGGTCTCGCCCGACCCCCGAGGCGCCGTACGCCTTGACCGACGACCTCGGCGCGCCGATCGCTCTGACACCAGGGCGCACCTGGACCGAGCTGGCCCCGGCCGGCCGGGTGACCCCGAGCGTCGTGGCCCCTACCCCTCCCTCGTAGACTCTTGGCCATGACGACGCCCGCCGAGCATCCCGACGCGTCCACCTCGCCCACCGGCACCTTCCGAGTGAAGCGGGGACTGGCCGAGATGCTCAAGGGCGGCGTGATCATGGACGTCGTCGACGCCGAGCAGGCCAAGATCGCCGAGGACGCCGGTGCGTCCGCGGTCATGGCCCTCGAGCGGGTGCCGTCAGACATCCGTCGGGACGGTGGCGTGGCCCGCATGTCCGACCCGGCGCTGATCGAGGGGATCAAGGCCGTGGTCACCATCCCGGTGATGGCCAAGGCCCGCATCGGACACTTCGCCGAAGCCCAGGTGCTCGAATCGCTCGGCGTCGACTTCATCGACGAGTCCGAGGTCCTCACTCCTGCCGACGAGGAGCACCACATCGACAAATGGGGCTTTGGCGTTCCCTTCGTGTGCGGCGCCACCAACCTGGGCGAGGCCCTACGGCGCATCAGCGAGGGGGCGGCGATGATCCGCTCGAAGGGCGAGGCCGGTACCGGCGACATCGTCGAGGCGGTCCGTCACCTCCGCTCGATCCTCGGCGACATCCGGGCCATCACGGTGGCCGATCCGGCCGAGCTCTACGGCTGGGCCAAGCGGCTCCAGGCCCCGGTCGGCCTGGTGCAGGAGATCGCCCGGACGGCGACGTTGCCGGTGCCGCTCTTCTGCGCGGGAGGTATCGCCACCCCGACCGATGCATCGTTGGTCATGCAGCTCGGCGCCCAGGCCGTGTTCGTCGGGTCGGGGATCTTCAAGTCCGAGAACCCGGCGCGCACCGCTCGGGCCGTCGTCGAGGCCACGACTCACTACCGCGACGCAGCCATCGTGGCCAAGGTCAGCCGGGGCCTGGGCGACCCGATGCGGGGCATGTCGGCGGCCTCGGCGGAGATCAAGCTGGCCGACCGGGGTTGGTAGCGGTGGCGCTCGGCGATGGGCAACCCCCAGGTGTCCGGTCGGCGGTCGGGACCCAAAGTGGGAGTCCTCGCCTTGCAGGGGGCTGCCGCCCTGCACGTCGGCGTTCTCGCTGACCTCGGCGCCCACCCGATCGAGGTTCGTCATCCGGGCGAGCTGGCCGGTCTCGACGCAGTCGTGCTGCCCGGTGGCGAGTCGACCACCATGTCGTTCCTTCTCGATTCGTCAGGCCTGCGCCCGGCCCTGGCCGAACGCCTGGCCGACGGGCTGGCCGCGTTCGGTACCTGCGCCGGGGCGATCCTGTTGGCTGCCGAGGTGCTCGACGGTCGGGATGACCAACGCAGCCTCGGTGTCATCGACGTGTCGATCCGCCGCAACGCCTACGGGCGCCAGCGCGACTCGTTCGAGGCCTCGGTCGACATTGCCGGGATGGCTGGGGGAGGCTTTCCGGCAGTGTTCATCCGGGCCCCGATCATCGAGCGGGTCGGGCCCGACGTGGTCGTGTTGGCGTCCGTCGACGACAACCCGGTGCTGGTGCAGTGCGGGTCGGTGCTCATCTCTACGTTCCATCCCGAGCTCAGCGGCGATCTGCGGCTGCACGCTCGCTTTCTCGAGGAGGTCTGAATGTCCGGCCATTCCAAGTGGGCCACGATCAAGCACCAGAAGGGGGCCAAGGACGCAGCCCGAGGCAAGCTCTTCGCCAAGCTGATCCGCCAGGTCGAGGTGGCGGCCCGTGAGGGTGGCGGCGAGCTCGACTCGAATGCCACCTTGCGCACGATGTACGGCAAGGCCCGAGACGCGTCGGTGCCGATCGACACCATCGAGCGGGCCATCAAACGGGGCACCGGCGAACTCGAGGGTGTGCGTTACGAACCGGTCTCCTACGAGGGCTATGCCCCGAGTGGGGTGGCCGTCCTGGTCGACGTGCTCAGCGACAACCGCAACCGCACCGGCGCCGAGATCCGCAACGTCTTTTCGAAGCTTGGCGGCTCGCTGGCCGAGCCCGGGGCCGTGGCCTGGCAGTTCGAGCGCAAGGGGATCATCCTGGTGCCCCGCACGGTGTCGGAGGACGACCTCATGTTGGTGGCCCTGGAGGCAGGTGCCGAAGACATCGCCGATGACGGTGACAGTTGGCGGATCAGCTCGGACCCGTCGCTGGTGCTCGCGGTCAGGGAGTCCGTCGAGGCCGCGGCGATCCCGGTGACCTCGGCCGAGACGACCATGGTGGCCACCAGCACCATCGAGCTCGAGTCGGTCGAGGACGCCAAGAAGGTGCTGCGCCTCATCGACGCCCTCGACGATCACGACGATGTCCAGGACGTGTACGCCAACTTTGACATCCCCGACGCGGTCCTCGCCGCCATCGACTGACGCCCGTCGCTCGTCGGCGGTCCGGGTCCCGGTCGGAGCCGGCCCCGACGACTACGGTGCGAACTCATGTTCGTGCTCGGTATCGACCCGGGGTTGACCCGTTGTGGGTATGGCGCAGTGCGCCGACTCGGTTCGACCCTGCGGGCCGAGGCGGCCGGAGTGCTCACCACTGCGCCGAGCACCCCCCTGCCCGAACGCTTGGCCCAGCTCCAGGCCGGCCTGCGGGCTCTGCTCGACGACCTGAAGCCCGACGTGGTGGCCGTCGAGCGGGTGTTCTTCCAGACCAACGTGCGCACCGCCATGTCGGTGGGCCAAGCCAGCGGCCTGGCCTTGGCCGAGGCGGCATCGAGGGGGTGCGTGGTCACCCAGTACACGGCCAACGAGGTCAAGCAGGCGGTCACCGGCACGGGTGCCGCGCCCAAGGCCCAGGTCCAGCGAATGGTGCAGGCATTGTTGGCGCTGCCTGCCCCGCCTCGCCCGGCCGACGCGGCCGATGCCTTGGCGCTCGCCCTGTGTCATCACGCAGTGGCACCGCTCCAGCGGGCGGTGGCGGCCGCCGGGGGTGGGTCGTGATCGGGTCGCTGCGGGGTTCGCTGGTGGCTCGCCTGCCGACGGGCGAGGTGCTCGTCGAGGTGGGAGGCGTGGGTTACCGGGCGACGGTGTCGCCCACAACCATGTCCGCGCTCGGGCCGATCGGCGCTGAGGTGCTCGTACACACCCACCTGCACGTCCGGGAGGATGCGCTCACCCTGTACGCCTTCGCCACGGCCGACGAGCGAGTGTGCTTCGAGGCACTGATCGGCGCCCACGGAGTGGGACCGGCGCTGGCCCTGGCCATCTTGTCGGTGCACCAGCCCGACGAGTTGCGCAACGTGTTGGCCGACGACGACGTCGACGCCTTGTGTCTGGTGCCCGGGGTGGGCAAGAAGACAGCGCTTCGGCTCGTCGTCGAGCTGAAGGCCCGCTTCACCCAGGTCGAGCCCACGATCGACCTCATTGCAATCGGCGGACCCGACCGCAGTGGCCCCTCGGTGCGCAGCGATGTGCGCGATGCCCTGGTCGCCTTGGGCTACGGGGCCGACGAGGTCCGCGAGGCCCTGCGGGATCTTCCCGACGACATCGACGCCGCCGACGGGCTCAAGCTGGCCCTCGGCCGTCTGGCCGCGGCATGAACCCCGCCGTCGAGCTCGCCTCGGAGGCGGCATGAGCAACGACGCAATCCGCGACGAGATTCTGGTCGGGGCGCTCTTGGCCGAGGACGAGTCAGTCGAGATCGGGCTGCGACCCCGGACCCTGGCCGACTTCGTGGGTCAGGCCGAGCTCAAGGAGCACCTTTCGATCGTGCTCGAAGCAGCCCGGCGCCGGGGTGCGGCCGCCGACCACCTGCTGTTTGCCGGTCCACCTGGCCTGGGCAAGACGACTTTGGCCGGAGTGGTCGCCACCGAGATGGGCGTCGGCCTGCGCATCACGTCGGGTCCGGCGCTGACCCGCCCCGGCGATCTCGCAGCCATCCTCACCAATCTCGAGCCGGGCGAGGTGCTCTTTATCGACGAGATCCACCGACTCCCTCGTTCGGTCGAAGAGGTGCTCTACCCGGCCATGGAGGATTTCCAGCTCGACATCGTCATCGGCCAGGGCCCCGCGGCCCGGTCGATCCGCCTCGAGCTGCCTTCCTTCACGTTGGTGGGTGCCACCACCCGCACCGGGCTGATCACCGGACCGCTGCGTGACCGCTTCGGCCTGGTCGAGCGGCTCGACCACTACCCACCCGATGACCTGCAGGCCATCCTGACTCGGGCCGCCGACATCCTGGCCGTGGCGCTCGAGGCCGATGGCGCGGCGGAGATCGCTCGTCGCTCCCGAGGCACGCCGCGGATCGCCAATCGCCTCCTACGGCGAGTGCGTGATTTCGCCGAGGTGCGTGGTGACGGCACGGTGTCGACCCAGGTGGCCCGCAACGGGCTGGCCACCTTCGGGGTCGACGAGCGGGGTTTGGACAAGACCGACCGGGCCATCCTCGACGTGTTGTGTCGCCGCTTCGCCGGCGCTCCCGTCGGTCTGTCGACGCTCGCCATCTCGGTCAACGAACCGCCCGAGACCGTCGAGGACGTCTATGAGCCGTTCCTCATCCAGCAGGGATTGCTCCTGCGCACTCCCCGCGGCCGGGTCGCCACCTCAGGTGCCTACGCCCACCTGGGCATCGAGCCGCCGTCGGTCGGCGGGCTCCCGCCCGAGTCCAACGTCAGCCTGTTCGACTGACCCTGACGGTCAGCGGCCCAGGTCGTCGCGGGTGTAGCCGACGACCGCGGCGATCTGGGCCTCGGTCAGGGTCCCCTCGAACGACGGCATGGTGCCCTGTCCATTGGTCACCACCGCCAGCTGATCGGCCTCGTCGGGGAACGACTCGACGACCGCCCCGTTCCCCAGCTCGGGACCGACACCTCCCTGACCGTCAGCGCCATGGCAGGCGGCGCAGCTGTCGCCGTAGATCTCGGCTCCGGAGGTGGCCTCGCTGCCCTTGACCCCGCCACAGGCAGTGAACGTGGCGACCGCGACGGCAGTGGTGACCAGGGCGACGAGGGTGCGACGCACTGGCGCTTCCTACCATCCATCGGTGGCCACGCCCGTACCGACCTACGACCTGCCCGATGCGGCCATCGCCCAGCAGCCGATCGAACCCCGGGATGCGGCCCGGCTTCTCGTCGACGGTGGCGCCGGCGTGGCGCCCACTCACCGCCGGGTGACCGACCTGCCCGACTTGGTCGGGCCCGGCGACCTGCTCGTCCTCAACGAGACCCGGGTCCTGCCCGCCCGCCTCCGACTCCACAAGGCAACCGGGGGAGTCGCCGAGGTGCTGCTGCTCGAGGCGGTAGAGGGGTCCGATGCCGCCGAGTGGGTGGCCCTGGTTCGCCCTGGCCGCCGCCTGGCCCCCGGGACCCGGCTCCACCGCGACCCCGACCCGGGCCACGGGGGTCCGGGCTTGGCCGTCGAGGTTGGGGAACGTCTCGACGGGGGCCGGCGGCTGGTGCGCCTCCTCGTCGACGGAGAACATTCCGGCCAACCGACGTCGATCGCCGAGCTCCTGGAGCGCTACGGCGAGATGCCCCTGCCGCCGTACCTCACCGAGGGCCTGGACGATCCCTCTCGGTACCAGACGGTGTTCGCTCGCCACCCCGGGTCGGTGGCGGCGCCAACTGCGGGCCTGCACCTCACCCACGGCGTGCTCGACCGGTGCCGGGCGGCGGGCGCCGAGGTGGCCACCATCGATCTGGCTGTGGGCCTCGACACCTTCCGACCGGTTGCCGACGACGTCGACGATCTCGATGACCACGAGTTGCACAGCGAGCGCTACCTGGTCCCCGAGGGCACCCTGGACGCCGCCGCCCGGGCCACGAGGGTGATCGCCGTGGGTACCACGTCGGTTCGGGCCCTCGAGTCGGCGGCCCGAGGCGACAGCGGGGGCCGCACCCAGCTGTTCATCCGAGACCCCTTCGACTGGCAGGTGGTCGACGGGTTGATCACCAACTTCCACCAGCCCCGCTCGACCCTGCTGGCGCTGATCGAGGCCTTCATCGGCCCTCGTTGGCGCGACCTCTACACCGAGGCGTTGGCCGAGGGGTACCGCTTCTTGTCCTTCGGTGACGCCATGTTCCTCGAGCGCAGCCGGTGACCGGCCCGTTGCGGGTCGAGGTCACGGCCACCGACGGCGAGGCCCGCACGACCACGGTCAGCACCGCCCGGGGAACGTTCCGCACGCCGCTGTTCATGCCCGTGGGAACCCGTGGCCTGGTCAAGGCCCTCGACGCGGCCGACCTGAGCGCGCTGGGCTTCGAGGTGATCCTGGCCAACACCTACCACCTCATGTTGCGCCCCGGCGCCGACGTGGTGGCCGGACTCGGCGGGCTGCACGACTTCACCGGATGGTCGGGCCACATGCTCACCGACTCGGGCGGGTTCCAGGTGTTCTCGCTCCACCCCGAGGTCGACGACGACGGGGCCACCTTCCGCTCGACCTACGACGGCTCCCGCCATCGGCTCACGCCCGAGCGGGCCGTGGCCGTCCAGGAGGCTCTCGGCGCCGACATTCAGATGGTGCTCGACGTCTGTCCGCCGTTGCCGTCACCCGATGACGCCCTGCGCTTGGCCGTGGATCGGACGGTCGCGTGGGCCGGCCGGGCCAAGGCGGCGCACCGCCGTCGCGATCAGAGCCTGTTCGGCATCGTCCAGGGCGGCACCGACCCCGCGCTACGCCGGGAATGCGCCGAGCGCTTGGTCGAGCTTGAGTTCGTGGGTTACGGCATCGGGGGCCTGTCGGTGGGCGAGCCCCGATCCGAGATGCTCGCGACCTTGGCCGCCACTGTGCCGTACCTGCCCGTCGATGCGCCCCGCTACCTGATGGGGGTGGGTGACCCGGTGGCCATCGTCGAGGCGGTGGCCTTGGGGGTGGACCTGTTCGACTGCGTGTTGCCCAGCCGCCTGGCCCGACACGGAAGCATCCTCACCTCGGTCGGGCGACTGTCGGTGCGGGCCGCTCGCTACGCCCGAGACGACGCGCCGCTCGACCCGGCCTGCCGGTGCACCACGTGCCAACGCCACTCCCGGGGCTTCCTGCGCCACCTGCTGTCGGTGGGCGAGCCGGCGGCGGCTCGACTGTTGACCATCCACAATCTGGCCTTCGTCGCCGATCTGGTCGATCGCACCCGTCAGGCCGTGGTCGAGGGCCGACTCGACCGGCTCCGCTCCCAGATCGCGGCTATCTGGATCTGAGGTGAACTCTGGGCCTGCGATCGGGCGGGAGACCACCGATCCACTAGGTTCCCCCGCCGCCTATGGTCCTTTTCGTCAATCTCGTCCTGATCGCAGTGGGAATCGGCGTGGTGATCTGGTTCGGCCGAGCCATCCTCGCCAACCGTCGGGCCCGCCAGGGTGCCGACCAGCTCGACGTGGGCGACACGATCGTCATGGCGTCGGGCCGCACCGGCCAAATAGTCGGGATCAATACCGGGTTCATGAGTGCCACCACCTACCGGGTCCACTTCGGTGACGACGCGGCCGGCTACGAAACGCTCATCCAACCTCGCGACATCGTCGACTGGTCTGGACCGGGCTGGGAAGAGATCCCCGAGGACGAACGCTGATGCGGCGAACGATCCTGCCCATCGTCTTCATCTTCGTCGTCGCCTACGGGGCCCTGGCCGCCACCATCGTCGCTGACAACTCCCCCCAGCTCGGTCTCGACCTCCAAGGTGGCGTGTCGATCGTGCTCAGCCCACCCGACGACGTCACCGACGACGGGGTCATCGACCAGGCCATCGAGGTCATCCGCTCCCGGGTCGATGCCCTCGGTGTGGCCGAACCGAACATCACCCGCCAGGGCGACAACGTGGTGGTCGAGCTGCCCGGAGTGAGCGATCAGGAGCAGGCCATCTCGATCGTGGGTCAGACCGCCGAGCTCCAGTTCCGCCCGGTGCTCACCGGCCTTGGTCCCGAGGACACATCCTCGACGACCACCTCGACGACGACTGGTGACACCACCTCGACGACGACTGGTGACACCACCTCGACCACGACTGGTGACACCACCTCGACCACGACGCTCTCGGGGGCCACCCCCACGACCAAGACCGAGGACGCCGTGCCCGAGGCCACCGTGGTGTTGCCGGTCAAGGACGGCTCCGACGGCACCTACGCCCGCTACCAGCTCGGTCCGGCGGCCATTCTCGGCAAGCAGGTCGACGACGCGCAGGCCCGGATCGACACCAGCAACGGCGAATGGAGCGTCGAGGTGCAGTTCGACGGGGAGGGCTCCACCGCCCTCAACGACCTCGCCGGCCAGTGCTACGCCGAGGAGACCACCTGTCCGACGAACCAGATGGCGATCGTCCTCGACGGTGTCGTCTACTCGGCGCCGCAGTTCCAGACCGACAGCTTCGACGGGGGCCAGGTCACGATCAGCGGCGACTTCTCCGAGAGCGATGCCAAGGACCTGGCCCTCGTCCTGCGCTACGGCTCGCTGCCGGTGCAGCTGACCCAGGACACCATCTCCACCATCTCGCCCACCTTGGGGCGCGATTCGCTTCAGGCCGGGCTCGTGGCCGGAGCCATCGGGGCCTTCCTCGTGCTCACCTACATCGTCTTCTACTACCGGGCGTTGGGGTTCGTCGTCGTGGTCGGGATGTCGGTGTGGGCCGCGCTGCTCTTCTCGATCATCAGCTACCTCGGCGTCAACAACGGGTTGGCCCTGAGCTTGGCCGGCGTCACCGGGCTGGTGGTGTCGCTGGGCGTCACCGTCGACTCCTATGTCGTGTACTTCGAGCGGATCAAGGACGAGATCCGGGCTGGACGCACCGTACGCCAAGCCGCTGACCGGGGGTTCAAGGCTGCGTTCCGAACCATCCTGGCCGCCAACACGTCGGCGCTCATCGGCGCTGGCCTGCTCTGGTACCTGTCGGTAGGCGCGGTCCGGGGCTTCGCCTTCTTCCTCGGCATGTCGACACTGCTCGACATCGTGGTGACGTGGTTCTACACCCGACCGGTCGTGGCGTTGTTGTCCCGCCAGCCGCACTTCGGCCAGTCGAAGTTCTTCCGGGCCGGCATGGACGCGCCGCCCCCGACCGACGCCGGCGACCGCCCCAACCCGATCCTCGCGGGGAACCCCACATGAGTGATCTGACTGCTTCCGGACCGCCGGATTCGCCCCGCCGCGCCGGGTCTGGGGGCCATGTGTTCTCCCGGCTCTACGCCG
>JANNOZ010000017.1:0-17297 GCA_031399525.1 Actinomycetes bacterium | reverse complement strand
CCCATGCGGTAGCTCCCGGCCGGGAGATCGGTCACCGTGAACAAGGCAAAGTCGAAGGCCGGAATGTTGATGAGTTCACCCGGCTTCGGTCGGGGCGAACCGGCGTTGTCCAACGTGGCCCGGTTTACGTAGCCCGCGCTGAAAGTCTCGTACAGCGGCTGCCGATAGGACGCGCCGACACCTGCGGGAAGGGGCCCGGAGGCGCCGAAGGTGAGCAACGTCAGATCGGTCGACGACGTGGTCAGGAACGACTGGACGAAGTACGCGTCGTTGGGCGTGTCACCCGCGCAGGCCGCTCCTGAGGGCGGTCGCAACGCGAACGCCGTGGTCCGGTCACCGCCGGTGAGCACCTGGCCGGCGTTGGCCGAGTCCAGGGGGTGAACCACCTCGACCGTTCCAGCGTCGGTCCCGGCGGCGGCCACAGGGCCGCCGACCACGAATAGTCCCCACGCGGACAGGGCCAACATGGCGGCTGACGTGCGAGCCAGGATCCACATGGTCCTGGCGGTCCGCCGGCGGGATACGGGGTTTGTCATGTTCATCAACTTCTCCTCGCAGTGCTGGAGCGGTCGCGCCTCTTGGCCCGACCGAAGAACAGAAGTCCCCCCACAACTGCGGCGACCCCGCCGAACGCCACGAGCGTCGTCGACCCCACCTGCGACTCGGACTCGGCTTCGGCCCCCACCACCTCCCACTGCAATGGCCGGTCGTCACCAGGGCCGGCCGTAATCTCGATCTCGGCTTCCCACACTCGCTCGACCTGGTTGAGCAAGGTGCAGGCCAGGCCGATGCGGTAGCGCCCGGCGGGCACATCTCCGGGCCCGTAAACGGCGAAGTCGAACATCGGGACATCGACGATCTCGCCGGGCTCGCCCTCTCGCTCGGGGGTGGCGGTCGCCATGCCTGCGAACGGGTTGGAATCGACCCCGTAGAGCGGCTGGCGGAACGACTCGTAGGTCTCGTAGCCGTAGGGAGTGGGGCCCAGGCCGTTGTAGGTGACCTCGGCGGCGGCGACAGTCACCGGCACCATGTAGCTCTGGACTCGCCAGTCCTGGTAAAAGCTGTCGCCCGGACACTCGGGCGTGCCTTCGAGTTGGAAGGTGAACTCGGTCTCCCGATCGCCGCCGGAGATGCGCTGCCCGCCGGCGTCGACCACCGCGGCCTGGGCCACCGTCACCTCGGCGTGGGCCACCCCGACCTGGAGCGCCATGACCACGCCGACCAGACCACCGACCACCAACCGTCGAGCCCAGGAAATCATGAGACCTTCCCGTCACTAACCCCTGGCTTCGCTCGACGAGGGCGCTTGGTGAGCTCGAGGACCACCAGGGCGCTGAGGAGGGCGAGAACGGCCAGCGCGGGCAGAACGAAGCGACCCTTGCTGACGGCGACCACCGGCGTCATGGCCCGCTCCCCGGTATCGGCGCTCTCGCCGCCGCTGCCCGTGCTGGCAACGGCCGCTCCATCAGTACCGGTGCTGGCGGTGGAGGTTCCGGCCGACGAATTCCCGGACCGGCTGCTCCCCGTGCTCGAGCCGGCCGACGATGTGCTCTCGGGTGCGGGCGACCCTCCACCAGCGGTGACTGGCTGGGCTTCCGGGCTGGGCTGGAGCGTGCGGACGGTTGCGGCCGCGGCTGTCGTCTGGGCCCGCAGCTCTTCGGAGAGCGGGGCATAGCCGCGGGGCAGCTCGCCTTGCTTTTCGCCTGATACCTGGCCCGGTCCGGCGGCGTAGTCGAGGAAGGCGGCGTACTCCTCGCGCTCGGCCGGCTCGAGCGACAACGGCGTGATGGCCGCATAGCTGATCGACGTCAGCGGGTATGCCCCCGGGGCATCGGCCAACGGATCGGGTTCAAGCACGTCGGGTTCGGTATCCGGCTCCATGGCCGCTACCGACGCCTCCATCGACTCGGACGTGGCCGCCACGAAATCGCGGTCGTCTCCGTTGTCACCGGCCCGGCTGAGGCGGGCCGTCTGGACGCCGTAGAGCGCGGCCGAGGCCGAGTCGGTGATCGACAGCATCGAGCGGTTCCCTGGCGATTGAGGTCCCTCTGCCTTGTACACCCTCGAGGGTTCTTCGGCCTTGCCGTCCACGTTGGTCTTGGCCCCGTCATCGGCGACCCTGGTCGCCCGGGCCGCATCCCGAAGGCTCTGCACGTACGGCATCCAGTCCGAAATGCAGAGGGGAGGTGGGGTCACCCGGCCCTCGTTGATGGCCGGGCTCTGGTAGCAGTACGGGTCGTCCTTCGGGTAGGAGTTGGGGGCCACGGTGGCGAAAGCCGATCCATTGGTGTTGGCGCTCGCGGTGGTGGCGTAGACCGGGTTTACCTTCATCCCCCATTCGTCAGGCTCGCCGTCGGTCCACGCCTTGGCCTCGGGGTCAGCCAGAATCCACGACCACAGCTGCCGGGCGGCGTCGGAGTTACGTGAAGGAAGCACCAGGCCGGACAGGCTGCGGCCGCTGTACTTCAACAGCTCGAACTCAGGGTTGAACTGTAGGAAGTCCGGGTCTTCGGCCAGATGGTCCGGATTGGACTCGACCCACTCGTAGCCCGAGTCGTTGAGAGCAACGTCAACGTGATTGCGGTACGACTGGGTCAGCAGCTTGGCCACCAGCCGGGGCGTGAGATTCAGGTCGGCCACCCGCACGGTGGCCAGCGCATCCGCGTCTTCGTTGAGCCCGACCTCTGGGCTCCGCTCGATGTTGAAGCCGATGACAGTCCCCGACAAGGTCAGCGGTGCGTACACCACCGGGTCGTCGGGCTCGACACTCTCGGGGGTCAGGGGATCGGATACCACGACCATGCCCGGCGCTCCACTGACATCGCTCACCAGTTGTTGGCGGGCAGTGGGTTCGCCGATCGTCCCGTAGGAGTAGGGCCGTCGCCCAGGCTGGTCGCACAGGGCGGGCTGCCAGCTCGAGACGGCCAGTACGAAGAGCTCGCTCCCCGCAATACGGGTTTGCTTGTCGGTCAGGTTGCATGCCAGGTCGACCGGGTTGAAATCGAGAGGAATAGCAATGCGGTTCTGCCAGGCCCGAGGGGCCAACGGCGAGGTGGACACCGGGCGGCTGCCGGGATCATCGAGCATGCCGGTGTTCTCGTAGGCCGCGTCCGAGCGGGGGACGATCACCAGCCAGCACTGCGGCTGCCGGGTCGAGCCGTCAACGTTCGGTTGGACCTGCTGGCCACAGCCCAGGCCACTGTTCTCAATGCCGGTGGCCACCTCGAACAGCTCCTCGCCGGTGCCGTTGAGCCGGGTTCGCCCAATGACAATCTCGTTGGTGGTGATGCTGTTGAAGTACGAGTTGAGCCAGTAGTCGCCGCCTTGGATATCAACGTTGAAGTACGGGTCGATGTGGGCATTGACCACAGTGCCGTCAACGGCCCGGAAGGAACGCCACACGGCATTGGTACGGGTGTCGAGATAGCCCACCCCCGGCTCGTAGGTGGCCAGATCCGCGCGGGCAATGACCCGGGTGAGGGTGTTGTTGTTCTCGCCGAATTGGCCCACCAACCGGCTTCCGCCGTATACGCCGTCGGCTGCCCCGTAGACACATTGCTCGGGGGGTGGGCCCGGGTTCTGCGGGTTGGTGCCGTCGTCGTCGCCCCAGCACTGCATGATCTGCACGTAGTTGCCGTCGTTTCTCGTCGTCGGCGTGCCCCCGGTCCAGGTGATGGACACGGCTTGATTCCCGAGGTCGGCGGTCTGGTTGACGGTGAACGACATCGACGAGAACCGGTCGCGGCCCTGGACGGTGACTGCCGACTCGGTGGCGGGCAGAGACGTGTCAGTGCCGGCCTGACCGGCGACCGGCTCGGCCCCTCCGGCCGGCAGCGATGCGGCTAGCAGGGCGACCAGAGCCAGCACGGTCAGCACCACCCGGCCTTGCAGGTCGAACAAGCGGCGGCTCATGACGGTTGCTTTCCGGCCGACCGCCAGAGCATGGCTGGGACGACGATCAGGGCCACGAGGAGCAGGCCCACCAGAACGGTGAGGGTCTGGGTCATCGACCACCCGCTGGCTCCTCGCAGCACGGTGGGCACCGCGTTGATGGCTGCGGTGCCACTGGCCGAACTAGAGCCGCCCGAGCTCGACGTGCAGGTTCCCGTCTCGGGGTCGCAGACCGTGGCCGAGGTCGACCCGGCCCCACCGCTGGACGTGCCGGCCCCGCTCGAGCCCGAGCTGCCCGACCCCGAGGTCCCGCCGCTGCCCGACCCCCCACCGGAGCTACCACCCCCGCCGCCACCGCTGGCGGCGACCAACACCGGGGTCTCGGTATTGCGCTGGCCCCCGGTGCCCGTCGCGCACTGGGTGGGGCCCTGCCGGTCGCAGTCCTGAGGGAACGGCGCGTTCTGGGCCAGCACGTTCGTGCCGTCCGAAGAGAAGGTCGGGTTGTCGCAGCTCTGGACGTTGACGTCCTGCACGACTACGCCCGGGATCCTTCGGATCTGGTTGAAGCTGGCCTCGACCAAGTTGATGGGCATGGGCGAGTAACCCAGCGACGCCGACTGCTGCTGGGCCTGGCACATGGCGTAATAGCTGAAGGCGCCGAGCGTCTTGCCCTTTTCCTCGTTGAAGTCACCCTGCACCTGGGTCGGGATGATCAGGTAGGAGTACGACGACAGCTGGTAGTTGCGAGGGTCGGTGTCGGTGTAGACGTCGTCGAGGATCTGGGTGAGGTACTGGTCGGAAGACGCGTCCTCGTTGATCCGGGCCTTGAGCAACGACACGGCCACGTTGTCCGGCGTGGGCTCGGTGTAGTAGCCGGCAGCGTTGAGCACCTTGGCCACCGGGAATTGGTTCTCGATGGCGTAGGAGTAGTTCACGTAGCCGATGGCCCCTTCGGCGTAGTCCCGGGCCACGTAGCTGGCGACGCCGGTGTCGCCAGACTGGGCGATCATGCCCGAGACGGTCGGGTAGTACGACGTGAGGCCACACGCCGGGGCTCGCCCGGACCGCTGGCAGTAGTCGTTCCAGATGCCGCCCTGGGTCTTGATCATCCAGGTCGTGAACTGGGCGGTGGACCCCGACCCGTCGGAGCGGACCACCGGGACGATCTTGCGCCCCGGTAGGGCCAAGCCCGGGTTGTCGGCCACCAGGGCCGGGTCGTCCCACGACGTGATGACCCCGGTGAAGATCTTGGCCACGTTCTCACCGGACAGGCGCAGGTTGGTGACCCGCTGCCCGTTGATCTTGAGGTTGTACATGAACGCGGTACCCCCGGCGGTCACCGGGATGTAGGCGTAGCTCCCGGGGGCCGGGTTCTCCGGCGCCGAGCCGTCCTCGGGGGTGAACTGGAACGGGATGTCCGACGCGGCGAAATCGACGGTGCCGTTGAGGAAGTTCTTGCGTCCGGCGCTCGAACCGGTGGCGTTGTAGTCCACCTTGATGCCGAATTGCTCCACGTTGACCCGCATGGCGTCGATGGCGTTCTTTGACCATGAGGAGCCCTCGCCGGAGATGCGCTGGTAGCTCTCGGCCGTGGCCGGGGCACTGGAGGTGCTCACCACGGCCAGCACGGCGACCAGGCCCAGCACCACCTTGCGGGAGGTGGCGGTCCAGCGGCCCATCACGCCACCCCCGCCGCTCGGGCATCGAACCGGGCCAGGTCCTTGGCTGATTGCGCTGCGGTGCGGCGGGCCTGGCGACGGGAAAGCGTCCCGGCCGGCCGGCCGCCCAGGATGCGGGCGATGATGAACAGCACCAGGACCAGCACCATCAAGACCGCAGCGGTGGCAAAGCCCCGCTGGATCAACGTGGGCTGGGGCGACTTCACGAACTCGTAGGCGGCCAGCGGCAGCGAGACCATCGGGTTCTCGGTCGGGTTGAGGTTGAGCGACGCAGTGAAGCCAGACGTCAACAGAACGGGCGCGGTCTCACCGATCCCTCGGGCCACGCCCAGGATGACTGCGGTGGCCAGACCGGGGCGGGCGGTGGGCAACACCACATACCAAACGGTGCGCCACTGGGACGCGCCCAGCGCGGCGGCCGCCTCCCGCAGGTTGCCGGGGACCAGGCGCAGCACCACGTCGGCCGATCGGATGATGATCGGCAGCATCATGATGCTGACCGAGAACGCCGCGGCCAGGGCCGAGCGCTGGAAGCCGAGGATGAGAATCCAGGTGGCGAAGATGAAGAGCCCGGCCAGGATCGACGGCAGCGCAGTCATGGCGTCGACGATCGTGCGCACGAAGCGGGCGGCCGGGTGACGGGTCTCGTTGAGGAATACGGCACAGGCGATCCCCAACGGAACGGTCAGCACCAAGGCAATGGAGATGATGATCAGCGTGCCGACGATGGCGTGGCCTATGCCACCGACGCTGAGCGGTTCGCTCGGTCCAGCGACAGACATGTCCTGCAGGTAGAAGTTGGTCTTGACCAACGCCTTCCTGCCCTCCCACAACGTGAAGAAGATCACCGAGACGAGGGCGGCGTAGGCAGTGAGCGCGGCCGACGCCATGAGCGCGGACATCAGCCGGTCGACCACGGCCGGACGTCGCTCGGTGACCGACACCAACAGGCCGTAGACAACGAGGAAGATCACAAAGGTCACGATCACGAAACCGACCGCGCCTCGCAGCGGCGTGACCCGACCGAATAGCAACAACCCGATGCAGGTCGAGCTGACAAGGGCTCCGCCCAACACCAACAGGTCTTCACGGGTGAATCCGGTCAGGGCGCGCAGCGAATGCGGCGCCTGTCGAGTGGCCACGATCCCGGGTAGGACCGTGGCCGGTCGGTCGACGGCCCAGTCCGGGGCGTCGTACACCGACAGATCGCCGCGCTCAGCCATGGTCATGCCTCACTCGACGCGCCCGAGCGCGAGCGGGCGATGAAGGCCGAGGCGGTGAAGTTGACCACCAGCGTCATGGCGAAGAGGGCCAACCCGGCGGCCATGAGGGCGGAGAGACCGAAGCCCGACGACTCGCTGTAGCGCAAGGCGATGAGGCTGGACACCGAGTTGGAGCCCGCTTCGAGGATGTTGAAGTTGATGTCGAAGCGGGGGGAGATGATGAGCAGAACGGCGATGGTCTCGCCCAGCGCTCGACCCAGACCGAGCATGGTCCCACCGATGATCCCGCCCCGACCGAAAGGCAGGGCGACCGCTCGGATCATGCCCCAACGGGTCGCTCCCAGAGCGAAAGCCCCCTCCCGTTCGCCGATCGGCACCTGGGAGAACACCTCCCGCATGATCGAACACTGGATGGGCACGACCATGAGCGCCACCACCAACCCGGCGATGAAGGTCGATGCCGTAAACACCGTCGCGTCGGCGATCGGGTTGTTCGAGTCGGCGCCGGACACGGCGAAGATGGGAATCCAGCCGAACCACGTCGAGATCCAACGGGACACACCAATGACCTGGCCCTGGAAGAAGAAGAGGCCCCACAGGCCATAGACCACGCTGGGCACGGCGGCCATCAGGTCGACGGCCGACACCAACCACGATCGCAGGGCGGGGGGGGCGACCTGGGTGATGAACAGTGCGGTGCCCATAGAGATCGGCATGGCCACCGCCACGGCGACCAGGGCGATCATCACCGTGCCGGTGAGGACGGCGGCGATGCCGAACTCGCCGCGGTCGGGCTGCCACTCGGCGGTGGTGAGGAAGCTGATGCCGGTCTTACGCAGCGCCTCGGCCGCTTCCAGTGAGAGGAACAGACCGACGGCCACCATGATGGCGAGCACGATCATGCCGGCGCCAAAGGCGCCCCCGTAGAAAATCCGGTCGCCCCGGCCCCGACGGGCCGAGAGGTCGCGTCGAGACGTTTCGGGCTCGAGCCCAGTGGGGTCGTGGACGGTGGTGGTGGCAGTCATCAACCCATCCACGCCACGAGCACGATGAGCACGATGAGCACAGCGATGGCCGGGAGCACCACGTCGAGGTAGAGGAAGCGCCTCCACAGCGGCCGCTCGTCGCGAGCAGGCGGGGCGTCGGTCACCGGCGACGCGCTGGTCGGAGCCTCCGGCGTCGGAGCTGCCAGCGGCGCCGGAGCCGGTGCCGGTGCGGGAGCCATGGGCGGCGCCCCGGCGCCGGGCAGCACGATGATCGGCACTGCTCCCGTGGTGGTGACCCCGGCGGCGGCGAGCTGTTGCGCCAAGGCCGAGGACGGGTCGAGCACCGAAGAAGCCACGTCGGCACCGACGACCGGGGCGGACACCGCCGGCGCGACGATCGGCTCCGGCAGCGGTGCGGCCGGGGCATCGGCGACCAGGTGCAGGGCCGGAGGCGCGAGCGTGGGCTCGGGGACCGCCGACGCGCCGAGCAGCGCGTACAGCGTCGCGTCGCGGGCTGTGGTCACCTCTCGTTCGGCCTCGGCCCTGGCGTCGGCCAGCAACGACGTGGCCTCGGCTCGGGCGCTGGCCAGCTCCTCGTCGAGCTCGCGCCGACGGCGCTCGGTGTGCTGGCGCAGGTTGGAGGCCAGCGTCGCCGCGACCGGGCCGACCTCCGCCTTCGGCGGTTCAGCCTGGGCCTGGTCGGCCACCCGTAGAGCGGAACGAAGCTCGAGATGCAAGCGGGCCAGCTCGGCACGGTTCGCCCGCAGCTGGGGCTCGACCACATCGGCCGGCGCGAACCATCGAGCGGCGAGAACGGGCAGGTCGACCACGTCGACGGCGCCGGGGGCAAGCGACGTCGTCGAAGCCTGCTCAGCGGCCATCGGAAGCCTCCGGTGTCGGAAGCGCTTCGTCGACCTCGGGTTCGGGATCGGGATCCGCGGCCCCGGCCGACGGCGTCGCCGAACGTCGGATGGCGGCCGCCTCGGCCCGGGCCGACGCCAGAATGCGGTCGGCCTCAGCTTGAGCCGTGGCCCGGATCGTGTCGATCAGCTCGGCGTGCTCGCGCTCGATGGAAGCCAGCTCGGCTTGAGCGGCCAGGACCAGGGCGCCCAGCTCGGCGTGGGCGTCCTCATCGAGCACCCCCGGTCGAGCTCGGGCCTCTTCGGCCCGCGACCGGGCTGCGGCGATCGCCTCGGTCAAGCGCAGGCGCTCGGCCTCGGCCTCATCGGCGAACCGGTCGACCGCAGTGCGGTCGTAGGCCAGCTGCCAGGACACCCCCGGCAGTCGCGAGTCGGCCAAATCGACTACCAGTTCCTCGCCGTTCATGTCGCCCTCCATGTCCATCTCGGGGTCCATCTCAGGCACCTTTCGGGCGACGACGCCGGATCCGTTCGAGCACCGACTTGTCTGACGGCACTTCCAACCAGAAGTCGGAGAACTCGGGGGGCGTATCGCCCTCCTCGGTATCGGCCTCATCGGCGGGAACCGGGGGCGAGCTGGGAGGATCGAGCTCCACCACCAGCTCCGGCTCGTCCGGGACCGCCCGGGCCCGGCGGTTCTCTCGCACCACTCGCGAGAGCTCGGCGGCGGGCCGGGGCCGACGCAACGGCGTCGGGCCCGACCGCGAGGTGAGATCGAGACGCAACACCGACACTGGGTCGATCTCCGCTGACGTCAACTCGACCATGGCCGCACCCATGGCGTCGGCCACCAGGCGGGAGGCCTCGTCGTGGGCGTTGTCCAGGTCGGCGTCGAGCCGGGCCATCGCATCGGCGAGCACCACGTCGACCGCCGCCTCGATGGCGGCGCGGTCCCTCGGATCGATTGGGTCGTGGTCGGGCGACCCAGCCGGCCCATCGTCGCCCGGCAGCGCTTCGAGGACCGCTCGAAGCTCGACCAGCTCCTGGCGCTTGCGGTCGGCCCAGGCGCCGACCCGAGCGAGGTCGGCCGGGTCGACCACCGGTACGGCCTCGGGAACGTCGGGCATGCGAACGTCGTCGGGCCGGTTCACGACGACACCTCGTCGGTTACGTCGGCGACAACGTCGGCGTCGGCGATGACGTCGAGCCGGAAACCCACGCCGCGCACCGCTGTGATCCGGCGGCGAGGGTCGGCCGCGGCGAGCTTGCGCCGAAGACGCCGGACAGTGGTGTCGACCGACGACGTGCCGTGGGTTCGATCGGTCAGATCCTGCAACTCGGTCCGCATGACGACTCGACCGGCTCGACGCAGGAGGAGGCGCAAGAAGTCGACCTCGAGCTGGGTGAGAGCGACCTCGGTCCCTTGGACCAACGCGAATCGGCCGGAGTCGTCCACGACGATGTCGTCGGGCACGCCGTCGGGGCCGACGACATCGGCCCGCCGAGGCGATCGGCGCAGCAACGACCCCAACCGAGCCAACAACAGCCGGTCGGTGATGTCGGCGCTGACGACATGATCGGCTCCGGCAGCAAACGCGGCCAGCACCACGGTCTCGTCCCGGTCGGGGGCCACCGCGAGGATCGGGGAGGTCCACCGGGCCCTCCACGCCGCGCACACCGCCGACCCCGAACGGTGGGTGAGATCGAGCGCCACGATGGCGGCATCGGACCGAGCGCCCTGCTCGGTGAAGGCGGCATCGCCGGTGGTGTCGATCGACGCGTGGAAGCCGGCGCCCTGCAAGGTCGTCAACACCCGATAGATCCACCATCCGTCGTTGCCGATGATGGTGATCGACGGCGGGCCGTCATCGACGGTGGCCCGGGCGACGCGGGGCGAGAGGCTGGACGACACGACAGCAGACATCAAGTTCAGCCGACGACCATCATGGTCAGCGCGACGGCGACGACGAGTCCGGCGGCCGACGACAGGACTTCGATGACTCTCCGACGCATGAAGCCCGGGGCCCGAGGTTCCGGTTCCTGGGACTGGGCCTTGGCCTCCTCGCTGCGGCGCACGAACGCCTCGAAGGCCGCTTCGGCGTCGGCGTCGAGCAGACCCAGGCCGTCGGCCTCCTCGGAGGCGAACCCGGTCGGGGCCGGCACCTCGTCGGCGTCCTCCGGCATGAAGCTGAGCCCGGCGACTCCTGACGCCGCGGCGTGGGCCAGGTGCTCGGCCGCCGACTCGGCCAGTGCAACCAGCTCGGGGTCGGAAGCCTGCGACAGCTCGATCAACGCTGAGCCGGCCCGAGCCCGAGCGATGGCCAAGTAGTCGTTGGCCGTCGCCGCCGCATGGGCGATGCGCTCAGCCGCGGCCCGCTCGGCCCAGGCCCGATCGGCGGCCAACTCGGACTCGGCGGAGGCGACCAGGTTGGCCACGAACGCCTCGACGTTGCCGAGCGAACCAGCTGCGACGCCGTCGAGGTCGATGCCGTCAGGGTCCAGCGGGTCGAGGCCCTCGTCGGTCTCCTCGGCCAATGCAGCCAGCTCGGCCTCGATGGCGTCGAGCTCGGCCTGCAACTCGGCGATCTCGAGGTCGAGGGCGGCCAGACGGGCTAGGCCGGCTGATTCGTCGACCACCTCGGCTGGCTCGGGTGCCCGCAGCATGGCGGCCAGGCGGACCATCAGAGGGCGACCGCGTCGGCCGCAGGCACCGAATCGGTCAGATCGATCACCAGCTCCGACGACGAAGCGGGGGCTGCATCGGTAACCCGTCGACCGACGACGTCGGCCAGCGCTTCGACCTTCCGACAGGCCGCGAGAAGGATGGCCTCGGACTGCCACTCGGCGGTGCTGGCCAACGCCGCGACCACTCGCTGGTGGCGGCGGGCATCCTCCTCGATCGCTTCTTGGGCAGCCAGCACGAGGGTGCCGGACTGGGCCTCGAGCTGGCGACTGCGGTGCGAAGCCCGAGCGGACTCCAGCCGCTTCCGGCCGTCGTCGACTTGCTGGCGCAGTTCGCCGACGGTCGCCTCGGCCACGGCGACGAGGTGCTCGAACGAAGCCCGGTCGAAGCCCCGATAGGGACCGTCGACCGGCGAAGGCGCGCTGACGGGCTCGGACACAGCTCGGGAATGTAGAAGCGCGAGGTAGCCAGGGTCTGAACGACCTGTGAAGACTTCGACGGCGCGACGGGTCTACTTGCGTGCTGCCGGAAGTGTTCACCTAGTGGTCCGCTGATGGTCACAGAAGGACCAGATTTGGCCGGATACGCACCCCGACCGCGGGCGGCCGAGTGCTGTCCGTGGTCGATGCGGCTGCCTCATCTGGCCCGGTAGCCTCGGCCTTCGTCGAGGAGGAGCACCATGCGCCGAGTGTCGATCAGCGTGCTGTCCGCAGTGTTGGCCCTCGCCGTCATGGCGAGTTGTGGGTCGTCGTCGGACTCGGCATCGACCACCACCATTGACCCGGTCTGCGCGGCCCGAGACGACCTCACCGCCGCGCTCAACACCCTCACCGACGTCGAGGTGAGCACCGGGGCGGCCGACGAGATCGCCGAAGATCTCGCCGAGGTCCGCGCCCAACTCGACAACCTCGGCGATGCCGTCGGGGACGATGTCAAGCCGCAGGTCGACGAGCTGAAGAGCGCGTTGGACGACCTCGAGTCTTCAGTCAAGGACTTGGCCAGCAGCGGCCTGAGCGGTGTCAGCGCCGTGGGCACGAGCCTGGCCGCGGTCGGGACCGCCGGCACTGACGTGATCGACGAGCTACAGCAGTCCTGCAGCTGAGTCGGCTGACTTACTAGAGAGCGGCGACGACCTCGGCCATGAAGTCGCCGGCTTCGGTCGGGTTCTTGGCCACGTGGACCCCCGCCGCGGACAGCGCCTCCATCTTGGCCGCCGCGGTACCCCGGCCACCGGAGACGATGGCGCCGGCGTGGCCCATCTTCTTGCCGGCCGGCGCAGTGACTCCGGCGACGTAGGCCACCACCGGCTTGTTCATCTCGGCGGCGATGAACTCGGCCGCTTCCTCCTCGGCCGAGCCACCGATCTCGCCGATCAGCATGACCGCCTTGGTCTCGGGGTCGGCCTGGAAGGCCGCCAGACAGTCGATGAAGGTGGTGCCGGGGACGGGGTCGCCGCCGATGCCCACACAGGTGGTCTGGCCGATGCCCTTCTGGGTCAGCTCGTGGAGGGCCTGGTAGGTGAGGGTGCCCGAGCGGCTGACGATGCCCACCGGCCCTCCGCCCATGGCGATCTCGCCGGCGGTGATGCCGATGTTGCACTTGCCCGGGCTGATGATGCCGGGGCAGTTCGGGCCGAGCAGCCGGACGTGGGGGAAGTCGCGCTTGAGCTGGTTGTAGAAGCGGGCCTCGTCGTGGGCCGGCACGCCCTCGGTGATGACCGTGATGAACGTGATGCCGCCCTCGGCCGCTTCCATCACCGCGTCCGGGACACCCGGCGCCGGCACGAAGATGCAGCTGGCGGTGGCTCCCGTCGCCGCCACCGCGTCGGCAATGCCAGCGAAGATGGGGACGCCGTCGACGTCGGTGCCGGCCTTGGTCGGATGGGTGCCGGCCACCACCTGGGTGCCGTAGTCGCGGTTGCGCAAGCCGTAGAAGCGGCCGGCCGAGCCGGTGAGGCCTTGGTAGACGACCTTGGTGGTCTCGTCGACGAAGATGCTCATCGGTTGTTCTCCTTGGCCAGAGCGACCGCGGTGGCCGCGGCTTCGAGCATCGTGGGCTCGGACACCAAGCCCTCGCCGGCGTGGCCGGCCAGGATGGCCCGGCCCTCCTCCGCGTTGGTGCCGTCGAGCCGGATCACCATGGGCGAGCGCAGATCGACCTGGCGCATGGCCTGGACGATGCCGTTGGCCACCTCTTCGCCCCGGGTGATGCCTCCGAAGATGTTGATGAAGATCGACCGGACGTTCGGGTCGGCGTTGATGACCTCGAGGGCCGACGCCATCACGTCGGCATCGGCGCCTCCGCCGATGTCGAGGAAGTTGGCCGGCCGCCCACCGGCTTGGTTGACCACGTCGAGGGTGGACATGGCCAACCCGGCGCCGTTGGCGATGATGCCGACCTCGCCGTCGAGGCCCACGTACTGCAGGCCCGCGGCCTTGGCCGCCTGTTCACGGACGTCGCGCTCCTGGGTGGCTTCGTAGGCCGACCACTCGTGGCGGAAGGCGGCGTTGTCGTCGAGGGTGACCTTGGCGTCGAGGCAGTGGGCCTTGCCCTCGGTGGTGACGATCAGCGGGTTGATCTCGGCCAGGTCGGCATCGGCGTCGACGTAGGCGGTGTACAACTTGAGCAGGATGTCGACGATGCCGTCGGGGTCCTGGTCGATGCCGGCAACCTCGACCCACTCCCGACAGACGGCCTCGGTCAACCCGTCGACCGGGTCGATGTGGATGCGGGCAATGGCCTCGGGGTTCTCGGCGGCCACCGTCTCGATCTCGATCCCGCCGGCGGCCGACAGCATCCCGAGATGCTTCTTGGCCGCGCGGTCGAGGGTAAAGCTGGCGTAGTACTCGGTGGCGATGTCGGACGCCTTTTCGATCCAGAGCCGCTTGACCACGTGGCCCTTGATGTCGAGGCCGAGGATGTTGCCGGCGTGGAGGCGCACCTCCTCGACGTCAGAAGCCAGCTTGACCCCGCCGGCTTTGCCGCGGCCGCCCACGTGCACCTGGGCCTTGATCACCACCGGGTAGCCGATCCGCTCACCGGCTGCGACGGCCTCCTCGACGGTGAGGACTACCGCACCATCAGAGATGGGGATGCCGTAGGTGGCGAAGAGCTGCTTGCCCTGATACTCGAACAGATCCACGCTGACGCTCCCTGCCCGCCGATGGGGCGTCGGGGCGGGCGGGACATACTACGCAGGTGCCCCGTCCAGCTCCCCAACCAGCCCCGTCGGGCCGGCCCCGCCGAGCGCGGGTCGACCCAGGCACCCGAGCGCTGCTCATCGCCGGTGGTGGCGTGGTAGCGGCCATCGTCATCGGTGGGCTCATGCTGGCCCTGGCCAACTCGGGCTCGGTGAAGACTTCGTTGGGCGACAACGAGTTCCGGGCCGGTTCGGCCGAACGGCTGGCTGCGTCGATCGACCAGGACGGGCCGGTGCTGTTCCCCGACGCCTCCCCCACCCAGTCGCGCGACGTCTATCTCCAGCACCGGGGTGACGACGAGACCTCAGGTTGGTCGGCGTTCTCGGCCCACGCAGTCGACGACGAGAGCCGCAGCTGCGTGATCGAGTGGGATGCCGACGCCGCCCGCTTCCGCGATCCGTGCACGGCGGCCACTTTCGGCGCCGACGGTGCCGGCCTGACCCAGTACGCCGTGCGGGTCGAGGACGGCGCCGTCATGATCGACCTCAACGAGTGACTGCCACCGAACCGCAGTGGCACCCGGTCGCCCGCAGCGACGACTTGGGCCCGGGCCAAGCCCGGGGGGTCGACTTCCATGACGATCGGATCGTGGTTTGGCGCACCGAGTCGGGCACGGTCCGAGCCGCCCAACGATGGTGTCCCCATCTCGGCAGCGATCTGACCCGACGCAGTGAGGTGGCCGGCGAGTGGTTGCGCTGCACCGTCCATGACTGGTGCTTCGACACCACGGGGGCCTGCGTCGAGGTCCCGTTGGCCGGAATGGCCATCCCTGACGACGTACACCTCACCACCCACCTCACCGAGGACGCATGGGGATGGATCTGGGTGCGGGACGAGGGCTAGGTCCGACGGGTCCTCAACCTAGCTAAGCTAGGACCCATGTCTGCCCACATCGTCAACACCCACGAGGCCAAGAGTCGGCTCTCCGAACTCATCCGAGAGGCCGAGGAGGGCCACGAGGTGATCGTGGCTCGCAACGGCCACCCCGTGGCGAAGATCATTCCCTGGCCTCCAACTCGTCCCGCTCGAGTGGCGGGGTCGTGGTCGGACCAGGTGGTCTACGGCGCAGACCTGGTCGACGCCGACGACGAGGTGGCCGCAGTCTTCGACGAGTCGGCGGCGAGGGACTTTGGGTGAGGCTGCTGGTCGACAGTCACGTAGCGCTGTGGTGGCTTGCCGGGGACGATTCGCTCGGGCCCACCTGTCAGGGGCACCTTCGAGACGCCGAGGAGGTGTTCTTCTCGGCCGTCACACCGTGGGAGCTCGGCATCAAGCGATCACTCGGGCGGGTGAGCTACCCCGACGGCTTGGTCGAGGAGCTTCGGGCCAGCGGACTCGTCGAGCTGGCCATCTCGGCCGCGCACGCCACCCGAGCCGCAAACCTCCCAGCCCACCACCGAGATCCGTTCGATCGGATGTTCGTCGCCCAAGCTCAGCTCGAAGTTCTCGTACTCGTCACCGCCGACCACGCCCTGTCGCCCTATGACATCGAGGTCATTGACGCCCTGGTCTGATCGGGACCGAGTCAGACCTTTTCGAGCGGGGCCCACGAGAGCAACAGTCGCTTCTCGCCCACCGATCCGAAACGCACCACGGCCTCAGCCTTGTCGCCCTCGCCCTCGATGGCCAACACCACGCCGTCGCCCCAGCGGCCATGGCGCACGTCGTCGCCCGAACGCAGTCCCATGGCCTCGGCGCCGGTCGACGCCTTGGGCTCGCGTCGCGTCCCCCATGCCGCATCGGCCAAACGAGTGCGGGCGCCGTACACCCGACCACCCTCGTCGTCGGCCGGTTGGCGACCACCTCCCCGCCCCACTCGGTCACCGTCACGGGAGCTGCCCCAGTGCGAGCGCCGCCGGGCCGGCGACTCGACGGTCTGCACCAAATCGGCGGGGATCTCGTCGAGGAAGCGACTGGGAGGGTTGTACTGAGTCGAGCCAAAGAGCGTGCGACTCCACGCCGAGCTGACCATGAGCCGCTCTCGGGCCCGGGTGATGCCCACATAGGCCAGACGGCGCTCTTCCTCGAGCTGGATGGGCTCACCCAGCGACCGCAGGTGCGGGAAGACGCCGTCTTCCATGCCGATGATCGTCACGACCGGGAACTCGAGGCCCTTGGCCCCATGCATGGTCATGAGCGTCACCGAGGAATCATCCGGGTCGTACTCATCGGTGTCGGCCACCAAGCTGACCTGTTCGAGAAACGTGTCGACGCTGTCGACCTCCTCGGCAAAGCCCACCAACTCGGCCAGGTTCTCGATGCGGCCCTGGGCATCGACGCTGTGCTCGGCCTCGAGCTCGTCGAGGTAGCCGCTGGACTGGATGGCGGCTTGGAGCACCACCGCCGGGCCTTGCTCGATCAGGTCGCGCAGCTCCCCGAGGAGCCGGACGAACGCGGCGATGCCCCGCACCGCCGGACCCTTGACCCCGGCCTCCTCGGCGTGTTCGAGGGCGACGGTGAACGCCACGCCGTGGGCCGCGGCCCAGGCGTCGAGGCGACCAATGGTGGTATCGCCCACCCCCCGCTTGGGCACGTTGAGCACCCGCTTGACCGACACCTCGTCGGCCGGGTTGGCCGCCGCCTTCAGGTAGGCCAACGCGTCCTTGATCTCGCGCCGGTCATAGAACCGGGTCCCGCCCACGACCCGATAGGGGATGCCCACCCGGGTGAAGCGCTCTTCGAGCACCCGGCTCTGGGCGTTGGTCCGGTAGAACACGGCCATGTCGGCCCATCGGTAGGTGCCCCCGTCGTGCAGGGTCGCCAGTTGACCCGACA
>JANNOZ010000011.1:0-15332 GCA_031399525.1 Actinomycetes bacterium | reverse complement strand
CGGACGGCGGGATCTTCGCCTTCGGTGACGCCAACTTCTACGGTTCGCTGGGCTCGAACCCGCCGGCCGACCCGGTGATCGACGTCGCCGTCCTGCCGTAGCGGGTTGGCTCAGGGGTCGAGGTCTCGGGCCAGCAGGTCGGCGAAGGCGGTCATGACCGCCTTCGTCACCGGCCCGGGAGCGCTGGGGAGGGCGACACCGTCGACGGTGGCGATGGGTTGCACGTCCCGCAGGCTCGAAGTGAGGAATGCCTCCTCGGCCTCAACCAGGGCCGACAGCGGCAGGTCACGTTGATCGACCGGTATCTCGCCCCGCTCGATCACGATCTGGCGGGCGGTTCCGTCGAGACAGCCTGAGTGCAGCGGTGGGGTGCACAGCTCGCCGTCGAGCACCACGAACACGTTGGAACCGGTGCCTTCGCACAGCTCGCCTCGGGTGTTGGCGAAGATGGCCTCGCTCGCACCCCGGGCCTTGGCGTAGGCCAGGGCCACCACGTTCTCGCCGTAGCTGGTCGTCTTGATGCCGGCCACGGCGCTGCGCTCGTTGCGTACCCAAGGAACGACGACGACGTCGGCCACCGCCGGCACCGGGTCGAGCGATTGGACGGCGACGATCAGGGTTTGCGTGCCTTGGCTGCGTCCCGACCCGAGCGGCCCCAATCCGGCGGTGACCGTGATGCGCAGACGGGCATCGGCCAGAGTCGAACCGTCGACGACCTCGGCGATAGCCCGCAGTACGACTTCGCGGTTGGGGCGGGCCAGGCCCAGGCCCTCAGCCGAACGGTCGAGGCGGTCGAGGTGGCGGCGCAGGGCGACGGGCGTGCCGCCCTGCACCCTCAGCGTCTCGAACACGCCGTCGCCCACGGTCAACCCGTGGTCGACCGCCGACACCGTGGCCTGGCCAGCGTCGAGAACCTTTCCGTCGATCCACACGGTCACCCGATCATCGGGCACAGCGACAGCGGGCACGGCGACATCGGGCACCCGGGCACGCTAACCCGGGCGCCCAACCCCACCCGCGTAGGCTCGCCGTTCCTGAGCCCCGAATCCGCCGCCGCCGCCGAAGGGCCGCCGCCGTCTGAACGACGAGGCATGACGCTCGCCCAGCGCGTCGCCCTGCCCGACAGCTACGGCTTGGTCTTGTGTTTGATCGTGGTGTCGGTGCTCGTCACCGCGTTGGCGGGCGAGAACCGGGTGGCCCGTGATCTCGTTGTCGTCATCCAGGCCGGCACCCTCCTCTATGCCCAGTGGACCTCCCGGGCCTCTCCCCGGGTACTGCGGGTCTCGATCGGCCTCGTCGGCGCGGCCGTGGTATTCGGCCTGCTCAGCTCGGCCATCCCCGACCTCGACGGTGGGCATCCGGTGGTGGCTGCCTTGCTCGCGTTGGCTACGGCCGCAGTCATCGGGAACCGCTTCCGCCACCACCTGGCCATAGACGGATCGACTGTGCTGGCCGCAATGTGCGTCTACCTGTTGATCGGGTTCTTCTTTGCCTATGTGTTCGCCTCGATCGACAAGTTCGACGACAGCCAGTTCTTCGTCCAACAGGCCGACCCGGGCAGCGTCGACTTCGTCTACTACAGCTACGTCACCCTCACGACCGTGGGTTATGGCGACTTGACGACCACCGAAGCCATGCCCCGCATGGTGTCGACCACCGAAGCCCTGATGGGCCAGCTGTACCTGGTCAGCGTGGTCGCCCTGGTGGTCGGCAACGTCGGCCGTCGGCGCTTCGTAGGCGATTCGCCGACCGCTGAATCACCCGAAGAGCGCTGACTGGCGCCCGACCTCCACGTCGGCGCCGGCCACGGCCAGCAGTCGGCGCGCCTTGAGCTCGGTTTCGGCCCACTCGCCGGCCGGGTCCGAGTCCCAGGTGATGGCCCCGCCCGTGGCCAGGCACAGCTGGCCGTCCTCGAACCAGAAGGTGCGGATGGCGACATTGAGATCGCCCGTGCCGGCGTCGGCGTCGACCCAGCCGATCGCCCCGCAGTAGGGGCCCCGTTCGACCGGCTCGAGCTGGTCGATGAGCGCCATGGCCGCCAGCTTGGGGGCACCAGTGACCGAGCCGGGGGGGAAGGTGGCCGCCAGCAGCTCGGGCCAGCCCACGTCGGCTCGGAGCTGGCCTCGAACGGTGCTGACCAGGTGGGTCAGGCCGGGGTGGGTCTCGATGGCGCACAGGGCCGGAACGGTGACCGAGCCCCACTCGCAGACCCGGCCGAGGTCGTTGCGGACCAAGTCGACGATCATCACGTTCTCAGCGCGGTCCTTGGCCAAGAAGTCCTCGGCGCGGGGCGCGGTGCCCTTGATCGGTTGGGACTCGACCATGGTGCCCTGGCGGCGCAGGAACCGCTCGGGGGAGGCCGAGGCGACGTACAGGTCGTGGCTGGGGAGGCGAACCGCCGCAGCATGGGGGGCCGGGTTACCTGCGGCCAACGCCGAGGCCAATCCGAGCACATCTGCCCCTGCGGGCAGGGGGGCGCTGAGTCGGCGGGTGAGGTTGACCTGGTAGACGTCGCCAGCGGCGATGGCTGAGCGGATCCGGTTCACGCCCTGGCGGAACTGATCGGCGTCGAGGCTCGATCGCCAGCTGGCCGGAGCCACCCCGGTCCAGGGTCGCCCCGGCCGTCCGGTCAGGGGACGGGTGCGGGCGAAGCGAGCGCATACCGCGGCGCCCGAGTAGGGCAGCACCACGACCCAGAAGCCTGAGCTGTCGAGGGCTGCCAGGTCGGTGGTGACGTCGACCAGGTCGGTGGCCAGGCGCCCTCCGACTGCGGCCACCGCCGGCAGGTCGGCATCGACGCCGCGCATCGGAGATTGGCCCACAGCGGCAGCCTACGGAGGTGGGCCCGCCCCCTGAGCGGCCCACGGCCACGACTACCCTCACGGCGATGGCAGCCCCGGAGCGTCCCCCTCGGCGACGCTCTGCCTCCCAACGGGTCTTGCTGGGGGTCAACGGCCTGGTCGTTGCGTCCTGTCTGCTGCTGGTCGGGGTGGGCGGCTACTTCTTCAACCGCTTCGGCGACATCACCACCATCGACCTGGGCGGGCACCTGGCCGACCGGGGTGACGAGAAGGCCACCGACCGGCCGCTCAACTTCCTGATCGTCGGCAACGACTCCCGCGAGTTCGCGTCCGACACCGAGGACGCCGACGCGTTCGGCGACTCTGGGTGCAACTGCACCGACACCATGATCATCGTGCGCATCGACCCGACGACGAACACCGCGTCGATGTTGAGCCTGCCCCGTGACCTGTATGTGCCGATCTCGGGCACGACCGGCAGCCAGCGTCTCAACGTTGCCATCCAGGGCGGACCTGAGCGGCTCATCGACACCATCTACGACCAGTTCGGCATCCCCATCGACCACTACGTGGCCGTCGACTTCCAGGCCTTCCGTGACGTGGTCAACGCCATCGGCGGGGTGACCATCTATCTGGCGTCGCCGGTCCGCGACTGGGACTACTCCACCCGCTCCAACCCGACGGGCCTCGACATCAGCGACACCGGCTGTGTGACCCTCGACGGCGACACCGCCCTGGCCTACGTGCGCTCCCGGTACTTCCAGCAGAAGATCGACGGCGAGTGGAAGTCAGACCTGACGTCCGACCTCGGGCGCATCCAACGCCAGCAGGACTTCGTGCGTACCGTGCTCGAGCAAGTGTCGGGGTCGAGCCTGCTCAGCCTCACGGGCATCAACAAACTGGTCAACGTGGCCATCGACAACGTGACCGTCGACAGCGGGTTGGGCAAGGACGAGATCTTGGCCCTGGCCAAGCAGTTCCGATCGCTGGGCGCCGACGCTCTCCAGAGCTACAGCCTGCCGGTGGTCAACGACAACGTCGGCGGGGCATCGGTGCTCCGGCTCGATTCGTCCCGCCAGGGCGAGACCGAGGACATCTTCAACGTCTTCCGGGGCTTCTACGACGAGCCGCCCACGGTCGAGCCCTCGGCGGTGACCGTGCGGGTCCTCAACGGCACCGGCCGGTCCGGTGAGGCCGGCACGGCCTCGAGCGCCTTGAGCCAGATCGGCTTCTCGGTGTCGTCGATCGGCGACGGCACCCGTAGCACTCGGACCACGATCCGCTATGCCCCGGGACAGGAGGACAAGGCCCAACTTCTCGCCTCCTACCTCGAAGGCGGGGCCGCCGTCGTTCTCGACCCCTCCCTCGTCGGGGTGGATGTGGTGCTCACCACCGGCACCGACTTCACTCGCGTGGTGGTGCCGGGGTCCAGCGACGCAGCCACCACCACCGTGACCGAGGCGACCACCTCGACCACCGCCCCGCCGGCCACCGAGCCAGCCGACGAGTGCTGAGCCCGCCAACCGGCCGATCCGACAGCGACGGGGGATGAGGACCACACGATGAAGGCGTTGATCCTGGCCGGCGGCGCCGGCACCCGACTCCGGCCCATCACCCACACCGGGGCCAAGCAACTGGTGCCGGTGGCCAACAAGCCGATCTTGTTCTACGGCCTCGAAGCGATGGCCGGGGCCGGCATCGTCGAGACCGGCATCATCGTGGGCGACACCGCCGACGAGGTCCGGGCCGCCGTCGGCGACGGTTCGAAGTGGGGTTTGCAGGTCACCTACCTGCCCCAAGCGGCGCCACTGGGGCTGGCCCATTGCGTGCTCATCGCTCGTGACTTCCTGGGCGACGACGACTTCGTCATGTACCTGGGCGACAACCTCTTGCGCGACGGCATCACCCCGTTCGTCACTGCCTTCGAGGAAGGCCGTGAACCCGGCCTGTTCACCCCCGATGTTCCCGCGGCCCAGATCCTGCTGGCCAAGGTGCCCGACCCCCAGCGTTTCGGGGTGGCCGAGCTCGACCTGGCCGGCAACGTGGTGCGACTGGTCGAGAAGCCTGCGGTCCCGCCGTCGGACCTGGCCCTGGTCGGCGTCTATCTGTTCGATCGGCGCATCCACGATGCCGTGGCCGCCATCGCCCCGTCGGCCCGGGGCGAGCTCGAGATCACTGATGCCATCCAGTGGCTGATCGACGAGGGGCTCACCGTGCGTTCCGAGGTGGTCGACGGCTGGTGGAAGGACACCGGAACCCTCGACGCCATGCTCGAGTCCAACCGGCTGGTCCTCGAGACGGTCGAGCGCCGGGTCGACGGGGAGGTCGACGCCGAGTCTCGGGTCGAGGGTCGAGTGGTGATCGAGTCCGGGGCCGAGATCGTGCGCTCGACGGTGCGGGGACCCGCGGTCATCGGGGCCGGGACCCGCATCGTCGACAGCTTCGTGGGCGCCTTCACCTCGATCGACCGGGACTGCACGGTCGTCTCCGCCGAGGTCGAGCACTCCATCGTCTTGGCGGGAAGTCGCATCGACGGGATCGCCCGGTTGGTCGACTCGTTGGTGGGCCGCGAAGTCGAGGTCACCGGCTCGTCGGCCCGCCCTCGGGCTGCTCGCCTGATGCTGGGTGACCATTCCCGGGTCGAGTTGCCGTCCTGAGCAGCGGTACCCTTCGGTCCCCATGCGGCAGCTTGTGACCGGTGGCGCGGGGTTCATCGGTTCGAACTACGTGCGCCACGTCTTCAATGGCAGCGACGACTCGGTCACCGTTTACGACGCCCTGACTTACGCCGGCAACCGGGCCAACCTGGCCGAGTTCGACGACGACCCCCGCTTCGCCTTCGTCCACGGCGACATCTGCGACCGCGATGCGTTCCGGTCGGCCCTCGAGGGCCACGACGTGGTGGTCCACTTCGCCGCCGAGAGCCACGTCGACCGGTCGATCGAGGGGCCCGACACGTTCGTGCACACCAACTGTGATGGCACCAACGTGGTCATGGACGTCGCTCGACAGGTGGGCGTCGAGCGCATCGTGCACATCTCCACCGACGAGGTGTACGGCTCGATCGCCAAAGGTTCCTTCGTCGAGACCGACCCGTTGGGCCCGGCGTCTCCCTACTCGGCCTCCAAGGCCGGCTCCGACCTCATCGCCCTCGCCTACCACACCACCTACGGGCTGCCAGTGGTGGTGACCCGGTCGTCCAACAACTTCGGGCCCTACCAGCACCCAGAGAAGCTCATCCCCCTGTTCGTGACCAACCTGCTCGAAGCCAAGAAGGTGCCGCTCTACGGCGACGGCCAGAACGTGCGGGACTGGTGCCGGGTCGAGGACAACTGTGCCGGGGTGGCCACCGTGCTGGCCGAAGGTCAGGTGGGCGAGATCTACAACATCGGGGCCGGCAACGAGGTCACCAACCTCGAGGTCACCGAGACCATCCTCGAGTTGGTGGGCGCCGGACCCGAGATGGTCCAGCCGGTCACCGACCGACTCGGCCATGACCGGCGCTACTCGATCGACACGGCCAAGGTCCGGGCGCTGGGTTGGAAGCCCGAATGGACCTTCGCCGACGCCCTGGCCGACACCGTCAAGTGGTACCGGGACCATCCCGAGTGGTGGCGCCCGTTGAAGGCCGGCTCGGGGTCGTGAGGGTTCTCGTCACCGGCGCCGGCGGCCAGGTGGGCCACGAGCTGGTCGAGCTCCTCGAGGGTGACGGTCGCCACCAGGTGCTGGGCTTGGCTCACGGCCAGCTCGACGTGACCGACCGTGACGCGGTGGCGGGGGCGATCACCGGCTGGCGCCCCGACGCGGTGGTTCATTCGGCGGCGTGGACGGCGGTCGACGCCTGCGAGGCCGACCCCGATCGGGCCTTCCTGGTCAACGCCCTGGGAACCCGCTACGTGGCCGACGCGGCCCGCCGGGTCGGCGCCCACGTGACCTACCTGTCGACCGACTACGTCTTCGACGGCCGGCTCGACCGCCCGTACACCGAGTGGGACTTCACCAACCCGGCTTCGGTGTACGGCCGATCGAAGTTGGGGGGAGAACACGAGCTCGACCCGGGGGCCACCATCGTGCGTACCTCCTGGGTGTTCGGTCGGGTCGGGGCCAACATGGTCAAGACCGTGCTCCGTTTGGCCGAGACTCACGACGTGCTGTCTTTCGTCGACGACCAGCGGGGAAAGCCCACGTCGGCTGACGACCTGGCTCGAGTGGTCCGTGATCTGACCGTTTCTGGTCAGCCCGGCACGTTCCACGTCACCAACGGGGGGGCCACCACCTGGTTCGACTTCGCAGCCGACGTGGTCGAGCTGGCCGGCCTCGACCGAGGTCGGGTCCGGCCCATCGCCACGTCCGCCCTCGACCCGCCCCGGCCAGCCCCCCGGCCAGCCAACTCCGTTTTGGACGACGTCGCCCTGAGGGCCTCGGGCATCGCGCTTCTCCCCGATCATCGTGAGCCGTTGGCCCGGCTCGTCAAGGAATTGGTGAACCAATGAGCAGAATCGCCATCGTCGGAACTGGGTACGTCGGGTTGACCACCGGCGCCTACCTCGCCCACCTCGGTCACACGGTCACGTGCGCCGACGTCGATGAGGCCAAGGTGGCCCGACTCAACAAGGGCGACGTCCCGATTCTCGAAGCCGGACTGGACGAGCTGGTGCAAGACGGCCTCGACAGCGGACGACTCAGCTTCGTGCTGGGCGCCGGGGTGGCCATGGAAGAGTCGTTGCCCGAGTTCGTCTTCCTCTGCGTGCAGACCCCTCAGGGCGAGGACGGCTCGGCCGACCTGCGCTACATCCGCCAGGCCGCCGAGGAGATCGGGCCGCTCCTGGCGCCCGAGACGATCGTCATCAACAAGTCGACCGTGCCGGTGGGTTCGACCCGGGTGGTCGAGCAGTCGCTCGGTCGCGACGACGTGTTCGTCGTGTCCAACCCCGAGTTCCTCCGTGAGGGTTCGGCCGTGCACGACTGTCTGAACCCCGACCGCATCGTCATCGGCTCGAACGACCAGGCCGCCGCCATGCGGGTCGCCGCCCTGTTCGAGAGCCTCAAGGCACCGCTGGTCGTCACCGACCCATCGTCGGCCGAGACCATCAAGTACGCCTCCAACGCCTTCTTGGCGACCAAGGTCAGCTTTGTGAACGCTCTGGCCAACGTGTGTGAGGCCGTGGGTGCCGACGTACGCGAGGTCGTGCTCGGCATGGGCTACGACCGCCGTATCGGCTTCGAGTTCCTCAAGCCCGGTCCGGGCTGGGGCGGCTCGTGTTTCCCCAAGGACACTCGGGCCATGGTGTTCATCGCCGAAGACCACGGCTACGACTTCGACCTGCTCAAGGGCGTCATCGCGGTCAACGAGGAGCAGTACGAGCGCATGGTGGCCAAGGTCGAACGAGCCGTCGGTGGCGATCTGACCGGCAAGACGGTGGCGGCCTGGGGCCTGACCTTCAAGGCCCGAACCGACGATCTGCGTGAGTCTCCGGCCATCGAGATCATCCGCCGGCTCGAGCGGCGGGGAGCGCACGTGCGGGCCTACGACCCGGCCATCGATTCGGCCGATCACCCGCTGCTGAGCGGCCTCGAAGTGACCGAGGACCCCTACGCCGCGTGTGAGAACGCCGACGTGGTCGTGGTGCTCACCGAGTGGGACGAGTTCCGGTGGCTCGATTTCGCCAAGGTCGCCGGGCTGATGCACGCCCCCCGGGTGGTCGACACCCGCAACCTGCTCGAGCCGGCCGCTGTTCGCCGTCGAGGCTTCGAGTACGACGGCCTCGGTCGAGCGTGAGTCGGGTCGTCGTCACCGGAGGTTCGGGCTTCCTCGGCTCCCACCTCTGCGACGCCTTGCTGGCCCGGGGTGACGAGGTCGTCGCCATCGACGACTTGAGCACGGGCCGCCGAGAGAACCTGGCCCATCTCGCTGGTGTAGCCGGCTTCACCTTCGTCGAGCACGACGTCACCACCCACTTCGAGGTCGACGGTCCCCTCGACGCGGTGTTGCACTTCGCCAGCCCGGCGTCCCCTCCCGAGTACCTGGCCCTTCCCGTCGCGACGCTCATGGTCGGCAGCCGGGGCACCCACAATGCGCTGGGGCTGGCCCGGGCCAAGGGTGCCCGATTCATGGTCGCCTCCACCTCGGAGGTCTATGGCGACCCGCAGGTCCATCCCCAGACCGAGTCGTACTGGGGCAACGTCAACCCGGTGGGGCCTCGCAGCGTCTATGACGAGGCCAAGCGCTTCGCCGAGGCCTTGACCATGGCCTACCGGCGTCACCACGAAGTCGACACGGCCATCGTGCGCATCTTCAACACCTACGGCCCTCGGCTCAAGCCGGCCGACGGCCGGGTGGTGTCCAACCTCATCGTGCAGGCCTTGGCTGGTCGCCCCCTCACCATCTACGGCGACGGCAGCCAGACCCGCAGCTTCTGCTACGTCGAGGACGAGATCCGCGGCTTCCTGGCCCTGCTCGACTCCGATCTCGCCGGTCCGGTCAACATCGGCAACCCCAACGAGTTCACCATCCTGGAGCTGGCCCACCAGGTCCTGGAGGTCACCGGGTCGACGTCGGAGTTGGTGTTCGAGCCCCTGCCCGTCGACGACCCGACTCAGCGGCGTCCCGACATCGGGCTGGCCCGCTCGGAGCTGGGCTGGGAACCGGTGATCCAACTGCGGGAGGGCCTGGCTCGGACCGCGGCCTGGATCGAAACCCAGATGGCCTGAGCAGCCGTCGTGGCTCTTTCACCCGGCGACGTCACCGCGGTCGTCGTCAGCTACCAGGTGGCCGATCTCACCCTGGCCTGCATCGACAGCGTGCGGTCCCAGGGGGTGGGGCGCATCGTGGTGGTCGACAACGCGTCGACCGACGGCACCGTCGAGGCCGTACGCCGAGCCGCACCCGACGTCGACGTGGTGGCCCTGTACACCAACCTGGGCTACGGCGGAGCGGCCGATCAGGGGGCGGCCGGAGCCGACACCGAGCTGATCGCCGTGCTCAACCCCGACCTGACCCTCGAGGCCGGGGCGATCGCAGCGCTGGCCAGCGCTCTCGACGCCGACCCGACCTTGGCCCTGGTCGGTCCCCGCATCGAGACCCCCGACGGCCGGCTCTATCCCTCGGCCCGGACCTTCCCGAGCCTGGTCGACTCGATCGGCCACGGCTTCTTGCGCTTCGCCTGGCCGACCAACCCCTTCACCCGCCGCTATGAGATGGACGCCTGGGACCACGACACCGCGGGCCGAGTCGACTGGGTGGCCGGCACGGCGATGGTGGTGCGCCGATCGGATTGGGAGGCCCTCGGCGGCTTCGATCCCGGGTACTTCATGTACCTCGAGGACGTCGATCTGTGTTGGCGCCTGGCTCGGGCTGGACGCGGGGTGGGCTATGTCCCAACGGCTCGGGTCGTCCACGCCGTGGGGAAGTCGACCGACAAGGCCCCGTACCGGATGATCGCGGCCCATCATCGCTCTCTCCTGCGTTTTGCCACCCGCACCATGGAAGGGCCGTCGCGCCTCTTGCTCCCGGTTGTCGCCCTGGGCGTCGGCGTTCGACTGCTGCTGGCGTGGGCCGACCGAGCCCGTCGGGGCGTCCCCCATGCCGCCCGATAGGCCTGCGTTGGGCTGCCTGGGGTTCGGAGGGTGACCCCGAGTATGGTCAGCGCCCGCCATGGGTAAGGCATCTTCTTCCAAACAGGTGGCCCGCGCGTCCCGCATGGCCGGTCAGGCCCGCCGGGGTCGAAACCTTTGGTACCCCGTGGCCATGACCTTGGTGGTCATCGTCGGTATCGCTCTCATCGTGGTGTCCCGGCCCAACGATGGCGATTCGAGCGATCCTCTCGCCGATCAACGCCCGTACTACGGCGACAGCTGGACTGTGGCCTACGGCGTGTTCGCGTGTGACGCCTACATCGAGTCGTTCCCCGATTCCACCCTCGATACCGAGGAGTCGGGGGGAGACGGCGATGGCAACGGGATCAATACCAAGGGCGACGGCTTCATCCACCTGGAGCCCCTCAACGAGGACTACATCGGCAAGGGCGCCAACCTCGGGGCATTCGCTGACAGCGTGGGCATGACGCTCACCGACGACAGCGTCACGTTGCCCGACGGCACGACCTACACCAACGGCGACGACTGCGGCGGCGAGCCGGGCGAGCTCCAGGTCAAGACCTGGACCAACCTGGGTGACACCGAGGGCGAGACCACCACCAAGGACCTGGCCGAAGTCCACCCGGCCAACCAGTCGCTGGTGGCCATCGTGTTCGCTCCCGAGGGCACCGAGATCGGCCAGCCACCTTCGGCCAGCGGCTCGCCGGCGACGACGACGACCACCACCGAGCCGCCCACGACCACGACCGTGGGCCCGGCGCCGGCGACGACCACCACGGCGAGCGCCGGGCCGTGAAAGCGGTCGTCCTGGTGGGGGGGTTCGGCACCCGACTGCGGCCGCTCACCTTCACTCGACCCAAGCAGATGCTGCCGGTCGTCGGCGTGACCATGATCGAGCGGGTGCTCGCTCACCTGGCCGAGCACGGCGTGGACGAGGCCGTGCTCTCACTCGGCTACCGGCCCGACGCCTTCATCGAGGCCTTCCCCTCCGGGGTGGTGGGTGGGGTGCGGGTCACGTATGCCGTCGAGTCCGAGCCCCTCGACACCGCCGGCGCCATCCGCTTTGCCGCTCTCGAAGCAGGTATCGACGAGCGGTTCCTGGCGGTCAACGGCGATGTCCTGACCGACCTCGACGTGTCGGCTCTGGTTGGCTTTCACCGTGCCTCGGGGGCGGAGGGCACGCTCTATCTGACGCCGGTGGACGACCCGTCCCACTACGGAGTGGTTCCCACCGATGACGACGGTCGGGTATTGGCCTTCATCGAGAAGCCCGCTCCCGGCGAGGCGCCCACCAACTTGATCAACGGCGGCTACTACGTGCTGGAGGCGTCGGTCCTCGATCGCATACCCGCGGGCCGACCGGTGAACATCGAACGAGAGACCTTCCCCGAGATGGCTGCCGCTGGCGTGCTCTACGCCAAGGCCGATCGTTCGTACTGGCTCGACGTGGGCACGCCCGAGCGCTACCTGCAGGCGTCGCTCGACCTCCTGTCGGGCGTGCGGGCCGAGCCGGTCACGACTCTCGACGCCCATGTCGGTGAAGGCAAGGTCGTCGCCAGCCATCTCGGTGCCGACGTACAGGTGGCGCGAGGCGCGGTGGTCAGCCGGTCGGTGCTGGGCGACGGGGCCGTGGTGGAGGCCGATGCCATCGTCGAGGATTCGGTGCTGCTCGCGGGGGCGCGGGTGGGGGAGGGCGCCATCGTGATCCACTCGGTGCTGGGAGCCGATGCCGCGATCGGCGCGACAGCCCACCTCTCGGCCCATACCGTGGTCGGCGACCGCCATCAGGTTCCCCATGCCGCGACCGCCTCTGGCGGCCGGCTGCCCGAGCTCGAGCCAACCCCCGAGGAGCAACCGTGAACGCACTCGTCACCGGAGGTGCCGGGTTCATCGGGTCGACCCTGGTCGACCGACTGCTGGCCGAGGGTCACGACGTCGACGTGGTCGACGACCTGTCCACCGGATCACTGGCCAATCTCGAGCAGGCCCGCATCACCCATGGTGGGCACTTGCGGGTCCACGAGATCGACATTCGCTCGCCCGAGGTGGCGGGCGTCGTCGAGCGGGCTGCCCCCGAGGTGGTGTTCCATCTGGCCGCCCAGGCCGACGTGAGGGTGTCGGTGGCCCGTCCGGTGTACGACGCCGAGATCAACGTCATCGGGTCGCTCAACGTGATCGAAGCGGCTCGCCAGGCCGGCGCCCGCAAAGTGGTCTTCGCCTCCTCGGGCGGGACGATCTACGGCGACCCCGACCCGGCCCTGCTCCCCATCGACGAGGCGGTGGCCCAGCGGCCGTTGTCGCCCTACGGGGTGGCCAAGAAGGTCGTGGGCGACTACCTGGCCGCCTTCCGCGAGCTGCACGGGCTCGACTACACCGCCCTGGCCCTGGCCAATGTCTACGGGCCCCGCCAGGACCCCCACGGCGAAGCCGGCGTGGTCGCGATTTTCGCCGGGCGGCTCTTGGCCGACGAGCCGTGCACCATCTTCGGCGACGGGCTCCAGACCCGTGACTTCGTCTACGTCGACGACGTGGTCGACGCCTTCGTGCGGGCATCGGCGCCCGGGGTGGCCGACGGCTTGATCTGCAACATCGGCACCGGCGTCGAGACCACCGTGCGCCACCTGTTCGATGTCATGGCTACCCAGGCCGGCCAGCCCGGCGCCCAGCCCACCCTGGCGCCGCCTCGTGTCGGCGAGTTGGCCCGATCGGTCCTCGACCCGGGGCGGGCCCGAGCCGAGCTGGGTTGGGACCCCGGAACCTCTCTCGAAGACGGCTCGGCCGCCGTCCTCGAATGGTTCTCGACCCGACCAGCAACGTCGTAACGACCGCCGCTTGATGTTGCCCGGGGTCCGCTGATGCTGCGGTCGATGCCGTGTCGTCGCGCCGACCTCGACTCGCCCAGCTTCCTGGCCTGGGCCGATCGGCTTCGTCCGGCCTGGGATCTGACCCACACCGGGGTTCCCACGCTGCATCACCGCAAGCTCTGGGAGTGGATCTACATCGCCCAAGCACTCGACGAGCGGGGCATGTTGGCTCCCGGCCGTCGGGGGCTGTGCTTCGGGGTCGGTAACGAGCCGCTTCCGGCGCTGTTCGCCAGCATGGGGTGCGAGATCGTGGCCACCGACCTGGCCAGTCCCGCAGCCGCGGCCGGGGGCTGGGTGTCCACTGGTCAGCATGCGGCCGATCTGTCGACCTTGAACGAAGCCGGTCTCTGCGATCCCCGAGCCTTTGGCGATCGGGTGACCTTCCGCGAGGTCGACATGAATGCCATCCCCGCTGACCTGCGGGGGTTCGACTTCACGTGGTCATCGTGCGCCATCGAACACGTGGGTTCGATCAGCCGCAGCCAGGAGTTCCTCCTCACCCAGATGGCCTGCCTGCGCCCCGGTGGGGTGGCCGTGCACACCACCGAGCTGAACCTCACCTCCAAGGTCCGGACGGTCGATCTCGACCACACCGTGCTCTTTCGCGAGCGCGACGTCACCTGGGTCGCCGACCGACTCCAACGAGCCCATCACCGAATCGACGTCGACCTCGATCCGGGCGACGAGCCCGACGATCGCCACATCGACGTTCCTCCGTACTCCAACACCCATCTCAAGGTCCGGCTCTCCCCCTACGTGTCGACGTCGTTCGGGTTCGTCATCGAGAAGAATCCGTACGCCAACGACGGCGACGACGACCTCGACCGCGACCGCATCCGTCGGGCTCATCACCTCCTGGGCGAAGCCCGCCTCGTCGCCGACCCGTGGCGAGCACGATGGGATGAGCAGTTCGAGCAGCGGCGAGCATCGATTGAGCGAGCGATCGCCAAGGCCAGGCCCCGACTCGGGGCGATTCGACGAAAGGTGAGGTCTCGCTGGTGAGCATCAGCGAAGAAGTGACACGGGCCGCCCGCACGGGTCGAGCGACGCTGGGCCACAGCCGCCGATGGGCCCGACGGACTGCCACCCGGTGGCGGTTGCCGGCGCTGGGGGCGATGAGCGACGACGATTTCATCGAGGGGGCCTACCGCTTCGTGCTCCAGCGTGACGCCGATCCCGCCGGTCGGGAGGTCTACCGGACCCACCTACGGGAAGGCACCCGGACCCGGTCGAGCATGTTGGCCGAGCTGCGGGGATCCGACGAGTTCTGGTTCGGCTTCGCTCACAAGTACGAGGACGCCATCATCGCCCTGCACCGGAGCCGGTGCCTGTTCGTCGAGTCCTTTCCCCGGGCGGCCCGCATCCTCGACATCGGTGGGACCCACCAGTCCTCCCAGGAGGGGGCGCTGGTCATGCTGGGCTACCCCTACGACTTCGAGCGCCTCGTCATCCTCGACCTTCCGACCGACGACCGCCACGAGCTCTACCAGCCCGGCGGCGAGCACGACATCGTCACGACGTCGAAGGGGCCCGCCGAATACGTCTATCGCTCGATGGCCGACCTGTCGGTGTTCGACGACGCCAGCTTCGACCTCGTCTACAGCGGCCAGTCGATCGAGCACGTGCCCGAAGACGTGGCCGACCAGACGTTGGCCGAGGTGTTCCGGGTGCTGCGCCCGGGGGGCTGGTTGGCCCTGGACACGCCCAACGGGCGCCTCTGCCGCATCCAGTTGGCGGGCACCGGCTTGGCGGTCACCAACCCCGATCACGACGTCGAGTACGACCACGAGCAGCTGGCCGCCAAATTGGTCGCCGCCGGCTTCGACGTGCGGGAGGCCAAGGGCCTCAACTACTTGCCCAAAACTCTGGCCAGCGGGGTGTTCGACTTCGACGAGCTCGAGCGCAGCACCGGCGTCTTCCACGAGATCGAGGACTGCTACCTCTTGGCCTATCTGGCCCAAAAACCCGCCTGACGCCCGCCCCTCCCGTTCCGCGGGGCGAAAAACACCGCCCCCGGGGGTTTAGCGCCGCGGGAAGGGGGGGGGGGGGTGGTTTAAAAACCCGGCGGCCC
>JANNOZ010000007.1:0-45219 GCA_031399525.1 Actinomycetes bacterium | reverse complement strand
CCGACATGGTCGGAGCCTACGACTGTGCCCCCCTCCGGGCGCGGCACTCAGCCCGACGAGACCGCCGTGACCGGGTCGCCGCCGAACTCCTCGAGCGCCACCAGCGCATCGGCGAGGGTGTCGACCGGCTTGACCACGACGTCGTCGCCCAACGCCTCTTGAGCCTGGTCGTATGACTCGCTGGGCACCAAGAAGAGCACCGCCCCCGAATCCTCGACCACCTTGGCCTTCTGCTCGATCCCCCCGACCGGGCCCACCGACCCGTCCAACTCGATGGTGCCGGTGACCGCGACATGACGACCACCAGTGAGCTGGCCCGGCGTCAGCCGGTCGATGACCGACAGCGTCATGGCCAGACCAGCCGACGGTCCTCCGATGCCGTCGACGTCGATGGCCACGTCGAAGGGCGGGTCGATGGCCAGGTCTCGGGTGACCAGGCCCACCCCGAGATAAGCCCGGCTGGGGTCTCGGGGATTCTCGGCCAGGGTCACGACGACGGGCCGATCGTCGCCCCCGGCCTCGGGCGAGATGGTGAGCGTCACCGTTTCTCCCGGCCCGAACTGGCCCAGGGTCGACACCGCGTCACTGTCGGTCGCCACCGCCATGCCGTCGATGGCCACGATCGTGTCGCCCACCACGAGCGTGCTGGCGGCCGGGGTGTCGGCCACCACCTCGGCCACCGTGGCCCCGGTGCCGCTGATGCTGTCGTAGCCCAGGTACTCGGTGGCCACGCCCACGGCCTTCTCGGTCGAGTTGACGAACAGCGACTGGTTGTAGGCCCGAAGCTCGTCGGCCGGGATGTCGGTCGGGCGGATGACCTCCTCCTCGTAGACCGAGCTGGAGGGATCGAGCCAGCCGATCAGGGCCAGCAACGCGGTGGCCTTGCGCTCGGACACGGTCAGCAGGTCGATCTGGCCATCGACCGGGTAGTCGGCCGTCCCCTCCACCGTGATGGTCGGAGGCACATCGAGCCAACCCCCGGGTGAGATCACGTAGTAACCGATGGGGACGAACACTGCGGCGATCAGCCCGGCGACCATGGCCACCGCCAGCAACGACCACGCCCACCACCAGCGCCGCCACCGCGACCGGATCACCGACGATGGCAGTTCGTTCGGTAGCGTTTCGGGAACTGTGCTGGTCGTCACGGTGCTCGTCTGCGTTGTGGTCGTAGGGCTGGCCGCCGTCGCCGCCATCCGGGCCACGGCCGTCGTTGGTGAGCCCGCCCCCTCACCGGTCCCTATGGGCAAGCGTGGCGGCGAGGCGAACCGCCGCCCGACGGTAGCGGGCGACGACCAGGATGGCCCCGCAGGCCCGACCGCCGACGACCCTCTCGACGCCGAGGCGCCACTCGCTGCGGCCCTCGCGGCGGCCCTCGCCGCGGCCCTCCCGTCCGAGCCCACCGGCCCGCCCGAGCCCCCGGCGCTCGACCTTGCTCAACCCACCGAGCGGCCGACAGCCGAGGTCGAACCGATCCCCGACCCGACCCCGACGGTCCGAGCCGAGCCGATCGCCGACCCGACCGAGGCGGTGGCCACCATCGCCGACTACGAGGCCGAACGAGCCCTGGCCCCAAGGGCCGTCTCCACCGGCCAGGTCCGCCGGGTGAGCGGCCGCTGGGCATCCAACGAGCTGGTCGCCCCGCCTCGCCCGGCGCGTTCGGGCCTGACCTTGGCTGTCCTCTTCGTCGGCGTCGGCGTCGGCATCGGCGCCGGTACCGGACTGATCGTGCTCATCGCCGCAGCCGCCATCCGCGCCGCCGCGGGCTGAGGTCGGCGTCAGCGCCCGAAGAGGCTCTTGCGCCCGTTGGCGCCCGCGCCCTCGACCACCAGTTCGGGCTCGACGGGCAGGGCCGCGACGTCGCCGGCGGGCTCGGGCTCATCGGACACCGTAGGCGCCGCCGGAGCTGCCGGGCCGATCGGGGTTGACCCGGGCACCTCCACCTTGAAGTAGGTGCGGAACTCGAAGGGCACCTCTTCGAGGCGGTACAGGTTCACCTGCTCGATCCCCTCGTGGTTGCGAAGGCGCTCGAGGAAGGTCGTGGCGTCGTCGAGGGTGTCGGCCTGGTGGTAGCCGGTGCGCCCCTCGTCGCTGCGAAAGATGATCATGTATCCCACCGGGTGGCTCCTCGTCGGCGGCCAAGGCTCTCAGGGACATCGGCACGCCCCACCCCGACCTTGAGGGCATGATCGGTCAATGGATCGCGTCGAGCAGCGTCGAGCCGCCACCGAGGCCGGCCACGACCGCGACGAGCCCGCGGCCCGCGCCTTGCTGGCCGCCGACGACGCCGGCACTCGATCCGCGGCGTTGGGCGCGTTGGCCCGCATGGGTGCGGCAACCGACCTCGACGTCGTGGGCGCGCTGGGCGACCCCGACCCGGTGGTGCGCCGGCGGGCGGTCGAGATCGCCATCGCCCGACCGACGGTGCCGATGCTGGGGCTGCTGGGCGACCCCGACGACAGCGTGGTCGAGCAGGCGGCGTGGGCCTGCGGCGAACGGACCCCGCCCGAATCCGGCGCGGTCGAAGCCCTGGCCGACCTGGCCGGCCGCCACCACGATCCGCTGGTGCGCGAAGCCGCGGTCGCCGCGTTGGGGGCCATCGGCGACCCGGCCGGGTTGGCCGCCATCCTCGCCGCCACCGGTGATCGGGCCACCGTGCGCCGAAGGGCCGTCATCGCCTTGGCCCCCTTCGACGGTCCGGAGGTCGAACGGGCCTTGCGCGACGCGCTGACCGATCGAGACTGGCAGGTACGCCAGGCCGCCGAGGACCAGCTCGGCGCGGACCCCTCGACTACCGACGCGACTCCATGAAGAGGTATTCGAGGGTCTCGTAGGCCTCGATGCAGCGACCGGCGCCCAACACCACGCACTCGAGGGGCGCATCGACCAGGTGCACCGGCACCTGGGTCTCGGCCGAGATGCGGTGGTCGAGGCCGGCGAGCATCCCCCCGCCGCCCACCAGATGGATGCCGTGGTGGATCAGGTCCTGGGCCAGCTCGGGTGGGGCTTGGCCCAGGCAGGACACCACCGAGGTGCAGATCTGGGTGACCTGGTCGTCGATGGCATCGCGCATCTCCCCGGGCGACAGGATGACCGTCTTGGGTAGGCCCGAGATCAGGTCGCGGCCGCGGACCTCGGCCCGGACCTCGTCAGGGGTGGGCCAGGCCGAGCCGATGGCAACCTTGATCTCCTCGGCCGTGCGCTCGCCCACGGCGATGCCGTACTCCCGGCGGACATAGGCCTGGATGGCCTGGTCGATGTCGAAGGACCCCACCCGGATGGCCCGCAGGGCCACGATGCCACCCAGGGAGATCATCGCCGTCTCGGTGGTGCCGCCGCCGATGTCGACCACCATGTTCCCCAGCGGCTCGTTGACCGGGAGGCCGGCCCCGATGGCCGCGGCCATGGGCTGCTCGATGAGGCGGGCGTCGGCGGCACCAGCCCGGCGGGCGGCTTCGCGCACAGCCCGGCGTTCGACCTCGGTGATGGCCGACGGCACGCAGATCACCACCCGAGGCCGGTTGAACCGGCTGACCCCGACCCGGGCGAGGAGTAGGCGAATCATCCGTTGGGTGACGTCGAAGTCGGTGATGGCGCCCTTGCGCAGCGGGCGCACCGCCTGGATGTAGGACGGCGTCCGCCCGATCATCTGCCAGGCCTCCTGGCCCATGGCCAACACGTCTCCGGTCCGCACGTTGAGGGCGATGACCGACGGCTCGTTGAGGACGATGCCCCGGCCGCGCTCGTAGACGAGGGTGTTGGCAGTTCCCAGGTCGATGGCGAGGTCGCGGGCCACGGCGCCTGGCTACTGGCTGTCGCGGCGACGGGAGGTCCGCCGCGGGTCGCCGGCCAGGTCGTCAGGGGGGGCCAGGGCGTCCATCTCCTTGGCGAAGGCCCGGATGCCGTGGTCTTCGGATGTCGGCTGCCGGTGGCGCAGAAGCACCACCACCGTGCCGAACACCGAGAGGCCCAGGGCGATGAGCAGGAACATGACACCGCTCACGAGGACCCTCCGACCGGATGGTCGACGACGAGCGGCCGGGCATGCATCGGCCTCATGCTATTTGGCCACCCGCTACCGACCCGCCCCGACCCGCTCCGGCCAGTCGAGGGCGCGGACCGCAGCCCCGTTCGGACTCGTATCCTCGACTCCCCATGGACGACGAGACCTTCGACGACGGGACTCCGTCCACGCCCCTTCCCCCCGACGACCGCCTCTGGCGCCACCCGACCGAGCTGCGGGCACCGGCCGTCGGTTCCATAGGGGCGCCCAAGGAAGGGCCCAGCAACGCGATCGGTGGAGGACGCCTCGTCGCCATCGCCCTGCTGGCCGGACTGTCGGCATCACTGCTGACCTACGGCGGACTGGCCGCCACCGGCTCGCTCGGGCGCGACACCACCCGCGAAGTCGTCGTGCGCGAGGCCGCCACCAACGTGTCCACCCAGACCTCGGTGGCCAGATCCACGTCGAGCTCCGACATCGTCGCCATCGCCCGAGAGACCAGCCCGGCCATCGTGCGGGTGGAAGTCAGCGGCGCGACGTCGGCCAGCGGATCGGGCGTGGTGTTCCGCTCTGACGGCTACGTCATGACCAACCAGCACGTGGTCGACGGGGCCAGTGATGTCATCGTCGTGCTGGCCGACGGCACCGAGGCCAGCGCCTCGGTCGTCGGCGGAGACGCCCTCACCGACATCGCCGTGGTCAAGATCGACGGCGACGGCAGCTACCCGACGGCAGTCCTCGGTTCGGCCACCGGTCTCCAGGTCGGCCAGACCGCAGTCGCCATCGGGTCTCCCCTCGCCCTCAGCGGCGGCGCCTCGGTGTCAGTCGGGGTGGTCAGTGCGCTGGGGCGCAGGGTCCAGACCGAAGATGGCGTGCTCCTCGACATGATCCAGACCGACGCGGCCATCAACCCCGGCTCGTCCGGGGGCGCACTGCTCGACGGAAATGGGAACGTCATCGGCATCACCACGGCGGTGGCCGTGTCCGACGTGGGGGCCGAGGGACTTGGCTTCGCCACACCGATCGACGTGGCCCGGTCGGTAGCCGACGAGCTGATCGTCACCGGGAGCGTGCGTCACGCCTGGATCGGCATCTCCGGTCGCGACCTCTCCTCGGACCAGGCCGACGAGCTCGGGGTCGACGGCGGTGCGGTCGTCGAATCGGTCACCGCCGACAGCCCGGCGTGGGCGGCCGAGCTGGCCGAAGGCGACATCGTGCTGGAGGTCGACGGCCGACCCGTCACGTCGATGGCGGCCCTGGCGGTGACCATGCGGTCCTATCGCCCCGGCGACGAGATCGAGATCGTGGTCGCCCGGGACGGCCAGCGCCGAACGTCGCAGCTCAAGCTGGCCGAGCGGCCCGCCACCGTCGACGGCTGACCAGCGCCACCAACCCGCCCAACACCGCGACCACGATCGCGCTCGTCCCCGCCAGCAAGAGCGTCTGGCGTCGGCCCGGGCTCAGCCCGTCGAACCACGATCCGTCACTCGAATCGACCAGCGCCTCGTCGTTGGCGTGCGCGGCATGCCACCCCTCGGCCTCGAGACGATCGGTGGCGACCACCCAGGGGTGGATCACGTAAGGGATGAAACCGGGAGGCGTGTGGCCGATGCGCCAGCGCCAGGTCAGGCGGGCCAATGCGGTGGCCACCGTCTCGGGAACCGCCACCCGGTGCCGGGTGCCGGTCAGGGCCCGGGTCTCGTCGGCCGACAGCCACCCGTCGGCGGCCACGTTGAACACTCCGTCGAGTCGACCCCGAGCCACCACCACGACGGCATCGGCCAAATCGTCGAGATGCACGAACTGGGCCGGTGGATCGGCGTCGGCCGGTCGGACCCCGTGGGTGGCCTGCAACGACTGGGCCAGCCAGGTGGGCTGATCGGGGTCGAGCTCGACTGCCGCCCGCAGCACGCCCACCGTCCGACCCGAGTTGGCCGACGACCACTCGCGAGCCATCCGTTCGATCTCGGCCCGGTGCAGGGCGAAATCGCAGCCCGGGTTGGGGCGGATCGGGGCCTCCTCGGTCAGCGGAATCGAGTTGTCGGGCCAGGCCCCGTAGACCGTGGCCGACGAGACCAGCACCATCGCCCCCACGCCCCGGGCGGCCCCGAGCAACCGGCGCATCCCCTCGACCAGGATCCGTTCGGCGGCCACGTCGTCGCGTTCGGCGGCCGAACCAGCCACGTGGCACACCACGTCGACGCCATCGAGGCGGGCGGCCAGGTCGTCGGCGAGCAGGGACGTCGAGGGGATCGCCACCACCCGCTCGACCGATCCCGACGAGTCGAATCGCTCCAGCACCCGGCGGCCCAACGGGACCTCGGCTCCCACCACAGCCACGACGGGGAGGGGGGGAGCCACCCGCCTACCATGCCCGTGTGGCGAGCACCGGTCCAACCGGAGACGATCCGTTCGGGGGACTGCTCGGCGATCTGATGCGCATGCTGGCTTCCTCGGGCGCCAGCGGCGGCTGGGACGCCGCCCGCCAACTCGCCGCGCACGTGGCCAACGACGGGACGCCCGAGGACAATCCCGACCCGCTGCTCCGCATCCGCCTCGAGGGCCTGGTCCGGGCGGCCGAGCTTCGGGTCATCGACGCCACCGGTCTGTCGCCGTCGACCACCGGCCGACCCGTCTCGATCGTGCCGGTGACCCGCATCGAGTGGACCCGGCGCACGCTCGACGCCTACCAGCCTCTCCTCGAACACCTATCGGCCAGCCTCACCCGCTCACTGACCGAGACCCCGCCGCCCGATCCCGACCTGGCCGGCGCCGACCCCACCGGCGCGCTCCTCGGCGGGATGCTCTCGGCCATGGCGCCGATGCTGCTGTCGATGCAGGCCGGTTCGATGGTGGGCCACCTGGCCACCACCGCCTTCGGCCAGTACGGGTTGCCCATCCCCCGACCGGTCAACGACGAGTTGGTCATGGTCGAGTCCAACGTGGCCCGCTTCGAGGAGGAGTGGAGCGTCCCCGGCGACGACCTGCGCCTGTGGACCTGCTTGTCCGAGCTGACCACCCACGCCGTGCTCGGACTCCCCCACGTCCGAGGCCGCCTGAGCGACCTGTTGACCGAGCACGCCGACGCCTACCAGCTCGACGCCGACGCCATCGGCGGGAAGTTCGATGCGCTCGAGCTCTCCGACCCCGCCGCGCTGCAGTCCGCCCTGGGCGACCCGGCGGCGCTGTTCGCCTCACTCCAGTCGCCCCGCCAGCGGGCCCTTCGCCCCCAGCTCGATGCCCTGGTAGCCGCCGTGGTCGGCTACGTCGACCACGTCGTCGACATCACCGGCCAGCCGCTGATGGGGTCCTACCCGATGCTCACCGAGGCCCTGCGCCGGCGCCGGGTCGAGGCCAGCCCGGCCGACCGGGCCGTCGAGGCCCTGCTCGGACTCGAACTCGGCACCGCGGCCTACGAACGAGGGCAGGTCTTCATCGAAGGAGTCGTCGAGCGGGGTGGCGAAGCTGCCCTGGGCCGACTCTGGTCGTCAGCCCGGGTCCTGCCCACCCCGGCCGAGGTCGACGCTCCCGGCCTCTGGCTGGCCCGGATCGACCTCGACAACTGATCGCCGGGTCGGACGGTTCGACCATCGCCACCGCCACACCTGGCGCCCGGTGGCGTATCCGACGGCCGACAACGCCGACCCCACGGCTACCAGGGCCAGCCCGGCCCCGAGCGGGATGTCGACCAGCACCGGGGCAAAGCTGCCGGCCACCCAGGCCAGCTGGAAGCGGGTTTCGAAGCGGGCGAAGGACCGACCGGTGTTGGCGTCGGGCGCGTCGCGCTGCACGATGCTGTCGAAGGCCACCTTGGCCGCCGACGCGGCACCGCCGATCCCGAAGGCCAGCACCGGCGCCGCCACCCGGAGCGGCGCCTGGCCGATGAGCAGTACCGCGGCCAGGGTCGTCACGGCCACGGTGGACACCAGAAGTATCCGCTCTTCGTGAAGGCGCCGGCGCAACGACGGGGCCAGCACCGCCCCCGACAGGCCCCCGACCACCCCGGCGCTGGCCACCACCCCGAACCACCACGTGGGGGCGTCGTCGGCCCGCAGGAGGAAGGCCAGCAGGAAGGTCACGAAGCCCACGCTGGCCCGCAGCACGGCCATGGCCGAGGCCGAAAGGAGGATGCCGGCGCTGTGCAACTCGGTGGTCTCCGCGGCGTCGGGCGCGTCGGAAGCCACCACGGTGGCCGGCAGACGCAGCGCCAGCAGGCCCCCGATGGCGTAGGCGACGCTCGCCATCCAGAGCACCGCCGGCGTCGACACCGACAAGACAGCCAACCCGGGCACAACGGCCATGGCGCCGCCGATGCTGGCCACCAACACCAACCTCGAGTTGGCCCGCACCAGCTCGGTGTCGTCGTCGACCAGGCTGGGGACCAACGACGCGCGGGCCACGCTGTAGGACCGGCCCAGGACCAGGACCATCAGGGCCTCGGGGAAGAAGAGCACTTTGGCCAAGTCGTCGGCCATGACCACGCACAAGAGCGCTCGCAGGACGCCGGTGAGCAGGATCATCGACCGGCGACCACCCGCCCGACTGTCGACCCACGGCCCGATCAACGGCACCAGCACCGAGAACGGCACCATGGTGAGCAGCAGGTACAGGCCCACCTTGGGGCGGGCGGCCTCGGGCGAGATCGAGAAGAACAGCGAGCCGGCCAGGGCCAGGGCCAACAGGGCGTCGCCGGCAGCCATGGCCCCGTGGAGCACCGCCAGGCGGGCGAACGGGGTTCTCAGCAGCGGCCGGATCGACTCCTTCGGCAGCGGACGCCACCCCGATCCAGCACGATCAGCCACCGGACCCAGCGTACGTGCGGGCCCCGGTACTCAAGGCCGTGCGCCCGGATGCCGATCAACAGACATGTCTGATCTGTCTCGCCTCCTGGGCGACGTGTACGACCCCGAAGCCTCGACTCCTCCTGCCGACTCGGCCCCGGCCTGGTCCAACGACGGCGCACTCGACGCCGCGTTCGCCAACTGGGTCCCGGGCGGGCTGGACGACCGCTCGACGACCGACGGCCCCACCGCTGAGGTCACGACGCGCGCCGTGCCGGTGAGAGAGACGCCCAAGGCGCCGACGGTCGACCAGGAGGAGCTCCGGGCTCAGGGCCTGTCGGCCATCCATCAGTGGCAGGTTCCAACGGTCCCCGACGAGGCCCCCGACCCCGGCCCGACCCCTGCCGTGTGGCAGCGCAGCGATGACGACGTCCTGCCCACCCAACGCCGGCGAGGACGAGCGTTGAGCCTTCACTTCGGGCGCCGTTGAGCGGTCAGGCCCGCGGCAACTCGTACTTGTAGCCCAGACCTCGGATGGTGACGATCCGCCGGGGTCGAGCCGGCTCGTCTTCGACCTTGGCCCGCAGCCGCTTCACGTGGACGTCGAGAGTCTTGGTGTCACCGACATAGTCGGCCCCCCACACGTTGCTGATCAGGGCGTCGCGTGACAGCACCCGGCCGGCATTGGCCAACAGCACTTCGAGCAGTTCGAACTCCTTGAGGGGCAGAGCCACCAGATCGCCGCGGATGACCACCTCGTGGCGGGCGGCATCGAGGCGGACGTCGCCGACCTCGAGCAGCTCGTCGTGGCTGTCGAGCACCGGGCGTTCCCCTGATGGAGTTCGACGCAGGACCGCCCTCATGCGGGCCACCAGCTCACGAAGTCGATAGGGCTTGGTGACGTAGTCGTCGGCGCCCAACTCGAGACCGACGACTGTGTCGATCTCCGAGCCCTTGGCCGTCACCATGATGATCGGCACGTCCGATCGGGTCCGCAGCTCCCGACAGACGTCCATCCCCGACAGCTTGGGGAGCATGACGTCGAGCAGCACGAGATCAGGATCGACCAGGTCGAACAGGTCGAGCGCCTCGGACCCGTCCCGGGCCACTCGCACCGCGAAGCCCTCACGCTGGAGCCCGACCACCAGCGCGTCGACGAACGATTCCTCGTCTTCGACCACCAGCACCGTGGGTCGCTGCTCGGCTGTCATCGGTGCACCCCGGCTTCGACTCGCTCGGCAGCTTGGCCCGGCTCGGTCACAGTCGCCTCCGGCAATCGCAGGGTGAACACTGATCCCTCTCCCTCACGGGACTCGACGGTGACCACGCCTCCGTGGTTGGTGGCGACGTGACGCACGATGGCCAGACCCAACCCGGTCCCGCCGGTCTCGCGGCTCCGGGCTCGGTCGACCCGGTAGAAGCGCTCGAAGACCCGTTCGAGGTCGCGTGCCGGGATCCCGACCCCGTGGTCGCGCACCACCAACTCGACCCATCGGTCGGCGGTTCGGGTGCTGATCTCGACCTGGGCGCCCTCGTCGCTGTACTTGCACGCGTTCTCGAGCAGGTTGCCGACCGCGGAGGCAAGCTGGCGACGATCGCCGACCACGACACAAGGCTCCGACGCGGCAACCACGTCGATCTGGATGGACTTCTGGGTGGCCAGCGGTCGGACCCGATCGACGGCCTCGGCCACGATCGGACCCACCGGAACCACCTCGGCATCGGCGGACGAATCGCCTTCGATCCTCGACAGGTCGAGGAGGTCGTCGATGATCCGCGACACCCGGAAGGCCTCGTCGGTCAGCCGGTTGGCCAGCGGCCGGGCCGTCGTCGGATCGTCCTCGGACGAGATGGCATCGGCCAACACCGAGAGGGCGCCGATCGGCGTCTTGATCTCGTGGCTCAGATTGGCCACGAAATCGCGGCGAACCTCTTCGAGGCGACGCTGCTCGGTGACGTCCTCGAGTACGGCGACCGCCCCGGACGGACCGAGTGGCCAGGTGCTCAGCACCAGCCGCCGACGGGGAGGACCGAACAGGTCGAGCTCTCGGCTGGCCCGCACTCCTTGCCGGGCCCGAGTCAGGTCGTCGTTCACCGCCCCCTCGATCAGCGCCTCGGCATGCCGGGCTCCGGCGAGGGGGGCGGCCGCCTGGTTCCGGTAGACCTCGCTGCCTGACTCGTCCCACACCACCACTCCAACCGGCAGCAGGTCGAGGGCGGCGACCAGGCGATCGTGAGAGGCCGCGACCAGCGCCCCTTGGGCGCCGGCTGACTCGATGGACCGCTCGACCAGGCGCCGGGCGTCGGCCTGGGCCCGACGAGCCGAATAGGCGACGATTCCGGCACCGACGAATCCACCGACGACGGCGGCACCCAGCACGACCAGGACGTTCACTGGCGGCCGTTGCCCTCGTTGGCGGCGTCGTCAACGAGGCTGCCGGTGATCATGAACCGCACCCGGTCGCCGATGTTCACCGCGTGGTCGGCGATTCGCTCGTAGTACCGCCCGACCAGGGCCAACTGAACCGCCGGCTGCAGACCCATGGCTCGGGTCTCGTAGGTCTCCAGCACCGCCTGGATGAAGTCCTCGTGCAGCCGATCGACCGTGTCGTCCATGTCGTCGAGCGCGGCGGCCAGGGCTGCGTTGCGGTCGATGTAGGCGTCGAGCGACAGGCGGAACAGGCGGTTGCTCTCGCTCGACAGCCGCTCGATGAGACCCCGCAGGCGAGGGTCGAAGGTGGTGCCGTACATACGGCGAGCACCCTTCATGATGTTGACCACAAGGTCGCCGGAACGCTCGATCTCGGCGATCATCCGCACGGCAGTCACCAGCGATCGGAGATCGACGGCCACGGGCTGCTGGAGCACCATCAGCTGGTAGCACCGCTCCTCGAGCTCGAGGGCTGCGGTGTCGATCGCCTCGTCGCCGTCGATGATCGCCTCGGCGGCCGCCAGATCGCCGGCCAGCAAGGCGTCGGTGGCCAGGGCCAGCGCTTCGGCCACCGTTCCCCCCATGCGGACGATGTCGGTCCGCACGCCTTGGAGTCCCTCGTGGAAAGCCTTGCGCGTCTCAGTCGCCATCAGGATCACCCATCTCCGTACCAGGATGCCGGGCGTGGCCCATTGGTGCCATCCGGAGCGCAACGCTGATGAACGCACTCATGCCGTGAGGCAGACCGTAGGAAGCCCGGATGTATCGGCTCGGGCTTGTCCGTGAACGAGATGTGAACGAGACGCGAACGTTCAGCGCCGGTCCGAGGCCAGGAAGGCGCTGACCACAGACCGCTCGCCTTCCCGATCGAGCCGAGCCACCACGTCGACGGCCGGCAGCCACTCCAGGACGTCGACCTCGTTGCCATCGGGCGTGGCCGTCCCCGAGTCCACCGTCATGGCCCAGAACCGAACCACCTTGGGCTCACCCTCCACGTCGTAGCGAACGGTAGGCAGCTCTTCGCCCAACCGGCAGCGGACCCCCGTCTCCTCTTCGACCTCACGGCGAGCACAGTCCTCGTCGGACTCTCGCCGGTTGCGCTTGCCCTTGGGCAGCGACCAGTCGTCGTACCGGGGTCGGTGGATCACCAGGATCTCGACGGCACCGTCGGGGCCCGACCGCCACACCACCCCACCCGCGGCCCAGATGGTCATGCTCTCAGCCACCTCCGCCGCTTCGGGCGCGCTGCGGCCTCCCACACGTCGCGCCACTGGTCCCGACAGTCGGCCTCGATCGTCCGCTCGACCTCGATCAGCTGCCTGGCCACCTCCACCACACCAGGCGGCGTGCCGACACTCACCTGGACCAGCCACTCCTCGGCCACCACGGCGTCCTGGTGCTCGCCGAGCACCTCTTGGACCTGGGCCATCCCTCGGGCGAAGGACTCGGCTGGAGCGCCGATCGCCCGGGCCGCCAGCTCGGCCGCGTACCGGGTGCGCTTGGCCGCCTTGCGGATCTCGTGCAGCTCGCTCGACGCCGGGTTGCGACCGGCGTCACGGACGGCGGACCGCAGGCCGCGCCATACCTCGCGGACCATGGGCGCCAGGACATCCGGCGCCGACTGACTGGCCCGGCCGGCCAGGCGGGGGGTGGTGGCCGCCTCGTCGAGGCGAGCCAGTCGGCGACGATGGGCCGGGTCGTCGAGCAGCGCCATGAGCGTGGCCCGGGCCCCGTCTCGTTCCCGTTCGAGGCCGACGAGGAGCTCGATGGCGCCGGGATCGTCGCCCAGCCCGAGCGCGCCCAGCTGGTCGCCGAGGCGTTGGGCCAACACGTCTCGGTCTCGCACCGCCCCCAACGCGTCGCCCAGGGGCCGGATCTCCCGGCGCAACGTCCGGACCCACTCACGATCGAACAGACTCTCGAAGGTCGTGAGGTCGGACCGCAACCGGCGGGTGCCGACCCGCATCTGGTGCACGTCTTCGGGATCGACACCTCGGCGGACACCCGGCTCGTGGGCCACCACCCGAGCCACCGACTCGCGCAGCGCCTCGGACACGATGGCGCCGGCGGTGACCTCCGAGTCCTCGTCGGCCATCGGGTCAGCGGCTGTCGTTGGCCGACACCGTCGGCCCTGAACGTCTGGCCCGCTCGACGGCTTGGCGGCGCAACTCCTCCTGAGCGTTGAACCCGACCCTGACCGCCACCTTGCGCCAGGTCCCGTCCGGTCCGAGGTTCCACGCCAGCTCGTCGTCGGCCAGGTTCACCCGCACGATCTCCTCGAGGCGGGCCTGGAGTCGGGCGTCGTCGACGGAGATGGTCGCCTCCACTCGGCGGTCGAGGTTGCGAGGCATGAGATCGGCCGACCCGATGAAGTACGCGGCCTCGCCCACCCCCTTGCCGTTGGCGAAATAGAAGATCCTCGAGTGCTCGAGGAACCGACCCACGATCGAACGGACCCGGATGCGGTCGGAAAGGCCCGGAACACCGGGGCGTAGACAGCAGATGCCCCGCACGATCAGGTCAATCTCCACCCCGGCCGACGATGCCGCGTACAGGGCCTCGATCATGTCGACGTCGACCAGGCTGTTCATCTTCATCACGATGCGGCCGTCCTCGCCCCGTGCCGCCTCCTGGGCGATGAGCTCGGTCAGGCGAGGACGGAGCCGGCCCGGGGCCACCAACAGCTTCTGCAGGTGGACCTGGCGGCCATACCCGGTGAGGAAGTTGAACAGCTGGGTGAGGTCGGCGCCGATCTCGGGGGCGCAGGTCAACAGACCGATGTCTTCGTAGAGACGAGCGGTCCGCTCGTTGTAGTTGCCGGTGCCGATGTGGCAGTACCGGCGGATGCCGTCGTCCTCCTGGCGGACCACCAGGGCGATCTTCGAGTGGGTCTTCAGCCCGACCAGGCCGTACACCACGTGCACGCCGGCCCGCTCGAGCGCTCGAGCCCAGGCCACGTTGGCCTGCTCGTCGAAGCGGGCCTTGACCTCGACCAGAGCGACGACCTGCTTGCCCTGCTCGGCCGCGTGGATGAGGGCCGCGATGATCGGGCTGTCGCTCGACGTGCGGTACAACGTCTGCTTGATGGCCAAGACCTTGGGGTCGGCCGCAGCCTGGCGAATGAACGCCACCACCGAGCGGGAGAACGACTCGTAGGGGTGGTGCACGAGTATGTCGCCCTCGCGGATCCGGGCCAGCACGTCGACGTCGTCGTCGTCGTTGCGGGCCAAGGCCTGGGGCCGCACCGACGTGAACACGTCGTCCTTCAGGTCGGGGCGGGCCAACCCCCATACCGACCACAGTCCGCCGAGGTCGAGCGGACCCCGGATGACCTCGACCTGGGAGGGGTCGAGGGCGAGCTCGCGGGTCAACAGGTCGAGCAGTTCGGGCGACACCCCCTCGGTCACTTCGAGGCGGACGGCCTGGCCGAACCGGCGCCGCCGCAACTCCATCTCGACCGCGGCCAACAGGTCGTCGGCCTCTTCCTCTTCGAGGGTGAGGTCGGCGTTGCGGGTGACGCGGAACGGATGGTGCGACTCGACCACCATCCCCGGGAACAGGGTGTGGAGGTGCTGGGCGATGACCTGTTCGAGGGGGACGAAGCGCTCGCCGTCGAGCATCACCACGAAGCGGGGCAAGATGTCGGGCACCTTGACCCGGGCGAAGCGGCGCTCGCCGGTCTCGGGATGGGCCACGAGCACGGCCAAGTTGAGCGACAAGCTCGAGATGTAGGGGAACGGGTGGCTCGGGTCGACGGCCAAGGGCGTCAGCACCGGGAAGATGCGCTGCTCGAACACCTCCACCAGGTACTGGCGATCGTCGTCGTCGAGCTCGTCCCAGTCCGAGAGCTTGATCCCGACGTCGGCCAGGGCCGGCACCACGTCGTCGAGGAAGATCGAGGTCTGCCTACCGACCAGCTCGTCGACCCGACTCCGGATGGCGGCCAGCTGCTCGACCGGGGTCAGCCCGTCGTCGCTGCGCGCCACCAGGCCGGCCGCGACCTGGTCCTCGAGTCCGGCCACCCGCACCTGGAAGAACTCGTCGAGGTTCTGGCTGAAGATGGCCAGGAACTTGGCCCGTTCGAGCAACGGCACTCGGGGCGAGGCGGCCAGGGCCAGGACCCGAGCGTTGAAATCGAGCCAGGACTGCTCTCGGTTGAGGATGCGGGGCCCACTCAGGGCCGGGGGCTCGGCCACCCGCCACTCGCCGTGACGCCAGCGGGCATCGTCGTCGGTGTCGACCTCGGCGGACATCGTGCCACCCTACCGATCGACTTTCGAACCGGACGCCCGTGGGGCGGTCCGTTCAGCCCGCCGTCACCACCCGTTCAGCGGCGATAGCCCGGATCGGACGGTGTCTCGTCGTCGGGCAGTCCGAGGTCCCACTGGAGCAGGAGGTGCTCACGCTCGGCGTCGCGCACGACTCGCTCGCGGTTCCGTCGGAACTGAGGATCATGCGGCGGCAGCAGGAGGAGCCGAGCGCCCACCCGCTGACGGAAGTTGTCGATCATCCGAGGATCGCCGAAATCGGACTGGATCTCCCAGTGGGGGGCGACCGGCCCCAGGTAGACGATGCGTACGTGGCCCTGGGGCGGGCTGTCGAAGTCGGTGCTCTGCTGGGACATCGGGCTCCTCGGCGGGCGTCGGGCCCTGTCCGGGAGGGCGGACAGGGCCCGACGACACTACCGGAGGCTCAGGTGTTGGCCCCGAGCGTGACCGTCGTGGTCGAAGACGAGCCGTCGCGTTCGTAGGTGACTTCGATCTCGTCACCTGGGCTGCGGTCGGCCAATTCCTCCACCAGCTCGCTGGCTGATCCGATCTCGGTGCCATCGACGGCGGTGATCTCGTCGCCGGCTTCGATCCCGGCCTCGGCGGCCGGGCCACCGGAGGTCACCTCGGCGACGAGTGCGCCGTTCTCCCCGTCACGGACCGACACGCCCAGGACAGCCCGGTTGGTCGCGGTCTGGTCGCTCCCCGACCCTGCACTCGAGTCGGTCTCACCGGCCTTGATGGCGTCGATGGACACCTTCACGTCATCGATGGCCAACGCGAACCCGACGTTCTGGCTGCCCTCGGCCAGGGCCGAGTTGACACCGATGACCTTGCCGGTTGCGTCCACCAGCGGGCCACCAGAGTTGCCCGAGTTGATGGGGGCGGAGGTCTGGATGAGACCGGTGAACTCGATGTTCTCGACCGTGATGGTGCGGTCGAGAGCCGAGACGATGCCGGTGGTGACCGTCGGCGTGGCGCCCAGGTTGAGGGCGTTGCCGATGGTCACGACTTCGTCGCCCACTTCGAGGTCGGCGGAGCTGCCCAACTCGACGGTCGGCAGGTCAGAGACGTCCTCGAGCTGGAGCAGGGCGACATCCTTGTCCGACAGCGACCCGATGATCGTGGCCGACACCGAGCGGCCGTCAGCCAGGTCGACCTGGATGGCAGTGGCGTCCTCCACGACGTGGGCATTGGTCAGGACCACGCCCGAGGACTCGATGATCATGCCGGTCCCGGCCGCCTCGCTGGACTGGCTGCCGCCGAAGGGCCCGAAGCTCTGCTGGGGGACCGTGGTGTGGATGGACACGACCGCGGGGTTGACCTTGTCGAGGATGCCCGACACGTCGAGCTGGTCGCCCGACAGCGTGCGGTTGGGGCTGCTGCTGGTGACCACATTGGTGGTGCTGTCGTCGCTGGCGGCCACGATGCCGCCGGCCACGAGCGCGGCGACGATGGCGCCGACGACGCCGCCCACCACGGCGCTGCGCCAACCGCCACGGCCACCGCCCGACGACGGCCCGGGCGGTGCTGTCGGGGGCGGGGGGGTCGGTGGGGTCTCGTCGACCAGAACGGTCGTCTCGGTCGGATTCGATTCGTCGGGGGCGACCGGCGCTCCGGGTGCGGGGATCGTTTCCTGATCTCCGTACGGGAGCGGGTCGCGCTGGTCGGTGTCCATGCGAACTACCTCGAGTCTGGGGCGTGGGCCCGTCGCAGCGCGGGCCATCGGAGGCTTCAACGCCGGACACCCCTCATTCGGTTCCCGGGAACCTTTTCGCCCCTTCTGCCGCTGAACACGTGACGACACCGACCGAGGAGAACGTCGTGACCGACGAAGCGCTCGAACAGGAACCGGAAACCGACGCCGGCTGGATGTCGCAGGCCGCGTGCGCCGACGAGCCGCCGGAGCGCTTCTTCCCCAGCGACGGCGTCGGCGTCGACCAGGCCCGCCGCATCTGCTTCGAGTGTCCGGTTCGGACCGAGTGCCTCGAGTACGCGCTCATCGAACGCATCGACCACGGCGTATGGGGTGGAGCATCCGAGCGTGAGCGCCGGCGCATCCTCAAGCAGCGCCGGCTCGACGCCATGGTGCGCTAGCTAGCCCAGCGGGCTGAGCTGCTCGATCGTTGCTCCGGCCAGTGCCCGGGCTCGGTCGCCGAGCGAGGGTTCGGGGGTGGGCGGTAGTGATGCCGCGGCCCTGAGCACGGCCTCGCCGCTCTCGTCGCCGGCAATGAGCACGGCGAGATCGCCGTCGGTGAAGACCACGACCCGCCCACCGATGCGAGAGTCGGTCCAGCGCCAGCCGTCGTTCTGGCCCACCTCGATCCGCTCACCCGGCGTCGGCAGCTCGGACCAGTCGACGGTTCCCCGCTGTTCGAACACCGACAGACCGAAGCGGCCGTCGGAGTAGAACAGATGGACGCCGCTCGGCGTCCGGTAGGCCGCCACCAGCTCGTAGCCGCCGTCGAGCTCGGTCGGTACCAGGAAGTCTGAGGGAACGTCGTCGACCGGCTGACCGTGTTGCCACGGCGTGGCGCCTCCATCGACCGGTCCGAGGCGATCCCGGCCACCGTCGGCGGGGATGGTGCCCTCGTCGTTGAGCGAGTCGAGGGTCTGGGCGTGGGCGTCGACCGCCCCGGCCACCTCGGTGTTGACCGGGTTGTTGCCCACCCCGACCCCCACCACGACCAGGGCGATCACGACGGCGGCCACCGACACCGCGTTGGCCAGGAGGAGCTGGCGCCGAGTGGGCCGCCACCGGGTCGGGGTCACCGCCGCGACCACGCGAGCCTCGCCCTCGAGCATCCGCTCGAAGAACCCCGACGGGGGCTCGACCAAGGGCAGGTCGCGCACGGCGGATCGGGCCTGGCGGGTCCGTGCCAGCTCGTCGGCCAGGGCCGGGTCGACGGCCAGGTCGGCGTCGACCTCGGCCACCTCGGCCGGGAACAGCTCGCCGTCGAGATAGCCCGAGAGACGATCGTCTCCATGGGGCAGGTCCCAACTCGGATGGTCGCTCACGCCAACACCTCCCGCAGGGCCAGGCGACCGCGATGGATGCGGCTGCGGACCGTCCCGACCGGAACACCCAACTCGTCGGCGATCTCCTGGTAGGAGAAGCCCACGACATCGCAGAGGACCACCGCGGCCCGGAACTCGTCGGGCAGACGCAGCAGCGCCGACTGGACCTCGTCGGAGAACGATGTCGCCGCCAAGGCCTCGTCGACGTCGGGAGCAGGCGCGACGAACCGGTCGGGCTCGTCACCGAGCGCGTCAGCCGGATGGCGCCGGCGCCTGCGGACCTCGTCCAGAAATGCGTTCGTCGTGATGCGACTCAACCATCCCTCCAGCGACCCAGGTCGATAGGTCGCGAGGCCCCGGCGTACCCGGAGCAGCACGTCCTGGACGAGATCCTGGGCGTCGGCGTCGTTGCCTGTCAGTCGGTAGGCCACGTTGTAGAGGAAACGCCCGTGGGTCCGGGCGATCTCCTCCCACGTGGGAACCGTTGACGGAACGTCGCCCGAGGGCGGTTGGTTCCCGGTCGTCAGTTCTTCGACTGCTGATCGCCCTGGACGTCGTCAGCGGCCTGGTCGGTCTGGCCCTGTTTGAACTCCTTCTGGGCCTGACCCAGGGACCGAGCAAGCTTGGGAAGCTTGGCTCCGCCAAACAGAAGCAGCACGATGAGGAGAAGGATGATCATCTCTGTCGGGCCAAGATTGGGCATGCCAGAAGGGTACCGGGGGGTGGGCAACGACAGGCGACCCCCACTGGAGTGCGTGCTCAACGTCAGTGGCAATCCCACCCCGGACCTGGTCGCAGCTTTGCGAGGGGCGGCCGGCGCAGACCTCCTCGACCTTCACCTCGACGAGCATCACCAGCGCGTCGTGTGCACGTTGATCGGCGAGCAGGCTCCCCGCCGAGTGGCGGTGGCTGCGATCGAAGCCGTCGACCATCGGGACTACACCGGGGTCCATCCCAGCCTGGGGGTCGTCGACGTCGTCCCCTTCGTCCCCCTGGGAGACACGCCCATGGCCGAGGCGATCGCCGCCCGAGACCGTTGGTGTGCCTGGGAGGCAGCCACCCTCGACATCCCGGCGTTCGCTTACGGGCCCGATGGGCTCACCCTCCCCGAGGTCCGCCGCCGGGCGTTCGTCGATCTCACGCCGAGCGCCGGACCGACCCGACCCCACCCCACCGCGGGCGCCACCGCGGCCGGGGCCCGCCCACCGCTGGTGGCCTACAACCTGTGGCTGGCCCAACCCAACGTCGAGCTGGCCCGGGAGGTGGCCCGAGCCCTACGGGGACCCAGCTTGCGCACGCTCGCCCTGGCGGTGGGCGACGGCGTGCAGGTGTCCACCAACCTGATCGACCCGCTGGCGCTCGGCCCGGCCGAGGTCTACGACGCAGTGCGCGCTCGGGTCGCCATCGACCACGCCGAGCTGGTGGGTTTGGTTCCCCAGGCCGTACTCGACCGGGTCGACCCAGCCCGCTGGCTCGAACTCGACCTCGGCCCCGATAAGACGATCGAGCACCGACTGACCCGGCCGAGGCCCGGCCAGCTCGATCAGGCGGAGGCCACGCCCCCGTCGGATTGACGGCGGGCCAGCGCCCGGGTGCGGCGCACTCGGCGACGCTCCCGCTCGCTCATCCCGCCCCAGATCCCGAACTTCTCGCCGTTGGCCAGGGCGAACTCGAGGCAGTCGTGGCGCACGACGCAGCCCCGGCACACCTCTTTGGCCTCTCGGGTCGATGCGCCCCGCTCGGGAAAGAACAGGTCCGGGTCGACACCGAGACAGTTGGCCGCGGCGTACCAGGTCTGGCGTTCGTCCTCGGCGGCGGCGTCGACCTCGAGTGCGGCCGCCGACCGGCTGTAGGTCGGCAACGTCGGCATGGTCTTGGTCGGCATGGTGTTGATGGGCATGGTGTTGGTCGGCATTGGGTCGGCCATTGGGTCGCTCCCCTCGTCCGTACGCCTCGAACGGAATCGCTCCGCCCTCGTCACCGTCGGTGCGCACCGGTGTAATTACAGTTCTGTCATCTTCGTCCTTGGCGCGACGGAACGCAAGAGGGACAAGGACTTTTCCCCCGAGGCGCTGGGTTCAGGCGCCGCGACGCCCGAGGCGCTGCTCGCGACGCTGCTCGAGGAAGTCGACCAGCACGTAGTCGCCGAGGGTGTCCGGCGTGGTGAAGAAGGCCCGACCCCGGTTCAGCTGGGTGATCTTCTGGACGAAGTCGCGCAGGTACCCGCTGGCGTCGAGCATGAAGGTGTTGATGCGAATGCCATCGCGGGTGCACCGGTTGACCTCGCGCAACGTGGCGTCGACCGTCTCGCGCACCGGTGGGTAGGAGAAGAAGGGCTCGCTCATCCCCACCTCCAGGTGGGCGGTGGGCTCGCCGTCGGTGATCATGATGATCTGCTTGGTGCCGGTCTGCTTGTTGAGCATGCGCCGGGCCAAAAGCAAGCCGTGCTGCATGTTGGTGCCGAAGTCGAAGTCCCAGCTCACCTCGGGCAGCTGCTCGGGCTTGATCTCCCGGGCGATCTTCGAGAACGTCACCACCCCCATGTAGTCACGGGGGTACTGGCCGGCGATGAGAGCGTGCAGGGCCATGGCCACCTTCTTGGCCGCCAAGAAGTTGTCCCGCATGGGCATCGACATCGACACGTCGAGCATGAGCACAGTGCTGGCCCGGGTCACCAGCTCGGTCCGCTCGACTTCGAAGTCCTCGGGCAGGAGCCGCACGGGTGTACCCGAGCCGGCCCGACCCAAGGCGTTTCGGATGGTGCGGTGGATGTCGAGGTTGAACGGGTCGCCGAACTCGTAGGGCTTGGACTCGAACGCCCGCTCGTGCCCCACCCCCGTGCGCTCGACCTCGTGGCGGCCGAGGGAGTCCTTGCGCAGGTTGGCGAACAGCTCGGCCAAGGCGTTGTTGCCGATCTGGCGGATCCCTCGGGGCGTCAGTTCGAGACGGCCGCCCTTCTGCTCGACCAGGCCCGCATCGAGCAGGCGCTGTTGGATCTCACCCAGGCGCTCGAGTGATTCGGCCGACTCGTCGCCGAGGAGCTGCCGGGCCCGCTCGAGATCGACTTCGGCCAACGCCCCTGGGTTCGACGAACCCTGGAGCATCTGTTCGAGCTGGTCCATGTCGCCCAGGTCGCGGAGCATCTCGGCGCCCTGGCCCCACGACAGCGGATCGTCACCCTGGAAGTTGAAGCGCTGGTCCCAACCGGCGTCCGGGAACATCGACTGGAGGTTGGACGCCAGTTGCTCGGCCTGCCAGCGCAGGTCCATGTCTTCGAGGAGCTGCTCGGCCAGGCCCCGGAGCTGCTCGCGCTGCTCGGGCGACATCGAGTTCAGCATCGCCTGCATGGCCGCCATACGCCGGGCCATGATCTCGAGCAGCTCGTCGAGGTTTTGCGGGTTCTCGGGGAAGAAGTCGCCGTAGCGCTCCATGAACCCGTCGAAGTCGGGCTCCTCACCTCGCTGGCGCTGGTCGAGCATCTGGTTGAGCTCGGCCAGCATGTCCTTCATCCGAGCCAGGTCCTCGGGCGAGGTTTCGGCCATGGCCCCGGACATCTGGTTGAAGTACGAGTTGGCCACCTCCGAGCGCAGCTCGTCCATCAACTCCTGGAACTGGCGGTGGGCCTCGGGCGAGGTGAACTCGTAGTCAGAGAGGGAGCGGACTTGGCCCGAGAGATCGGGCGGGAGGAAATCGAGGGCCATGCGCTTGTCGAGGGCCGCGGCCTCGGCCACCTCCTGGCGGCGCTGATCACCCGAGTCGCGGGCGGCCTGCTCGAACGCGTCGATCCCGGCCCGCTCGGTGTCGACCACATCCCGAAGGCGCTGAGCGATGTCGTCGTAGACCCCACCGAGGTCGCTCTGCTCGAGACGCTCTCGACGCTCCTGGCGCAGCCGCTCGAGGAGCTCGCGCATGCCCTGGACCCGTTCGCCGTTGCGATCCTCGAACCCCTGCTGGAGCATCCGGCGCAGCGCGGCGTTGAGATCGCCGTGGTACAGCAGGTCGTCGGTTAGCTGTTCGAGGATCTGGTCGGCGTCGAGCTCGAATCCCTTCTGGGTGCCGTCCCACGCCGAGTAGGACCACCGGTTGCCCTGAACCTTGCGCCGGGTGAACCGCTCGAACGCCATGGGCGCAGCCTACGGCGGCCATGAAGCCGAGCGCCGGGGCCCCACCGAAGGCCGCCACTACGCTGCGCCGCCCGTGCAGGCCCAAGGGGAGGGGACTCGATCGGTGGCCGGACGCCGCCGCTTCGTGGGGGCCTGTGTCGTCGCGGTCATCGTCGCCGCCGGAATCCAGCTGACGCTGCTGTTGTCCAGCGGCGGACTGGCCCGGCCCGACGCGTTCGCCAACTTCTACGACATCCAGGGTCGGGCGTTCCTCCGGGGCGACCTGGCCGTTCCCGACGGAAGCCTCAGCTTCGAGGGGTTCGTCATCGACGGGCGCACCTACCAGTACTTCGGCCCGCTCCCGGCAGTCGCCCGGATGCCCATCCTGGCCCTCACCGACCGGTGGGACGGCCGGCTCACCGGGCCGTCAATGGTCCTGGCCTGGCTCACCCTGGCCTGGGCGGCCCCCGCCCTGCTCTGGCGCATCCGCAGCTTGGCTCGGGGCCGAGCCGAGGTGACTCGGTGCGAAGCCGCCCTAGCCGGGCTGCTGGTGCTCGGACTCCTCGGCGGTTCCGTGGTCGTCTTCTTGACGGCCCGACCAGTCATCTACCACGAGGCCGAACTGTGGGGCATGGCCCTGGCCACGGCGTCGGCCTGGGCCACCGTGGGCCTCGCAGCCAAGCCGACTGCCGCACGGGCCGGCCTCACCGGGCTCCTCGTGGCGGCCACCATGTTGACTCGCTCGTCGGTGGGCCTGGGGGCCATCGCCGGCGTCGGAGGCGTGGCCGGTGTGATGGCGTGGCGCTGGTGGCGCGACCGAGCACGACCCGGCTCGTCGTTGATGCCGGTCGTGGCCGTCGGCTTGGCCGCGCTGGTCCCATTGGCTGCCGGTATCGCCGTCAACCAGGCCAAGTTCGCCACCCCGTTCGGCATCCCGATCGAGGCCCAAATCTTCTCGACCCAGGACCAACACCGGCGGGAGATGTTGGCCGCCAACGACGGGCGCTACTTCCGCCTGGCCTTCGCTCCCACCACCGCGTTGCAGTACCTCCGACCCGACGGCTTCGGCCTCAACCGGGTGTTTCCCTTCATCGAGATCCCCGACCGCGAACCCACTCACGTCGGCTCGATCGTGCTCGACGAGCGCAACCCCACCCCGAGCATCTGGACCTCCTACCCGCTGTGGGGAGGGCTGGCGCTGCTGGGCGCCGGTGCGTTGGTGGCCCGGCTGCGCCGCCCCGACCGGCTGTTCACCACAGTGGGGCCCATCGTGGTGGGCACCGCGGTAGGTGTCGCCGGGGTTCTGACCATCGGCTACATCGGCACCCGCTACCTCGCCGACTTCCTGCCGACTCTCGCCCTGCTCAGCGCCGTCGGGACGGCCGTCCTGTGGGGTCACCTCGACGGATCCCGGGCCGGCGAGCGGCGGTGGATTCGTCGAGGGATCGTCGGGGCCGCAGCGCTGCTCACGGCGATAGCCATGGCTGGCAACATCGCCATCGCGGCCACCGAGCGGTACACCACGTCGTCACCGGCCCGGCTCCGCTCGTGGCTGACCGTCCTCGAACGGGTCGACGAGGCCGGCCCCGGCGTGCTGGCCGACCGCACGACGGTGGGTCAGGCCCCGCCACCCAGGGGTGGCACCGGTGAGCTGTTCATCAGCGGCGACTGTCGCTCGCTCTACTGGTCAGACGGCACGGCCCTGGCGAACGTGAAGCCCACCAACTGGCGACGGGTCGAAGGCACCACCGACGCCGGCCACTACCGCATCCGCGTCAGCCTCGACCCGCTCGCCCCGGGCCAGTCGGTGCCCATCCTGGTGGCCGGCACCGCCGAGGACCAGACCGTGGTCCGCATCGAGGGCGTCGACGCCGACCACGTCCGGGTGGTCATGGACGACCCCCGCGTCCCCCGGGTCGGTGACCCGGTCGAGTGGACCCCGGGCCACATCTACGACCTCGAGCTCAGCGCCGACCCAGCCATCGACCAGTTCGAGCTATGGCGGGGCGACCAGCGCCTCCTGGCCAACTTCTACGCCAGACCGGAAACGGCCCGCGTGGGACCGGCCGCGGTCACCGACGGGCCCTTCCCGGGGACGTGGGAGGCACTGGCCGACGACACCCGGTTGTGCGAGCGGATCAGGACCGAGGCCCGCTGATCGATCGAGAGGTCACCTACCTCGGAACGTGGCCCGACCGCCGGCCTCGTCCTTGTTGAGGCGCTTGGCCAGGTGCAATCCCTCGAGTACGAACTCGATGGCACTGGCCACCGCAGCGGGGCTTTCGTCGTCGCCGATCAGGGCGGTGACCGAGGTGCGCAGAGCCGGCACCTGGGCAACCAGCGAGATGTAGTCGGAACTGGCCAGATCGTCGCCCGTGTGCACGACCCGACCCCCGTCGAACGCCTCGACCACCTCGGTCAGCTCGGCGGTGGGCACCCGCTGGCGGAACACGGCCAACAGCGCGCCCTTCACCAGGTTCTCGACGATCTGCTCGTCCCGACCCTCTTCGAGCGTGTCGAGCTCGATCTTGCCCATCGTGGAGGAGACCAGGGCGTCGAGGTCGCACACCCGGGGCACCACCTCGGTCTCGCCCAGGCGCAGGGCCCGCCGGGTGGCGTTGGCGATGAGCACCTCTTGGTTGGAGACACCCAAACGGACCGACACTCCCGACCGCTGGTTGACGTGGGGGCTCTGGCGGGCCAGGTGCGAGATGGTGACCACGATCTCGGACATGAACTCGGGCACCTCGACCCGCAGCCCGGGGGCACCCAGGTCGGCCGTCTCCTGGCGAACGATGTCGACCTCGGTGGCCACCTCGGTCGGGTAGTGGGTGCGGATCTGAGACCCGAAACGGTCCTTGAGCGGGGTGATGATGCGGCCCCGGTTGGTGTAGTCCTCGGGGTTGGCCGACGCCACGAGCATGACGTCGAGAGGGAGGCGGACCTTGTAGCCCCGGATCTGCACGTCACGCTCTTCGAGCACGTTGAGCAGTCCGACCTGGATGCGCTCGGCCAGGTCGGGCAGCTCGTTGATGGCGAAGATCCCTCGGTTGGTCCGAGGCACCAGGCCGTAGTGCAGGGTCAGCTCGTCGGACAGGTAGCGGCCCTCGGCCACCTTGATCGGGTCGACCTCGCCGATGAGGTCGGCGATCGACGTGTCGGGGGTGGCCAACTTCTCGCCGTAGCGGGTGTCGCGGTGGATCCACTCGACGGGGGTGTCCTCGCCGTGTTCGGCCACCAGGTGCCGGGCGTGCGCCGATACCGGCTCGTAGGGGTCGTCGTTGATCTCGGAGCCGGCGATGATCGGCAGCCACTCGTCGAGCAGGCCCACCAGGCTTCGGATCATCCGGGTCTTGGCCTGGCCCCGCTCACCCAGGAAGATCACGTCGTGTCCGGCGAGGATGGCGTTCTCGAGCTGGGGCAGGACAGTGTCGTCGTAGCCGAGGACGCCGGGGAAGAGCGCTTGGCCGGCGCGGATCCGCTCGATGGCGTTGCGCCGCACCTCCGTCTTGACCGGCACCGACTGCCAGCCGGACTCACGCAGTTGGCCAATGGTCGCAGGACGAGAGGTCATGGCGGTCGACCCTATCCGGGCCCGATCGAGCCCGCTCCGGGGCTCTCGGGTGCAGGCCGATGACCGAGAGATGACAACTGGGTGACGAACCGACACCCGAGATCGCTAGCGTCAGTTGACGATGTTGCCTCGGCCCGCCTTAGACCTCTCCGGGACTTGGCGGGCCATCGAAGCCGACGACGAGCTACGTCGGACGTTTCCCGACCGGGACCACGACGACGAGGCGTGGGAGCCACTCGTCGTCCCTGGGCACTGGCAGACCAACCCGGCCTTCGCCACCGTCGACGGGCCCGTGCTGTACCGGCACCGTTTCAACGCCAACCGACCGCCCGTGGGCACCCGGAGCTGGCTGGTGTTCGACGGCCTCTTCTACCAGGGCGACGTCTGGCTCGACGGGGCGTACCTGGGCGACACCGAGGGCTATTTCATCCGCCACTCCTTCGAGGTCACCGATCACGCTCGGGCCGCCAGCGAGCACGTGGTGGCGGTCGAGCTCAGCTGCGCGCCGCAGCACGACCGGACGGCCAAGCGAACCCTGCTCGGCGCCTTCGGCGATGGCGAGGGCTATGACCCGGCCTGGAACCCGGGCGGGATCTGGCGGGGGGTTCGGCTCGAGCAGACCGGGCCGGTGCGGGCCCGATCGCTGAGGGTGCTGTGCCGCGACGCCACCGACGAGCGGGCCCTGGTCGACCTGCGAGCCGAGCTCGACTCGGACACGGCCCGGGGCGTGGTCCTGCGCACCACCATCGGTGGCGTCGACTCGGTCGAGGAGCGACCCCTTGCCGAGGGCTCGAACTTCGTCGAGTGGACGGTGACCGTCCCTCGGCCTGACCTGTGGTGGCCCCATGCCCTCGGCGACCAGCCGCTGGTCGACGTCGAGGTCGTGGTCGAGGTGGGCGGCCGACCCAGCCACGTCCTGACCCGCACGATCGGTCTGCGATCGGTGTCCTGGCACCGTTGGGTGCTCTCGGTCAACGGCGAGCGCCTCTTCCTCAAGGGCGCCAACCTGCGCCCCACCCGAATCGCCCTGGCCGAGGCCTCGCCATCGGAGCTGCGCCACGACGTGGAGCTGGCCCGAGAGGCCGGACTCGACCTGATCCGCCTGAACGCCCACATCACCCGGCCCGAGACCTACGAGGCGGCCGACCGGCTCGGCGTGCTGGTGTGGCAAGACCTCCCGCTGCGCCGGGGGTACTCCCACGGCATCCGCAAGCAAGCGGCCCGCCAGGCCGAGGCCGCTGTCGACCTGCTCGGCCACCACCCCTCGATCGTCCTGTGGTGCGGTCATGACGAACCCGTCGCCGTCGACGTCGAGCCCGGCGCAGTCCCCAAGGGGTTCGCTCGCGGCCGTCTGGCCGCCCGCTACACCGCTCTGCAGGCGGTGCCGACCTGGAACAAGACGATTCTCGACCGAGCGGTGTCGAGGGCCCTTCGAAGCGCCGACGGCTCGCGGCCCGTCGTGCCCCACTCGGGGATCCTGCCCAACCTGGTCTCGGGCGGCACCTCGACTCACCTGTGGCTGGGATGGCACTACGGCGACGAACGCGACCTGCCCGAGCTGGCCCGCACCGTGCCCAACTTGGTCCGCTTCGTGGCCGCCTTCGGCGCCCAAGCCGTGCCCGACGACGCCAGCTTCGTCGCACCGGTCGACTGGCCCGAGCTCGACTGGGACGAACTGGCCCAGCGCTACGGCCTCAAGCGGGGGCTGCTCGACCCCCACACGCTGGGTCCCGACGGGTCGGTGCCCGAGTCCTACGCCGCCTGGGTCGACGCCGGCCAGCACTACCAGGCCGATCTGATCAGGTTCCAGATCGAGACCCTGCGCCGGCTCAAGTACCGACCGACTGGCGGGTTCGCCGTGCACTACCTGGCCGACAGCGCCCCGGCGGTGTCCATGGCTCTACTCGACCACGACCGTCATCCGAAGCAGGCCTGGGCCGCCCTGGTCGCCGCCTGCCGGCCCCTCCTCGTGGTCGCCGACCGCCTCCCCCCCGAGGTGTACCCGGGCGAGGACCTCACGATCGACATCCACGTGGTCAGCGACCTGCGCGACTCGATCGAGGACGGGCAGGTCACGGCCCGGCTCCGGTGGGGTGACGGAGGCCAAGCCACGTGGAGCTGGGCCGGCGACATCCCCGCCGACGACGTCGTGCTCATCGGCACCATCGAGCACATGGTCCACGCCGTGGAAGGGCCGCTCGAACTCGATATCGAGCTGGTCGCCGGCGGCCGAACGGTCACCAACCGCTACGCCACGAGGATTTCGCTCACGTGAACGCGAGTGGGAACATATCGGGCTGCCCGACGGGCACCGTTCGAGGAAGGTAGCGGCCAGTGAAGATCCACCATCACAGCTATGACGCCGTCATCGTGGGGGCTGGGGGCGCCGGACTTCGGGCTGCCATCGAGGTGGCCGGCAAGTGCCGCACCGCGGTGCTGACCAAGCTCTACCCCACCCGATCCCACACCGGCGCGGCCCAGGGTGGCATGTGCGCAGCCCTGGCCAACGTCGAAGAGGACAGCTGGGAGTGGCACACCTTCGACACGGTCAAAGGCGGCGACTACCTCGTCGACCAACCGGCCGCCGAAGTCATGTGCCGAGAGGCCATCGACGCGGTGATCGAACTCGAGCACTTCGGGCTGCCGTTCAACCGCACCCCCGAAGGCAAGATCGACCAGCGCCGCTTCGGTGGTCACACCCGCAACCACGGCGAGGCGCCGGTGCGCCGGGCCTGCTACTCGGCCGACCGCACCGGCCACATGATCCTCCAGACCCTCTACCAGCAGTGCGTCCAGCGGGACGTGAACTTCTTCAACGAGTTCATGGTCCTCGACGTCCAGTTCAACGAGGGTCGGGTGGCCGGGGTCATCGCCTACGAGATGGCCACCGGCGACCTCCACGTGTTCGCCACCAAGGCCGTGCTGTTCGCCAGCGGCGGCTTCGGCAAGATGTTCAAGGTCACCTCCAACGCCCACTCGCTCACCGGCGACGGGCCGGGGCTCCTCTACCGGCGAGGCATCCCGCTCGAGGACATGGAGTTCTTCCAGTTCCACCCGACGGGGATCTACAAGCTGGGGATCCTCCTATCGGAGGCCGCCCGCGGCGAGGGCGGCATCCTGCGCAACGTCAACGGTGAGCGCTTCATGGAGCGCTACGCCCCCACGGTCAAAGACCTGGCGCCCCGCGACATGGTCAGCCGGGCCATCCTCACCGAGATCCGCGAGGGCCGGGGCATGGGGCCCAACGCCGACTACGTCGAGCTCGACCTGACTCACCTTCCCCCCGAGCAGATCGACGCCAAGCTGCCCGACATCTCCGAGTTCGTGCGCACCTACATGGGCCTCGAACCCAAGACCCAGGGCATCCCGATCCAGCCCACGGCCCATTACGCCATGGGCGGAATCCCCACCAACGTCGACGGCGAGGTCGTCATCGACGCCGACAACACCGTCCTGCCCGGCCTCTACGCGGCTGGCGAGTGCGCGTGCGTGTCGGTCCACGGCGCCAACCGCCTGGGCACCAACTCGCTGCTCGACATCGTCGTCTTCGGGCGCCGGGGCGGCCGGGCCATGGCCGAGTTCGTCCAGACCGTCGACCACCCCGAACTTCCCGACGATCCCGCCGGCGAGGTCCGGGGCCGCATCGAACGGATCAAGGCGTCGACCGGCACTGAGCGCGTGGCCGAGGTCCGCACCGAGTTGCAGGACCACATGATGGACAAGGCGTCGGTGTTCCGCACCGAGGAGAGCCTCTCGGCGATGGAAGACATCCTGGGCGACCTCAAGGAACGGGCCACTCGGGTGTCGATCGACGACAAGAGCGACATCTTCAACTACGACCTGACCGAGGCCCTCGAGCTCGAGTACCTGGTCGATCTGGCCGAGGTGCTGGTGGTGTCGGCCCGGGCCCGAGTCGAGAGCCGGGGCGGCCACTTCCGCGACGACCACACCCTGCGCGATGACGCCAACTGGATGAAGCACACGCTGGCTCGTCGGGCCGAGGACGGGTCGGTCGAGCTCGACTACAAGGCCGTCCAGGGCGACAAGTACCTGCCGATGGAGAGGAAGTACTGATGGCGCCATCCAGCCCCGCCACTGCGGCCGCGACCGCAGTCGCGGCCGTCGAGCTGCTCACCGTGCACCTCAAGGTCAAGCGCTACGACCCCGAGCACGACACCAAGCCCCATTGGCAAGAGTTCACCGTCGAACGGGTCGAGCCGACCGACCGGGTGCTCGACGTGCTCCATCAAGCCAAGTGGTTCCAGGACGGCACCCTCACGTTCCGCCGCTCGTGCGCCCACGGCGTGTGCGGCTCGGACGCCATGGTCATCAACGGCGAGAACGCGCTGGCCTGCCAGCTGCTGGTCCAGGACGTCGGCACCAACATCACCCTCGAAGCCATCCGCGGGCTGCCGGTCATCAAGGACCTGGTCGTCGACATGGAGCCGTTCTTCGCCCAGTACCGCTCGGTGCTGCCCTACCTGATCACCAAGGACGAGCCCGGCTACACCGAGCGCTACCAGTCCTCCGACGACCGTGAGCGTTTCGACGAGACCACCAAGTGCATCCTGTGCGCGGCGTGCACGACGTCGTGCCCGGTCTACTGGGGCAACTCGGGGTACGTGGGCCCGGCCGCCATCGTCAACGCCCACCGGTTCATCTTCGACAGCCGCGACCAGGCGGCCGGCGAGCGCCTCGACATCCTCAACGAGCGCTCAGGCGTGTGGCGATGCCGCACGGCGTTCAACTGCTCGAACGCCTGCCCTCGGGGCATCAAGATCACCGAGGCCATCGAAGAGGTCAAGCGGGCCATCCTCTACGACCGCATCTGAGTCGGCTCCGGGGCGACCCAAGCAACGTTCCGCGTCGAGGTACGAAATGGCCGTTGAGCCCGTCCGATCTCGCGCCACCCTTGTAACTTTGGTTAGCTCTATCAGTATCTATGTAGCGAGCCGGATTGTCGTCCTCGCCGTAGCGCTGGTGGCATCGCAGACAACGGGCGATGGACTTGCCGAACTACTCGTGCGTTGGGATGGCGTTACCCTCACAGGTATTGCGAAACATGGCTACGGGGCTACCCTCGTCACCTCGGCTGAACAATTGCCAGCTTCGCTGGCCCGCTTTCCTGGCTATCCCCTCGCAATACGGCTCTTAGGATTCGGCCATCCTATCGACGCCGGGGTCCTAATATCAGTACTCTCCGGCCTGTTCTTTGTGTGCGGCATAGCGCTACTACTCACAAGATTATATGATCAAACAGTCGCTCTGCGTTTCGTCGTACTCTTCTCATTCTTTCCGCTTAGTTTTATCTTGATGATGGCGTATGCCGAGGGCCTCTATCTCGCCGCCGTCGCTTGTTGCTTCTACGCTCTCTTTCGGCGCCACTTGCTCATCTCAGCCCTGTTCTGCGGCCTTGCATCAGGTATACGACCCAACGGCATCGCGCTTTCCCTCACGATCATCATCCTTGCCCTTCTTGGCGTGTACCGCAGCCGTACCCTGCGCTCTCTCCTCACCGGAATTGCCGTAGTCCCTCTCTCTATAAGTGGAGCTGCAGCCTATTTACTTTGGAGCTGGCATGTCACCGGCGACATATTTGCGTACTCACACGTCCAATCACTTGTTTGGGATCAAGGCTTGGACTGGGGCCTCAACAGCGTGCTCACGGTATGGCACCTGTTCGATGGGCATGATCCCTACTTCAATCTCGTTTCGTGGTCTGTGGCAGTAGTTTTCGCGCTCGTGTGCCTTTTTTTCCTTATGGTACGACCGCGTCTGGTTGCCTTTCAACATGTATGCGACCCTCTCGATCGCGCTCCTTATATTTTCTCGTTCACCGTATTCAGGCGGTCGTTTTGTGATGACTGCCTTCCCCTTGCTCATCCCGATAGCGCGTCGAGCGACTGGCCCTGTGCTGTTTCCAACCCTGATAGGCACCTTCGGCGTACTCCTTGGCTTGCATACATGGCTTGCCCTCTCAGGGCTTGTCTTTGCGCCCTGACCCCGCCCCGTGATGAAGCGCATTTCAGTCGAGGTATGGGGCCAGGTCGCCCGGCCAAATCTGGAGCGCCGTGGGGCTCAGGGCCCGTCCGCACTCCAGATTTCGTGCCAGCGCCACCCGTCGGCGGTCGCGAACACGCCGAGGTCGAGGATCCGGTCGGTCAGCACGACCGGAGACCGGTGGACAGGCGTCGCCCCGGGGGCCGCGGTGGTGAGCCCGCCGTCGGTCGACCAGCGACCCGAGACGGCGTCGAAGGCGACGACCGATCGACCCACGAGCAGCTCGCCATCGACTCGGGCCTCGGAGTCGGGCTGACCCTCCCACTCGAGGTCGAGTCCGAGCGCGACCAGGTCGCCCCGACCCGAGCGCACAGCCTCGTCGGGGTCGTCGAAGGCGACGGCGAACGCTTCGAGACCGACGGTCCAGCGGTCGGCTTCCTCCCTGGTCACCGAGGTCCACAGACCGTCAGCCCGAAGGTCGAGGGCACCTGTGACCGGACGGGGAGCAGCGGTGTCGACCACCTGGAGCAGCGGGTGGTTACCCACCCCCACCACTGAGACCGCGAACCAGCTCGGAGCCCACAGCAGGATGCCGGCGTGGCTGGCGTCGGCGTCGGTCCAGTCGAAGCAGAGGAGATCCGGGCCCACATCGGCACTGTGCCAGGATCGGCCGCCGTGGTCCGCTTCCTGTCGCCCGAGTGGCTCGCCGCCCTGGAGCGCTCGTTGGCCGGCATCGCGGCGCTGACCACGGCGAGCAGCCAACTCGACCTGGTCATCCAGCAAGTCGTCCTTGGCGCGGGGAGCTACTCGATCACGCTGCGGGACGGGACGGTGACCGTCACTCCCGGGATGGCCGAGCACGCCGACATCACCTTCACGTGCGGCCTCGACACCGCCCTAGCCGTGGCCCAGGGGACCCGCAACGCGCAGGACGCGTTCGCCGCCGGCGAGCTGCGCCTCGGGGGCGACGTGGCCACGCTGGTTCGGGTGGCCCCGACCCTGGCCGCTGTCGGTGACGCCTTCGCGTCGCTGCGAGCGGCAACCGACTGGTCCGCCCCACCCGCCTGACGACCCTCTGATCTCGGATCATGGCCTGTCGTTTTTCTAACTCGGCTCAGGGCCTGTCGGATTCCGACAGGCGGTGAGCCGAGTTCGGGTGGGGGTGGCGGGCGGCGAGTTCGGGGGAGCGTCAGCCGAGGAGGCCGAGTTCGGCCACCGCGTCGCGCTCCTCGGCCAACTCGGCGGCCGAGGCATCGATGCGGGCCCGGGAGAACTCGTCGATGTCGAGGCCCTGCACGATCGACCAGTCGCCGTCGGCGCAGGTGACCGGGAACGACGAGATCAGACCCTCGGGGACGCCGTAGGAGCCGTCGGACGGCACCGCCATCGACACCCAGTCGCCCTCGGCCGAACCCAGGGCCCAGTCGTGCACGTGATCGATGGCGGCATTGGCGGCCGACGCGGCGCTCGACGCGCCCCGGGCCTCGATGATCGCCGCGCCTCGCTGCTGGACCGTCGGGATGAACTCGCCCTCGAGCCAGGCCTGGTCGCCGACCAGCTCGGCCGCCGAACGCCCGCCGACCTCGGCGTGGAAGAGGTCGGGATACTGGGTCGAGCTGTGGTTGCCCCAGATCGTCATGTGGCTGACCTCGGCCACGGCAACATCGAGCTTCTTGGCCAGCTGGGCCTTGGCCCGGTTGTGGTCGAGGCGGGTCATGGCCGTGAACCGGCGGTGGTCGACGCCCTTGGCGTTGTTCATGGCGATCAGGGCGTTGGTGTTGGCCGGGTTGCCGACCACGAGGATCTTCACGTCATCGGCGGCGTGGTCGGCGATGGCCTGACCCTGCACGGTGAAGATGGCGCCGTTGGCGGCCAGCAGTTCGCCCCGCTCCATGCCCTTGGTCCGGGGGCGGGAGCCGACGAGCAGGCCGTAGTTGATGCCCTCGAACGCCACGTTGGGGTCGTCGCTGATCTCGATCCCGGCCAGCAGAGAGAACGCACAGTCGTCGAGCTCCATGGCCACGCCTTCGAGGGCGCCCACGGCCTGGGGGATCTCGAGCAGCTGGAGGATGACCGGCTGGTCATCTCCGAGCATCGCCCCGCTCGCAATGCGGAACAGGATGGCGTAGCCGATCTGGCCGGCGGCCCCGGTGACGGCAACTCGAACAGGCGTCTTCATGGCGGGGAACGCTCCTCAGAAAAGGGTCAGCAACAGGCCCGTCGAGGGTAGACCGCACCGGTCAGCCAGTCGTCATCCGCCTCAGCGCTGGAGGGACTTGGTCTGGAGGTACTCGGCGAAGCCGTGGGGACCGAGCTCGCGCCCGTAGCCCGAGTGCTTGTAGCCCCCGAACGGGGCCGATGGGTTGAAGGCACCCCCGTTGATGTCGACCTGGCCGGTGCGCAGTCGGCGGGCCACCGCCATCGCCCGCTCGGGGTCGGCCGACCACACGGCGCCGGCCAAGCCGTAGTCGGAGTCGTTGGCCAGGGCCGCGGCCTCGTCGTCACCGCCGTCGTAGGCCAGGATCGACAGCACCGGACCGAAGATCTCCTCGCGGGCAATGGCCATCGACGGGGTGACATCGGAGAACACCGTGGGGGCCACGTACCAGCCCACCTCTCGCCCCTCGGGCACCTCGACGCCACCGGTGAGCAGCCGCGCCCCCTCGGCCAGGCCGCCAGCAATGAAGCCCCGAACCCGTTCGCGCTGGGCCGAGGACACCAGCGGGCCCATACGCGCACCGGCATCGAACGGGTCGCCGGGCCCATAGGCCACCGCCGCCTCGACGACGAGAGCCTCGACGTCGGCCATCATCGAGCGGGGCACCAGCAACCGGGAGAGCGCCGAACAGGTCTGGCCCGCGTTGAGGAAGCACTTGTAGAGCGCGTCGGACACGGCTCGGGCCAGATCGGCGTCGTCGAGCACCACGCTGGCCGACTTGCCCCCGAGCTCGAGGGTGACCCGGGCCAGTGACGACGCCGCCAGCTCGGCGACCCGGCGTCCGCTGCGCACCGAACCGGTGAAGCTCACGGCGTCGAGCCTCGGGTGGGCGGCCAGGGCTTCGCCCACCTCGGGCCCGGTCCCCGAAACCAGGTTGAACACGCCGGCCGGGAAGCCCACCTCGTCGACGATCTCGGCCAACACGAAGGCGTTGAGCGGCGCCACCTCCGACGGCTTGAGGACGACGGTGCACCCAGTGGCCAACGCCGGAGCCACCTTGGCCGCGATCTGGTGCAAGGGGTAGTTCCAGGGGGTGATGGCGCCGACCACACCCACGGGCTCGTCGAGGACGAGCGACGTGCCCAGCGGGCGCTCCCACTCGTGGGCCTCGGCCAGGTCGGCGGCCTGGTTGAAGGTCCGCATGGGTAGGCCGACCTGGGCGAACTGGGCCTGGCGCTTGGGCATGCCCACCTCGGTGGCGATGAGCGTGGCCAGCTCGTCGAGGCGGGCGGCGATACCGGCTCCGACCGCCCGCACGAGCGCCGCTCGCTCTCTGGGCGGTGTCGCCGACCAGCCGTCGAAGGCATCAGCCGCAGCCCGCACCGCGGCGTCGACGTCGGCGGCCCCGCCGGCTGGAACATGGCCCACGACCTGCTCGGTGGCCGGGTTCTCGACCGCGATGCGTTCGATTCCGGTCGGCGCTCGCCACCCCCCGTCGACGTAGAGGTCGGGCCAGTCGAGCCGAAGGTCCACGGCCCGATGGTAGGAGCCGTTATCAGACCTCGACGATCTCCAATCGGGTCCACCCAACCAGCTGGGCGAAGTCGCGATCGTGGTGCAACACGGCGAGCCCAGTCCGAATGGCCACCGCAGCGACGAGGCAGTCGACCAGCCCTCGGATCGTGACGCCACGAGCCCGACCGGCCCGGTAGAGCGCGGCGGCGTCGACCCAGTCGAGCCGGGTGGCGACCGGTTCGAACTCCTGGGCCGACAGCAGACGGAGCAACCGATCGGCGGTTTCGGGTCGAGCGCCCCGCAACACCTCGGCCAACACTGGGTCGGTCACCACGACCTCTTGGGCCTCGAGGGCCGACCGCATCCGGTGATGGATTGGGCTTCCCGTGGCCCTGAGGAACTCGATCCACGCCGAGCTATCGGCGAGCAGCACGCTCGTCCCAGTCACCGAACCGGCTCGCTCGGATCTGGTCGAGGTCGCCCTCCCACCCGATCCCCTCACACGCCAACTGCTCGTCAACGCTCATGGTCGACGAACCCACCAGCCGCTCCAGGGCCAACTGCACCACCTCGCGCTTGGTCTGGAGGTGAAACAGCTGCTTGGCCCGCTCGACCAGGTCGTCGTCGAGCTCGATGTTGGTCCGGCTCATGGTGCCAGCGTACACATCGAGGTGTACAGACCGGTCGGACTTGCCTCCCTACAGGCGGTCGACGATGGCGGCGGCGAACTCCGAGCACTTGACCTCGGTGGCGCCGTCCATCAGGCGGGCGAAGTCGTAGGTGACGACCTTGTCGGCGATGGTCGCTTCGAGGGCCCCGACGATGTCGTCGGCCGCCTTTTGCCAACCCAGGTGCTCGAACATCATCACGCCCGACAACAGCACCGAACCGGGGTTGACCTTGTCCTGACCGGCGTACTTGGGCGCAGTGCCGTGGGTGGCCTCGAACACGGCGTGGCCGGTCACGTAGTTGATGTTGCCGCCCGGTGCGATGCCGATGCCGCCGACTTGGGCGGCCAAGGCGTCGGAGAGGTAGTCGCCGTTGAGGTTCATGGTGGCGATGACGTCGAACTCGTCGGGTCGGGTCAGCACCTGCTGAAGGGTGATGTCGGCGATGGCGTCCTTGACCAGGATCTTGTCGCCCGGGTCGCCACCGCAGTCATCCCAGCCCACAGCCACGTCGGCGAACTCTTCGCGGACCAGGTCGTAGCCCCACTGACGGAAGGCGCCCTCGGTGAACTTCTGGATGTTGCCCTTGTGCACGAGGGTGACGCTCTTGCGCCCTCGACGCAGGGCGTATTCCAGCGAGGCCCGGATGAGGCGCTGGGACCCGGTGCGTGAGATGGGCTTGATCCCGACACCCGAGTCGGCCCGGATGCTCCAGCCATAGGCGTCGTGAAGGAACTCGATGAGTTTGGCCACCTCGGGCGTGCCCTCGGCCAGCTCCAGACCGGCGTAGACGTCTTCGGTGTTCTCCCGGAAGATGACCATGTCGACCTTCTCGGGGTGCTTCACCGGCGAGGGGACACCGGTGAAGTAGCGCACCGGCCGGAGACAGACGTAGAGGTCCATGATCTGGCGCAGGGCGACATTCAGGCTGCGGAAGCCACCACCAATTGGGGTGGTCAGCGGACCCTTGATGCCCACCAGGTACTCGGTGAAGGCATCGACGGTGTCCTGGGGAAGCCAATCGCCGGTCTCGTCGAACGCCTTCTGGCCAGCCAGGACCTCCTTCCAGGCGATGGTCTTGCCGTGCTTGGCGGCGGCCGCGTCGAGCACGAGCCGGGCGGCGGGCCAAATGTCGACCCCGGTGCCGTCACCCTCGATGAAAGGGATGATGGGCTCGTCGGGGACCTGCAGGGTGCCGTCAGGGGCAAGGGAGATCTTCTCGGGCATGGGCCCGGATGCTATCGGTGGGCCCTGAACGACCCCTCACCGGTGGGTCACACTCTCATCACATCTCCAGCCGATCCTGATCTCAGTCAAACCACGACAAGGAGATCGACCATGACGTTCCGCTCACTGCTCGCCGGTACCGCCATCACCGCCACGTTGCTCGTCGGCGGGGCCACCGCCGCCGTGGCCACCGAGGGCGACACCGGCACCGAGAGCCCCCTCACCTGCGAAGAGGCCACTGCCCGCCTCGAGAAGGCCCAGGCCCGCTGGACCGAGGGGGAGCCCAAGGTCATCGAGCGCGTCGCCTCACTTCAGGAACGCCTCCAGCAGCTGACCGACAACGGCCGCGACAAGGCTGCTGAGCGGGTGAGCCGGCGCATCGATCGCCTCGAGAACCTGCTCGAGCGGGCGCCGGAGCGCCTGGAGAAGGCCTCGGCCCACGTGGCCGAGATCTGCACCGCAGACACCGCCAGCTGAACGACGCCCCGACGATCACGAGACCCGGCCCGCGCCCTGGTGGTGCGGGCCGGGTCGCGTGTGGGAGGGTCCCGGATTCGCCGCCCACCAGGAGATCACCATGTCCGAAGAGGCAATCGTGGCACCTTCCACGCTCGACCAGATGCCGATCGAACCCGTGCCCAGCGAAGTCGTGGCCTCGATCGAGGACGGCGACTTCATCGAAGGCATCGTGGCTCACCCCGACGGCCACCTCTACGCCACGGGCCTGGTCTCAGGACAGGTGTTCCGCATCGCACTCGATGGCTCGACGGAGGTCATCCGGGCGTTCCCGTTCGCAAATCGGATGGACTTCGGCGTCGCCCCCGACGGTGGTGGGGGCGACCACCTGCTCACCCTCGCCCTCGGTCTGGGCGGTGAGCTCTTCGTCGCCGTGGCCATGACCGACCCGGACGCTCACGGCGTCTGGATGCTCGCGACCGACGGCCGCGGCGAGCGCTACGCCGCCCTGCCGCCGAGCGCGGATCCCAACGGCACTGCGGTCGATCTCGCGGGCAACGTCTACGTCGCGGACACCTCGGGGGGCTTCCTGTGGCGAATCTCCCCCACGACCCGGGAGGCCGAGGTGTGGTGCCGCGACCCCCTCCTCGAGGCCGTCGCGCCGCCCTGGGGTGGTCGGATGGGTCCAAACGGGCTCCAACACGTCGACAGCGCGCTCCTGGTCACCATGTCGATGCGCAACACGGTTGTGCGCATCCCCATCGAGGCCGACGGCAGCCCGGGTACCGGCCAGGTCGTGGCCTCGGGGTTCGGGGGCGATGACTTCGCGGTCTTGCCCAACGGGACGCTCCTTGTCACCACCCACCCCTCCAACTGGGTGGTTCGAGTGCCAGCCGACGGGAGCCAGCCCACCCGGGTTGCCGGCGTGGACGAGCACGTCATCGGCTCGGCCTGCGCGGTCTTCCACCCCGGCACCGGCGATGTGTTCGTGGGCACCGACGGCGGCCTGTTCGGCACGGATCCGGACCGTCCTCGGGGCGCCCCTTCGGTGGTGCGCCTCTACCTCAGCTGAGACCGAGGGCGGCGTAGATCTCCCGGGTCGCGGTCGAACGGTTCAACGTGTAGAAGTGCAAGCCGGGCACCCCCCGATCGAGCAGCTCGGCGCACAGCTCGATCGCTGCCTCGACGCCCACTTGACGCACGGCCACCGGGTCGTCGCCTACCGCTTCGAGTCGCTCGATGAGGGGCGCGGGAAGCAACGTCCCCGAGAGTTGGGCGAAGCGCTGGATCTGGGCCAGGTTGGTCACCGGCATGATCCCGGGGATGATCGGCTTGGTGACACCCAGGGCGGCCACGTCCTCGACCATGGCGAAGTAGTCCTCGGCCCGGAAGAAGAACTGGCCCACGCCGAAGTCGGCCAGGTCGAGCTTCTCGGCCAGGTGGCGCCGGTCGGAGGCCCGGTCGGGCGAGCGGGGGTGCAGCTCGGGATGGGCGGCCACCCCGACGGCCGCGCTGGGGTGGTGACGCCGGATGAGAGCCACCAGCTCGAAGGCGTGGGTGAGGTCGCCGGGAACGAAGTCGGGGCCGGCGTCGGCCGGCGGATCGCCGGCGAGCGCCAACAGGTTCTCGACCCCGGCGTTGGCGTACCCCTCGACGATCTCGATCAGCTCGCTGCGGGCATGACCGGCACAGGTCAGATGGGCCATGGGGGTCATGGCCCCCCGCTCCAGGATGTCGACCACGATCTCTCGGGTCTTCTCCCGGGTCGATCCCCCGGCGCCGTAGGTCACCGAGACGAAGCTGGGGTGCAGCGGCTCGAGCTCGACCAGCGCCTTGCTCAGCGCCTCTTCGGCCTCCGGAGTGCGGGGGGGGAAGAACTCGAAGGAGTAGGTCGGACCGGCCAGCAGCAGGTCATCGATGCGAGCCATGGGCCCGAAGGGTACAGATGTGGTCGTCGCCGGTCAGGGCTCGACGATCCCCGCTCGGCGTTCGGCCGCCTCGACCAGGTTGCGGAAGAGCATGGCGATGGTGGTGGGACCGACACCGCCGACTCGGGGGGTGATCCACCCGGCCACGGCCTCACACGACTCGTCGACATCGGGGAGAAGCGTTCGGCCCTCGTAGCGGACGCCTGCACCCACCACGACGCCGCCGGGACGTAGGTGCTCGGGTCGGATCATGCCCGGCACGCCCGCCGCGGCCACCACGATGTCGGCCTGGCGGGTGTAGCGGTCCCAGTCGGGCACCCCGGTATGCACCACGGTGACCGCGGCGTTGGCCGTCGGCCGCTTCTGGGTCAACAGGAGGGACAAGGGGCGCCCGATGGTGATGCCCCGCCCGACGATGCACACGTTGGCCCCCGACACGGCCACGCCGTAGTGGGCCAGGAGCGCCTCGATGCCAGCCGGCGTGCAAGAGACCGGACCGGCGATGCCCAGTGCCATGCGCCCCACGTTGGTCGGGTGCAGCCCGTCGACATCCTTGTCGGGGTCGATGGCCATGAGGACGGCGTCGAAGTCGACCTGGGGCGGAGCCGGGTGCTGCACGAGCATGGCGTCGACCCGCTCGTCGGCGTTGAGCTCGCGCACGGCGGCGACGACATCGGCAGTGGTGGCGTCACCGGGTAGGTGCACGTGCGGGCTGGCGCAACCCAACTCTTCGGCCTTGCCCATCTTCATGCCGACGTAGCGGGCGCTGGCGTCGTCACCACCCACGAGCACGGTGGCCAACCCGGGGACGTGCCCGGCCGCCCTGAGCGCCTCGATTCGGGGCACCAGGTCGGCGAACACCGCCTCAGCTACCGGGGCGCCGGGCATCAGCACGGCGCTCAATGGAGGAAGTGCCGTTCGCCGGAGAAGACCATGGCGATGCCGTGCTCGTCGGCCGCAGCAATGACCTCGTCGTCGCGAACCGATCCCCCGGGCTGGATGACCACGGCGACACCGGTGGCCGCGGCGGCGTCGAGCCCGTCTCGGAAGGGGTAGAAGGCGTCGGACGCACAGGCACCGCCGAGCGCCCGACCGGCCGCCTTCTTGGCCGCGATCTCCCCCGACTCGACCCGGTTCTGCTGACCGGCGCCGATGCCCACGGCCTGGCCACCCGCCACCAACACGATGGCGTTGGACTTCACGTGACCGCAGATCCGCCAAGCCAGCTCGACATCGGCCCACTGGGTTTCGGTCGGCGCCACCTCGGTCACCACCCGCCACTGGTCCCGGGTGGCGGCGAAGTGGTGGGCGTCTTGCACCAGCCAACTCCCGTGGAGCTGGCGGAGCTGCCAGCGCTCGTCCTCCGGTGGCCGGGCCTCGAGGATGCGAGTGGCCTTGCGCCGGGCTCGAAGGGCATCGACCACGCCCTCGGCGTAGCCCGGGGCGATGACCACGTCGGCTTGGGCGGCGGCGACCATGCGCTCGACGGTGGCCAGATCGACCGGGCGGTTGAGGGCCACGATGCCGCCGAAGGCCGAGCGCTCGTCGCCCTCGTAAGCCTGCTGATAGGCGGTGGCCAGATCGTCGGCCACCGCCACACCACAAGGGTTGGCGTGCTTGATGATCGCCACCGCGGGCTGGTCGCCCAAATCGTGAACCAGGGCCCAGGCCGCGTCGGCGTCGTAGAGGTTGAGGTAGCTGAGGGCCGAGCCGGCGTGCTGGACGACGTCGTCCCACCAGCTGGTGGTGCCCATGGCCCGGTAGCGGGCCCCGACCTGGTGGGGGTTCTCGCCGTAGCGCAGGTCTTGCACTCGCTCGAGGGCCAGGTGCACGGTCGGCGGCAGGATCGAGGTGGCCGGGTCGGCCTCGGCCGCGTGCTGGTCGTCGAACCACGTGACGATCGCCGCGTCGTACGCCGCCGTGTGGGCGAACGCGTCACGGGCCAGCCGGGCCCGGGTGGCGCCGCTCAGCACGACGTCGGCCCGCAGCTCGTCGAGCAGGGCCCCGTACTGGGCCGGGTCGGTCACAATGCCCACGAAGGCGAAGTTCTTGGCCGCGGCCCGGACCATGGCCGGGCCCCCGATGTCGATGAGCTCGATGCCGGGATCGGAGCCGAACGGGTAGAGGTTGGCCACGACCAAGCTGATCGGCTCGATGCCGTAGGCGGCCAGGTCGGCCTGGTGGGCCGGGTCGGTCGGGTCGGCCAGGATCGCCCCGTGGACCTTGGGGTGCAGGGTCACCACTCGGTGGCCGAGGATGGCCGGGTAGTCGGTGAGGTCGGCCACGTCGGTCACCGGGATGCCGGCATCGGCGACGGCGCGAGCGGTGCCACCGCTGGAGACCAGCTCCCAGCCCAGCTCGACCAGGCCGGCCGCCAACTCGACGAGCCCGGTCTTGTCGTAGACCGACAACAACGCCCTCATGCTCGATGCTCCTCGTGGTCCATTACAAACTGACGGATGGTGGCTGGGTAGAGGCGGCGTTCGACCACCTTGATGCGTTCGTGGAGAGACTCGACAGTGTCGTCGGGCCGGACGGCCACCGCCTCTTGGGCCAGGATCGGGCCGCTGTCCATCTCGAGGGTGGCCACGTGCACGGTGGTGCCTGTCACCTTGACGCCCGAGGCCACCGCGTCGGCCACCGCGTGCCACCCCGGGAAGGCCGGGAGCAGCGCCGGGTGGGTGTTGAGGATCATCCCGGGATAGGCGTCGTGGATCGGCTTGTCGAGCACGGTCCCGTAGCCCGCCATCACCACCAGGTCGATGTCGTGGGCGGCCAGGGCGTCGACCACCTGGTGGGTGTAGGCCAGCCGGTCAAAGGCGGCCGAGAAGTCGCCTCGGGCAACGAGGAGAGCCGCAATGCCGTGTTCAGCCGCGACGTCGAGGGCTCGGCACTGCCGGTCGGCCAGCACCAATTCGACCGCGATGCCCTCGTCGAGGATGGCTTGCAGGATCGTCCCCGATCCCGACGCCAGCACTGCCACCCGCACGGGCGGAACCTACCAGCCGGCCCGTCATCGACCTCACGGCCGCGGGGTCAGGTCGAGGCGAGGGCGCGGGCCAACCTGGCCTGGGCCTGGCGCTCGCGGCGCTTGGTCACCCAGAGCCAGGCCATGGCCGTGTTGTCGATGATGAAGATGATGAGCAGGAGGATGAGCAGGTACGGGATATAGGTGGCCGACGCGGTGGAGGCGACCGCCGGGCCGGCACCCGACGCGCTGGTCTCGAAGGCAATGGTGCCGAACACCGGCGCCGGAACCCGGGCCGTCATGTCCTGCTGCCAGGTGGCACCGGGCGCCAACGTGGGCACGACGACCTCGCCCATGTCGACCAGGTCACGGCTGCCTCGGCCGGTCACCACGCTGTCGAGGGTCACGGCCTCGGCGGTGACCGTCGAGACGTTCTGGACCCGAACGGTGACGTCGTAGGTCGTCGGGCCGCCCAGGGCCGAGCGCAGGGACGACACGACGCCCCCGGAGCCCCGACGGGCATCGACGGTGACCGTCAACGATCGATCGGTGTTCGAGCCAACGACCGGTCCGACCGGATGGCCGATCAGCTCGAAGGGCGCGGTGGCCACCTCCTTGAAATCGCTCGAGGAGGCGAGCAGCACGCAGGGGCAGGTGGTGGGCGGGGTGGCCACCGGAATGGTCCGGAATGTGGACGACCCATCCCGGTCGAGGCCGAGACCTTCGCTGGCGGTCAAGTTGCAGTCACTCGAGCTGCGCACAGCGGCGTTGCCGCAGATCGACAGGGTCACGTACCGGGCCTTGAACCCGTCAATGGTCACCCCGACCCGCTCGCCGGGTGCCAGTGCGGTCTTGTCGAGGGTCACCGACGGGCCCGAGGTGGCCGAGCCGGCCGCGCCGACGGCTTCGCCCAGGACTGCGCCCATGGCCAGGGCGACCAGCGAGAGGGCCAGCATGCGCCGGATCATGCGAGGCCGACCTCGGCGGCGCCCTGCTCCCGACGATGGCGGAGGTAGGCCCGCCGGGCTCGGAGTCCCAGCCACACGGCGATGGCGACGGCGAGCAGGGTGATCGGCGGGGCCAGGGCGAAGCCACTGCGGCCCGTCGCCTCGAAGGTCGCGGCGTCGACGTCTTCAGGAGCGATCAAGTCGACCGAGGTGAAGGCGACCGCCGAAGCCGGCACGCCCTCGACGGTGGTCGTGAACTCGACGTCCTCGCCCGGGAGCAGCTCTTCCAACTCGTCTTCGACCACCGCCTGCTCGGCGATCCCGAACGGACCCGACACGGTCACCTTGGGCACTCCCCCGAGGCGGACGTTGCCCCGGTTGCGGATTCGGTAGGTCACCGTGGCCGTGCCGTCGAGCGGGTTGAGCGACGGCGAGTAGGAAGTCTTTACCGTCTCGACCGCCAGGTCGGGCTGGATCGGGCCGGTGACCCGGAGGTAGACCCGCGAGCCGGTGCGGCGGTCGACGGTGACCGACTTGCCGTCGGGACCGACGCCGGCCACGGCGCTGGAGGCGACGATGCCCCCGACGTGGTCGCCCGGGCTGGCGTCGGCTGGAACGGTGATCGTGATGGGCATCGTCACCTCGGAGCCGGCGGGCACGGTGAGGGTCTTCTGGCCGACGCTGATCCAGCTCCCCACATCCTCGGGCTGGGCATCGCCGGACAGGAGGTCGAACTGGCCGACGTCGTTGTTCACCGCGTCGGTGGCATACACCTGGAAGTTCATGGCCACGTTGCTGTAGTTGTACACGGTGACCGCGTCCTGCACCGTCGCCCCCGGATCGAGCTCGTAGGACAAGTCGGGCCGGTTACCGGCTTCGGACGGATCAGACGATCCAGCCGGGGCCAACGCCCAGCTGTGAACCACCTCTTCGCCGGCCGGACCCGACGTCTGGGCCGGGAGGTCGGCGTCAACGGCGCCTGTTGGCCCGGCGCTGGACACACCGAGGAGCACCACGGTGGCTGCGGCGGTGAGGGCACGGAACAGCGAGGTCAGAGTCATGCGATCAGAGTCCGGGGGGTTAGGAACGGCACGAGCGGTGGGGGGGCGGCGGCCCCCCCCCCCCCCCCCACCCACGGACAAGGTTTGTTGTACGTAGTTGATTAGAACAAGAA
>JANNOZ010000022.1:0-4412 GCA_031399525.1 Actinomycetes bacterium | reverse complement strand
TCGGTCGGCTCGTCGCGGGGGTGGAGCCGAGCCATCTGGAAGATCACCCGGTCACTGGCCACCTGGGCCGCGAAGTCCCGAATGAGCTGGCAGAAGGCTTCTCTCGGATCGGGCACCTCCATGGCCGGCTCGACCACGTGGCGCACGGTGAACTCGACCTGGTGGACGATGGCCGCCTGGAGCAGGGACTCCTTGTCCGGGAAGTGCCGGTAGAGGGTGCCCACACCGAGCCCGGCCCGGGCCGCGATCTCCTCGATGGAGACGTCGAGCCCACGGTCGCCGAGCGCGCCGAGCGCGGCCTCGATGAGCCGCTCGCGGTTGCGCACCACGTCGGAACGGATGCGACGGACCACCCGTCCATGCTGCCACGCAGTGCCGCCCCGACCTCCCGCTGCTTGCCGGGCACCGACAGGCTCAGGTAGAACAGATGGGAAGAAAGCCTCCGGTTTGACGGGGTCGTCGGCACTCCACCGATGACGTCAGCCGGAGCTCCACAGGGGAGGCCGAGCAGTGGCAGGCACAGCGCAGTCGGTGGGGTCCCGGTGAGCGCCCGACCCAAGATCCTCGTCAAGTTCGACGCCCATCTCTTCGAGGACGGCGACTACGGCCGGCTCGTCGAGCTGGCCCGCATGGTCGACGAAGCGAGCTTCGTCGACGGCATGAGCGCAGGCGAGCACGTGGCCATGGGCATCGACGCGGAGAACTTCCCGATGGACCGGATGCCGCGCTACCCGGGAGAGTTCGACTCGCCCTGGACCGAGCCGATCGTCGGGCTGGCCGCCGTGGCCGGCGCCGCGCCCCGGCTCGAGCTCATGACCTCGATCCTCATCGCGCCGTTGCGACCGGCGGTGGTCCTGGCCAAGCAGGCGTCGTTCCTCGACCAAATCAGCCGGGGCAAGTTGACTCTCGGCGTCGCCACCAGCTGGCAGCGGGCCGAGTACGAGGCCGCCGGGGTCGACTACGACCACCGGGGCCGGGTGCTCGACGACACCATCGCCGCCTGTCGGGCCCTGTGGCGCGAGGCCCCGGCGTCCTTCGAGTCCGAGACCGTGTCCTTCACCGACATCCACGTGCTGCCCCTCCCGGCCCGGGCCGGAGGCCCTCCGGTGTGGTTCGGGGGTCGGGTGTCGCCGCGTACGGTCCGGCGGGTGACCGAGCTCGGCGACGGCTACCTCCCCTGGACCGGTCAGGACAGCCACGATGTCATCCGCGACGGAGTCGACCAGATGCGCCGGGCCTACGAGGCCGCCGGACGCGATCCCGAGAGCCTCGGCGTCCTGGGCGACGTGCGGTCCAAGGACAAGGACGGCAACCCGGTGGCGCCCAATCTCATCGCCGACCTGGGCGGGAGCCTGACCGCGGTGCCCGACATCCTCGGCTTCGGCGCCACCACCCTCCAGGTCGGCCTCCACTACTTCACCCACGACCTCGAGGCCGTGCCCGCACTGTTGGACGAGCTCGGCGACCGGCTGGCCGATCTCGGCTGCCTCTGATCGATCCGACCCGCGACCACGGAGCACTCCCCCATGAGACTCAGCACCTTCTCGGTGGCCCACTCGTTGGGACCCGACCACGACGTCGAGGTCATCGACGCCATCGTCGAGCGGTCGCTCATGGCCGACGAGGGTGGCTTCGCGTGCGTCTACCTACCCGAGCACCACTTCACCAGCTACGCCCCGTACTCCAGCAACTTTATGCTGGCCTCGTACCTGGCGCCGCAGTTCCGCCAGGCTCATCTGGGGCTGTCGGTGGCGGTGGTGGGCCTGCACCACCCGGCCCGGCTGGCCGAGCAGGCCAACCTGCTCGACGTGCTCACCCGGGGCCGCTTCGTCATGGGTCTGGGCAGCGGGGGCATCCACGCCGAGGCCTACGGGTTCGGCTTCGAAGCCCAGGAGATGGGTCCGCAGTTCGACCGGAACATCGACGCCGTCGAACAGCTCTGGGCCAAGGCACCCGACGACCCGCCGGTCGAGTTCGACACCGGGGCCTACAAGGGGGTCCTGCACCAGCGGATCATGCCGGCGCCCTACCGGCGGCGCCGTCCCATCCTCAAGCTGGCCACCTTCAAGCCAGACCGCCTGCTGGAAGCCGCCCGCCGGGGCTGGGCTGTGTTCACCTTCCCCCCGGCCATGGCCACCTACCGCGCCGCGTTGGCCGAAGCCGGCCACCCCGACGAGGTGGTGGCGGACTGCCTGCGCTGGAGCGCCATCGGCGGGGCGATCCATGTGGCCGAGACCGACGCCCAGGCCTACGAGGAGGTACGGGTCGCCAACGCGTCCCGAGCCGCGGCCCGGCGGCACAGCTACCACGGCTTCGGCTACCCCCAGCCCTGGCCCCCCGACCCGAATCGGCCGCCGCTGCCGCCGCGAGTCGACGACGACTCTCCCGAGGGCATCGCCACCGTGATCCACGGCAGCCCCGAGACCGTGGTCGCCCGGCTCCGCCAGCTCGAGGAGGAGTCCGGCGCCCAGGAGGCGGTCTACGAGATCGACTGGGGGTTCAACGACAAGACTCGCAGCGAGACCATCAAGCGGTCGCTGCAGCTGCTGATCGACGAGGTGGTCCCGCACTTCTCGACCTCGACGCCAGAAGGGTCACCGACATGACGACCAAGCCCTTCGCTTCGGAGGCCGACCTGGCCGACAAGACCGAGACCTTCGAGGTCCTGGGGGATGGGGTGTACGCCCTCACCGCCGAGGGCGATCCCAACATCGGCGCCATCGAGGGCGAGGACTTCCTCGTGTGCTTCGAGGCCCGGGCCACGCCGTTCATGGCTCGCCAATGGCTCGACCAGCTCCGCCAGCACACCGACAAGCCCGTGCGCTACCTCGTGCTCTCCCACTACCACGCGGTGCGGGTGCTGGGCGCGTCGGCGTTCGATGCCGAGGTGATCGTCGCCCACGAGAACACCCGATCCCTGATCGCCGAGCGGGGCCTTCAGGACTGGGCCTCCGAGCGCGGTCGCATGCCCCGGTTGTTCGCCGGCGAGGAGACGATCCCCGGTCTGACCTGGCCCACGCTGACCTTTTCGGATCGCCTCACCATCCCCCTCGGGGGTGAGCGGGGCGATCTCGAGCTGCGCCACTGCGGTCGGGGCCACACCGAGGGCGACATCGTGGCCTGGTTGCCGGCCCAGGGCATCCTCTTCGCCGGGGACCTGGTCGAGGCCGAGGCCGCCCTCTACACCGGCGACGCCTTCCATCGCGAGTGGATGACCACCACCCTCGACCGGGTCGCCGCGCTCGGTGCCCGCACCCTCGTCGGGGGTCGGGGCACGGTGGTTCGTGGTCCCCAGGTGGACGCAGCCATCGCCCAGACCCGTGGGTTCCTCCAGGTGATGACCGACTGTGTGACCGAGGTCCAGGGCCGAGGTGGCGAGTTGAAGGAGGCCTTCGAGCAGGCGCACGCCGCCCTGGAGCCGACCTTCGGTCGTTGGCCGATCTTCGAGCACTGTCTGCCCTTCGACATCGCCCGCCTGTGGGACGAGCTGTCGGGGATCGAGCGGCCCACCATCTGGACCGCCGAGCGCGACCGGGCCGTCTGGGCGCAGCTCCAGAGCTGAACGAGGTGGCCGCGCCCGTCACCGATGCCGACGGCCGCCCGGTCGTCGTCGTCGGGGCCGGTCCGGTCGGGATGACGACGGCGCTGCTGCTGGCCCGATGGGGAGTGCGGTCGGTGCTGGTCGAGACCGAGCCGGTGCGCGCCGCCGTCGGGTCGAAGGCGATCTGCATCCAGCGCGACGTGCTCGACGTACTGGCCCGGGTCGGGGTGGCCGACGCCATGGCGGACCGGGGTGTCACCTGGCGGACCGGCCGGACCTACTTCCGTGACGTCGAGATCTCGCGCTTCACCCTGCCCGAGCAGGGCCCGAGCCCGTATCCCGCCTTCATAAACATCGCCCAATCCGAGACCGAGGCGCTGCTCGAGGCCGCCGTGGGCGGCGAAGCGCTCGTCGACCTCCGGGTCGCCTCGACCCTGGAGGGTCTCGACGCCCGGGGCGACGGGGTAGGGGTGGACGTGCGTTCGAGCGACGGCCGGCTCGACCGGATCGAGGCCTCCTGGCTGATCGGCTGTGACGGCGTGCGCTCGGCGGTGCGCTCGCACGCGGGCTGGACCTTCGAGGGATCGTCCTACGACGACCGCTTCCTCATCGCCGACATCCGCTGCGACCTTCCCTTCGAGCTCGAGCGGCGTTTCTTCTTCGACCCCGAGTGGAACCCCGGCCGCCAGGTGCTGGTGCACCCCCAGCCCGACGGCGTCTGGCGCATCGACTGGCAGGTGCCCGGTGACCACGACCTGGAGGCCGAGCGCCGCTCGGGGGCCCTCGACCAGCGCATCTCCCGGATCACCGGTGACCGGCCCTACGAGGTGGTGTGGCTGTCGAGCTACCGGTTCCAGCAGCGCCTGTCGTC
>JANNOZ010000009.1:0-20819 GCA_031399525.1 Actinomycetes bacterium | reverse complement strand
GCAGGCCCAGCGGGCGTCGGGTTGGGTGGCCAGGGCGTCGAGCATCGAACGGAGGGCGTCGGGGGCCCACAGGTCGTCGTTGTCGCAGAACCCCACCCAGGGGGTGTCGACCAACGCCAGTCCGGCGTTGCGGGCCGAGGGAGCACCCAGGGCGACGTCGTGGCGGACCACCGACAGTCTCGGGTCGGCGACGGCGTCGAGGAAGGCGGGGGTGTCGTCCGACGATGCGTCGTCGACCACGATCACCCGGCGCAACTCGACGTCGTGTTGGGCGAACACGGCGCCGAGCGTGGCCCGCAAGAGGTCCAAGCGATCGTGGGTCGGGATGACGACCGACACGGCGTCGCCGGCGGCAGGACGCGAGGTGTCCGTCATCGGCTCGCCGACTCCGTCGCGTCGAATCGGGGTGGTTCGTACTGGTTGGCCCGAGCCCTGTTCATCCCCACCCTCCGACCCCAGATCGGCGCAGTTGCGACCACGACCAACGCGTAGAGCGCGAACGTGGGCGCAACGAGTGTTGAATGGTACGCAGCTCGGCTCCGTTCGGTCCAGGTCGGGAGCATCCGGATGCGCCCGAGGAGGAACCTCGCCTGGTAGAAGCCGGCCAGCCAACGAGCGGCGGCATAGCGGCGCCGGTTGGTGGCGAGGGGCCGGTTCTTGGTCAGCATCCGGCGCGACGCCCGGAAGTGGGCTCCGAGGTTGGCGCTGGCCGAAGTCGGGTCGACCCGGTAGCGCTGCGAGCTCAGCCCGTCGTAGCCCACGTCGTGGTCGGCGGCGATGCGGATCGAGAGATCCCAGTCCTCGCAGTTGGCCAGCTCGACGTCGAAGCCCCCGCACGCGTCGAACACGTCTCGCCGCACCATCCACCCCACCGGCGGAAAGCTCCGGGCCACCATGGCGTAGAACGGGTCGGGCGGGAGTGATCGGTGCTCGGGGACGCGGGCCAGAAGGTGACCCTCGACATCCATCTCCCGGTGGTGTCCGACCACCAGGCCGACCTCGGGCCGAGCCGTCATGATGGCCAACCGACGAGCGACCGCGTCGTCGCTCAGCTCGTCATCCGCGTCGAGGAACACCACATACTGGCCCGAGCTGGCCCCGACGCCCGCGTTGCGGGCCGCCGACACCCCTTGGTTGGCTTGACGCACCAGGGAAACCGAGGTCCCGAAGGACACGAGGGCGCCGGCGACGTCATCGGGCGAACCGTCGTCGACCACGATCACCTCGATCGGCCGGTGGGTCTGAGCCAAGGCGCTGGCCACCGCACCAGCCAGGTGGTGGGCCTGGCCGTAGCAGGGAATAACGACCGAGACGAGGGGGCCGAGGTCGGTCATCGGACCCGGCGGCGGTCTCGTCGGGCGCGGAACACCTCGCGGACGGCCAGCGGCAGGAACTGCGGATCGCGAACCAGGTAGCGGTAGGCCAGCCGTCGGGGTTCGCGCCAGAGCCGGTAGAGCCATTCGAGGGACAGTCGTTGCATCCAGGCCGGAGCCCTCGACTTGGTCCCGGCTACGAAATCGACGGCAGCGCCAGCGGAGATGTAGGCCGCAGGCCAGCGCCGGAGCTGGTCGGCGGCCCAGATCTCCCCGCGGGGCGTGCCGATGCAGACGAAGACCATGTTCGGCGCAGAGCGCTCGATCGCCTGCTGCAACTCGAGATCGGCCGGGGTGCCCTCGAAGCCGATCGTCGGGCTGATCCCCTCGATGGCGAGGGTGGGGAAGCGACCCCGAAGGTTGGCCAGGCAGGCCTCGAGGGTGGCCGGCGCGCCGCCCACGACCATGACCTTGAGTCCGAGCTCGGCGCACCGGCCGCTGACCGGCACCATGAGGTCGGCGCCGGTGACCCGCTCGGGTATGTGCCGGCCACAGAGTCTGGCCAGCACCATCAAGGGTCCGCCGTCGCAGAGTCTGAGTTCGGCCCGCTCGTACGCCTGACGGAACCGATCGTTCGAGCGGACCAGCAGCACGTGGTCGACGTTGGGCGTGACGATGAGGCCACCCTGGCCCGAGCCCGCCATCGAGGCGATGTGCTCCACTGCCTGGTGGAGGTTCAAGGGGTGAATGGCGACCCCGGCGACGGTGACCGGCGCCTGCAGGCTGGCCGCGGGAGGTTCAGCCTCGGTGTGCGGCCTCATCAGCTGGCCTGGACGGCGTCGCCGGTGAGGAGGTGGCGGAACAGCCCGTCCTCCGAGGACAGTTCGTCGAAGGTGCCGCCACCCACCAGGTGGCCGTTCTCGAAGCAGAAGATCTGGTCACACCGACGCACCGTGCTGAGGCGGTGGGCCACGATGATCAGCGTTCGCTGTCCGGCCAGGGACTCGATGGCCCGGCTGAGCTCGGCTTCGGTCCGGGTGTCGAGGGCGGAGGTGGCCTCGTCGAAGATCAAGACCGCCGGACGGCGGTACAGGGCTCGGGCGATGGCCACCCGCTGGCGTTGACCGCCCGAGAGGCGAACGCCGCTCTCGCCCACCTCGGTCTCGATCCCGAGGGGCAGGCTGTCGACGAACGGTCCGAGTTGGGCGAGGTTGAGGGCTTCCTCGACGGCCTCGTCGTCGATTTCGCTCGGCTCGATGGCGAAGGCGATGTTCTCGCGCAGCGTGGCATCGCGCAGGAAGGCGGTCTGGGACACGTAGCCGATCTGGCGAGACCAGCGACCCAGGTCGTCATGCACGTCGAACCCGTCGACCTCGACCCGTCCCGAGTCGGGCGAGAGCAGCCCGCTGAGGATGTCGACCAGGGTGCTCTTGCCCGCCCCGGAGCGACCCACGATGCCCACGGTGGCGCCCTTGGCGACGGTGAAGGACACGTCGCTCAACGCCGGGGTCGCCCCCTCGTGGAAGGCGTAGGTGACGTGGTCGGCCACGATGGCCCGCTCGAAGGGGAGCGGCTCGACGGCCGCCGTCGACACACTGCTGGCAGCACCTTGGGCCGCGGCCGCCCGGACATCGTCACCGATCAGGCTGATCGCGGCCCGGCCACTTTGGAGGTCGGCCATGGCCTGGAGCACCCGGTTGGCCGACGGCATCAGCCGGAAGCCGGCGTAGGCGAAGATGGCCAGGGTCGATGTGGCCTGACTGGCGGGAGCGTCGGAGACCGTGAGCACGATCACCATGGCGATCATGGCTCCGACGAAGAGGGTCTCGAGCACGAGCCGAGAGGCCTGGGAGAGCGTGGTGGATTGGGCGGCCAGCTGAGCATTGCGGCCCTTGGCTCGGGAGAACCGGGATACGAAGAACGACTCGGCCCCGAGAAGCTTCGTCTCCCGGATGCCGCCCAGCCCCTCGGTCATGTACCGGTAGGCGTCGGCCACCAATACCTGGCCCTCCTCGCCCCATTGGTCGAGGTGACGTCGGACCGAGCGGTAGAGGACGAACACGGTCGCCCCCAAGCCGACGAGCACGAACGGCGTGAGTTCGGGTGCGGCCAGCAGCAGGATCGCCAACAACGCGCAGGTGGCCATGGTCTCGGAGATCAGGCTGGCCAGGGCGGTGAGCGTCACTCGATAGGTGAGGTCGGTGGCGCCGAGAGCGGTGCGGGTCAGCTCGGAGGACTGGGTCTGGTGATGGAACGCCATCGGCATGTGGAGGTACTGGGTGAACAGGCGGGAGGCCATGTTGGCGGCCTCCCGGTTGGCCCAGCTGTTGCGCTTCCAGATCTCCACCATCGAGCTGGTGTTCTTGACCAGGAAGAACACTCCGGTCAGGCCGGCCATGACGTAGACGAACGAAGTCGTGGACATCTCGGGCAGTCCGTTTCGGATGCGTTCGACCGAGCCGCTCGACACCGACTCGCCCGACTCGACGAGGGTCCCGATGAGGAGGTAGAGCAGCCCGGCCCCGAACGCCTCCAACACCGCGTTGCAGCCACCGAAGATGGCCAAGCCGACGAACCGCCGCTTCTGGCGGGGGTCGAGCAGCTCGGCCAGCTGGCGCAGGGTCGAGGTCATGGGGTGCGCACCTTCGGGGTCAGGTCTTTCAGGTCGGTGGCATCGATGGCGGCGACCCAGCGGTCGGTCTCCTCGATCCATCGCGGTGGAATGTTGCGCCGGGCCGCGAGCCCCCCGACCTTGGTGGCCAGACGGGGGGACGCGATGGCGATGCCTGCTCGCACCAGGTCTCGGGCCTCGTGTGAGCGCTTGAAGGCGTGGAGGAAGTGACGCCCGGCCAGGGCCCGTTCGCCCACCCGTTGGTTCTGACGGGCGAGGAACCGGGCCCGGGTGACGGTGTCGAACTCGATGCCCCGCTCCTGGCGCATCGACTCGAAGCGGTCGATGACCCGGCTCTGCTCGACTTCGTGGCGCTTGGTGTTGTGGGACATCGAGGTGGCTGCGACTCGGTAGGCGAGCAGGGGCCGGTCGACGGTGGCGATCGGGGCGATCTGGCCCACTCGGATCCATGCGTCCCAGTCCTCGGCCGAGCGCAGGTCGGTGTCGAAGGATCCGGCCTGGCGGATGAGGTCGGTGGCCACGAGTACCCCCGAGCCGCCCCCGGGGACGGGGTTGAGGGCCAGGATCTCATCGGCAATGTCGCCGCTGGGTGGGGGACGGTGCACGGCGATGGCGTTGTCGGCCTCGTCGACGTGGATGGCCGCCACGCAGGACCACCGGGCGCCCGGGTGGGCGGCCAAGGCGTCGAACTGGGCCCGAAGCTTGTCTGGGGCCCACAGATCGTCGTCGTCGCAGAACGCGATCCACGGCGAGGTGGCCAACGCCAGTCCGGCGTTGCGGGCGCTGGGCAGTCCCAGTGGGGTGTCGTGGCGCACGACGTGGAGTCGGGGGTCGTCGAGGCCGGCGAGGAACGAGGGGGTGGCGTCGGTGGACCCCTCGTCGATGACGATGATCTCGGCCACCTCGACGTCACGTTGACCCAACACCGAGATCAGCGTTCGGCGGAGAAGCTCGACCCGGTTGCGGGTGGGCACCACGACGCTGACCGGGCCCGAGGACGCTGGGGTGGCGCCGAGCGGCACGAGCTCGCTCAACCACTCCTCGCCCATCTGGGTCCACATCGGGCTGATCGATCGTCGCTGGGCGGCGTCCCACCGTCGGCGCTCGACGTCCGGCGCGACCAGCACGACTGCGGCCTGTAGCAAGCCTCGGGGGCGACGCCCGAACCACGCAGCCCGGGTGATCCACCGGGCCGCGTCGACCCGCTCGCCGTCGCCGATGGCCACCTGGGCCAGGTAGCGAGCGAAGGCGGCCTGACGACGCCGGGCCGTGTCCGGGTCGGGGGCTGGGTGCTTGGCGCTGACCGCCGCCAGCGAGCGGTGCATTCGCTCGGTGTCGTGGGACATCGAGGTCGACGCCACGCGGTAGGCGAGCAGGGGCAAGTCGACGGTGGCGACGGGCGATTCGGCGGCCAAGGTGCTCCAGAGGTCCCAATCGTCGGAGGGCGCGGTTCCCCGGTCGAAGCCCCCGGCCGTTCGGATGAGCTCGGTCGCCACCAAGACGCCCGAACCGCCGCCCGGCACGACGTTGGCTTCAGCCAACGCGTCGCTCACCTCGCCGCTGGCGGGTGGGTGCGCACTGGCCAGGACCCGGTCGTGTTCGTCGACGTGGATCGCTCCAACGCAGGACCAGCGGGTTCCGGGATGGGCCGCCAACGCGTCGAGCTGGGCGGCCAGCTTGTTCGGGGCCCACACATCGTCGTCGTCGCAGAACGCCACCCAGGGCGCACTGACCAGCTCGAGCCCGGCATTGCGGGCCAGGGAGTGGCCCACTGGCTTCTCGTGGTGGATGATCCGCAGACGAGGGTCGTCGAGGCTGGCCAGGAACGTCGCGGTGGCGTCGCTCGAGGCCTCGTCGACGACCACCACCTCGGCGAGTTCGACGTCGCGCTGACCCAGAACCGATGCCAGAGTGCGGGCCAGCAACTTCACCCGGTTGTGGGTCGGGATGACGACCGACACCGGATCGGGTATCGCGGCGGTGACGACGGCCGGGCGGACCTCGGCCAGCCAGCGCATGCCTTCCTGGACCCAGTCGTCGTTCGGGTCGGGCTCGACGAGCATGGCCCGGTAACTCGAGGGGTAGAGAGCGATTCGGGCTGCCGCCTTGGCCTCGCCCAGGTCACCGGTCGCCCGGGCGGCACGCAGGTAATGGATGACTGCGTCCGCTCGCCGACCCGAGAGGAACCGCCGGTTGGCCAGGTAATGGCCCAGCTCCCGTCGGTCGACTTCGACACCGCGCCGGTCGGCTTCGTCCTTCCAACGGTCGACGATCTGATCGAGGGAGTCCTCGAGTTCGTGGCCAGCGTTGGACATCGTCTGGCTCCACACCCGATAGGCGAGCAGCGGTGCGTCCACCGTGGCGATCGGGCTCTCCATGGCCAGACGGATCCACATCTCCCAATCCGATGCGGTCACGTCGGCCTCGAAGCCGCCGAGGCTTCGGATCAACTCGGTGTCCACGACAACCCCCGAACCACCACCGGGGATGACGTTTCCGGTGAGGATGGCGTTGCTCACGTCGCCGGACTTGGGCGGGCGGGGGCAGGCCAGGATGTGTTGGGCCTCGTCGATGTGGATGGCCCCGACGCAGGACCAGCGGGCCCCGGGGTGGGTCGCCAACGCGTCGAGTTGGGCCCGAAGCTTGTCGGGGGCCCACAGGTCGTCGTCGTCGCAGAACGCCACCCACGGCGTGGTGACCGACTCGAGTCCGGTGTTGCGGGCAGTTGACACGTCGCGCAGCACGTCCCGGCGGACGACTCGGAGCCGGGGGTCGTCGAGTGCGGCGAGCATGGCCGGTGTGCCGTCGGTGCAGGTGTGGTCGACGACGACGACCTCGCGCAGGTCGACGTCGCGCTGGGCCAGGATCGACCCCAGCGTCCAGCGCAGCAGTTCGGCCCGGTTGCGGGTCGGGATGACCACGGTGATGGCGTCGGCCTCGGTCACGACGGTGCTCCGATGGCCCGGGTCGGCGCCAGCGAGGTGGTGTCAGCCCACGGGCGCGCCGCGACGTAGAGGCCGACGATGCAGACGAAGGGGAGGAGGTAGATCAGCGACAAGGTGTTGTCGGTGAACGAGTAGATGGCCGTCGCGGCCAGCAGGAACCCCAGGTCGACCCGCAGTGAGGGCGCGGTCGAACGGAATCGCTGAGCGATGAGAGCGACGATCGAGCCGATGATCAGGACCACGCCGACGATGCCTCCTTCCACGAAGATCTGCAGGTATTCGTTGTGGGCCTGACGGAAGTCGCCGTCGAGACCCTGGGCAGCCGAGCCGAGCACGACCACCGAGTTCAGTCCTCGTCCGAAGATTGGGTTCACTTGAGCTTCGTCCCAGAAGTAGGACCAGGCGTCGGACCGCCCTGAGGTGGCATTGCCGTCGGATCGCTCGTTGCGCGATTCGACCAAGGAGCTGAAGAGGAACAGTGCCCCGACGAGGACGACGACGAACCACGCGGACCGGAGCAGGTCGAGTTGCGGGCTGGTGGTGCGACGACTCCGGCTCACTGTTCGTGCAATGGTGGGCAGCAGGATGATGATCGAAGCGATCACTCCGCCTCGGGTGATGGTCAACGAGACGATGGTGAAGTTGAGAGCGGCGAGTGCCCAGCCGACGCGTCGCGGTCCGACGGCGATCAAGAGCGTCGACGCGGCGGTGCCCATGGTGGCGAGCGCGCCCAGGTAGGCCGGGATCGTGGCGCCCTGGAGTCGGCGGGCGCCGGTGTACTCGAGGCTGGTGACCGTGGACCAGTCGATCTGCATCACGATCCAGCCGGCGATCACGCTCATCAGTGGGGCCAGGGCGATCGTGACCAGGATCGGCCTGACGTCCTCTCGGCGCCAGTCCATTTGGGCCACGGTCCACACGAAGCAGCTCTCGATCACGAGGAAGAGGCTGGCCGAGCGGGTCAATCCGCCGACCGATGACGAAAACGCCAGCCCCACGATGAAGATGGCCGAGTAGGCCATGACCGGGTACGGCACCTTGGCGCCCTTGATGCCCCGGCTGAGGAGCATCGGTGTGAACGCGGCGAGGATCAGCAGCTGGTGGCCGCGCAACAACGTCGACTCGCTGCCAGCGAAGTGTGGATACCACTCGGGCGCGGCGATGAGCGAGAGCAGGCCGACCTGGACCAGGGCCCGGGGCGCCATCAGCGCGCAGACGAAGACCACCATGGCCAGGCCCAGCAGCACCGCGGTGGCGGGATGTCGCACCCCGTAGAGGACGAATGCCGCGCTGGTGCCGAGCACCGCGACAGCGATTGCTGGTTCGCGAAACGGCACGCGGCTGGTATCGACTCGTCCGCTCTCGATCACCCGCCCACTACCCTCCGCTGTCGTCTTGCTCCACACAACCACTCATAGTGGTTGTGTGGAGGGTATCGACCGGAGCGCTCGCTCAGTCCTCGAGGTTCGGGCGAGGCGCGGACGACGCCGCGCTGGTGCGATGTTCGAGACGCCTGATCAGCGGTTGCAGGACCGGCGTCACCGAACCCCACGCCTTGATGGCGGCCTTGGGTCCCGGTCGGAACTGCAAAATCCATGCCCGGCGCCAATCTGCGGTGTCGTTCGGGCCAGTGTAGTGAAGGGTTCCCGGGGTGTGGAGCGTCAAGCCGCCGGCCTCCACTGGGCAGGGGACGATCTGGTCGCGGTCGAAGGACTCGGTCTCGAGCACCGTCGAGCGTGCGTCCCCGTTGAGGGGGTGGTGTGGGAGCAGCGTGTTGCCCGAAAGGGGGACGAACTGCATGCAGCCGTTCTCGACCGTGGCCGTTTGCAACGGCAACCAGATGTGGACGTGCCGAGGTGCGACGGCCTCGTCGGGCATGTAAGCCAGATCTTGGTGCCAGTTGGTGGCCGTCTGGTTGAACGGGGGCTTGTAGATGGCGTGGTCGAAGCCGTAGTGGGCCGGGCGCCCGAGTAGCTCGGTCGACACCTGGCGGCAGACGCGGAATGCCCGGGTGCGGGCCAGGCCCGGATCGAGTTCGACGGTCCGGGCCACCTCGAGCGTGCGGGTCGACGTGGCGTTCTCGTCGTAGGGGCCAAGGTCCTTGGCCAGGCCGACGGGGAGTTCGTCGAGCTTGTCGAGGAGAACGTCGATACGGGCCTTGACCTCGGCCAGGTCCTCGGGCTCGAGGACGTCTCTCACCGTCAAGAAGCCCTCTCGCCAGAACCTGGCGATGTCGTCCTCACCCACGACGGGGCGGACCTCAGAGGTTCGGGCGCTCATGGGAGACCTGCATGGATGACACCTTTCGGCTTCGAGCGCGTTGCCAGCGATGGTCGCGCGCTCCGTCACTGGTACCACACCCTCCGCAATGGGGCAACGGGCCGATGGTCACCACCTCCGGTGGGCCCGTCGACCCCGAATTTGCGGCCCTCGCGAGATGGCTTTAGATTGGGAACACTTTCACGAGCTGGCCCGTGACGGCTGGCGTGACCCCACAGGAACAGTGGCACTGGACCTGCGCGACCGACGCGAGATCACCAAGGGATTCGGAGACGGCATGAGCCGCGCCTTCGAGCTCGTGGCGACCCCGGCGGTCTTCGCCTTCCTCGGCTACCTCCTCGACCGTCGGCTCGACACCGGAGCACTTTTCACCATCGTGGCCTTCCTCTTCTCAGTGACCGGCACGCTCTATGTGGTGTGGCTCCGCTACGACGCCGAGATGCGGGTGGAAGAGGCCCGTCAGGCGGCTCGCAGAGGTCGGCTGGCGCCGGCCGGACCGGGGGGGAGGGCCCCGTGATCGCCCCGGAACGGGAGATCGCCCACGACGTCGCCCGCCGGGCCCTGCTCGTCGCCCCTGGCGCCGTTGCTCTGGGCGCACTCGGATGGGGGGCCGACGGAGCGTTATCGGTTGGCTACGGGCTCTTCGTCGTGGTGGCCAACCTCCTGCTGGCCGCTGCGCTGCTCACCTGGGCTGCCGATCACGGCCTCGAGTTCATTCCGCTGGCCACATTGGGCGGCTTCGGCGTTCGGGTCACGATGGTGTGCGTCGCGGTGTTGGCTGTCGTCGACGCCAGCTGGATCGCCCCGGTTCCTCTCGGACTCACTCTCATCGGTGGCCACCTCGGCCTCCTCGGCTGGGAGGTTCGCCACGTGTCGGCCACCCTGGCCTTCCCCGGTCTCAAGCCCGTGCTCGGACAGGAGTAAGCGCTCGATGCTCGCCCTTGAGTTCCCCCCGCTGTCGCACATCGTCAACTGGCCCGAGTTCGCGGGCGACGACACGTACGGCATCAACAAGGTCATCCTCGTCTACTTCTTCGCCGTGGTGCTCACCCTTCTGGTCTTCATCCTCGGACGGGGCAAGGACTTGGTGCCTCGGGGGATGCAGAACGTGGCCGAGATCTCGGTCGAGTTCATCCGAGGGATCGTCCGCGAAACGATCGGCCACGGCGGCGAGCGGTACATGCCGTTCCTGCTGTCGCTGTTCTTCTTCATCTTCTTCACCAACATCTTCGGGATCATCCCGGTGATCCAGATGCCGGCGTCGGCGCGAGTCGCGCTGCCGATGTTCCTGGCCGGGCTCACGTGGGTGGTCTTCATCGGCTCGGGCGTCGTGGCCAATGGGCCGGTCGGCTATCTGAAGAGTGTTCTGTTCCCACCCGGGGTGCCGATCTTCCTGTACGTGCTGGTGACGCCGATCGAGTTCATCTCGGTCTTCTTGGTCCGACCCTTCTCGTTGATGGTCCGACTCTTCGCCAACATGCTGGCCGGCCACATCCTGCTGGTGACCTTCGCCGTGCTCACCTCGGCCCTCATCGTGGCCAAGTGGTACGTGATCTTCCTGCCCCTCCCATTCATCGCCTTGGTCTTCTTCACTGCCTTCGAGGTGCTGGTCTGCTTCCTGCAGGCCTACGTGTTCACTCTCCTCGCTGGCGTCTACATCGGTGGTGCTCTGCACCCCGAGCACTGATTCACCGCTCAACCGGCTCTTCATCCACACCCGCAAGCAGAGAAAGGGCATCGCTCCCATGCTCCTGGCAGAGATCACCAACAAGGGCCTCGCCGCCCTCACCTATGGCCTGGGCGCCATCGGCCCCGGCATCGGCATCGGCTACCTGGTCGGTCAGTCGGTCCAGGCCATGGCCCGCCAGCCCGAGTCCGCCGGCACGGTCCGGACCACGATGTTCCTCGGCATCGCCTTCGTCGAGGCCCTCGCCCTGATCGGGTTCGTGGTCTTCTTCCTCGCCGGCGCATAGGTCGATGACCATGCGACACATCCGTCTTCTCGTCGCTGCCTTCGTGGTCGGCGTGGCCGTCTTCGGTCCCGTCGGCAGTGCGTGGGCCGCCGAGGGCGAGGTGAGCCACGCCTCCGAGGAGTGCATCGAGCTCCTCGAGGCGGGAGGCACCATCGACGACTGCCAGGCTGCGCCGAACCCGCTGCTGCCCGAGACCAACGAGATCATCTGGGGCGGCATCACCTTCGCCATCGTCTTCGCGTTCTTGGCCTGGAAGGGCTACCCAATGGCCAAGAAGGCCATGGACGAGCGGACGGCGAAGATCGCTGGCGACATCGACGGTGCCGAGCGCTCCAAGGCCGAGGCCGACCAGGTGCTCGAGCAGTACCGGGCTCAGCTGGCCGACGCCCGGGCCGAGTCCAACCGGATCATCGAGGAGGCCCGTCAGACCGCCGAGACACTACGCCGGGACCTCATCGCCAAGGCCGAGGCCGAGGCCGACGAGCTGCGCCAGCGCAACACCGAACAGGTGGCCGCTGAGCGTGACCGGGTCATGGCCGAGCTGCAGGCGTCGGTGTCGACCCTGGCCATCGACCTGGCCGAGAAGGTCGTGGGCGCCAGCCTCGACCGTGAGGCCAATGCCCGGCTGATCGAGGACTACATCAACACCGTGGGTGCCAGCGGAGCCAGCCAGTAGCCATGGCCGACCAGCACCGCATCGACGCCTACGCCTCGGCCGTGTTCGAGGTGGCCAAGGCCGAGGACGAGCTCGACGAAGTCGAAGACGAGCTGTTCCGCTTCGCCCGTTCCCTCGAGGCCAACGACGCGTTGCGCGAAATGCTCACCGACCCCGCCATCCCCGTCACTCGGCGCCTCGGTGTCATCTCCGACCTGTTGGGCCACCAGGCGTCGACGGCGACGTTGCACTTGGTCAGCCTCATCGTCGGCGCCGGTCGGGCTCGGGAGCTGCCCGCCATCGCCGACAAGGTCGTGGCCATGGCCGCGGCCGAGCGCCAGCACGTCGTGGCCGAGGTGCGCTCGGCGGTGCCTCTCGACGACGACCAGAAGGTTCGCCTGGCCGAGGCCCTGAGCCGAGCCACCGGCAAGTCCGTCGAGATCAAGGTCGTGGTCGATCCCACCGTGCTCGGCGGGCTGGTGGCCGAGGTGGGCGACACCGTCATCGACGGGACCGTGCGCTCGCGCCTCGAGCGCCTCCGGTCCCAGCACCCGTGAACTGCACCCGTGAACGCCGCACAGATGAGGTACCGACATGGCTGAGCTGACTCTCACCGCCCAGGGGATCGCCGATGCGCTGCGGGCCAACCTGGACGGCTACGAGCCCGCCACCGAGGTGGCCCGCGTGGGTCGCATCATCGAGGTGGGCGACGGCATCGCCCGGGTGAGCGGGTTGCCGGGCGCGGCGGTCAACGAGCTGCTCGAGTTCGAGGACGGCACCATGGGCCTGGCCCTTAACCTCGACGAGGAGTCGATCGGCGCGGTGGTGCTGGGCGACGTCCGCCACGTCGAGGAGGGCCAGTCGGTTCGGGCCACCGGCGACATCCTCCAGGTCGCGGTGGGCGACGCACTTCTCGGCCGGGTCGTCGACGCCCTGGGTACCCCGATCGACGGGAAGGGCCCGTTGGCCGGGGCCGAGCTGCGCCGGATGGAGATCCAGGCCCCCGGTATCACCGGTCGCAAGCCGGTGCACGAGCCGCTGCAGACCGGCATCAAGGCCATCGACTCGATGACCCCGATCGGGCGAGGCCAGCGGGAGCTGATCATCGGCGACCGCAAGACCGGCAAGACCACCGTCGCCATCGACACGATCATCAACCAGCGCGGGTTGGGCGTGAAGTGCATCTACGTGGCGGTGGGCCAGAAGGGCTCGACTGTCGCCCAGACGGTCGCCACCCTCGAAGAGGCCGGCGCCATGGAGTACACGGTGGTGGTCTCGGCCCCGGCGGGCGACTCGGCGCCGTTCAAGTACCTCGCCCCCTACTCCGGCTCGGCCATGGGCCAGCACTGGATGGAGCACGGCGAACATGCCCTGATCGTCTACGACGACCTGTCCAAGCAGGCCGAGGCCTACCGTCAGATCGCACTGCTCCTGCGGCGCCCCCCGGGTCGCGAGGCGTACCCGGGCGACGTCTTCTACCTGCACTCGCGTCTGCTCGAGCGGGCGGCCAAGCTCAGCGATGCGCTCGGCGCTGGTTCGCTCACCGCCCTGCCGATCATCGAGACCAAGGCCGGCGACGTCTCGGCCTACATCCCGACCAACGTGATCTCGATCACCGACGGCCAGGTGTACCTGCAGGACGACTTGTTCAAGGCCGGTGTCCGGCCAGCCATCGACGTGGGCATCTCGGTGTCCCGAGTGGGTTCGGCGGCCCAGATCAAGGCCATGAAGACGGCCGTGGGCACGCTCAAGACCGACTTGGCCCAGTTCCGTGAGCTCGAAGCGTTCGCCGCCTTCGGTTCCGAGCTCGACAAGGTCAGCCAGGCTCAGCTCGACCGGGGGTACCGCCTGACCGAACTGCTCAAGCAGCCCCAGGGCGCGCCCATGCGGGTCGAGGACCAGGTCGTCTCGCTCTATTGCGCCACCCGGGGCTACCTCGATGCGGTGCCCGTCGTCGACGTGCGTCGCTTCGAGCGTGAGCTGCTCGAGTGGTTCCACAGCCGTCACGCCGACGTCCTCGAGGCCATCGTCTCCTCGGGGGCCATCTCCGACGAGGACGCGTTCCGGGCCGGCATCGCCGCCTTCGCCGAGCAGTTCGTGGCCTCCGAGTCGGCCGACTCCCTCTCGGCCGCGACCGAGGACTGAGCGCATGGCCGGCGGCCAGGAACGGGTACTGCGGCGCCGCATCCGCAGCGTTCAGTCGACCAAGAAGATCACCCGGGCCATGGAGCTGATCGCGGCCAGCCGCATCGTCAAGGCCCAGCACCGGGTGGCCGCGGCCCGTCCCTACGCCGAGCGCATCACCGAGGTGATCGGCAGCCTGGCTCGAGGCGGGGCGGCCAGCTCGCCGTTGCTGGTCCAGCGTGAGTCGGTCTCCAAGGTGGCCATCGTGGCCATCACCGCCGACCGCGGGCTGGCCGGCGCCTACAACTCCACGGTCATCCGGGCCGCCGAGCGGGCCGTTCGGGCAGCCCAGGCCGAAGGCAAGTCCTACGCCCTGATCTGCGTGGGTCGCAAGGGCCAGAGCTACTTCCGCTTCCGGGGCTTCAACATCGAGGCCAGCTTCACCGGGTTCTCCGAGCAACCCGGCTACGAAGACGCCCGCACGGTGGCCTCCTTCGTCCGTGAGCGCTTCGAGTCCGGCGAGTACGACGTGGTCGACGTGGCCTACACGCAGTTCCTCTCCGCCGGCACCCAGCGGGTTGTGACCCGCCGGCTCATGCCCATCGACCCGGCCATCATCGAGGCCGCGTCGGCCGGTGCGGGTTCGGCGACCCAGCACGAGTTCGAGCCCGATGCGGAGGCCATCCTCACCTCGCTCTTGCCCCGCTATGCCGAGTCCCGCCTGTTCGCCGCCTTCCTCGACGCCTCGGCCTCGGAGCTGGCCGCCCGTCAGCGGGCCATGAAGTCGGCCACCGACAACGCCGACGAACTGATCACCCGCCTCACCCGCCAGATGAACCGGGCCCGTCAGGACTCGATCACCACCGAGATCATGGAGATCGTCGGCGGTGCCGAGGCCCTGCGCCAGTCCGGTGCCGACGAGTCTGACTACCTGGCCGATCACGTGATCGGCCAAGAGCTGTTCATCGAGCGCTGACGCGAACCCTCGCCCACGACACGGAGCTGTTGCCATGACCATCGCCAGCGATCCCAACATCGACCCGAGCACCGAGCTGAAGCTCGGGCGGGTCGTCGCCATCGCCGGACCCGTCGTCGACGTCGAGTTCCCGGCCGATTCCCTGCCTGAGATCAACAACGCGGTCGAGATGACCATCACCCTCGATGGCGAAGAGATCGTCGTCACCGGCGAGGTGGCCCAGCAGATCGGCGACAGCCGGGTGCGGGTCATCTGCCTCAAGCCCACCGACGGCCTCACCCGGGGCGCCCCGGTGCGCAACCTGGGCCACGGCATCACCGTGCCGGTTGGCAACGTGGTGCTGGGCCACGTCTTCAACGTGCTGGGTGAGCCGCTCGACGTCGAGAGCATCGGGGAGGTCAAGGAGCGCTGGGAGATCCACCGCGACCCGCCGGCGTTCGACACCCTCGAGCCCAAGAAGCTCATGTTCGAGACCGGCATCAAGGTCATCGACCTGCTCACCCCCTACCTCCAGGGCGGCAAGATCGGCCTGTTCGGTGGCGCCGGCGTGGGCAAGACGGTGTTGATCACCGAGATGATCCGCCGGGTGGCTCAGAACCACGGTGGTGTGTCGGTGTTCGCCGGCGTGGGCGAGCGCACCCGGGAGGGCACCGACCTGCTCATCGAGATGGGCGAGTCGGGCGTGCTCGAAAAGGCCGCCCTGGTCTACGGCCAGATGGACGAGCCGCCGGGCGTGCGCCTGCGGGTGGCCCTGTCGGCGCTGACCATGGCCGAGTACTTCCGAGACGTGCAGCAGCAAGACGTGCTGCTCTTCGTCGACAACATCTTCCGGTTCGTCCAGGCTGGCTCGGAGGTGTCCACCCTGTTGGGCCGCATGCCTTCGGCGGTGGGCTACCAGCCCACGCTGGCCGACGAGATGGGCGAGCTCCAGGAGCGCATCACCTCCACCCGAGGTCGGTCGATCACTTCTCTGCAGGCCGTGTACGTGCCGGCCGACGACTACACCGACCCGGCGCCGTTCACGACCTTCACCCACTTCGACGGCACCACCGAGCTGTCCCGCGACATCGCCGCGCTGGGTATCTACCCGGCCGTCGACCCGCTGGCGTCGACGTCGACCATCCTCGCCCCCGACGTGGTGGGCCAGCGTCACTACGACGTGGCTCGCCGGGTGCAGGAGATCCTCCAGCGCTACAAGGAACTCCAGGACATCATCGCCATTCTCGGTCTCGACGAGCTCTCCGAGGAGGACAAGGTCACCGTGTCGAGGGCCCGCAAGGTCCAGCGGTTCTTGTCCCAGCCCATGTTCGTGGCCGAGGTCTTCACCGGTCTGCCTGGCGTCTACACGCCGGTCGACGAGACGGTCGACAGCTTCGAGGCTCTGGTCAACGGCGACCTCGACGATCTGCCCGAGCAGGCGTTCCTCAACGTGAGCGGCGCCGAGTCGGCCCGGGCCAAGGCCCGCGAGCTCGAGAGCCGCTAGGCCCACGCCGATGCCGCTTCATGTCGAGGTCGTCTCTCCGGAGCGCATCTTGTACTCCGGTGATGCCGAGATGGTCATCGCCCGGACCACCGAGGGCGAAGTGGCCTTTCAGCCCGGTCATGCCGCGTTCATCGGCCAGTTGGTGGTCGAGGTGGTTCGCATCCTCGACACAGCCGACGGCGACGAAGCGGTCGCCGTGCACGGCGGGTTCGTCGAGGTGGCCGACGATCGAGTCACGGTGCTGTCCGACAGCGCCGAGTTGGTCCGCGAGATCGACCTCGAAGTGGCCCGCCGCGAGCTGGAGGAGGCCGAGCGTCATGCGCTCGACGTCGACGACGCCGAGATCGAGGCCCGCCTGGCCCGGGCTCGACTGCGCTTCCGCCTGGCCGGCGGCTGAGCGATCCGTTCCGCCCCCGGATGACGAGGGCAGGATGACCCGGTGACAAGAATTCGTGTGGGGGTCGCCCTTCTGCTGCCCGATCCGGTGGCCGCCGAGGTCGACGGGTTGCGCCGAGCCGTCGGTGAGCGAGTCGAACTCATCGCTGGGCACCTCACGTTGGTGCCGCCGCTCAACTTCCATGACCGTGAGCTGCCCGATGCGCTGGCCGTGCTTCGCCGGGCGGCGGCGGCCACCAAGCCGTTCACCATCACGCTGGGCCCACCGTCGACGTTCTTGCCGGTGAACCCGGTGCTCTACCTGGCGGTGGGCGGCGAGATCGATGCCGTCCGCGACCTGCGGGAGCGAGTCATGCAGGCACCGCTGTACCGCAAGCCCCAGTGGACCTTCGAGCCCCACGTGACCCTGGCCGAGCACCTCTCGCCCGAGCGGATCGCGGCTGCGCTGGTGGCCCTGGCCGACTTCCGAGCCGAGGTGCGGGTCGAGCGGGTTCACCTGCTCGAGCAGCGGCACTGGGACGGTGGTCCGCCGGCCTGGCGTCCGGTGGCCGACGCCAACTTCGAGGAGCCCGCGGTGGTCGGCCGGGGCGGCATCGAGCTCGAGCTGTCGGTGAGCTCGCAACTCGATCCGGTAGTCGCCCAGCTGGTCCCGGAGGGTGTGTCGGCGCCCGCCGACGGCCACCAAGAACCGTTGGCGGTCACCGCCCGCCGTGACGGCGAGGTGGTGGGTGTTGCCCACGGGTGGGTGGGCGGATCGAGTGGTCGCCTGGTCGGCCTGGCGACCGCCGACGGCCACCAGGGGATGGGCGTCGCGTCGCATGTCCTGGCTGCGTTCCAGTCGGCGGCTGCGGCCCGTGGGGTGGGTGTGCTGGTAGCCAAGGTGGCGCCCGAATCCGAAGGGGCCGGGTTCCTGGTGCACCGGGGGTGGGTCCCTGGGGGCCACGAGGGAATCGTCGTACGAGACCTGCGGGGATGATCGAAGCTCTCCTCGTCGATCTGGGCAACGTGGTCGCCGCGTTCGACCACGACCGCATGTGGCGGGCCATGGCGGCGCTGGCTGGCGTCGACCGCGACGGCGTCGTTACCGGTCTGAGCACCGTCATGTTCGACGAGCTGGAGCGGGGCGACCTCGACGATGCTGGTCTTCACGGCCGCTTCGAGGCCCTGTTCGGCGTCGAGGTTGATCCCGAGGCCCTGGGCCGAGCGGTGGGGGACATCTTCACGGTCGATCCGGCCATGCTCGATCTGCTCGGTCAGGCCCGCGCGGTTGGTGTCCGAACCGTCGCGTTCTCGAACACGTGTGGGTTGCACGTGGCCCAACTCGACCGGTTGCGGGCCCTCGACCACTTCGATGCCCTGGTGTTCTCCCACGCGGTGGGGGCCCGCAAGCCCGAGGACGCGATGTTCGATGCTGCCGTCGCCGAGCTGGCGGGGTGGGGGATTGCGCCGGGGAGTTGTCTCTACACCGATGACATAGCCGAGTACGTCGAGGCTGGTGAGCGCCGGGGCTTGCGGGGTGAGGTGTTCGTCGGATCTGCGGCCTGGGCCACTCGGCTGCGGGCTGAGGGCCTGATGCTCACCACTGTGGCGAACGACACGTGATCCAGCGTTCAGGAAGGACGCTGGAGGGCCGATACTGGATGGGTGCGCGGCAGGCGGAGTTGGTCCACCCTCGTCGCCGCCATTGCCCTGGTGGCCCTCGTCGGTGTCGTGGTTGTCGACGACCGTCCGGTGGGCGGTGACCCGGTGCTGAGCAGCCGGCCCGAGCGGCGGCCTGGCCCCACCCGGGTGCTGTTGGTCGGCGACTCGATCGGTGACCAGTACGCCATGGAGGCCCAGGACGCCTTGGCCGATCGGGGCGTCGAGGTCTCGATGTGGGCGGTGTGGGGCAAAGGGCTGCTCGACGCCGATCTCCGTGACGGCTCGTGGTTCGCCTCGCTGGTGGCCGACGTCGATCCCGACGTGGTCGTGCTCGAGAACGTCGGCAACTACAACAGCCCCGAGTTCGGCGACCCGGTGGCCGACAGCCCCGAGTTCTACGCCGCGTGGGACGACGCGGTTCGCCGGGATGTCGCCATCTTCGGGTCGGCCGGGGCCACGGTCGTGGTGGTCAAGGGTCCCAAGAGCGCGGCCGAGCCCTTCGCCTCGCGCACTCCGGTGATCAACGCCCTCTATGACCAGGTCCCGGGCGTCGTCCTCGTCGACGGCTGGGCTGCGTTGGGCGGCGAGGTGTTCGATCCCGACCTCCACTGGGCCGATGGCGTCCATCTCACCGAAGCCGGTGCTGCCCGGTTGGCCGATGCGGTGGTGGCCACTATCGATCGGGTGCTCCAGGGTGGCGGGTCGTTCACTACCGGCTCTGGGTAGCGTCGCTCGATGCCCAGCGTCGACCCAGCCCGAGCGTTGGTCACAGGGGCGTCGAGCGGGATCGGCGAGGCCTATGCCCGGCGCCTGGCCGCTGAGGGCCTCGACGTGGTGCTGGTCGCTCGCCGGGCCGATCGGCTCGATGCCCTGGCCGGTTCGCTACGCGCCGCGCACGGCGTGGACGTCGAGGTGCTCGTGGCCGACTTGGCGACTGACGTGGGCGTGGCCACCGTCGTCGACCGGCTGAGCGGAGACGTCTCGCCGGTCGGGCTGTTGGTGAACAACGCCGGATTCGGGACCACCGGTCGCTTGGCCCAGCTCGACCCGGTGCGAGAGCAGGAGGAGATCGCCCTCAACGTCGGGGCCCTCGTGCGCCTCACCCAGGCCGTCCTGCCGGCCATGTCGGCTCGGGGGTCGGGCGCCATCGTCAACGTGGCATCCATCGCCGGGCTCACACCGGTACCGGGGAATGCCACCTACTCCAGCACCAAGGCCTTCGTCGTGGCGTTCACCCGCTCATTGGCCGAGGAGGTCAGGGGCACCGGCGTGCGGGTGCAGGTCTTGTGCCCGGGCATGACCCGAACCGAGTTCCAAGCCACCGCCGACGTCGACACCACCACATTGCCCGGCTTCGTCTGGCAGGAGGCCGACGAGGTGGTCGACGCCTCGTGGCGGGCCCTGCACCGACGTCACCCACCCGTCACCGTGGTCCCCGGCGGGTTCAACAAAGCGGTCGTCTTCGGCGCCCGCCTGGTCCCCGTCAGCATCCGAGGCCGCATCGCCACCCTGTTCGGCCGGTGAGTAACCCCGGCCCGGCGTGCTTGTTGCGGGGTGGTGTGGTCGAGGCACTGTCGAGGTTCCAGTTGGCGTTTCACGCACGGCACGACCAGCGACTTCCGAGACCACAACCCGGCGCTCTACCAACTGAGCTATGGCCACCATCCGGGCCGGCGGCGGCCCCAGGGGCAACGATATGGGCCGGGGGCCGGTCGGGTCAACGGCCGTTGTGTTTCCTTCCGGGGGGTCGGCCGCTACGCTTGCCTCCCGATGCTCACCGCCGCATCCTGATTTCGGAGAGCCTTCCGATGTCCAAAGGCATCCTCGACACTCTGGACCTGTCCCCCTCCCGCACGCTGACGAACCTGAGTCCCGCGGAACTGGTGGAACGGGCCCTGGTCGGGGGCGAGGGCCGCCTGGCCTCCAATGGGGCCCTGGTGTGCATGACCGGCGACCGAACGGGACGGAGCCCCACCGACAAGTACCTCGAGGATGTTCCCGCGATCCACGACAAGATCTGGTGGGGCAAGGTCAACCAGCCGGTCAAGTGCGAGGTCTTCGACGCGGCCCTCAGGATCGCCGTCGATCACCTCAACTCCGTCCCCCGCCTGTATGCCTTCGAGGGCTTTGCCGGGGCCGATCCCAAGTTCCGCTTGGGGGTGCGCGTCGTCACCGAACAGGCCTGGCACTCCCTGTTCGCCCAGACGCTGTTCATCAGGCCCGGCAGCGCGGCCGCGGGCGGGGACAAGAACTGGAAAGGCGACTGGACGATCCTCAACGCCGGGCGGCGCAAGCTGACCCCGGGCGAGCAGCAGACGCTCGGGGTCAAGAGCCCGATCCTGATCGTCCAGTCGCTGGGCATCCTGTCGTCGCTCGCCATCCTGGTGGTGATCTCGCGCTT
>JANNOZ010000025.1:0-4681 GCA_031399525.1 Actinomycetes bacterium | reverse complement strand
AGGTTGCCGAACTGCACGGTCGACCCGTTCTGGCCCAACAGGGTCTGCTGGCGCGACACCTCCTCGGCCACCCGGATGGCCGAGGCCGCGATGGCCGGACCCGCCGGCTGGTCGTTGGACGGCATCTGGTACACCCGCAATCGCCCGTAGTGCTCAGGGTCGGAGTCGGCCGTCATGAAGGCCGTCAGCTCTTTTCGAGAGTCGTCCTCCGAATAGGGCACGAAGCTGCGCTGCAACACGAAGCTGGTCTCGGTCTCACCCGGCATCACCAGTAGCTGGTAGGTCGGATCGATGCGAGCCTCACGGGCCGGCAACAGGTTGCCTTCGGCGTCGAGCCCGGCGGACTGGCTCGTCGCCCCCGACGGGTTCTGAGCCACGTTCCAGCTGTTGGACTGGTTGTAGAAGTCGTCGGGATCCTCGATGTGGTACCGGCCCCACATGTTGGTCTGCACCCGGAACAGGTCTTCGGGATAGCGGAAGTGCTCGGCCAAACCAGCCGGCACCTCGGTCCCACTGGTGAACAGGTCGGGGAACGCCTGGGCGTAGGCCTGGGCCAGCGGGTCGCTGTCGTCGACCACGTAGAAGGTGGTCGTCCCGTCATAGGCGTTCACCACCGCCTTCACCGAGTTGCGGGCGTAGTTGAAGCTCTTGTCCAACCCCGATCCGGGCGTGAGATCGGTGGTGTCCGCGCTCTGGGCGTAGGGGTAGCGGTCGGTGGTGGTGTAGGCGTCGACCACCCACAGCAGCTCACCGTCGACCACGGCCATATACGGGTCGGCATCGAAGGACAAGAACGGGGCCAGCGTCTCGACCCGTTCCCGCACATCGCGGATGTAGAGGATCTTCGACTCGCTGGTGATCTGCCCCGAGATCAACGGATTGATGTCGCCGAAGCGCAGCGCGAACGCCGTCTGGCGCAACATGCTGCCCATGCTCACCGCGTTGGCGCCGGTGTAGCTCGTGTACTGGGTCGTGCCCTCGGCATCCTGGAAATCGATCTCCTGGCGCTTGGTGTTGACCACCACGTAGCCGCTCTGGTTCTCGCCCACGTACACCTGGGGCTTGTCGACCTGGAGGGACGGCGCGCTCTCGACGGTGTCGAGGGGGATGTCCGACACCAAGGAGTTGGTGGCCCCCGTCGACGTCTTGGAGCTGGCCTCCACCGCCACCACCCCGTAGCCATGGGTGTAGGCCAGATGTCGGGCCTCCCACGAGTCCTGGGGCACGCCGTCGGTGTACAGGTCGCGCACCCCGATCTCGACCTGTTGGGTCTCCTCGGCTCCTGCCGCGGTGACGGTCGGATACCGGTCGACGTCGACGTCGTCGATGGAGTAGTACGGCTTGGACACCGCCAGACGCTGGAAGTTGTCGAGCAGCTCGGGTGGATCCCACAGCCTCACGTTGGTCAGGGTCGAGACGTTGGACTCGGCGCTCAGCTCGGCGGACTGGATGCTCTCGTTGGCCGGGTAGTCGCTCACCTCGACCGTGCAGCTGTCGTCGGTGGTCGCCCCCGGCTCGCAGGGCACCATGCCCAACGCCTCCCGGGTGGCGTCGATGTTGCGGGAGATGTACGGCGCCTCCTTGGACGACTCGGACGGCTGCACCGAGAAGCGCTGGACCGCGGCCGGATAGATGGTGCCGACCACCAGGGCCACGAACGCCCACAGGCCCACCGCGATGACCGGCAGCACCCACCCCCGGCGCCAGATGTTGACGATCAGCAACACGAAGGCGGCCAGCGAGATGAGGATCAGCAAGGTCAACGCCGGCAACTGGGCGTTGACGTCGGTGTAGGTGGCCCCCTCGACCACACCCCGGGTCGACAAGGTCAGGTCGAAGCGGGCCAGGTAGTAGTCGACCGCCTTGATCAGCGCCAGCAGGCCGAGCAGCACCGACAGGTGGCCCTTGACCGCGGCGCCCACCCGAGGCGGCGGGCCCTGGGTACGAATGCCCCCGTTGAGGTAATGAGCCGCGGCGGTGACCACGAGGATGATCGCCACCGTGCCGAACAGCCAGTCGCTCAAGAAGCTGAGGAACGGCAGACGGAACACGTAGAAGCCGACGTCCCTGCCGAACTGGGCGTCGGTCGTGCCGAAGCTCTGCGAGTTGGTGAACAGCACCCACTTGTGCCACTCGCCCGAGACACCGGCCCCGGCGATGAGAGCCAGCCCGGCGGACGCCACCACCTGCACGGTGCGCACCCGCCCGCCGACCAGCTCGCGGTAGCGCTCGACGATCTCCTGATCGGGCCCGAGCGACCGGAACCGGGGCGCCAACCGGTCGGCGATCACCAGGTTGGCCAGCATCAGCACGAAGAACAGCCCGGTGAAGATGGCGGCCAACGCCACCTTGGCCCGGAACACCCCGCTGAACACACTGGAGAACCCCAGCGAGTCGAACCACAAGAAGTCGGTGTAGAAGCCGGCGATGCCCCGCAGGGACGTCAGTAAGAAGAACAGGAAGACGACGCCGACGATCAGGTAGAGACGGCGGCGGGACGTGCCCCCCGTGTCGTCCTCCCGACGCGGCATCCCCGTGGGATCAGCTGGGGAGCGCACGAGGGCGGAGGCTAGTGGTGCCCAGGGCCGGACCGGCTTCGCGGCACCGGCGGGCGAGCCGAGACCCGATCAGGCCGGCACCAACAGGCACCGGCACCCCACGAACGCCGGCGGCCGTTTGACCCCGGTCGGAAACAGCGCCCCCTTGCGCACCGGACCGCCGAGCTCGTTGTCGGCACAGTCCGGCGAGCACCCAGTGGCCGGGTCGACCATCCACCGCTGAGGCTTGGCCGGCGCCGCCGCGTAGGCCCCCTCGGCGTGGGCCACCAACAACTGGTGGGCCACCAACGGTTCGATCCGCGACGACTTCCACTCTCGGTAGCCCGACGACAGGGCCTCGGCCACCACGGCCTGGTCGCCTCCGGCGTCGGCCACCGCCGCGTCGGCTCGGGCCCGCAGATCGGCGGTGATCTCGGCCACCATGGCCACGGCCTCGGCCCGCAGGTCGATGGCGGCCGGCACCTTCTTGGCCTTGGGGCCAGCACCGGCCAACGCCGCCTGCTCGAGGGCAGGCACCAACGCGTCGACGTAGCGGGCCTCGTGCTCGTCGGCCGCCGGCACCAGCTCGTCGACACCGGGCAGCGTCTTGGACCGGCGCAGGGTGTCGAGCACCTGATTCTGCTCGTCGGACAGCACCCGCTTGAGCCGGCGCACCACGCCAGCCTCGATGGGCGCCAACGCCTCGTCGCGGACCACGAACGGGGCCCGCGCTGCCTCGTCGACGACCGGATCCTCGGCCACGGGGGGCACGGGTTCGGGTTGGGGCTCGGGTTCGACGATGGCGGCGACCTCGGCTACCGGCTCGGGGTCGGGCGGCTCGCTCCGGTCGGCCCGGAGCCGGGCGAACACTGCGTCGATGCCGTCCTCGGTCCCCACCACCTCGATCGTCTCGGTCACCTCGACGGTCTCGACCACGACGGTCTCGGTCACCTCGACGGTCTCGACCACGACGGTCTCGACCCCGTCGGGGTCGGCCAGATCGATCAGCGGCTCGCGGGGCACGTCACGGCGCAAGATGCGCACCGAGGACTGCTGGTCGCGACCGATGTCGGCCACCGGCACCGGAGCCGGATCTTCCCGGCGGCGGCGCCGTCGGCCCCTCGTGCCAACCGCCTCGCTCTCGCCCGGCGCCGCCTCGGTGGCCACGTCGTAGAGGGCGTTGGGGGCTTCGGCCACCGCCTCGGCCACCGCCTCGACGTCGCCCACCGCCCCTTCGTCGCGCACGGCCCCTTCATCGATAACCGCAGCCGGCGCCACGGTGAGACCGGCGTCCTTGGCCGCCTGCACCTCGGCTTCGAGCTCCTCGATCGAGGGCTCGGGCTCGGCGTCGGCCCGACGAGCCGCGGCATCGGCCGCGGCCCGGGCCTCGACCTCGGCACTGGTCAGCTCGGCCGTCGCCGTCTCATAAGAGCCCTGGACGGCGCGGAACGCTTCGAGCAGCCGTTCGCGCCCGGCCCGCAACTGCTCGAGCTGAGCGTGAGCCAACCGGCGCCGACGGGCCAGGTCGCGCAGCACCCGCTCGCGCACCGCCTGGGCCTCGGCCACCATCTCCCGGCCCGTCTGGCGGGCGGCAGCGACCTCGGCCTCGGCCTCCTGGCGGGCGGTGGCGGCGATGGCCTCGGCTGCGGCGTTGGCCTCGGCCGTGCGCAGCCCCATGAGCGACTCGGCCTCGCTGCGCATGGCGGCGGCATCGGCCTCGGCCCGGGCCCGCACCTCGGCCGCGGCCTCATGAGCCGCCTGGAGCAGCCGGCCCGCCTCCTGACCCAGCGCCGCCGTGAGCTGGGCCTCGCCCAACTCGACCGGCTGAGCCTTGGCCGTGGCGTCCTTGAGCTGCTCGCTCAGCGACCGGGCCCGCTCGCGAGCCGCAGCCAGCTCGGCGGCCACATGCCCCAGAAACGCCCGAACGGCATAGGTGTCATAGCCCCGGAAACTGGTCGTGAACTCTTTCCGGGCGACGTCAGCCGCGTCGATCTCGGCAGGTTCCGACATGGTCGGAGCCTACGACTGTGCCCCCCTCCGGGCGCGGCACTCAGCCCGACGAGACCGCCGTGACCGGGTCGCCGCCGAACTCCTCGAGCGCCACCAGCGCATCGGCGAGGGTGTCGACCGGCTTGACCACGACG
>JANNOZ010000018.1:0-55595 GCA_031399525.1 Actinomycetes bacterium | reverse complement strand
GCCCCGCACCGATCTGGCCGCGTTGAGCGAACAGCACGGCGGGGCCTGGCAGGTGCTCACCGGTTGCCGCAAGGGCGCAGTTGCCGCCGCCCTGGTCGCCGAGGGGCCGGCCGCGGCCGCACGCCAACTGGCCCGACTGGTCGACGCCTTCGGTCGCGACCACGTGGCTGTGGAGGTGTGGGATCACGGCAGCCCTCTCGACGGGCACCGCAACGACGCCCTCGCCGAGTTGGCCACTCGGGCCGGGGTCGACGTGGTGGCCACCAACAACGTGCACTACGCCACCCCAGCCCGCTTCCCCCTGGCCACCGCCTTGGCTGCGGTCCGGGGGCGGCGCAGCTTGGACGAAGCCGACGGTTGGCTCCCGGCCGCCCCGGTGGCCTGCCTGCGCTCGGGAGCCGAGCAGGCTCGGCGGTTCCGGCGCTACCCGGGGGTGGTCGAGCGGGCCGCCGAATACGGGAACGCCTTCGCCTTCGACCTGGCGCTGGTCGCGCCCCGGCTGCCCGACTTCCCCGTGCCGGCCGGACACGACGAGATGTCGTGGCTGCGTCACCTGACCGATGCCGGGGCAGCTCGCCGCTACGGGCCCCGGGGCGCCGAGCGGGTGCCCGGGGCCTACGCCCAGATCGACCACGAGCTGGCCGTCATCGAGACCCTGGGCTTCCCCGGCTACTTCCTCGTGGTCTGGGACCTGGTCGAGTTCTGTCGCCGATCGAACATCTTCTGCCAAGGGCGAGGGTCGGCGGCCAACTCGGCGGTCTGTTACGCGCTGGGGGTCACCAACGCCGATGCGGTGTCGCTCGGCTTGCTCTTCGAGCGCTTCCTCTCCCCCGAGCGCGATGGCCCCCCCGACATCGACGTCGACATCGAGTCGGGTCGGCGGGAAGAGGTCATCCAGTACGTCTACGAGCGCCACGGCCGGGAACGGGCGGCGCAGGTGGCCGACGTCATCACCTACCGGGCCCGCTCAGCCGTGCGAGACATGGGCAAGGCCCTGGGCCACGCCCCCGGACAACCCTCGACGGAGGAGGTTCCCGCCTCGGTGGTGGCGTTGGCCGCCGAGGTCGAGGGGTTTCCGCGGCACCTGGGCATCCACTCGGGGGGCATGGTCATCTGCGACCGACCGGTGATCGAGGTGGTGCCGGTCGAGTGGGCCACCAAGCCCGGGCGCACCGTGTTGCAGTGGGACAAGGACGACTGTGCCGCGGTCGGTCTGGTCAAGTTCGACCTGCTCGGACTGGGCATGCTCGAGGCCCTGCACGGCATGGTCGACCTGGTGGCCAGCCACGAGGGGGTAGAGCTCGACCTGGCCACGTTGCCTCAGGAGGACGAGGTCTACGAGATGCTCACCGCCGCGGACACCGTGGGGGTGTTCCAGGTCGAGAGCCGGGCCCAGATGGCGACCCTGCCCCGCCTCAAGCCCCGCCACTTCTACGACCTGGTGGTCGAGGTGGCCCTCATCCGCCCCGGCCCCATCCAGGGCGGTTCGGTGCACCCCTACATCCGGCGCCGCAACGGCCAGGAGCCGGTGACCTATCTGCATCCCCTGCTCGAACGCAGCTTGGCCAAGACCCTCGGGGTGCCGCTCTTCCAAGAGCAGCTCATGTCCATGGCGATCGACGTGGCCGGCTTCAGCGCCGGCGAGGCCGACCAGCTCCGCCAGGCCATGGGGTCGAAGCGCTCGACCGAACGCATGGAGCGGCTCCGAGGTCGTCTCTATGGCGGCATGGCCGAGCGGGGCGTCACTGGCCAGGTGGCCGACGCCATCTACGAGAAGCTGGCCGCCTTCGCCAACTTCGGGTTCCCCGAGAGCCACTCGGTCTCCTTCGCCTACCTGGTCTACGCCAGCGCCTGGTGCAAGCTGCGCCACCCCTCGGCCTTCTACGCGGCACTGCTGAACGCCCAACCCATGGGGTTCTGGTCGCCCCATTCGCTGGTACGCGACGCCCGGCGCCACGGGGTGGTGGTGCGCCGAGCCGACGTCAACGCTTCAGCGGCCCAGGCCGGCCTCGAAGCCGACCCCGACAGCGCCAGCGGCCTGGCCTTGCGCCTGGGGCTGGCCGGTGTGCGCTCGATCGGCACCGGGGTGGCCGAACGGATCGCCGCCGGCCGGCCCTATACCTCGATCGATGACCTGGCCCGGCGGGCCGAGGTACCCCAGGCCGGCCTCGAAGCCTTGGCCACCGCCGGAGCCTTCGAGGCCAGCTTCGGACTCGATCGGCGCCGGGGGCTGTGGGCCGCGGGAGCGGCGGCTCAGGTCCGTCCCGAGCGGCCGGGAGAGGGTCGTCTAGCCGGTGTGGTCACCGGCCTCGACGCCCCGGCACTGCCCGAGATGACGCCACCGCAGGAGACGGTCGCCGACCTGTGGGCCACCGGGCTGTCGACCGAGCGCCATCCCACCGAACACGTCCGGGCCGCCCTCGACGACGTGGGCGTGCTGACCGCGGTCTCGCTGGGCTCGGCCGAGGCGGGCCGGCGGGTCAGGGTCGCCGGCGTGGTCACTCATCGCCAGCGCCCGGCCACTGCGTCGGGCACCGTGTTCCTCAACCTCGAAGACGAGACCGGATTGGTCAACGTCATCTGCTCGGCGGGGGTGTGGTGCCGTTTCCAGGAGGTAGCGGTCTCGGCCCCGGCTTTGGTGGTGCGGGGCATTCTCGAACGGGCCGATGGTGCCATCAACGTGGTGGCCGACCGCCTCGAGGCCCTACCGGTGCCTGCGGCTGCTCCCTCCCGCGACTTCCACTGAACCTGGTCGAGGTCCCGTGTAGGTTCTGCCGCTCGACCGACCGCGGGGGGTCCACACATGCACAAGCCGTTCCGATTCGGCGTCCAGACCGGGATGGGACCCAGTGGCGGGTCGATCGCCGAGACGGCCCGCCAGGCCGAGGACCTGGGCTACGCCACGGTGACCACCGGCGACCACTTCGGCATGGGCATGGCGCCCCTCGAAATGCTGGCCTTCGCCGCTGCTGCCACCTCGACCATCCGGCTCGGCACGATGGTTCTCTGTAACGACTTCCGCCACCCGGCGATGCTGGCCAAGGAGGTGGCGACCTTCGACGTCCTCTCCGGCGGCCGCTTCGAACTCGGTCTCGGTGCCGGATGGATGAAAGCCGAATACGACCTGGCCGGGATGCCCTTCGACCCGCCGAGCGTGCGCATCGAGCGCATGGAAGAGGCGATCCAGGTCATGAAGGCCATGTGGTCCGATGGCCCGGCTTCCTTCACCGGCGACCACTACCAGATTGCGGGGCTCGACGATCTCAAGCCCCGCCAGGGTGCAGCCCTCCCGCTGCTCATCGGCGCCGGCAGCCCCAAGATCATGGGCGTGGCCGGACGGTGGGCCGACACGGTCAACATCTCCTACGGCACCGATGCCCAGGGCCGGGTGCTGGTATCGAACAACACGGCCGAGCACTGTCTCCAGAAGATCGAATGGCTCCGGGCCGCGGCCGGCGATCGCTTCGACGACATCGAGCTGTCGATGTTGAGCGGCCCGACCCTCACCGACGACCGTCAGGCTGCAGCTGAGGCGATCGTGGCCGACATGGGCCGAATGCCGATCGAAGCCGTCGACCGGGAGGTCACCCCCGAGGACGTGCTCGACTCTCCGAACTACCTGATCGGAACCCAAGAGGAGATCGCCGACCAGCTGGTCGCCAACCGTGAGCGCTTCGGGATCTCCTACATCGTGGTGGCCGGGCCGGGGGCCATGGAGGGCCTGGCCCCCGTGGTCGAACGGCTCGCCGGCACCTGAGCGCCGGTAGCCTCCGCGCCCATGTCTGCCACTGCCGACCGCTGCATCCTCTCGGTCCACGCCCACCCCGACGACGAAGCGTCCAAGGGTGCTGCAACCGTGTCCCGATACGTCGCAGAAGGCGTGCGCTCGGTCTTGGTCACCTGCACGGGCGGTGAGGAAGGCGAGATCCTCAACCCGGCCATGGACCGCGACGACGTCCGCGAGCAACTCCACGCCTATCGCATGTCCGAGCTGGGCCGATCGGTAGAGATCATCGGCTATCACGAGCTGGTGCTCCTCGGCTACCGAGACTCGGGAATGCCCGGGTCGCCGGCCAACGAGCACCCCAACTGCTTCGCCCAGGCGCCGCTCGACGAGGCGGTGGGCCGACTGGTGGCCGCCATCCGCGAGCACCGGCCCCAGGTGATCCTCACCTATGGCGATGACCAGGAGGGCTACCCCCACCCCGACCACCTCAGGGTCCACGAGATCACCGTGTTGGCCTTCGACCAGGCCGGCGATCCGGCCGCCTATCCCGAGCTGGGTGAGCCCTGGCAGCCATCGAAGCTCTACTACAACGTCTGGTCGATGGTCCGCATGGAGGCCACCTTCGCCCGGATGGAGGCCCTGGGACTCGAGCTCCCGCCCTTCGTCGAGGAGTTCCGATCCCGACGCCCACCCCAAGAGCACCGGATCACCACCACGATCGACCTCGGCGACCACGTGGCCAAGCGCCGGCTGGCCCTCTTGGCCCACCGCACCCAGGTCGATCCCGCCCATCCGATGTGGTTCGGGCTCCCCGAGGAGGAGGCCGACCGGATCCACCCGTTCGAGGAGTACACGTTGGCCCGTTCGCTGGTCGACAGCGAGCTGCCCGAGACCGATCTCTTCGCCGGCATCGTGTCGGCGACCGAATGAGCCAGACAAGGGGAACGATGGCCGCCTTCTTGACCCAGGAGTGGATGGAGATGGCCCGGGAGTTGGCTCAGGCGTTCCCCCATACTCCCGGTGCTTCGGTGCGGCTCCAGCAGGTGGTCACCGGTATGCCCGATGGCGGCGACGTGCGCTACTTCCGGGTGATCGAGGACGGCGTGACTCTCGAGCAGGCGCTGGGCGACCTGGCCGACGCCGAGGTGACCTTGACCAGCAGCTATGAGGATGCGGTGAAGGTGGCCCGACGGGAACTGCTCATCCAGGAGGGCTTCATGTCGGGCCGGGTTCAGGCCGACGGCGATCTGGGCAAGCTGATGTCCTTGCTGCCGATCGCCACCACCGCCGAGTACGTGGCCATCGAAGAGCAGATCCTCGAACGCACCGAGTTCTGAACGTCGCTCAGCCGGCTGGGGCCAGCCGTTGGAGGTCGCGCAGGGCGCGGTAGCCGACGGTGATGACGCCGGCTCGGGCGATCAGGGCCTGGACATCGGAGTCGACCAGCCAGGCGTGGGTCTCGACCCGATTGGGCCAGTCCGGCAACGCGGCGCGCAGCTCGGCCGTGTCGACCGCGGCGCGAACCGGGAGCTCGCTCACCCCAGTCGGGAGCTCGGCCAACAAGGCCTCGACACTTGCTCGGGTCGCAGTGTCATGGGGGGCCAGGACACGGTCCGGTGAGATGACGCCGGCTTCGGCGGCCAGTGACCGGAACGGAAAACCCGTCGCCCGCTCGGCCGAGGCGTCGGGCAGCCGGGCGGGGAGCCTGAACTCGACGGCCAGGTCGAGGTAGATGTCGAAGAACTCGGGGCGCAGGCAAAGGGCGTCGAGCTGCGAGCTGAGATGGCTGACGTCGAAGCCCCAGAGGATCGCTCGCTCGATCTGGGTCCGGCACTCTCGACGAACCTCGTCGAGGTCGGCGTGGTCCCACAGCTCGACGCGGGTACGAGGGAATCCGCCATCTCCGTCGAGGAGCGACGGTGCGTTGGTCAGGGGCCCCCACCGGTAGAGGTCCCAGGGCGCGTTGAGGGTCAGCTGGACACCGACGTCTTCGCCCCGATGGCGGGCGGTGGCCAGTCGGGCCCAGGGAGCCGGAACCACCAGTGAGGCGCTGGTGGCCAACCCGGTGCGCAGGGCCTGGAAGGTGCCCGTGGTGGTGGCGTGGGTGGTGCCGAGGTCGTCGCCGGTGACGATGAGCACGCGGGCGTCGCCCCGGTATCCGAGGCGCTCGGCCAGGTCGCTCACGGTGCCTCACGGTACCGGGCAGCTCGGCCTGGGCCGACCCGGGGCCTCGGTCAGGGTTGTTCGGCGGTGGGGCAACTCGACCACAGGCCGCGTCCGTCGCGTCGTGCGGCGGCCGCGGCGGCCACGAACTCGGCTTCGTGGGCCACATTGGGCGGATAGGTGAGGGTCACGGCGAATCCTTCTGCGGCCAGGGTCAGATTGACGAAGAGCCCGTCGTTGACCCGGTACACATAGGCCAGGACCCGGTCATAGCGATCGCGGGCTTCGACGTCGCCCACCAGCCGCACCGCGGTGCCGACTGGGAGGAGCTCGGCCGTGCGGGCACTGGCCTCCTTGCCGAAGCACGCCACCGGTCGGCGGGGGTCGACGCTTTCGGGCGTGTCGATGCCGATGAGGCGGACCTTCTCGCTGCGCCCACCAATGTCCACCACGATCGTGTCGCCGTCGACAACCTGTTCGACCGTGGCCCGCCCGTCGGTCGAGATCGTCCCAGCGGTGGTCCTGCCTACCTGGGTCATGAGCAGGGCGATGGCGACCGGAACGCCGAAGGCGATCCCGAGAAGGATCTGTGCCGTTCTCGGACCCATGGTGGGAGTGCTCAAGCGGCGCGGACGTCGTCGTGGTGGCGGGCGGCCGCAGCCAAGGCGGCGCGGGCGGCGGCGAGTCCTCGACGGCCGACCTCTCGGGTGCGGTCGTCGATGCGCCACTCCGGTTCGCTGGTCGAGGTGAGGAGCTGCGGTTGGGAGTCGGCGTCGGGACGGGTGCGGTGGTGGCGGGGCATGGGATGAACCTCCGAGGGTCGGGCTCGGGCCGCTCAGGCGGCGATGGCGAGGGCGGCGTTGGCGAAGGATCGGAGGGACTCGGGCCGATCGAGGGTGCAGCGGCACTCGCGCTCGGAGCAGAAAAGGAGGTGGCCGTGCAGTGCCGGGTCGCCCAGGCAGCTCTCCCACCCCATGCAGGTCACGCTCGTGTCGTCGTGCACCACGAGGGTGTCATGGCAGTGGGTCAGTCCGGATTGGCAGTCGAGGCAGGAGGAGGTCTCCATCGGGGGCTCCCTTCGCGTGGGCACGACTGAAGTATGCGGAGGGGGTGTGACAGTTATCCGGGCTGGTCGGTCACCCGGAGATCTAGATCTCGGTCTGAGCCACTACTCGGCTGGGCCTGACCCGGACCACGATCTCGCCCGGCACGCCGTTGCGAGACCCGAACTCGTCGGCCCTCTCCGCGCCCATGTAACGGCCGCCGATGCGGGCCGCCCAGCGTCGAACCTCGTCGAGGTCGTCGGAGATCGACGCCTCACCGTCGATGCGCACGAACGCAAACGGCTCGGCGTCATTGGCGACCAGCAAGACGACTCGTGGGTCCCGCGCCATGGCCCGGGCCTTGGCGCTGCGGCCACCTGTCTGGAATACGACGTCGTCGTCGTCGAGGTCGATCCACACCGCAGCCGTCATGGGTCGGCCGTCGTCGGCTACCCAACCCAGTGTGGCTGTCCTCGGGCCGGCCAGGAGGAAGGCTCGCCACTCGCCGTCGGTCATGTCCCGGGCCACGGTCAGCCTCAGGCCCGGCGGAACGCCCGCATGGTGAGGAAGACGCCGATAGCGACCAGGAGACCACCGGTGGCCATCGTCCACATGACCTCGTTGGTCGTGTCCACCCCAATGGTCGATCCCCCGAGAGCCAGACCCCGGGCCGCATCGATGGCGTGGGTCATCGGGTTCCACTTGGCGATGGTCTGCAGCCAGCCCGGCAGGCTGGCAATCGGCGTGTAGGCCGACGACGCGAACATCAGCGGGAAGACGAAGAGGAACCCGATGGTCTGAGCGGCTTCGGCGTTGCGGAACGTCGTCCCGATCCCGATGAACAACCACGACATGGCGAACCCGAAGAGCAAGACGATGCCGACCGCGCCGAGGGTCCCGAGCAGGCCCTCGTTGGGCCGGTAGTCGAAGACGGCGTACCCCAAGGCGATCATCAGCACGGCCTGGATGAGGCAGCGCACGACGTCGTAGATCGACCGAGCCAGCGGCACCGACGAGGTGTGCATGGGCAACGAACGAAAGCGGTCCATGATCCCGGTGGACAGGTCGTTGGCCATGCCGATGGCGGCCTGGGTTCCCGACGATGCCGTCGTGGTCACGAGGATGCCGGGGAGCAGATAAGAGATGTAGGTGACTCCCTCGGGAAAGTTGGGCGTGTCGGCCAGCGACCGGAAGATCTGGCTGAACAGCACCAGGAAGATCAGCGGCTGGATGATCGAGCCGACGAGGAGCTGCGGGGTGCGCCACACCTTGACCAGGTTGCGCCAGGTGAGGACCTTGACTTCGACGAGGTAGCGGCCACCTCGGGCCACGCCGGCCGTCACTGGTGCCGGCCGGGTGCCGAGCGCGGTCTGGTCGGGGCCGGGCCCACTGGTCAAGGTGGGTGACGGGGGTGAGGTCGTGCTCATCGGGGGGTTCCTTCCTGCGCCGGAGCGTGGCCGGTATGGGCCAGGTAGACGTCGTCGAGGGACGGTCGAACCAGTTCGAGGCCGGTGATGATGACGCCGGCCGCGTCGAGTGTCCGCACGATCGGAGCGGTTTGCTCGGCACCATCGACGGCGACGCTGACGGTCATGGCGTCTCGGTCGACGGTGACATCCGGGTGGACGGAGCGCAGCGCCTCTTCGGCGACGGCCAGCGAGTCGGGATCGGGCACGTCGACTCGGATGGTGGTTTCACCGACTTGGGACTTGAGCTCTTCGGCGGTGCCTTCGGCGACCTTGGCGCCTCGGGCCAGGAGCACGATCCGATCGGCCAGGCGGTCGGCCTCCTCGAGGTACTGCGTCGTCAGGAGCAGGGTCGTGCCTTCCTTGACCAGCTCCTCGACCAGCTCCCACATGCTGGTTCGCCCGACCGGGTCGAGTCCGGTGGTGGGCTCGTCGAGGAAGAGCACGACGGGATGGCCCACCAGGCTGACGGCCACGTCGAGGCGCCGGCGCATGCCCCCGGAGTAGGTGGCTACCGCCCGGGTCCCCGCCGCGGCCAGGTCGAAGCGCTCGAGAAGCTCGTCGGCTCGCCGACCGGACCACGATGCGTTCTCGCCCAGGAGCCGGCCGACCATGACCAGGTTCTCCCGGCCGGTGAGCATCTCGTCGACCGCGGCGTACTGGCCGGTGAGGCCGACTCTGCGTCGAACCTCCTTGGGTTGGGTGACGACGTCGTAGCCAGCCACCGATGCCCGCCCGTCGCTGGGGGGGATGAGCGTGGCGAGGATGCGTACGAGAGTGGTCTTGCCCGCGCCGTTGTGGCCCAGCAGCCCGAGCACGGTCCCGGTCTCGACGGTCAGGTCGACCGAGTCGAGAGCGACGACCTCGTCGAATCGGCGGCTCACCCCCTCGACGATCACGGCATGGTCGGTCATTGGTGGGTGCTCCGTTGGGGGGTCAGGGGATCGGCGAGTGCGCCGGTGAGGAGTACGTCGACGACTTGGTCGATGGGCAGAGGCGTGCTGGATCCGGCCCGCCCGGAGCCCTCGGCAGCGAAGAGAAGGACGAAGAGATGGGCCAGCAGAGCCGGATCGGCCCGAAGTGGAACCGGGTGCTCGAGGCCGACGAACAGGGCGGCGACGTGCTCGTTCAGCCGCAGGAAGACGTCGTTGGGCGACGTGCCTTCGGCCCACTCGTGGCGAATGAGGGTGGGGGAGGCGAAGAGCGGGCCGACCCGGCCGAAGTACTCGCGTAGCGCGGTGCCGGCCGCGGCCAGGCGGCTGGATAGGTCGGGGTGTCGGTGGGCCGCCGCCAGGGCCACCTCGGTGTCGTCGGCTCTGGTGGCGGTGCTCAGGCAGGCGGCGACCAACTCGGCCTTGTCGGCGAAGATCCGGAACATCGTGCCTTCGGCCACGCCCGCCGCGGCGGCGATTTCGGCCGTGGTCACCATCTCGCCGTGGGCCGCCAGCAGCGGCAGCGTGGCGTCGATCAACATCTGTCGCCGTTCTTCGGCGGACAATCGTGGTGCCCGGCCCCGGGGCAGCAGCGGCGCAGTGGTGGACACGGGCCCAGCATTGCGAGTGAGCACTCACTTCGGAAAGAGACATCGGTCACAGCAGATCGGTGTCCGTGGGGTCGGTGTCTGTGAATGCTGAGTTACCGACGCCCGAAGGGGGTCCACCCAGGTACGCTGCGGCCAGCCACATCGGGCACACCCTGAGCGGGAGGACACGATGACGACCGAGTTGGAAGAGGCGACCATCATCACCGAGGCGTTGGTCGTCATCGACCGCGGACTCGCCGACATGCTCCACCGCGAGCTCGTGTCCACTGACGAGGTCGCCGACCTCTTGCTCGACGTCCGTTCCCTCCTGTCCGCCCCGTCTCCGGTCTCCCAGAGCTGACCTCGCCTCGCCCAGCGAGGCCGAGCCTCCCGCAGCAGCGGGACCGTCCCCGTCAGCGGTCGAGCGAGGTGTGCTTGAACTCGTTGAGTTGAGGCCATCCGTCGAGCATCGCGACCAGGTGCTCGACGGAAGTGATGGCATGTTCGGCGCTGGTCGGGCCGCTCATGAGCCGTACGAACGCCGCGGCATCGCCGGCGATGAAGGTAGGTGTGCCCCAGACCTCGAACCCCTGGACCGACCAGGTGTGCTCGTCGCGCACCGTGGCCAGCGGCGTGCCGGTCGCCACCTGAGCGAACGCCGCGTCGGCGTCGGCGCCGGCGGCGTCGATCACGGCCCGAAGGGCGTCGGGGTCGCGCAGGTTGCCCCCGGTCTCGTGGCGGAACGAGAACAGCGCCCGGTGCACGGCGCGGAAGTGATCGGGTTGCTCGTCTCTGACGGCCAGCGCCAGCTGGAGGGCGAGTAGTCCGGTGTCGAGCTCGGGGTGGTCCCACATGCTGGGCTGGCCCGGTTCGACCTTGGCCTGGCTTAGCGAGAACGGGATGAACCGCACGTCCCACTCGGCGCCGGCGTCGAGCCCATCGAGAAGGTAGCCATGGACGATTCGAGCGAACGGGCAGCGGTAGTCGAAGTTGACTGCGAACTCGAGGGGGGGCACGGGAAGGGCCAACACGTCGGCGATGGCCGACATTCCCTGGCCTGGTGACTAGCGCAGCGGCCACCGGCGGCGGACCAGCACGCCCAGGCCGGTGCCGAGAGCGGCGCCGACGGCGACGTCGGACGCGTGGTGGATCCGGACGTAGATCCGACTCGAGGCCACCGTGGCCGCCAGCCCGAACCACAGTGGCGCCAGCTTCGGATCGGTGTCGCTCAGCAGGGTCGCCGCCATGAACCCGGCGGTGGCGTGCCCACTCGGGAAGCTGCTGGTCAACGGTTGGCGTAGGTGATGGGGCCGGGGGCCGTCGTGAACCGGACGCTCACGTCGGAACACGGACTTGATGCCCACGTTGACCAGCAGCGATTCGGCGCCGAGAGCGCCGGCCAGGCGCAGCCAGGTGCGGACAGGGGTCGGGCTGCGCATGGCAACCACCACGGCCAACCCGTGCCACAGCAGCGCGTGGTCACCTACCCGGGACGCGGAGTAGAACAGCCGGTCGGTGGCGGCCCGGCCGCGGAGTCGGTCGAACGCTCGGTCGACCCGGGCATCGAGCCCGTTCACCCGACGGTGACCAACGAGGATCCGACCAGCCCAGGGTCGCCCCCGAACGCGGGGCAGTGGGCCTGGAACGAGCACCACGAGCACAACGGGCCCGGATTGGGGCGGAAGTCGTCGCGCTCACAGGCCCGCTCGACCGCCGACCACAGCGCCCCGACCCGACGTTCGAGGCCCCGCAGGGATTGGTCGGTCGGGGTGGCGATGACCGCCACTGGTTCGCTCAGGTAGAGGAGCTGGATACGCGACGGCCTCTTCCCAAGTGCCTTCTCGCAGAGGTACGCGTAGAAGTGGACCCCCCCGAGTCGGGTCTGCTCGTTGCGCTCCGACGGCACCCGCCCGGTCTTGTAGTCGGTGACCACCAGCTCGCCGTCGGCATCCAATTCGAGTCGGTCGATGATGCCTCGGAGCCGAACGCCGCCGACCTCGGCTTCGAGCATGAGCTCGAGGCCGATGGGTTCGATGCCGCGTGGATCCTCAAGGGTGAAGTAGCGCTGCACCAATCGTTCGGCATCGGCCGCGAAGGCGTCGGACTCGTCGTCGGAGAGGTGCAGACCGAGGTACTCCTCGTCGGTCGACATCTCGTCGCGGGCCCGGCGCAGACAGGTCAGGGCTGTCTCGAGCGAGCGCTTGGCCGGCGCCTCGACGTAGAGCAGCTCGAGCGCACGGTGCACGAGCGTGCCCTTGACCGCGGGCGTCGACGGTGGTTCGGGGAGGCGGTCGATGACCGAGAAACGGAAGGCCAGGGCACAGTCGCGAAAGCTCGAGACCTTCGACGGAGACAACGTGCTCGGGACGGGCAGGGCCATGAGCGGAGGCTAGAGGCGAGCACCGACAGCGTCGGGGACCGCGAGGTGCCGGCCCGGGGCTAGGACGCCGACACGGCTGGTTCGGCCACGGTGAGGTTGACCAGCTCGCCGATACCTTCGATCGTGGTTCGCACGGTCTGTCCGGCCCGGAGGTACACCTGAGGGTCACGGCCGTGGCCGACACCTCCGGTAGTGCCCGTGGCGATGATGTCGCCGGGCTCGAGGGTCAGCACGGTGGACATGTAGGACAGCACGTGGGCCCCGTCGAAGATGAGGTCGGATGTCCGGCCGTCTTGCATGACCTCGCCGTCGACCTCGCACGTGACCCGCAGGTCGGCGGCGTGGTCGGTCTCGTCCGGGGTGACCAGCCAAGGCCCTACCGGGGTGGAGTGCTCCCACGCCTTGCCCTGCATCCACTGTCGGGTGCGGTTCTGCCAGTCACGCATGGAGATGTCGTTCATCACCGTGTAGCCGGCGATGGCGTCGAGGGCCCCGGCCCGGTCGACTCGTCGCACCGTCTTGCCCACGACCACGACCAGCTCGACCTCCCAGTCGACGGTCGTCGACTCGGGAGGGAGGTAGATGTCGTCTCGGGCGCCGATGAGGGTCGAGGGGAACTTGGTGAAAAGCGTCGGGAACTCGGGCACCTTGGCCCCCATCTCCTGGATGTGGGAGAGGTAGTTCTGCCCGACGCACAACACCTTGCCGGGACGAGGGATGACCGGTGCCAGGTCGAGGTCGGCGACCGCGGCGCGGGGGCCGTCGGCGCTGGCGGCCCCGGCGAGTCCTCCGAGGGCCCCGCCGAGGATGGCCCCGACGTCGGAGGCATCGAGCTCGACCGCTTCGTCGCCCTCGATACGTGCGGCCTTGGTGCCGTTCGCGGTGCGGATCGTGGCCAGCTTCATTGGTCCTCCTAGAACGGTGCCGGTCGGGGTGCCGGTGGCGGAGCCAGGGTAGTGGGGTCCTCTCAGGTGCCCCGATCCACCCCGGAGTCGGCGTCGGGCTGCGGGTCTGGCACCATCTTGGAGCTCGGAAGTCCGGGAGTGGCCCGATGACGGGGAGGTTCCACGAGTGGCTGTGCTGTCCAACCTGTCCGCGCACCTCGCCGACCTCGCCCAGACCGAAGGTTGGTCCGATCGGCCCGCCTTCCTGGTCGGCGACCGAGTGGTGACCCACGGCCAGGTCCACGACGGCGTCGCCCGGGTGGCTGGGGCGATTCGATCACTGGGCGTGGCCGAGGGCGACTGCGTGCTCATCGCCCTGCCCGACGGCGTCGAGTTCGTCGAGGCGTTCCTCGGCGCCATGCGCCTCGGTGCGGTGGCCGTCCCGGTCAACGCCCGCTTGACCGAGGCCGACCACCGGTACATGGCCGCTGACTCGGGCTCGACCCTGGTGATCTGCCAGCCCGACCTGGCGGCCCGATTCGACGTCCCGGTCCTGCTGGCCGACGACCTGGCTGCTGCGGCTGAGCAGGCAGCACCGGTCGACGCGGTGCCTGTAGGTGCCGACGCTCGGGGCTACGCCCATTACACCTCGGGCACCACGGGTCCACCGAAGTGCGCGATGCACCGCCAGCGCGATCCGGAGGTGTTCTACGAGGCGTTCGGGGTGGGGGCCGTGGGCATCGTCGCGGACGACGTGCTGCTGTCGATCTCGAAGATGTACTTCGCCTACGGCACCGGAAACTCGATGTGGTTTCCGCTCTTCTCCGGGGCCAGCGCGATCCTCGACCCCCGCGCGCCGACGGTCGAGGTGGTGACCGAGCTGGCCGGACGTCACCACCCCACCGTGCTGTTCTCGGTGCCGACCATGTACGCCAACCTGGCGGCCAATGCCCCGGCGGCCCCGTTCTCGTCGGTTCGGGTGGCGGTCTCGGCTGGCGAGGTGCTGACGCCGGCGTTGGCCGAGCGGGCCGAGGGATGGTTGGGCGCCCCGATCCTCGACGGTCTCGGTTCGACCGAGGTCGGACAGGGGTTCACGTCCAACCTGGTCGGCGCCCGAAAGGCGGGCACCATCGGTCGGGTCCTGCCCCCCTACGAGGTCAAGGTGTGCGCCGAGGACGGCAGCGACCTACCACCTGACACGCCAGGCGTGTTGTGGGTCCGAGGGCCGTCGCTGTTCGTCGAATACCTGGGCAAGCCCGAGCAGACGGCCGAAGCCTTGGTGGGCGACGGGTGGATGCGCACCGGTGACCGGGTTTCCATCGACCACGAGGGCTACATCACCCACATGGGTCGGGTGGACGATCTCGAGATGGTCGGGGGGATCACCGTCACGCCCTACGAGATCGAAGACGTGCTCAACGGCCATCCGGCGGTAAAAGAGGCGGCCGTCGCTGCCGTGCGCGACGACTCGGGGGCCTCCAAGCTCCGGGCCTACATCGTGCGGGCCGACACCGACCCGGTGGCCGGACCGATCGACGACACTGCGCTGTGTGACGAGCTCACCGCCCGCAGCCGCGCCGCCTTGGCGCCGTTCAAGGTGCCCCGCACCTACACCTTCGTCGATGCCCTACCGCGCACTCCCACCGGCAAGTTGCAGCGTTACGTGCTGCGCTCGGGCGAGCTGAGCTGACCGACTCGCCGGGGTCAGGTCATCGCTGGGATCAGGCCGTCGGGATCGTGTCGAGGACGGTGACGATGTCGGCGATCTCGACTTCGCTCAGCAGGCTGGGCCCCGAGCAGATCGTGTCGCTGAGAAGCCCGATGGTCACCGCCGAGGCGCCGGCCACCGTTTGGTCGCGCCAGCGCTCTGGCACCACGACCAACGCATCGACGAACGGCGCGGTGCGGAGCCGTTCGGCGAGCACCGACCGGTAGTAGGCGGCCAGCCGACCGAGGTCGGTCGGAGCCACCGGTGGATCGCCCACCGCGTGGGCGACGAGGAACGCTCCGGTCGGTCCGACGACCAAGCGGCCACCGACCACTGACCGGGTGGCGAAGTTCGAGGGGAGGCTGTCGAGGAGCCGGCCGACGCCCGCCTCGGCCCGTCGCGTCGAGGAAGACGCCCGAAACATACGTTGGCTATCGGTCGCCAGATCAGCCGACTTGAGCGCGCTACTCCCCGGTCGGACCCCGGCGCACGGCGTAGATGCTGGGCAGCGAGCACAGGGTTACCGCCACCTTCACGACGACGTTGACCCCGACGATCTGTACCCAGACGTCTGCGGGGAGGACGCCGGCGAAGGCGAGGGTGGCGAAGAGCACCGAATCGGTTGGGATCGACACCGCGTTGGACACCAGCACTCGCTGCCAGATCTGGTGCTCGCCGAAGCGCCGGGCCCACCGGTGGTACACCTCGGTGTCGACCAACTCGGCCACGGTGCCGGCGGCGATGCTGGCCCCGACGATGCGCCAGACCGGACCGAGCACTTCGGCGAAGTGGGCCGACTGGCTGCCTCCGGCGGGGTCGAGTGGGAGCCAGGCTGCGATCTGGAAGATCACCGCCATGATCAGATTGAGCGCGGCCGCCACCAGCACCACCCGTCGTGCCAACGCCCGTCCGCCGGCCCGGTGCACCAGGTCGCGCAAGGTGAAGACGAAGGGGTACACGAGGGTGCCGGCGTCGACCGACCAGCCCACCCGCACGATGCGTAGCGACGCCACATTGGCGATGAGCTGGAAGGCGACGTAGCAGCTCGAGACGATCACCGCTTGGGTCAGTACGTCTGGGGACCCGACGGGCCCATGCTTCGCGGTCGCGGTCTGCGAGGAGGTCGTCATGAGGTGCTCCACGCGCCGGCGCCCTGCAGTGAGTGGTCGCGCCAGCGAGAAGGCGTGGCGACGAACGCCCTCGGGTAGTCCTCGAACATCCAGCGAGCCACATTGCGGCGGGTCCAGTCGGTGGCCCCGGCGAGGGCGAAAACGGCCTCGGTCCGGTGCCGGTCGTTGAGCACCGATCCCAGCCACCGGGCCAGCCCGTCGTCGGGCACCAACTCCCGTTCGACGTTGGTCCGGTACCTCGCCGCGGCCGTACGCGGCGCCAGGGCACCGGCGGCCAACACGGCGTCGGCGGCCAGGTGACCGGTGAGCAGGGCTTGGCCGATGCCCTCGCCGGTCAATGGGTCGGCGGCGGCCGCCGCGTCGCCGACGAAGAGAACTCGGCCTTGGAGTGCGGTGAGTGCAACCTGGCCGATCGCGGTAGGGATCGGCCAGGCCCGCACCGATCCCTCGAAACGGGCGTGGGGACCGAGAACCGCTCGGATATGCGTCCGATCGATGACCTCAGCCCACCGCTGGGCCATCTCGCCGGTCGGCCGGGAGGCGTCGCGGAGCGTCCCGAACCCGAAGTTGGCTCGATCGCCGGCCAGCGGAAACGACCAGGCGTAGCCGGGGATGAGGTCGGGTTCGAACCAGATGTGGAGCTGGCGGGCTCGTGGGCCGGTATCGCCGACGTACTGGCGCATGGCGTGCCATTCGCCCAGGCGAGAGGAGCCGGCCCCGGGTGTCGGGGCGAGCAGCTTGCGGGTCGGCGACCACATACCGTCGGCGGCCACCACGTAGTGGGCTGCGATGCGCCCGGGGCCGGAGCCGTCGAGGATGACGTCGACGTGGCCGTGATGCCGTTCGATTCCGGCGATCTTGGTGCCCTCGTGGACCGTCGCTCCCACGTCGCGAGCCCTGGCTACCAATGCCGCGTCGAGTTCGAGACGTTCGACCACGACGCCGTAGGCCCCTCGGCCGGTCGGCAGCGGCATGCGATGCGTGCGCCCGGCCGGGGTGTGCAGGACCGCCTCATCGACAGTGACCGAGGAGGGGAGCCCACGGGGGTCGACGCCAAGGCCTTCGAGACGGCGAAGCGCCGCGGTGGTCAACCCGTCACCGCAGCACTTGTCCCGTGGGAACGTGGCCCGGTCGACCACCACCACGTCGCGTCCAGCGTTGGCCAACTCGATCGCCGCGGCAGCCCCGGCGGGGCCGGCCCCGACGACCAGCACGTCAGCGGCGATCGTCATCGGAAGGCTGCCGCCGCGGCCAGGCACTGATCGGCCAGCTCGGTCCGGCAGATGAGCAGGTCGGGCAGGAGGAGATCGGGTTGGTTGTAGACGAGTGGGCTTCCGTCGAGCCGGGACACGTGCAGGCCTGCGGCCGCGGCGACTGCGACCGGCGCCGCCGAATCCCACTGGTACATGCCCCCGGCGTGGACGTAGGCCGATGCTCGTCCCTGCACCACCGCCATGGCTTTTGCTCCCGCCGAACCCATCGGGGAGAGCCGGCCGCTGACCGCTTCGGCGATGGCCGCGGCCACGCCGGTGGGGCGAGACCGACTCCCGAGGACGATCGTTTCGGCCCCGGTCTGGCCCAGCACGGGTGCTGGGCGCGTGGCCATGACCACGTCGTGAGCCGGCAACGCCACGGCACCGGCCAGGAGCTGGCCATACCGGTCGGAGAGGGCGACGTGCACGGCCCAGTCGGCGCGGCCCTCCTCGCCGTACTCCCGGGTGCCGTCGAGCGGGTCGATGATCCAGACCCGGTCGGCGTCGAGGCGGCGCATGTCGTCGGTCGCCTCTTCGGAGAGGACGATGTCCTGCGGACGCTGGGCCGTGAGGGCCCCCACCAACCACAGGTGGGCCTCACGGTCGCCGGTCGCCCGCAATCCGGAGGGGTCGGAGAAGCCGCGCTGCGATCGCAGGGCGACGAGGAGCTGTCCCGCCCCCTCAGCCAGATCGGCGGCCAGGAGGTGGTCGTCGGGTTGGATCGGGGCCACGACCCGGACCCTACGGGGACGGGCGGTCTCCGCCGAGTTCAATAGATGATCGAGTCAGTCGACTTTCGCCGTAGGATGGTCGACCGATGAGCGCCGCCCCGTCTGCCGCGCCCTATGAGCTGAGCAGCCTCCGGGCGCTCGAAGCCGAGTCGATCCACATCATCCGGGAGGTCGGCGCCACCTTCGAGCGACCAGTACTGCTCTTCTCCGGGGGCAAGGACTCGATCGTCATGCTGCACCTGGCCGAGAAGGCATTTTGGCCGGCACCGCTGCCGTTCCCGGTCATGCACATCGACACCGGCCACAACTTTCCCGAGGTCATCGAGTATCGCGATCGGCGGGTGGCCCAGAGCGGGCTGCGCCTGGTGGTGGCATCGGTGCAGGAGTCGATCGACGCGGGTCGGGTCGTCGAAGAGACCGGTGTCGGCGCCAGTCGTAACCGACTCCAGACGGTGACCTTGCTCGATGCCATCGAGGAGCACGGCTTCGACGCCGTCTTCGGCGGCGCCCGCCGCGACGAAGAGAAGGCTCGGGCCAAGGAGCGGGTGTTCAGCTTCCGCGACGAGTTCGGTCAGTGGGACCCGAAGAACCAGCGTCCCGAGCTGTGGTCGCTCTACAACGGTCGCCATCGCAAGGGCGAGCACATCCGGGTCTTTCCCCTGTCGAACTGGACCGAGCTCGACATCTGGCAGTACCTGGCCGACGAGGCCATCGAGATCCCGTCGATCTACTTCGCCCATCGGCGCACGGTCGTGCGAGCTGGCGGGATGCTCATGGCCGTCAACGAGTTCTATCCGCCCGGCGACGGTGACGAGCCGTTCGAGGCTCTGGTCCGTTACCGGACGATCGGTGACGCCACCTGTACCGCCGCGGTCGAATCGGCGGCCGCAACCGTTGACGAGGTCGTGGCCGAGGTGGCAGCCACCCGCATCACCGAACGGGGCGCGACCCGGGCCGACGACAAGTTCTCCGAAGCGGCCATGGAGGACCGCAAGAAGGAGGGCTACTTCTAGTGGCTCGTACCCCTGGGGCCATCCTCTGATGGCTCGTACCCCTGGGGCCATCCTCTGATGGCCGAGCTTCTTCGGTTCGCCACCGCCGGGTCGGTCGACGACGGCAAGTCGACCCTCATCGGGCGCTTGCTCTACGACTCCAAGGCCATTTTCGAAGACCAGTACGAGGCGATCGAACGCACGTCGCTCCAGAGAGGCGACGAGGGCGTCAACCTGGCGCTCCTCACCGACGGCCTCCGGGCCGAGCGCGAGCAGGGAATCACCATCGACGTGGCCTACCGCTACTTCGCCACCCCGAAGCGCAAGTTCGTCATCGCCGACACACCGGGCCACATCCAGTACACCCGCAACATGGTCACCGGCGCGTCGACCGCCGACCTGGCCCTAGTACTCATCGACGCCCGCAACGGAATCGTCGAACAGAGCCGACGTCACGCGTTCCTGGCCTCGCTGTTGCGGGTGCCCCACCTCGTGGTGTGCATCAACAAGATGGACCTGGTGGGCTACGACCAGGCCACCTTCGACGCCATCCGCGACGAGTTCCGGGCTTTCGCCACCCGCCTCGACATCCACGACCTGACCTTCGTGCCGGTGTCGGCCCTCAAGGGCGACAACGTCGTGACCAGAAGCGCGGCGATGGGGTGGTACGAGGGGTCTTCGCTGCTGCACCACCTCGAAGAGGTGTTCATCGCTTCGGACCGCAACCTCATCGACGTGCGCTTCCCGGTTCAGTACGTGATCAGGCCCCGTTCGGATGCCTTCCACGACTACCGGGGCTATGCCGGCCAGGTGGCCTCGGGCGTGCTGCGCCCAGGCGACGAGGTGATGGTCTTGCCGTCGGGGTTCACCACGACCATCGAAGCCATCGACGGTCCAGGTGGCCCGGTCGAGGAGGCGTTTCCCCCGATGTCGGTGACCGTCCGCCTGGCCGACGATCTCGACGTCAGCCGAGGCGATCTGATCTGCCGGCCCCACAATCGGCCCACGTCGGGCCAGGATCTCGATGCCATGGTGTGCTGGTTCGCCGATCGGCCTCTGGTGCCCAATGGCCGCTATGCCATCAAGCACACCACCCAGGAGACTCGGGCCATCGTGTCGAGCCTCGACTACCGGCTCGACGTCAACACGCTTCACCGCGACCAGTCGGCGACGATGCTGCAGATGAACGAGATCGGCCGGGTATCCCTACGGACGATGGCCCCTCTCTTCTATGACGAGTACCGCCGTGACCGGGTGACGGGCAGTTTCATCCTCATCGACGAGGCCACCAACGCCACCCTCGGGGCCGGGATGTTGCTGTCGCCGACGTCGGCGTGAACCGGTGAACGATCGGATCGTCTGGCACCGTTCGGCGCTCGACCGAGCCGACCGATGGGCCGCCCTCGATGCCCAGGGCGCAACGGTGTGGCTGACCGGGCTCTCCGGATCGGGGAAGTCGTCGGTGGCCGTCGGACTCGAAGCCCTCTTGGTCGCCGCGGGTCGTCCGGCGTACCTGCTCGACGGAGACAACCTGCGCCACGGCCTCAACCGCGACCTTGGGTTCTCGGCCGCGGACCGCAGCGAGAACGTGCGCCGAGTGGGTGAGGTGGCCCGCCTCTTCGCCGACGCCGGCGTGACCGCCGTCGTGCCTCTCATCAGCCCTTTCCGATCGGATCGCGACCAGGTTCGAGCCCAGCACGACGCCGCCGGCCTGCCGTTCATCGAGGTCTTCGTCGACACACCGATCGAGGTGTGCGAGGCCCGCGACCCGAAGGGGCTCTATGCCGCGGCCCGGCGGGGCGAGGTGCCGGAGTTCACCGGTATCGACAGCCCCTACGAGGAGCCGGTCGACCCAGAGTTGGTGTTGCGGCCCGCCGACGGCGACGCGGCTGCTATGGCTGCGCTCGTGGCCGCGCTGCTCTGACCGCCCTTCGTGGGGTTCAGCTGCGGGCGGTGGCCAGGTGTTGCCGGTAGGCCGCGCCGATGATCGCTTGGTCAGCCGCGAGCGAGAGCATCCGAAACCCGGCCTGGGACCAGGCGCGGGCACCTTCGCCCCCAGAGGTGTGGATCGCCGGGTACTTGCCGGCCGCGACACACGCGTCGCGTATCGCCTCGATGACCGTCCGGCGCTCGGGTTCGCCGACGTCGAGCGACGGTGGGAGCCCCATGGACAGAGCGAGGTCGGACGGGCCGATGTACACACCATCGACGCCTGGCACGGCCAGGATGGCATCGAGGTTGGCTACTGCTTCGAGGGTCTCGATCATGACTAGGCAGACCACCTCGGCGCTCATGGTCGCCGGATCGGTGCTGGTCAGCGCGCCCGAGCGGGGACGGCCATTGCTGCGGTTCCCCGCCGGGGGGTATCGGCAGGCGGCCGCGGCCTCGAGGGCGTCGGCCTCGGTGTTGACCATGGGAACCACTACCGCCTCGGCCCCGGCGTCGAGAGCCCTGCCGATCCAGAACGGGTCCGACGGTGGAACCCGCACGACGGCGGCTGCCGGGGTGCGGGCGATGGCCAGCAGCATCGACACCATGCCGTCGAGGCCGACCAAGCCGTGCTGGCAGTCGATGCCGAGGTAGTCGACGCCGCTCAACGCGATGGTCTCGGCCACAGTGGGCGAACCGAGCATGCACCAACCGCCAACTGCGGTGTCGCCCCGTTCCCAGATCTGTCGAAGTCGGTTCTCGGTCATGGCCGCACGGTAGTGCGGCGCCCGACCTCTCAGGCCGAGCGCCTGGCGACGTTGCTCGGAGCTCGCTCCGGCATTCCGTCCACTGGGGGTCCGTAGGGAGCACCGGCCTCGCGGTAGCAGTCGTCGTGGAAGTGCTCGACGCGGTCCCAGCGACCCTTCACGTACACGTTGCAGATGACTTGGTAGCGCAACACCCGAGCGGCGAACTTGACCGGCTGGGCGCAATGGGCGCAGGCCGCGGTGTTCCCGGCCTCGATGCGACGCTGCACCGCCCGGCTCTTCTTCTTCAGCGGCTTGAGAGGATTGACGGAAGCCCCGCGACTCGACGAAGCAGGTCCTGGGCGTTCGGTGGTTCCAGCAATCGGTGCCATGACCATAGGTATCGGTGGATCTTCGGCCTGGCCTGAATCACCACGACAAGACGGGCCGAACGGCCTAGCCGCTCTTGGCCGCTCAGGCCGTTCTTACCGCTCTCGGCCGCTCAGGCCGGTCTTCCGCTCTCGGCCGCTCAGGCCTTTGGAATCGGGCGGTAGGCGATGCGGTGAGGCTGGTCGGCCGCGCTGCCCAAGCGGCGGTGGCGGTCGTCCTCGTAGTCCGAGAAGTTGCCCTCGAACCAGCGGACTTCCGAATCGCCCTCGAACGCCAACACGTGGGTGGCCACTCGATCGAGGAACCAGCGGTCGTGGCTGATGACCACCGCGCATCCAGGGAAGGCCAGCAACGCATCTTCGAGGGCGCGGAGAGTGTCGACGTCGAGGTCGTTGGTGGGTTCGTCGAGGAGCAGAAGGTTGCCCCCGGAGAGGACCTGGCGGGCCAGGTGGACCCGGTTGCGCTCGCCGCCGGAGAGCACGGCCACCTTCTTCTGCTGGTCCGAGCCGCCGAAGCCGAAGCTGGCCACATACGCCCGGCCATGGATGGTGCGGGTGCCGACCTTGACCTCGTCGACCCCGCCGGTGATCTGCTCGTAGACGGTGGCTTCGGGGTCGAGCGCGTCGCGGCTCTGGTCGACGTAGGCCAGGCGCACCGTGTCGCCGACGGTCAGATCACCACCGTCAGCTGGCTCCTGACCCGCGATCATCCGGAACAACGTGGTCTTGCCGGCGCCGTTGGGTCCGATGACCCCGACGATGCCGGCCGGAGGAAGGCTGAAGTCCAGCCCGTCGAAGAGCAGCCGATCGCCGTAGGCCTTGCGGAGCCCCGTCGCTTCGACCACCACATCGCCGAGCCGGGGCGGCACTGGGATGGTGATCTCGAGCTTGTCGGCCCGACCGTCGTTGGCTTCGGCCGTGGCCAGAAGCTCGTTGTAGCTCCGGAGGCGAGCCTTGCCCTTGGCCTGGCGGGCGCGAGGCGCCATCCGTACCCATTCGAGCTCACGCTCGAGGGTGCGTCGGCGGGTCTGGTCGGCTCGTTGCTCTTGAGCCAGGCGGGCGGCCTTCTGTTCGAGCCAGCTCGTGTAGTTGCCCTCGAAGGGGAAGCCCTTGCCCCGGTCGAGTTCGAGGATCCACTTGGCCACGTTGTCGAGAAAGTACCGGTCATGGGTGACGGCCACGACGGTGCCCGAGTAGTCGGCGAGGGTTCGCTCGAGCCAGGCGACGGACTCGGCATCGAGGTGGTTGGTGGGTTCGTCGAGCAGCAGCAGGTCGGGGTGGGAGAGCAGGAGCCGGCACAGCGCGACCCGCCGGCGTTCACCGCCGGAGAGGGTGGCCACCGCGGCGTCAGCAGGTGGCACCCGCAAGGCATCCATGGCCAACTCGACGCGGCGGTCGAGATCCCACGCGTCGGTGGCGTCGATGCGGTCCTGGAGCTCGGCCTGCTCGGTGAGGAGGGCGTCGAAGTCAGCGTCGGGCTCGGCGAACGCCGCCAGCACAGCGTTGTATCGGTCGAGGACGCCTTGCACCTCGGCCACGCCGTCCATGACGTTGCCGAGGACGTCCTTGTCTTCGTCCAACTCGGGCTCTTGGGCCAGCAGGCCGACGCTGAAGCCCGGCGTGAGTCGGGCCTCCCCGCTGTAGTCGTCGTCGAGCCCGGCCATGATCCGCAGCAGCGACGATTTGCCCGAGCCGTTCGATCCGATGACGCCGATCTTGGCGCCCGGGTAGAACGACAACGAGATGTTCTCGAGCACCTGGCGGTCCGGCGGATGGAAGCGCCCGAGGGCGCGGGTCGTGAAGATGAACTCTGCGGCCACGGCCGCGCACCGTACCGGCCGACGGCCCAGGGCCAGCGCTCGAGGCCGCGCCGCCTAGTCTCGAACGTGATGCCTGAACCCCTCGCCGGACCCGATTTCGGTCCCAACGACGGCCTCGTCGAAGACCTTTACCAGCAGTACCTGGACAACCCCACGGCCCTCCCCGCCAAGTGGCGCGCCTACTTCGACACCCACCAGGCCCCCCACCAGACCCCCCCAGAAACCCCCAACCAACCCACCCAACCCAACAACCCCCAACCCACCCCCCAACCAGCGGAGCCCACCACCACCGAGGCGTCGGGTGGCCCGTACGGGAGGGGCCCCCAGGCGAAGCCTGGGGAGGGCACCCGTGAGGGACAGGCCCCGACGCCGGACCCCACAGAGAGTCGAGTCGCGCCGGCCGAATCCACTGATGGCGAAGTGGCAACCCCAGAGCCCCTCAGAGGCGCCGCCGCAAGAATCGTCAAGAACATGGAGTCCAGCCTCGAAGTCCCAACGGCGACGAGCTTCCGCAACGTCCCGGCCAAGCTCCTAGAGGTCAACCGCTCGGTCATCAACGGCTACCTGAGCCGCAACCAGCGGGGCAAAGTCAGTTTCACCCACCTCATCGGCTACGCAGTCGCCCGGGCCCTGGTCGAAGTGCCGGCCATGAACGCCGCCTACGTCGAGATCGACGGCAAGCCGGGCATCGTGCGCCATCCCCATGTGGGTCTGGGCCTCGCCGTCGACGTCACCAAGTCCGACGGCACGCATTCGTTGCTCGTCCCGTGCATCAAGGGGGCCGACACCGTCGATTTCAAGGGCTTCCTGGCTGAGTACGAGGCGCTGATCGCCAAGGTCCGCTCGAACGCCATCGGCGTCGATGACTTCACCGGCGTGACGGCGACGCTCACCAACCCCGGCACCATCGGCACCGTCCAATCCGTGCCCCGTCTCATGCCCGGGCAAGGCGTCATCGTGGGCGTGGGGTCGATCGCCTATCCCGCTGAGTACGAGGGCGCCGACGCCTCAGCTCTGGCCGAATTGGGTGTGTCGAAGGTGGTGACGCTCACCTCGACCTATGACCACCGCATCATCCAGGGAGCCGAGTCGGGCCTCTTCCTCAAGCGGATCCACGATCTGCTCCTGGGGGCGGACGAGTTCTACGACGAGGTGTTCGCCGCGCTAGGGGTTCCCTACCAGTCGGTCCAGTGGCGCAAGGACATCAGTCCACTCGACCGCGAGACCGTGCTGCTCCAGAAGCAGCAGCAAGTCGACGCGGTGATGAACATGTACCGGGTTCGGGGCCATCTCATCGCCGACCTCGATCCGCTGCGGGTCCGTCCCGTCGAGGCCCACACCGAGCTCGACCCGGCGACGTATGGCTTGAGCATCTGGGACCTCGACCGTGAGTTCCTCACGGGTGGCCTGGCCGGAATCGACCGGATGCCGTTGGGAGAGATACTGCATGTGCTGCGCGACGCGTACTGCCGCAGTATCGGCGTCGAGTACATGCACATCCAGGACCCCGAGCAGAAGCGCTGGATCCAGGAGCAGGTCGAGGGCGTCACCCCCGATGTCAGTGCCGACGACAAGCACCACATCCTCGATCGGCTGAATGCAGCCGAGGCGTTCGAACGGTTCCTCGGGACCAAGTACGTGGGTGCGAAGCGCTTCTCGCTCGAAGGTGCCGAGTCAGCGATCGCGCTGCTCGACGCCATCCTCGAATCGGCGGCCGACGGGGGCATCGTCGATGTCGTCTTGGGCATGGCCCATCGGGGTCGGCTCAACGTGCTGGCCAACATCGTGGGCAAGAGCTACGAGCAGATCTTCCGGGAGTTCGAGGGGATGCTCGACGAGGACACCGTGCAGGGCTCGGGCGACGTCAAGTACCACCTCGGCGCCCGGGGCACGTTCGTCAGCCGGGCGGGTCACACGCTTCCAGTCGAGCTGGCCGCCAACCCATCGCACCTGGAGGCCGTCGACCCCGTGGTGGAGGGCATGGTGCGGGCCAAGCAGGATCACATCAACGACCCGGCCGCCTTCTCGGTCCTTCCGGTGCTGGTGCACGGCGACGCCGCCTTCGCCGGCCAGGGTGTGGTGGCCGAGACGTTGAATCTCTCCGACCTCAAGGGCTACCGAGTGGGTGGCACCGTGCACTTGGTGATCAACAACCAGGTCGGCTTCACCACCTCGCCCGAACATGGCCGGTCTTCGGTGTACGCCACCGACGTGGCCAAGATGGTGCAGGCCCCGATCCTCCACGTGAACGGTGACGATCCCGAGGCATGTGTTCGGGTGGCCCGCCTGGCCTTCTCGTACCGCCAGACGTTCCATCGCGATGTCGTCATCGACATGGTCTGTTACCGCCGGCACGGCCACAACGAAGCCGACGACCCGAGCTACACCCAGCCCCTGATGTATCGACGGATCGCTTCGCGACCGTCGGTGCGCGAGCTCTACGTCGACACATTGGTACGGCGTTCGGACATCAGCGTGTCCCAGGCCGAGCAGGCCGTCCTCGACTTCTCGCATCGGCTCCAGCGGGCGTTGGACGAGACCCGGTCGCTCGAGAGCGTGCCGCCTTCGCCCCGCGTCGTCGCGTCGGTGGTCAGTACCCGAGTCGACACTGCTGTGGCCCGGAGCACCCTCGACTACGTGTTCGGCGCGTTGGCCAGCGTGCCCGAGGGCTTCACCGTGCACCCTCGGCTGGCCCGGCAGTTCGCGGCTCGAACGACGACCTGGGAGAGCGGCCAGCTCGATTGGGCAACCGCCGAGGCCTTGGCCTTCGGCACCGTATTGCTCGAGGGGACCAACATCCGTCTCGCCGGACAGGACAGCCGGCGGGGAACGTTCTCTCAGCGGCATTGTGTCCTGGTCGATCACGACAACGGTGCCGAGCACGTACCGCTGACCGCGTTGACCGCCCAGCAAGGACACTTCCGGGTCTATGACTCGCTGTTGTCGGAGTACGCCGGTCTCGGTTTCGAGTACGGCTACTCGGTCGTCGACCGGCGGGGGCTGGTGTTGTGGGAGGCCCAGTTCGGCGATTTCGTCAACGGGGCCCAGATCATCGTCGATCAGTTCCTGGCGTCGGCCGAGGACAAGTGGGGCCAGTCGTCGGGTCTCGTCCTGCTCCTACCCCATGGCTATGACGGTCAGGGGCCCGAGCACTCGTCGGCCCGCATCGAGCGGTTCTTGACCCTGTGTGCCGGCGGCAACATCCAGGTCGTCAATGCCACCACCCCGGCCCAGTACTTCCACCTCCTGCGTCGTCAGGTGCTGGCCGAAACCCGCCGACCGTTGGTGGTGGCCACGCCGAAGTACTTGCTGCGGGCCCGCGAAGCCCGATCGGCGATCGACGACCTGACGACCGGCACCTTCGAAGAGTTGCTCGATGATCCGGGACCACCCGAGGCCGATCGGGTCAAGCGGTTGCTGCTGTGCTCGGGCAAGGTCGGCTACGAGCTGTTGCGTCGACGGGATGAGATCGACGCCCGAGCTGCGGTGCTTCGAGTCGAGCAGCTGTACCCGTTCCCGAACGAGGCGATCGTGGCGGCCATCGAGCGCTACCCCAAGCTCAAGACGGTGACGTGGGTGCAAGAGGAACCCGAGAACATGGGGGCCTGGCCGTTCGTCCACGGTGCGCTGCACCGCATCCTTCCCGACCGGGTGAACCTCAAGCACGTGAGCCGCGACGAGGCGGCCAGTCCAGCCACGGGCAGCGCCGCCGTTCACGGCATGGAGCAGCTCGAACTCGTCGATCGGGCCTTCGCTGGTCTCTGATGTGGTGAGCAGACGCGCCGGATGCACGGCATCGGCCGCGTCATCTGTTTGACTACCCGAACGTCATGGCCACCCACGTGATCGTCGATGGGTCGAACATCGCGACCGAGGGGCGGAATCTGCCGAGCCTCACCCAGCTCGACGAAGCAGTGCGCGCCTTTCTCGCTGAACGTCCCCATGAGCACTGCATCGTCGTCGTCGATGCAACCTTCGAGCATCGCGTCGATGACTCCGAGCGGTCGATGTACGAAGACGCCGTAGAGGCCGGTGAGCTGATCACGCCCCCGGCGGGGACGATCGGTCGAGGCGACAAGTTCATCCTCGAGATTGCCGATCGGGTCGACGCCACCGTGTTCTCCAATGACTCGTTCCAGGAGTTCCACGGCGAGTACGAGTGGCTGTTCTCCGACGGCCGCTTGGTCGGTGGCAAGCCCGTCCCGGGAGTGGGATGGGTCTTCGCCGAACGTTCGCCGGTCCGGGGTCCTCGGAGTCGAGCCGCGACTCGGGCCTCCAAGCAGCGGGCGTCGAGTCCGGTGCCCGACGTGCCCAGCGCCACGCCCCGGCGACGCCGGGCCAGTGCCACCGCCGATTCGGGGGAGCATCGGACCAGCACCGCCAGCACCGCCAAGGCCACTCGGGCACCTCGGGCGGCCAAGGCGGCCAAGACGGTCAAGGCGCCCGCATCGGTGACGCCGGCTCCGGTCGACGGGACCAACGACGACGGGCGACGCCGGGCAGCGCCGATGAACGGCCCGCTCGCGTTCATTCAGTTCATCGCTGCTCACCCGCTCGGGTCCGAGGTCGTCGGTGAGGTGGTCGAGTTCTCGAGTCACGGGGCGTACATCACCGTGGGCGACGTACGTTGCTATATCGCACTGCGCCAACTCGGCGACCCGGCCCCCCGAGCTGCCCGCGAGGTGCTCCGGCGGGGAGAGATTCGTAGCTTCGTCGTCCATGCCCTCGATGGGCCTCGTCGCGGGATCGACCTGGCGTTGACTGGTGGCCCGGCTGGGTCGACCGAGGTCTCCCCTGTGCTTTCTGACGCCGACGATGGTGCCGCTACCGGCGCTCGACGGGGTCGACGATCGCGATCGGCTGTGTCTCGCAGCTCGGTCCAACCAACCGCGACGACGGACGCCGGACCCGGTGCTTCCTTGTCGACGGACAAGGTCCCGGCCGTAGCCGGGGCGACACGGCCCGAAAGTGAGGCGACCCACGCAATGAGTCCAGTAACCAAGAAGGCTCCGGCCAAGAAGGCTCCGGCCAAGAAGGCTCCGGCCAAGAAGGCTCCGGCCAAGAAGGCTCCAGCCAAGAAGGCTCCAGCCAAGAAGGCTCCAGCCAAGAAGGCTCCATCCAAGAAGGCTCCGGCCAAGAAGGCTCCGGCCAAGAAGGCTCCGGCCAAGAAGGCTCCGGCCAAGAAGGCTCCAGCCAAGAAGGTTCCAGCCAAGAAGGCTCCAGCCAAGAAGGCTCCAGCCCGGAAGGCTCCAGCCCGGAAGGCTCCAGCCCGGAAGGCTCCGGCCACACGTCGATAGGGACGCGAACGCGGGCGGCCTTCGGGTCGCCCGCGTTGTGTTCTTGACCGTGCGGTCAAGATGTCCGGGTGCGCATCGCCACCTGGAATGTCAACTCGCTGAAGGCGCGTTTGCCGCGGGTCATCGACTGGATCGGTTACGCCAGTCCGGATGTCCTGTGCCTGCAGGAGACCAAGCTGGCCGACGACGCGTTTCCGGCTCTCGACCTGTTGGCCCTTGGCTACGAGTGTGTTCATTTCGGTGAGGGGCGATGGAACGGGGTGGCCATCTGCTCGCGGGTAGGGATCGATGCCGTCGTTTCCGGCTTCGCCCCTGGCGCCGGTGACGACCCCGAGGCCAGGCTGGTCACTGCTCGCTGCGGTGCGATGGTGGTCTCGTCGGTCTACGTGCCCAACGGGCGCGAACTCGGACACGATCAGTACCTGCGCAAGTTGGCCTGGTTGGCATCGTTGCGGTCCCATCTCGACCACGTGGCCGATCCGACTGACGACGTCGTGGTGTGTGGCGACTTCAACGTGGCGCCGGACGATCGCGACGTCTGGGATCCGGCTGCGGTCCACGGCGGTACGCACGTCAGCCCCCCCGAGCGCCGCGCCCTGCAGGAGCTCTGTGAATGGGGGCTCACCGATCTGTTCCGCGTGCAGTACGAACGGGGAGAGCTGTACAGCTGGTGGGACTACCGTGCCGGCGCCTTTCACAAGCGCCAGGGCATGCGCATCGACTTGGTGCTGGGATCGGCGAGTGTGGTTCGGGACTTTTCCTGGGCGTTGATCGACCGGTCGGCCCGAAAGGGACCCCAGCCGTCTGACCATGCCCCGGTGATCGTCGAACTCCGATCAGACTCGGCTGTCGCGAAGGCTGCGGGCTGACCCGACTCAGGATGCGTGTTCGGCGACGAGACGCAAGAGATCGTCGCCGTAGCGCTCGACTTTCACCGGCCCGAGGCCCGGTACCGACAACAGGGCGGGGCGATCGTGGGGGAGTGACTGAGCCACGGCCGCCAGCGTCGTGTCGTGGAAGATGACGTGGGCTGGGACCCCAGCAGTGCGGGCTGCCTGCGACCGCCAATCCTTGAGTGCTCGTAGCACCACCGGATCGGCGTCGGCCCCGATCGTGAAGCGCGACGCACCGTGGCCTCGGGCCCGATCGGCGGCAGCCGCCAGGCGGCTGCGCTCGGCCGCGAGCCGGGCCCGCCAGTCGATCTCGTCGGGATTGGCCCCTTCGGACAGCGCGGCCCGGGCCGCGTCGATGTCGGTCAACCATGCCGATGGCTCTCGGGCCACCGTCCGGGCCCCGAAGGTCCGGGTAGTGGCCCACGAGCAGTGGAGCTCGTGGCGAGCCCGGGTGACCGCGACGTAGAGGAGGCGCCGCTCTTCGTCGAGTTGGGCGTCGGTTCGGGCGTGGCCGATCGGCACGAGCCCATGCTCGAGACCGGTGAGAAACACCGTCGGCCACTCGAGGCCCTTGGCGGCATGGAACGTGGCCAAGTCGACGGCATCGCCCGTGGGCGTCGTCTCGCCGGAGGACAGCGTGGCTGCCAGCCAGGGTGCGAATGCCTCCGTCGTCGCGTCGGGATCGAGATCGATCAGCTCCTGGCCGAGTCGAACGAGCTCGGCCCGCAACGCGGGCCGTTCGCCGTCGACGGACCCACCAGATGGGCGGTCAGCTGGTGGGTCGTCGCGTTCGTTGGCCAGGTCGACCAGCCCGGCCCGCAGCGGGCCCGGGCGGCGAGCGAGATCATCGAGGGCTTGGACGACTTCGGGATGGCGCAAGAACCCGCCGCCGCGGACTCGCACGGGGATGCCGGCTCGGCGGAGTGCCTCCTCGATGACGACGAGCTGGGCATGGGTCCGGGCCAAGACGGCGAATCCGCCCCAGCGTTGCCCGGGCCGTCGCCGGTCGCGCAGGCCGCGAGCCACGCCGATCGCTTCGTCGAGGTCGGTGGCGAACGCTCGAACCGACGGCACCGGACCGTCGGCCTGATGGGGCCGCATCGGGGCCAGGCGCCGGTCGCCGCTGGCCAGCACGGCGTGGCCGACGGCGAGGATCTGGGGGGTAGATCGGAAGTTGTCGTCGAGGGTGATGACGGTGGCCCCCGAGCTGGGGTCGGAGAGCCGGGCGAGGTAGCCGGCGTCCGCGCCGTTCCATGCGTAGATGGCCTGGTGGGGGTCGCCGACGACGCACAGGTCGCGTCGACCGCCCACCCAGAGGTCGAGCAAGGACTGCTGGGCCGGGTTGACGTCTTGGAACTCGTCGACGAAGACGTGGCGGAATCGCCAGCGTTGGCGGGCCGCGAACGCGGCGTCGTCGACCATGGCCCGGCCGGCCAACACGAGGAGGTCGTCGAAGTCGACCAGGCCGCGCCGACGCTTCTCTCGTTCGTAACGCTGGTAGAGATCGGCCACGGCCCCCAGACCGAGGACCGGTCGCCGCCCGGACTGGCCGGCGGCGTGCTCGTAGTCCTCGGGTGCGACGAGTCGAGCCTTTGCCCATTCGATCTCGGTGGCGACGTCTCGGGCCGCGCCGGGGCGGTCGCCGGAGGCGCTCGGACTGAGCAGAGACGCGAGCAGGCCGACCTTGCGTTCGAGCAGGGTGGGCGCCGTCGCACCGGCGTCGGCCCATTGCCGACGAAGTGAGGCGTAGGCCACCGCATGGAACGTGCCGGCCACGACCCGGTCACGCAGACCGAGCTCGCGCAGCCTGGACTGGAGCTCGCCGGCGGCCTTGCGGGTGAAGGTGAGCGCCAAAACGTGGGTGGCGTCGGCATCGCCGGTGCGGACCCGATGGGCGATGCGGCGGGTGAGCACCCGAGTCTTGCCCGACCCAGCACCGGCCAGGACCACCAGAGGGGCGCCATCGCTCAGGACGGCAGCCCGTTGCGCGTCGGTCAAGCCCTCGACCAGGCGGTCGGGCCCGCTCTCGGCATCGGCGATGGGGTCCACGGGTGGGACCTTACGAAGGGGGTGTGACAACAACGGGGATGCCGCCGCAGCCATCGGGACCTGACGTCTACGCTTTTCTCGATGCCCTTCCCCCAGCGCTTGCTCAACGACCACGAAGAGTTGGTCATCGACCAGAACCCGAACCCGTGGTTCTTCTTCGGCCCATCCCTGTCCACTGGGGTGGCGCTCATCGTGCTGCTGGTGGCGTGGCTAGATGACTGGGAGGACTGGCTGCAGACGGGCCTCGCCATCGTCGTGCTGGTCGGACTGCTCTGGACGCTCGGCCGGGCGGTCCGCTGGCGTTCGACCGTGTTCGTCGTCACCACCGACCGGGTGATCTTTCGCAGCGGGGTGTTCTCCAAGCGGGGCGTCGAGATCCCCCTCGATCGGGTGAACACCGTGTTCTTCCACCAACGAGTGCTCGAGCGGTTGGTCGGTGCCGGCGATCTGACCATCGAGTCGGGCGGCGAACGGGGCAGCGAGACGTTCACCGACATCTCTCACCCCTCAGAGGTCCAGAACGAAATCTACAAGCAGATCGAGGGCAATCGTCGCCGAAACTTCGGCACTCGGGTCGACGCCGCCGCGACCGCGTCGAACGAGCTCTCGATCCCGGACCAGATCGCCCAGCTCGACCGCCTGCGCCAGGCCGGTTCGCTCAGCGACGAGGAGTTCCAGGCCAAGAAGGCCGAGCTGCTCGACCGCATGTAGCGCCGTTCGACGCCCGGACCACCCATCCCTCGTCGAGAGCGCCCGGCTCGGTCAGCGCGACGACGCAGCCCCCGAAGCCGGCGCCGGTCATCCGGGCGCCGTACACCCCGGGTTGGATCACGAGCCGCTCGACCAGCGCGTCGACGGTCAAGGTCGACACCTCGAAGTCGTCGCGCAGGCTGGCATGGCTCTCGCCCAGCAGCTGGCCCGCGCCGACGACGTCGCCGGCCCCGAGGGCGGCGATCGTCTGGTCCACTCGGTGGTTCTCGCTGATCACGTGGCGGGCCCTCCGGCGTCGGGTGGGGTCGGCCAGGCCGACGAGGTCATCGAGGCTGGCCTGCCGCAACGGGCCGATCTCCCGCTCGGCCGCTTCGCACACTCGGCGGCGCTCCCCGTAGGCGCTGCTCGCCACGCTGCGGGTTTGGCCCGACGGGACCACGACGATCTCGAGGCCGTCGGGAAGGAGCACGGGGGTGATCTCCAGGGTGTGACAGTCGATGCGCAGCGCGTGGCCGGCCACGCCGGCCAGTGCGGCGAGTTGGTCCATGATCCCGCTGGGCACCCCCGTCGATCGCACCTCGGCCGCCTGGCACAGCTGGGCCAGGCGTCGCACCTCGGCGTGAGGGTCGGCGTCGGGATCTCCCGCCCCGAGCGCCAGGGCCACGGCCACCTCGAACGAAGCGCTCGACGACAGCCCGGCGCCAATCGGCAGATCGGAGCTGACCCGCCCGACCAGCCCTTCGGTCGGACCGACCTCGTGGGCCACCGCGGCGACCAAGCGGGCCCAGCGGGGCTCGATCGCGGCCAGGTCAGCTTCGGCCAGTCGCAGTGGCACCGACGCTGGTCGAGCCGACTGGTCCGACACCAACTCGATCGTGTCGCCCCCGGTGTCGCCCTCGACACTGGTTCCCCGGTCGAGGGCGATGGGCAGGACCAGCCCGCCGAGGTAGTCGGTGTGGTCGCCCATGAGATTGACCCGGCCCGGAGCGAAGGCGTGGACGCGCATCTCGTGATCGTGTCACGGCTACCGGGGCGACGTGGCCCAGGTGTGGGGGCCTCGGCTGGCCCTGTCAGAATCGGCCGATGGCCACACTCGTGTGCTTCCACGCCCACCCCGACGACGAGTCGATCACCACTGGTGGGACCATGGCCGCGGCCGCCGCCGCGGGTCACCGGGTGGTCCTCGTGGTGGCCACGAGAGGCGAGCGAGGGGAGGTGCCCGACGGCCTGCTCCGACCAGGGGAAGCACTCTGGCAACGCCGGGTCGACGAGACGCTGCGATCCGCCGAGATCCTCGGCGTCGCCCGGGTGGAGTTCTTGGGCTACGTCGATTCGGGGATGATGGGCGATCCGGGCAACGACGATCCGGCCTCGTTCTGGCAGGCCGACGTTGACGCCGCAGCCGATCGCCTGGCCGCGCTGCTCGTCGAGGAGGCCGCCGATGTCGTCACCATCTACGACGCCAACGGCAACTACGGCCACCCTGACCACATCCAGGTCCACCGGGTAGGGGTGCTGGCCACCGAGCTAGCCGGCAGCCCGGCTGTCTACGAGGCCACGATGAACCGCGACCACATCCGAGGCTTGCTGGAGGTTGCGTCGGCCCAGGGCATCGAGGTCAGCGACGCTGGTGGCGATCCCATGGGCCCCGATGACGTCGACTTCGGCGTGTCCGCCGACACGTTGACCCACCGCGTCGACGTGTCCGACTTCGTCGAGCACAAGCGGGCGTCGATGCGGGCCCACGCCAGTCAGATCGGCGACCAGTCGATGTTCTTGACCATGGCCGACGAGGTGTTCGCCCTGGCGTTCGGCACCGAATGGTTCACCCAGCGGGGCGTCGATCTGCCGGTCGCCCAGTACGCCGATTCGATCCTGAGCTGATCGAGTGCTGAGCGATCTTCACGAGGGATGGGCGTGGGTCGTCATCTGTGGCAACGCCGTCGCCGGGCTGTGGGCTCTCGGTGCCCTGCGCTGGCCTCAACTTCGGACCCGCGCCCTGTGGTGGTTCACAGCTTTCGCCGAGCTGGCCATCGTGGTCCAGGTACTCATGGGGGTATGGATGGTGGCGGTCGACGAGGTCGAGGTGGCCAGCTTCCACATGTTCTACGGGTTCGTCGCCCTCATCGCCGCGTCGATCATCTATGCCTACCGAGATCAACTCCGGCACCGCATCTACCTGCTCTACGGCCTGGGCGGACTGTTCCTGATGGGCCTGGGCATCCGGGCGCTGCTCATCTTGCAGTAGCCGGTGGCAGTAGTCGGGAGGCCGGCGAGCGACCTGCCAGTCTGTGCGGGTGCGAGTCTCCTTACGCGTCGACTATGCCGTCAGGGCACTGCTGGAGATGACCTCGGCCCCGGACGACATGATCAAGCTCGACCAGATCGCCCTGGCCCAGCACATCCCGCCCCGTTTCCTCGAACACATCCTCACCGACCTCCGGCGTTCGGGGCTGATCACCAGCCAGCGAGGTGCCGACGGCGGCTACCGGTTGGCCCGGCGACCCACGACGATCACGGTGGCCGACGTGATCCGGGCCGTTGAGGGCCCCCTGGCCGACGTTGGTGACCAGGCTCCCGAAGAGGTGTCCTACCCGGCGCCGGCGACAGCGCTGCGAGACGTCTGGGTGGCCATGCGAGCCTCCATGAGAACGGTGCTCGAGCATGTGTCGTTGGCCCAGATCGCGTCGGGCGAGCTGCCCCGCTCGGTGGCTCGGCTCATCGAGTCCGACGACGCCTGGGCCCGGCGCTGATCGTGTGGGGAGCCATCGAGAGTTGACATCAGGCTCAATCCCGGTAATTCTGACCAAGAAGGTCATATTTCCCATTTCCGGAGGTCAAGCTCTGATGTCTCGTGTCCGATCGATCTGGCGCATCCTCGCCGTGTTGCTGGCGCTCGCTGTTGTCGCCGCCGCGTGCGGGAGCGACGAGGGTGGCGCCGATGCCAGTGATTCCTCGTCAGCTGCGGGGTCGACCGAGCCGGTCACCTTGCGCCTCGGCTACTTCGCCAACATCACCCATGCGGCAGCCCTCGTGGGTGTCGGCAACGGCATCTTCGAAGAGGCGCTGGCCGACAACGTCACCCTCGAGACCTCGACGTTCAACGCCGGACCGGCCGAGATCGAGGCCCTGCTCGGCGATGCGCTCGACATCGGCTACATCGGACCGAACCCCGCGCTCAACGCCTACGTCCAGTCCGACGGCGAGGCGGTCCGCATCATCGCCGGCGCCACATCGGGTGGTGCCTATCTGATCGTCAACCCGTCGATCTCCACCGCGGCCGACCTCGAAGGCAAGACCCTGGCCACACCACAGCTCGGCAACACCCAGGACGTGGCGTTGCGTTCGTGGCTGAAGGAGGAGGGCCTCTCCAGCGACACCAGTGGCGGTGGCGACGTATCGATCGTCCCGCAGGAGAACAGCCAGACCCTCGATGCGTTCAAGGCTGGCGACATCGACGGTGCATGGGTGCCCGAGCCTTGGGCCACCCGCCTGATCCAAGAGGGCGGGGGCAAGGTGCTGGTCGACGAGAAGACCTTGTGGCCGGACGGCGAGTACGCCACCACCGAGATCATCGTGCGTACTGCGTTCCTCGAGGAGCATCCCGACGTGGTTCAGCAGTTCCTCGAAGGCCATCTCGAAGCGACAGACTTCCTGTCGACCAACCCCACCGAGTCCAAGACAGTGGTCAATGACCAGATCAACGCCATCACTGGCAAGAAGCTGAGTGATCAGGTGATCAACACGGCGTGGGACAACCTCACGTTCACGGTCGATCCCTTGGCCGCCACGGTCGAGACCTCGGCCGAGGACGCTGCCGCCGTCGGCGTGTCCAAACCAGTGGAAGACATTGCCGGGCTCTTCGACGTGAAGATCCTCAACGACGTGCTGGTCGCTGCTGGCAAGGAGAAGGTGGAAGCCTTGTGAGCGTGGTTGACGACACCTCCCCCGATCTCGACGCGTCCTCGGTGCCGGCTTCGGCCGGCGCCGAGGACGTTGCCCGTGCTGTGAGCGTCGCGGTCGAGAGCGTGTCCAAGCGATTCGGCCGGGGCGCCGATGGCGTCACCGCCCTCGACGGGGTGAGCTTCGAGGTCGGCCGGGGTGAACTGGTCTGCATCGTCGGCGCGTCGGGCTGTGGCAAGAGCACCTTGCTCAACCTGGTGGCTGGTCTCGACCAGCCGAGCGCCGGCACCGTCGCCGTCGAAGGCCGCACCGCCCTGATGTTCCAGGAGTCGGCGCTGTTCCCGTGGCTCACGGTGAGCCAGAACGTCGAGCTGCCGATGAAGTTGGCCGGCGTCGGGCGGAGTCAGCGCCGCCAGCGGGTCGAGGAGCTGCTCGAGGTGGTGCACCTGAGCGGCTTCTCCCGACGCCGGCCCCATGAGCTCTCCGGCGGGATGCGCCAGCGAGTTGCGCTGGCTCGGGCCTTCGCCCAGGACGCCGAGGTCCTCTTGATGGACGAGCCCTTCGGGGCTCTCGACGCCATGACCCGCGATCTGCTCCACGACGAGCTCGAGCGGCTCTGGTCCGAGCGGAACCTCACCGTGCTGTTCGTCACCCACAACGTGCGGGAGGCGGCCCGCCTCGGCGACCGCGTTCTCGTGTTCTCGAGTCGACCCGGCCGGGTCGCCACCGAACTGTCCGTCGGCGTACCTCGCCCTCGGCGCATCGAGTCGCCCGCGGTGTCGGCCCTGGCCGGCGAGATCACCGAGCGCCTACGAGAGGAAGTTCGCAGCCATGGCCGTCACTGAACAGGACCCGCCGGTAGGACCCGGCGACGCGCTGGGCGAGGAGATCGAGGGTCTCGACGCCCTCGACTTGGGCGGCGAGGTCCGTCGATCCCGTCTGGCCGTGATCTGGGCCGCGACGTGGCCCAAGGTGGCCGCCGTGGCCCTGTTCTTCGGGGCCTGGCAGGTCGTGGTCTGGTCGGGATGGCGCCCTGAGTACATCCTTCCGTCGCCGTTCACCGCGCTCGACGCGTTGTGGAGCGAGCTGGGTCAGGCCGAGACGTGGAAGGCCATCGGCATCACCATGCGCCGAGCCGCCACTGGCTACACGCTGGCGGTGATCGTCGGTGTCGCCGTCGGCGCCGTGGTCTCCCAGTTCCGCTCGATGCGGGTCGCCGTCGGTTCGATGATCACCGGTCTGCAGACCATGCCTTCGATCGCATGGTTCCCACTGGCCATCGTGCTGTTCAAGTTGACCGAGTCGGCCATCCTCTTCGTGGTCGTGCTCGGCGCCGCTCCATCGGTGGCCAACGGGCTCATTGCCGGAGTCGACACCGTTCCGCCCATCCTCACCCGGGCCGGCCGGGTGTTGGGTGCGAAGCGACTGAGCATGTGGCGCTACGTGATCTTGCCCGCAGCCCTGCCCACGTTCGTCGCCGGACTCAAGCAGGGGTGGGCCTTCGCCTGGCGCAGCCTCATGGCCGGCGAGCTGATCGTGATCATCGGCTCCAAACCGTCGATCGGGTCTCGGCTCGACTTCGCCCGCACCTTGTCGGATTACCCGCTGATGGTGTCGATCATGATGATGATCTTCATCATCGGCGTCGTCGTCGACGGCGCCATCTTCGGCACCCTCGACCGCATCGTCCGTCAACGCCGAGGTCTCACTGGCACCGCCCAGCGCTGACCGCCCGAGGCGGGTCTACGACAGGTTCACCACCGTGCAGGTGAGGGTCCGGGTGATCCCATCGATCTGTTGGACCTTCGACACGATGAGCTGGCCCAGCTGGTCGATCGAGGGGGCCTCGGCTTTGGCGATGACGTCGTAGGGACCGGTCACGTTGTCGCAGGTCGTGACGCCGGCGATGCCGGCCACCTGTTCGGAGACCCGACTCGCCCGCCCGACCTCGGTCTGGATCAAGATGTACGCAGAGACAGCCATCGCCGCAGTCTGTCAGCGGCGAGCTGCGGTGTCCCGAGGTTCAGTGCCCGAGGCGGGACTCGACTGCGGTCAACTCGTCTCGGATGGTTCCCGGGAGGCGGTCGCCGATCTCGTCGAAGTACTCCTCGATGAGGCCGAGCTCGCGTTGCCAGTCGTCTTCGTCGACGGCGAGCAACGCAGCCAGCTCCTCGTCGGTGAGGTCGAGGCCGTCGATGTCGAGTGCTCCCGGGGCCGGCACGAAGCCGATGGGGGTCTCGTCGGCTGCGCCGCCACCCTCGACCCGCTCGATGACCCACTTGAGCACCCGTGAGTTCTCGCCGAAGCCGGGCCAGAGGAACTTGCCGTTGTCGTCCTTGCGGAACCAGTTGACCCAGAACAGCTTGGGCAGCTTGGCCCCGTCCCGTTCGGCCATCGACAGCCAGTGGCCCAGGTAGTCACCGACGTTGTAGCCAGTGAAGGGGCGCATGGCGAACGAGTCGAAGCGGACCTTGCCCACCGCACCGGTGGCCGCCGCGGTGGTCTCCGAACTCATGATCGCCCCGAGGAACACGCCGTGTTCCCACGACCGGGCTTCGGTCACCAGCGGCACGGTGGTGGCCCGGCGGCCGCCGAAGAGAATGGCCGAGATCGGCACGCCCTTGGGGTCTTCCCACTCGGGAGCGATCGACGGGCACTGGTCGACCGGCACGGTGAAGCGGGCGTTGGGATGAGCCGCCGGGGTGGTCGACTCGGGGGTCCAGGTCTGGCCCTTCCAGTCGGTGAGGCGAGCCGGGGCCTCCTTGGTCATGTCCTCCCACCACACATCGCCGTCGGTGGTCTGGGCGCAGTTGGTGAAGATGGTGTTGCCGTGGAGCGTGGCCATGGCGTTGGGGTTGGTCTTGTCCGACGTGCCCGGGGCCACACCGAAGAACCCGGCCTCGGGGTTGATGGCGTAGAGCTGCCCGTCCTCGCCAAACTTCATCCAACAGATGTCGTCGCCGACGGTCTCGACCGTCCAGCCCGGCAGGGTCGGGATGAGCATGGCCATGTTGGTCTTGCCGCAGGCCGACGGGAATGCCGCGGCCACGTAGCGCTTCTCGCCGTTGGGGGGCGTGACGCCGATGATCAACATGTGCTCGGCCAGCCAGCCCTCGTCGTGGGCCAGGACCGAGGCGATCCGCAGGGCGAAGCACTTCTTGCCCAGCAGGGCGTTGCCGCCGTAGCCCGACCCGTAGGACCAGATCTCGCGGGTCTCGGGGAAGTGGACGATGTACTTGTTTTCGGCATCACAGGGCCAGGCCACGTCGGCCTGACCGGGCTCCAGCGGGGCGCCGACCGAGTGCAGGGCCGGGACGAAGTCGCCGTCGCCGAGCACGTCGAGCACGGCGTCGCCCATGCGGGTCATCAGCTTCATGTTGACCACGACGTAGGGACAGTCGGTGAGTTCGACGCCGATGTGGGCGATGGGGGAGCCGAGCGGGCCCATCGAGAAGGGGATGACGTACATGGTGCGGCCCCGCATCGAACCCCGGAACAGCCCGGTGAGCACGTCGCGCATCTCGGCCGGATCACGCCAGTTGTTGGTGGCCCCGGCATCTTCCTCGCGGGCCGAGCAGATGTAGGTGCGGTCCTCGACTCGGGCCACATCGCCGGGGTCGGACCGAGCCAGGAAGCTCTTGGGTCGCAGCTCGGGATCGAGCGGGATGAACGTGCCCGACTCGACGAGGAGTTGACACAACCGCTCGTACTCCTCGTCGGAGCCGTCGCACCACTCGATGGCGTCGGGCTCGGTCAGCGCAGCCACCTCTTCGACCCAGGCCAGGAGCTTGGCGTTGGTGGTGTTGGGCTTGCTCTCGAGGGTGGTCATCGACGTTCTCCGTGACGAGTGGGAGGCCCGAGGGGCCAGCTCAGCTGGGATTCGATTCGGACGAGAAACCGGGTGTGGCCAAGTCGACCTCGGAGCCCAGGCGCACGTTGGCGGCGCGCCCGTCGGCATCGAGGTCGAACACCACACGCTGGCCCTGGCGCAGCATGCGGAAGACCGAGCCCACAAGGGCATCGTCAGCCAGGTCGTACTCGCTGAGGTCGGTGTCGCGCAGGAGGGTTCCCTGTCCCGTTCCGGGATCGTAGGAACGCACCACTCCCTGCACGTGACGGACCTCCATGAGCGACGACGGTCAGCCCATCGAGGTTATCGGAGCCTCTCGAAAGATCACGAGTCGGGTAGGTGACGGAAGCCTTGCCCGCACCGGAGCCGACTGCGGGTCAGGCCGACGTAGCCCGAGCGCCGCGAGGCGGCTTGGTGACCTTGCCGGCCTTGATGCACGACGTGCACACGTCCAGGCGCTTCGGCGAGCCGTTGACGATGGCCCGAACCCGCTGGATGTTCGGGTTCCACCGGCGCTTGGTCCGGCGGTGCGAGTGGCTCACGCTCATGCCGAAGCCTGGATGCTTCCCGCACACTTCGCAGACCGCTGCCATGACGCGCACCTTCCGGGGACCTTCTCGGGGACGCACGACGATAGCCGCGATGTCGGCCCGGTCACGAGCGCGCCGGTACGATCGCTGCCCATGTCGGCGACGGAGGGGCTTGACGCTGCGGGCCTGCGGGCCGTCATCGAGACCTATCGGGACCTGCTCGGCGCTCACCGCGAACGGGTCAACCGGCTCAACGTCTACCCGGTACCCGACGGTGACACCGGGACCAATATGGCCCTCACCCTCGATTCGGTAGTGGTCGAGATCGAGGCGCTGGGAGAAGGCCCCGACCTGCCCGCAGTGTGCAAGGCCGTGGCCCATGGCTCGCTCATGGGCGCTCGGGGCAACTCGGGGGTCATCCTCTCCCAGCTGCTGCGGGGGCTGTCGGGCGTGCTGAGCCAGTACCCGGTCGTCGACGGTCCGGCGCTGGCCGCCGCCCTCACCGCCGCGTCGGTGGCCTCCTACGAAGCGGTGGGCCGCCCGGTGGAGGGCACGATCCTCACGGTGGGCCGAGCCGCCGCCGAGGGCGCCAGTTTGGCCGCGGACTCCGGGGCGACCCTCGTCGAGGTCCTCGACGCGGCCCGCGACGCCGCCGACGTGGCCCTGGCCCACACCCCCGAACAGCTTCCGGTGCTGGCCGAGGCCGGCGTCGTCGATGCTGGTGGGGCCGGGCTGCTCCTGTTCTTCGACGCTGCCCTTCACGTGGTCGATCACCGGGCGCGGCCCGAACCCGGGCCGATGGTCGAGGCTGTCGGCCTGTACGCCGGCGGCCAGGGCCCGAGCGCCGGCGGCGACGGCCTGGCCGACCTGCGCTACGAGGTGATGTACCTCCTGGAGGCGCCAGACTCGACCATCCCGGAGTTCAAGAACGTGTGGGCCGGCGTGGGTGATTCGATCGTGGTGGTCGGCGGTGACGGACTGTTCAACTGCCACATCCACACCGACGACGTGGGCGCCGCCATCGAGGCCGCGCTCGATTGCGGGCGGCCTCGCAACATCCGGGTGACCGACCTGCTCGACCAGGTCGAGGAGGAGCGTTGGGTCCGTGATGCCGCCGCGGCCGGCGAGCAGGACGACCTACCCGTCGAACCCGAGGTCACAACTGCGGTGGTGGCGGTGGCGACCGGCGAGGGCATCCGGCGCATCTTCCGTTCGCTCGGCGTGCACCACGTGGTCACCGGCGGCCAGACCATGAACCCGTCGACTCAGCAGCTCCTCGCTGCGGTCGAGGCCGCTCGGGCCACCGAGGTCGTCATCCTGCCCAACAACAAGAACATCGTGGCCGTGGCCGAACAGGTCGACGAGCTCACGGCCAAGGCCGTCCGGGTGGTTCCCACACGCAGCGTGGCCGAGGGCTTCGCCGCCCTGTTGGCCTACGACCCACTGGCCGATGGGGCCGACAACGCGGCCGGTATGGCCGATGCCGCCGCCGCGGTGCTCGCCGGCGAGGTCACTCAAGCGGTGAGGGACAGCGGTTCGGAAGTCGGACCCATCCGGGCCGGTGACTGGTTGGGCCTCTGTCGTGACGGCATCCGGTCAGTCGCTCCGGACGTGGCCGAAGCCACCATCGGACTGCTGGCCGATCTGGTCACCGACCGCCACGAGGTGTTGACCGTGATCGAGGGGGAGGGGTCGACCCCGGCGGCGACCCGAGCGGTCACCGAGTGGGTGGCCGAGCACCACGGCGACGTCACCGTCGAGGTCCACCACGGCGGCCAGCCGCTGTACCCCTACCTCCTCGGCCTCGAGTGACCGTTCTCGGCGTGATCTCGCGCGCCCAGCGCTTCGAAACACGCCCAGAACGGTGAGTCGACCGCCGCGTCGACGTTGGCGCCCCGGTCTGAGTCAGATGCTGGTGGGCGTCGCCCTGGTGGTGCTCGGGTGGGCCACCATCGGTGACGCGGCTCGGGCGGTCGGCTCGCCGGTGGCTGGGGCCATGATCGGGCTGGCCTTCGGCGTGGTCGTCGTGGTCGGTGCCGACCTGTCGTGGGCGTCGACCCTCGACCTCGTCGGGTCGAACTTCGTCGTGCGCACCGTATGCCGTCGAACCGAGTTCCCGGCTGCTCGGGTGCGCGACGTACAAGCCGCCTGGTGGATTCGCTTCGAGCTCGACGACGGATCGAAGGTGGGGGCGTGGTGCGCGTCGCGCACCTACCTGAGCGCCGGCTTGGGGTCCCAGGGGAGGATCGATCAGGTGGCCGCCGAGCTCCGGGCCATCGCCGAGGAGTTCCAGGGTGGGCCGACCGGACCCCTCGAGCGGACCTGGGTGCTGCCCCGTCCGACGTCGGCCCTCCTCGTCGCCGCCGCGGCGGCGGTGGGCATGATGAGCGGGTGACTGGCCGCAAGCTCTCGCAACTGGCTGCGGTCCCGGTCGGTGAGCTGCGGGGGGTGGGCGAGAAGAAGGCCGAGGCCCTCGACCAGGTCGGCATCCACACCGTGCTCGACCTGCTGTTGCACTACCCCCGGCGCTACGTCGACCGGACCAAGGAGGCCTTGATCGCCGACCTGGTGGTGGGCGAGGAGGCCATGGTCGTGGCCCAGGTGCGCCGGTCGTCGTCGATGCGGACCCGCAACCGACGGACGATGGTCAACGTCGACCTGGCCGACGGCCAGAGCTATCTCAAGCTCACGTTCTTCAACCAGCCCTGGCGGGAGCGCCAGCTCACCCCGGGCACCACCGTCGCCGTGTTCGGCAAGCCCGAGATCTACCGGGGGCGTAAGCAGATGACCAACCCGGTCGTCGACTTGGTGGGCGACCGCACCGGACGCATCGTGCCCATCTATCCCCAGTCAGAGAAGGCGGCGCTGACCACCTGGGAGCTGGGCGGGTGGATCGAAGAAGCGCTCGAGCGGGCGGGCGAGTTCGCCGAGCCGGTGCCCGACGGCGTGCTGGCCCGCCACCGTCTCGTCGACCGGACCACGGCCTTTCGAGGCATCCACCTGCCCGAGTCGCTCGAGGAGGCGGCCGAGGCCCGTCGCCGGCTGGTGTTCGACGAGCTGCTGCGGATCCAGACCGTGCTGGTGCGGCGCAAGCGCGAGTACGAGCGCGACTCGGTGGGCATCGAGCACGAGGTGGGCGGCCCGCTGGTGGAGGGCTTCGTCGAGCAACTGCCGTTCCCGTTGACTGGCGCTCAGCGCCGCTGCATCGACGAGATCGCCGCCGACCTGGCCCGTCCGGTGCCCATGCACCGCCTGCTCCAGGGCGACGTGGGTTCGGGCAAGACGGTGGTGGCGGTGGCCACCTTGCTGGCTGCCGTGCAGGGTGGCCACCAGGGGGCGCTGATGGTGCCCACCGAGGTGCTGGCCGAGCAGCACCACCAGGCCATCCGCTCACTGGTCGACGGAGTGATGGTGAGCGCCGAGCCCGGGAGCTTGTTCGCCGAGCGGCCGCTGCACGTTGCCCTGCTGACCAACCGCACCACGGCCGCCGAGCGCACCCGGTTGGCCGAGGGCCTGGCCTCGGGCCAGGTCGACATCGTGGTCGGCACCCATGCCCTGCTCTACGGATCGGTGCCGTTCCACTCGTTGGGGGTGGCCGTCATCGACGAACAGCACCGCTTCGGCGTCGAGCAGCGTGCTGCTCTGCGAGACGTGTCGGGCGCCGGCGGCCCGGTGCCCGACGTGCTGGTGATGACCGCCACGCCGATCCCGCGAACCGCAGCCATGACCGTCTACGGCGACCTCGACGTGAGCATCCTCGACGAGTTGCCCCCGGGCCGAACGCCGATCACCACGGTGTGGGCCCGGACTCCCCTCGACGAGGTCGGGGCCTGGGCCGCGGTGCGCGAGCAGGTGGCCGCCGGGCGTCAGGCCTACGTCGTGTGCCCGCTCATCGAGGGGTCCGACAAGATCGAGGCCCGCTCGGCCCAGGAGACCTTCGACGAGCTGGCCGCCGACCAACTGGCCGGTCTGCGCCTCGGGCTCCTCCACGGCCGGGTCGGCGCCAAGGACAAGGAAGCGGTGATGGCCGCCTTCCGGGCCGGCGAGCTCGACGTGCTGGTGGCCACCACCGTCATCGAGGTCGGTGTCGACGTGCCCAACGCCACCGTGATGGTCATCCTCGACGCCGACCGCTTCGGCATCGCCCAGCTCCACCAGCTCCGGGGCCGGGTCGGTCGGGGCGCCGAGCGGTCGTGGTGCTACCTGGTGGCCGAGGTCGAGACCGAGGTCGAGGCCGGGGCCGCTCCCAGCACTCCGGGCGAGGCCGAGCAGCGCTTGGCCGCCCTGGTTCGCAGCACTGACGGCTTCGAGCTGGCCGAGGTCGACCTCGATCTGCGGGGCGAGGGCACGATCATGGACACCCGCCAGAAGGGTCGCAACGACCTACGCCTGGCATCGCTGCGTCGGGACAAGGCGTGGGTCGAGTGGGCCCGGGCCGACGCCTTCGAGCTGGTCGACGGCTCCGGCGGCCTCGACGCCCACCCGCTGCTGGTGGAGGAGATCGACCTGTTGGTCGGCGGAGGCGACGACGCCCCCGACGACGACCGAGCCGAGTACCTGTTCAAGTCCTAGGCCGCCTCGCGACGGGCGCCTCACCAGCGCCGTTGTCGTCCTGTGCACGCTGTGCGTGCACCAGACGACACGGAGCTACTCGTCGGCGTCGGGGACCAGCAGGTCCCAGCGGTCGAGGCAGTCCGCGCATCGGTAGGTGACCACGTCGCCTGGGGCCCAGCCCAGCTCGGGTGGGTACGAGAGCAGGTGGGCCCGACCCCCGCAGTCGATGCAGTCGATCAGCTCCTCGGGCTCCCAGCGGGCGTCGGTCACGGCCTCTGAGGCTACGGTCCGCCCGATGCGGGTCGTGGCCGGAACGGCGAGGGGTCGGCGCCTAGTGGCCCCGAAGGGCACCGAGACCCGCCCGACCGCCGACCGGGTTCGCCAGGCCACCTTCAACGCATTGGAGAGCCGGGGGGCTGTGCTCGGCGCGACCGTGCTCGACCTGTTCGCCGGTTCGGGGGCCCTCGGCATCGAGGCCCTCTCCCGGGGCGCGGCGCACGTCACCTTCGTCGACGCCGACCGTCGGGCCGTCGACGCGGTCGTCGCCAACCTGGCCGGCACCGGCATCGATGACGATCCCACTCGCGCCGAGGTGGTGCGAGCCGAGGCCGCGGACTACCTGGCGACCCACTCTGGTCCGTGGGACCTGGTGCTGCTCGACCCGCCCTACGCCACCGATGCCGCCAGCTGGATCGAGCTGTTGGACGCCATCGACGCCGACATGGTGGTCTGCGAGTCCGACCGGGAGGTCGACGTGGGGGCCCGCTGGGATGTCGTTCGCAGCGCCCGGTACGGCAGTACGGTGGTCCGAGTCGCCGTCCGACGGCGCTGACCGCACCGATCAGGGAGTCTCCACCGCGTGGCGAAGGTGCTCTACCCGGGGTCGTTCGATCCCTTTCACAACGGCCACCGCGAGTTGGTCGAGACGGCGTCGAGCCTCTTCGACGAGGTTGTCGTCGCCGCCCTGCGCAACCCTCGCAAGGACACAGCCCTGTTCCCGCTCGAAGCGCGCCGAGACATGATGGCCGAGGCCGTTTCCCACCTCGACAACGTGTCGGTGCGCCACCACTCTGGCCTGGTGGTCGACCTGGCTCGCGACGAGGAGGTCGATCTGATCGTGAAGGGTCTGCGCACCACCACCGACTTCGAGAGCGAGATGGCCCAAGCTCAGATGAACCTGGCCCTGTCCGAGATCCACACGGTCTTCCTGCCGTCGACCTCGGCCAACTCGTTCCTCTCGTCGGCCTTCATCCGGGAGGTGGCCGGCCTGGGCGGCGACGTGTCGACGATGGTGCCCGCCCCGGTCGCCAAGCGCCTGAGGGAGATGTTCGGCCGATGAGCGATTTCGACGACGCCATGGCCAACGCCGGTGCGGTGGCGCCCGATGTCGAGGTCCTGCTCCAGCGCCTGGTCGAGCTGATCGAGGCCGGCCGGCCCATGCCGATGTCGGCCACCGTGCGCATCAACCGCGACGAGGCCCTCGAGCTGCTCGACGAAGCGATCGCCCGTCTTCCCGAGCAGCTCAAGGCAGCCCGCTGGCTGTTGCGCGAGCGCGAAGAGTTCCTCGCCCGGGTCGAGCGTGAAGGCGACGAGATCCTCGACGCAGCCCGGGCTCGAGCCGAACGAATGGTGCAACGTACCGAGGTGGTCCGCTCGGCCGATGCCCGAGCCCGTCAGCTGATCGAGGAAGCCGACGCGGAGTCGCGCCGGCTGCGCCACGAGGCGGAGGACTTCTGCGACCAGCGCCTGGCCCAGTTCGAGATCGTCCTCGACCGGACCATCAAGACGGTGCGAGCTGGCCGTCAGCGGCTCACCGAGGCCGCGCCCACCGGTTCGACGCCCAACACGGTGACCGACGCCGGCCCGCTCGGCGACGAGGGCGACGTCGACAGCACCGAAGCCGAGTTCTTCGACCAGGACGACTTTTGAGCCCTCGGCCGGCATCGGGGTGGGTGCTGGCCGTGGGCGACCTGCTTCGCCACTCCGGGAGCCATCGTCAGGTCGAAGCCGAACTCGAGCTGGGGGCGCTGTCGGTGGTCGAGACTCGGGTGCCCGAGGGGGCCGTCACTGAGGTGACCTTCCGTCTCGACGCCCTCGATTCGGCCATCACCGCCACCGGGACCGTGCGCTCACCCTGGGAAGGCGTGTGCCGGCGCTGCCTCACGCCCATCGACGGCCGGCTCGAAGCGTCGGTCCTCGAGGTCTTCGATCGCCATCCGGTCGAAGGTGAGACCTGGCCGATTCTGGGCGATCAGATCGATCTGGGTGAGGTGGTGCGCGAAGCGGTCCTGCTCGAACTGCCGATCGCACCGCTGTGCCGGGAGGACTGCGCCGGGCTCTGTCCCACCTGCGGCACCGATCTCAACGCCGGGCCGTGTGGATGTGACGACGTGCCGGCCGACCCTCGCTGGGCGGCCCTGGGCGACCTCCGCCTCGACGACGAGTAATCGTTCACCGGGATCAGGCGCCGAGCGCTCGGGCGGCGGCGTAGGCCGCACCCGACACCGACGCAGTGAGGACCCCGCCCCAGGCGAGATCGACGAAGGTGATGGGCACAGGCCAGCCCTTGGCCACGGCCAGGTTGGTGAGGTCGTAGGTGCCGTAGGCGATGAGACCCAGCCCGGCGCCCAACAGCAGGGCCCGAACCGCGCCGCCGTCGTTGAGGGCCGGCACGACGGCGAAGACCATGGCCCCCACCACGTAGAGGAAGTAGAAGGCCAAGCCCGCGGTCCAATTGACCTTGTCCTTGGTCAGCGCGCCGATCTGCTCGGCGTAGAACCCCTTGGCCACCACGCCCAGCCAGGTCAGGTCGAGGACGAGGAAGGTGACGATGCCGGCGGCGTAGCCACCGGCGAGCTGTCCGAAGGTCATGGCTCAGGCTACGGCCGCCCCGCCCCGCTCGCCCGCCCGCCGAACTCGGATCAATAGCGATCGGAACTGATTCTCGGATCAATGGCCTTCGGGTTCCGAATGGCTATGATCCGAGGTCCGTGGCGCGGCGTGCCGCAGCGGTGCGTTCGTGCCGGGCGGGGTGGGCCACTACGCTGTCACGTCCCTCTCCGGTTCCCCCGATTAGGAGCCCGTCGTGGCCGTCCCCAAGAAGCGCACCAGCAAATCCAAGACGCGTAGCCGTCGCGCCGCGAACTGGAAGCTGTCGGCCCCGGCACGCAGCATCTGCCCGCAGTGCGGCTCGGCCAAGCTGCCTCATGTGGTGTGCCACACCTGTGGCTACTACGCGGGCCGACAGGTCGTCGAAGTCGACTGACGGTCGCCCCGCCACGGGGCGACACCAGCCACACTGCTGCTCGTGAAACTGCCAGTCGCGGTCGACGCCATGGGCGGCGACAACGCTCCGCAAGACGTGGTGCTCGGCGCCCGCCAAGCGGCGTCCGAATTGGGAGTCGCAGTCACCCTGGTCGGCCAACCCGAGGCCATCGAGGCCGCCGACCCGGGCGACCTCGAGGTGTTCGCCGCTACCGAGATCATCGGCATGCACGACGAGCCGGGTGCCGCGGTACGCAACAAGAAGGACTCGTCGCTGGTGCGGGCGGCCGAGCTGGTCCGCGACGGTCGGGCCTCGGCCATGGTCTCGGCCGGCAACACCGGGGCGGGGATGGCTGCCGCGCTGTTGCGGATGGGCCGGATCAAGGGGGTGTCCCGGCCGGGCATCGCCACCCCGATCCCGGTGCCCGGCGCCAGCCCGACCATCCTGCTCGACTCCGGTGCCAACGCCGACTGTCAGCCCGCCTGGTTGGTCCAGTTCGCCCAGATGGGCTCGGCGTATTGCACCGCTCGCTTCGGGGTCGCCGAACCCAAGGTGGCCCTCCTCTCCATCGGCGAAGAGGACTCCAAGGGCTCGACACTGGTCAAGGAGACCCGGGAGCTGCTCAGAGACGCTCCGGGCGTGAACTTCGTCGGCAACGTCGAGGGCCGTGATCTCATGTCCGACGCCGCCGACGTGGTCGTGACCGACGGCTTCACCGGCAACGTGACCCTCAAGACCATGGAGGGCCTGTTCCGCTGGCTCTATGGAGCGCTGTTCGGGGTGATGACCAACACCCCCGAACGCCAGGCCGCCTTCGACGTGCTCTGGCCCGGTCTGGAGCCGCTCATCGCCGAGCTCGACCCCGACAGTTACGGCGGGGCAGTGCTGCTCGGTGTCGATGGCATCTGCATCATCAGTCACGGGTCGTCGTCGCCCTTTGCCCTGCGCAACGCCATCAAGTTGGCCGACGACATGGCGGCCGCCGACCTGGTCGGCGCCCTGGCCGCCGCCGTCGCTTCACGCTGAGCTGGCGTCCGGGCGCCGCCCGTTCACAAGCGGGCAAGGTCTCGGTCGGTACACTGCCAGCCTCCAACCGACGGCCAGCCAGGAGCACCGGTGCCCGCCGAAACCCACGAAACCCGTAGCCCGATGGACCGAACCGAGGTCGTCGAGCTCATCCGAGACCGCCTGGCCGACATCCTCGAGATCGACGCCACCTCGATCAGCGAGGGCCAATCCTTCGTCGAAGACCTCCAAGCCGACTCGTTGGCTCTGATCGAGCTGGTGGAGGCCATCGAGGAAGAGGTGGGCGAGCGCACGGTCGGGTTCCGCATCGACGACGATGACCTCGAGGACCTCAAAACCGTCCGCGACGCTGTCGACTACGTGTGCGCCAAGCTCGGCTGAGCGAGCGGCCCGCAGTGGTGTCCACCACCACGCCGCCGCTCGACGGGCTGCTCGGTCGCCTGGGGCGAACCTTCTCCGACCCTGAGCTGCTCGAACGGGCGGTGTCGCACCGGTCCTGGTGTGCCGAGCAAGGTGGCCTGCCATCCAACGAACGCCTCGAGTTCCTCGGCGATGCCGTGCTCGGGCTGGTCGTCACCGACTACATCTTCCGGCGCAATCCCGATCTACCCGAGGGCGAACTGGCCAAGATCCGCTCGGCGGTGGTCTCCACCGCCGCGCTGGCCGAGGTGGCCGCCGAGCTGGGATTGGGCGAGGCCCTGCGCTTGGGTCGAGGCGAGGACGCGTCCGGGGGCCGCGGGAAGCCGTCGATCCTGGCCGATGCCATGGAGGCGGTGATCGGCGCGACCTACCTCGACGGTGGCTGGACGGCGGCCGACACCCTCGTCCTCGGCCTGCTCGAGGCCCGCATCGACGACGCGGTCAGTGGCCCCGGTGGCCACGACTTCAAGACTCGGCTCCAGGAGGTGGCGGCCCACACCTATGAGGCCCTCCCCGTGTACCTGACCACCGACGCCGGTCCCGACCATGCCAAGGAGTTCCACACCGAGGTACGCCTCGCCGGCCGACTTCTCGGGGAGGGGGCCGGGCGGTCCAAGAAGCAGGCCGAACAGGCCGCCGCCCGGGTGGCATGGGACGCCCTGCACACCGAGCGCCCATTCGACGACGACCAACAGGAGGAGGTGCGCTGATGCCCGAGCTCCCGGAGGTCGAGACCATCCGCCGTGACCTCGAAAAGGAGGTCGTGGGCAAGAAGATCAAGGCAGTCGAAGTCCACGGCGCCCGCTCGACCCGGCGCCACAAGACCAAGAAGCCCTTCATAGCCCGCCTCGAAGGCCAGAAGATCGAGTCGGTGAGTCGTCGGGGCAAGAACCTCCTGCTCTCGCTGGGCGACGACCTCCTGGTCATCCACCTGGGCATGAGCGGCCAGCTTCTGCGCAATCAGACTCGGGACAAGGTGGTGCCCCACACCCATGTGCTGATCACCTTCACCCAGGGCGGCCAGCTTCGCTTCGTCGACCCCCGCACGTTCGGCGAGCTCTACGTCGTGGCTGGCGATCAGCTGGCGGCCGAGGCTCCCGACCTGGTCGAGCTGGGATACGACCCGATGGAGTCGCTGCTGTCCTGGGAGCGCTTCGGCGCCATGCTCCGGGCCCGCAGTGTGCAACTCAAGTCGTTGCTCATGGACCAGAAGTTCGTCGCCGGCATCGGGAACATGTACGCCGACGAGATTCTGTGGGAGGCCGGGCTCCGCTACGACCGCCTGTCCGATTCGCTTTCGGTCCAGGAGGTCCGCCGCCTCTACCGGGCCATCGTCGAGGTGCTCCAGGACGCCATCAAGCACCGTGGGTCGACACTGGCCGACGAGCAGTACGTCGACCTGTTCGGGCGCCCGGGGAGCTACCAGTTCGAACACAAGGTCTACGCCCACGAGGGGGAGGCCTGCCGACGCTGTCGTCACCCGATCATGCGGGTGAAGTTCGCCGGCCGGTCGACCTATTTCTGCGGGTCCTGCCAGGTCTGAACCCCTCCCGAGGGTGCACCACGCAGCGGCGTGGCCCCACTACGGTCCGAGCCCACCGTGTACCTGAAGCGCCTCACCCTCAAAGGGTTCAAGTCATTCGCCGACGCCACCACCGTCGAGCTCGAGCCCGGCGTCACCGTCGTGGTCGGCCCCAACGGCAGCGGCAAGTCGAACATCGTCGATGCCGTGGCCTGGGTCCTCGGGGCCCAGGGCCCGAGCACCGTGCGCTCGGCCAAGATGGACGACGTCATCTTCGCCGGCACTCCCGACCGGCCCGCCCTGGGGCGAGCCGAGGTGACCCTCACCATCGACAACACCTCCGGGATGCTCCCCATCGAGCTGTCCGAGGTGACCATTTCCCGCACGCTGTTCCGCTCGGGCGACAGCGAGTACGCCCTCAACGGCGTGTACTGCCGGCTGCTCGACATCCAGGAGCTGCTGTCCGATTCGGGGGTGGGTCGCACCCAGCACGTGATCGTCTCGCAGGGCAACCTCGACGCCATACTCGACGCCCGGCCCGAAGACCGGCGCTCGGTCATCGAAGAGGCCGCCGGCATCCTCAAGTTCCGGCGCCGCAAGGAGCGAGCCGAGCGTCGCCTGGCTGCCACCGAGGGCAACCTGCTGCGCCTCTCCGACCTGTTGCGAGAGGTCCGCCGCCAGCTCAAGCCGCTCGAACGCCAGGCCGACGCGGCTCGGCGCCATCAGACCGTGCTCGACGAGCTGTCGGCGGTCGGGCTCTACGTGGCTGGCCGCGAGCTGGCCGGCTTGCGCGCCCGCAAGGTTGCGACCGACGAGACCCGAGCTCGCCTGGTCGCCGAGCAGGTGGCGGCCCGCGCCGCGCTGGTCGGCCTCGACGCCGACGTGATGACGGCGGAGGCCGCCCTCACCCCGCTCGGCGGGTTCGATCTCGGTGACCATCTCGTGCGGGCCGAGCGGATCCTCGAACATGCCCGAGGTTTGGCTGCGGTGCTGGCCGAGCGGCGCCGAGGCCTGGTGCGCGAGCGCGAGACCACCGTCGACGCCGGTGTGGTGGCCAGCCTCGAAGCCGACGCGGCTCGACTGGCCGACGAGCTGACTGCGGTCGAGGTCGAGCTGGCTGCTCTGGTGCCCGACGCCGAGCGCCTGGCCCAGGCCGAGGCCGAGATGGCGGTCGCCCGGGATGAGTACGCCCGGCAATGGGGTGACGAGCAGCTGGTGCTGGCCCCATTTGGGAAGGCGGCCGAGCTCCGAGGCGAACGGGCCGCGCTGGTCGACGGTGTGGCTCGGGCCCGGTCCGAAGCGGCCAACGTGGCCAGCCGGCTGGGGGTGGTCGAGGCCAAGGCCCAGAGACTCGAGAACGAGGTCGAACAGCTTCGCCGCACCGCCGCGAGCGGCGAGCGTGAGCTCCCCGCGATGGCTGCGGCCGTGGCCGACGCCGAACGCGAGGCGGCCTCGGCCGCCGGGGCGGTCGACCACACCGCCGACGAGCGTCGGGTGGCCGAGGGCGAGCACCACCGCTGGTCGGCTCGGGCCGAGGCGCTCGAGCTGGCCCTCGACGAAGCCCATCAGGCGGCCGGGCTCGACCAGGTGCGAGAGCTCGACGCGGTGCTCGGCACGTTGGCCGACCTGGTGGAGGTCGACGACGGGTGGGAGGCGGCCGTGGCCGCCGCCGTGCGACCGACGCTGGGCGTCATGGTCGTCAACGGCGACGCCGCCGACGTCCGTGACGTGCTTCGTCGTCTTGCCGAGGGAGGTCGTCGGGGCACCGTGCTGGTCGCCGGCACCGAACGCACGGTCCGGTTCCCGCCGTCGGCGGGCGAGCCGGTACGTCGACATGTCCGGGCTCGTCGGCCCGAAGCCGAGGCGCTCCTCGATGCTCTGGTGGGCGACGTCATCGCGGTCGGCGAGTGGCCGGCTGCCCTCGACCTGGTCCTGGCCCAACCCGACCTGGTGGTGGTCACCCGTGACGGCGATCGTTTCGGTCCCGATGGGTGGCGCATGGGGGCAGCCGGCGGCGATGGCGCCACTGCAGCTGCACTCGAAGAGGCCCGCGACCGAGCGACGGCCGCGACCGAGGCCTTGGTTCGGGCCCGGGAGGCCCACGACGACGCTCGGCGCCAGGCGACCGAGGCCAGCGCCGCGGTGGCCGACGCCCGTGAAGTGCTGGAGGCCTGCCGTTCCCAGAGTCGCCAGGCGGCCGAGGCCTTGGTCCGCGTCGAGGCCGAACTGGTCGACCTGGCTGGCGAAGGTGAGGGTTGGCAGCGCCGGGTGGCCGAGATCGAGGCTCGTATCGAGGCCGACGAGGCTCGCCTGCTCATCGTGGCCGCCGAGTTGGCTGGGGCCGAGGCCGAGGAGGCCTTGATCCACGAGCGGGCCCAGCAGGCTCAGGCGGCCCGAGCATCGCTCGAACAGCACGCGGCGTCCGTCGGGGCGTTGCGGACCGACGTCGAAGTCCGCTCGGCCAGTGCCACCGAGCGCCGTGAATACCTCACCGGTCGTCTGGGTGAGGTCGAGGTCCGGCTGGCCCGGCAGCAGGCCGAGCGGGCTGATGCCGAACGTCGTCGCCTCGACGTCGATTCCCGCTTGGCGATCGTCGAGCGTCTGGTCGCAACTGTCGATGCCCGCCTCGAGTGGATCGACGCGGTGGTGATCGACCTCCGTGGCCGGCGGCAACGCCAGTCAGAGGCAGCCCGCCAAGCCGCCGCTCGCCTCGACGGTGCCCGCCAGGCCCGGACCCAGGCCGAGCAGCAGCTCGAGGTGCTGCGCGAGCAGATCCAGCGCAGCGATCTCGAAGGCCAGGAGATCGCTCTGCGCATCGAAGCGTCGGTGGCTGCCATCCGGACCGACTACGAGGTCGAACCCGAAATCGCCTTGGCCGCCGAGTGCCCCGAGCTGGCCGAGGGTGTCAGCCCGGTTGCCCGGCGCCGCGAGCTCGAGCGCGACCTCAAGTCGATGGGACCGATCAACCCGTTGGCCCTCGAGGAGTACGCCGCGCTCTGCGAGCGCCACGACTTCCTCGAAGGCCAACTCGACGACATCAAGGGCAGTCGCCGAGAGCTGGCCAAGGTCATCCGGGCCGTGGACGAAGAGATCGTCACCATCTTCGCCGGCGCGTTCGCCGACGTCAGCGAGCACTTCGCCCGGCTGTTCGAGACCCTCTTCCCCGGCGGTCAGGGTCGGCTGTCGCTCGTCGATCCCTCCGACCCGCTCAACACCGGGATCCAGATCGACGCCCGTCCGTCGGGCAAGAACGTCAAGCGGCTGTCGCTGCTCTCCGGTGGTGAGCGGTCGCTGACCGCCATGGCCTACCTGTTCTCGGTGTTCCGCAGCCGCCCGTCGCCCTTCTACCTGATGGACGAGGTCGAGGCGGCACTCGATGACGTCAACCTTCACCGTTTCATGGGACTCCTCAACGAGTTCCGGCGCGAAGCGCAACTCATCGTGGTCAGCCATCAACGGCGCACGATGGAAGCGGCTGATTGTCTCTATGGCGTGTCGATGCAGCCGGGTGGATCATCGAAGGTCGTAAGCGAGCGGGTCACGGCGCGACCCTGACCAGTGCAGCGCCTGTGCGAGGCACATCAGCAATATCCATCCGGGCACGCGAAGTCGGGCAGCGGTGTCGCGGACCTCGACCAAACGGAGGATTCGATGGATTTGCTCTTTTTCGCCACCGACGCAATGGCCCAGGC
>JANNOZ010000021.1:0-3422 GCA_031399525.1 Actinomycetes bacterium | reverse complement strand
CGGCCAGGTGCCGCCATCGATGGCCCGGCTGAGCGCCCGGCGACCGTTGGTGGAGCCGTTGGGCCGCAGGAAGCTGGTGAAGCCAGCCTTGGGGGTGATGCAGGTGGTGCCGGTGGCGTCCCACGAGGTCAGCTGGACCCGACCGGAGGAAGCGCTGCTCTGAACCGGCGTGTAGTTGTCGCCGCCACCCGATGCCGCAGGCTTCGGAACGAAGCCGGCCATGGCGTTCATGATGTCCTGCGTGGTATCAGAACCCACGCCCACCAGGGCGGAGAACTGCTTGGGGTCGGCAGTGGCGGGATCGCCGGCAACGAACAAGCCGAGGATGGTGGCCAATGCGGTGAACAGAGCGGCTACGGATGCCCGCTTCCGCCGGGGACTGCTGTTTGGTGCTCTCAAGGTTGCTCCCTCTCGTGGTGAGTCCCGAGCCCTCAGGCCGGACACTCGGACGACCCTCCGCCGCCCGCTCGGATGGTGGCAATCGAAGGAATCCGGCGGTTGTCCCCCAGGTGAAGAGTCCCGGCGCTCCGGTGAAGGTTCCCGGCGCTCTCGTTGGGACGGCCGCTTCCTCAGCCGAAGCGGCCGTGGACGTAGTCGCTGGTGCGCTGGTCCTGGGGGGTCGAGAACATGGCTTCGGTGGGTCCGTGCTCGACGATGACCCCGGGGGTGCCCTGCTCGGCCAGGAAGAACGCACACCGGTGCGACACCCGCTGGGCCTGCTGCATGTTGTGGGTAACGATGACGATGGTCACCTCGGTGGCCAGCTCGCTGATCGTCTGTTCGATGCGCCTGGTCGAGGTCGGATCGAGGGCCGAACAGGGCTCGTCCATCAGCAGGATCCGGGGTTTGATGGCCAGGGCCCGGGCGATGCAAAGACGCTGCTGCTGACCACCCGAGAGCCCTCCTCCCGGTTGGCGCAGCCGGTCGCGCACTTCGTTCCAGAGTCCGGCCTTCTGCAGGCACGACTCGACCAGGTCGTCCTTTACGCTGGTGCTGGCCTTGGTGCCGGTGAGCTTGAGGCTGGCGATCACGTTGTCGTAGATCGACATGGCCGGGAACGGGTTGGGCTTCTGGAACACCATCCCGATCTGGCGTCGAGCTTCGGTGATCTTGCGCTGCGGGTCGTAAATGTCCTCGCCCCCGAGCAACACCTCACCGGCCAGCGCGGCGCTGGGGATCAGCTCGTGCATCCGGTTGAGGATCCGCAAGAACGTCGACTTGCCGCAGCCCGACGGTCCGATGAGCGCGGTGACCTGGCCGGCCGGCATGGTCAGCGACACCCGGTCGAGCACGTGATGGGTGCCGAACCACGCCGAGATCGAACGGGCCTCGAGGCTGCTGAGTCCGCCGACGGTGGAGACCGGCCCGGTAACCGGATCGGCCGGCGGAAAGTAGGGAGGTGGCGCCATCACCGGATCGAGGATCGAGGTGGTGGCGCCATCCTCGGTGACAGTGACGGCTACGAGAGGCTCGACCTGAACTGGAGGTGCAGGTGCAGGCAGAGCTGGCGGTTGGGGTGGTGTGGGTTCGAGGTCGGGCTGGCGATCGTAAGCAGGTTCGCGGGCCTCGGGATGAAGGGCTCGCCACCGGTCGTCGAGGACGGCTCGAAAGCTCGGAACATCGTCGTCAGCAACCTGGACCCCGAACTCGGCCACGCCGGGGACCACGAGGATGGTCCACGGGGCGTCGGGACTGTGGTGCAGTGCCTCGACCTCCTCGATGAGCCAAGACCACTCGGTGGCCCCATCCACGGCCGTCACCGTGTGGTCATCGACCAGGACTGCGGCCCGGTGGATCGGTTCGGCCACCGCCCCGCCACTGCCGGGTCGACCGGCGACGAGTTGCACGACGGCGCCGTCGTCGAAGGTCCGACAACGTGACGACGTGTCTTCTACGGCCATGATCGATGCTCCGATCGGTTCAGAGGAGGTTCGGGAGGAGTCGAGCGGCCTCGGCGGCCGTGGCGCCGCCGACCAGGAGCAGTGGTGGCAGGAACACCAGCCAGGTGCGAGCTCGACCCCATCGCAGCCAGGCCCACACGGCACCGGCCACGACGGCGATGAGCAGTTGCAACCAGAGAACGAGGGCCCACAGGGTGCTGGTATCAGCCGCCATCATCCGCTCGGCTGGCGGCAAGGTCGCCGCGTTGAAGATTGGGGCATTGCCCTTCACCGCGGTGCCCTCGAGGAGAGCGTCGACTCTTACGACTCCGGAGGGCAGGAACGGCGACCCGTCGGCGGTGGCCAACGTGATGCGGGCCTGACCGTCGTCGAGCGGTTCGGGCACCGGATCGCCATCTCGACGCAGACCCTCGACCTTGAACTCGAACTCGCCTTGACCAGTCGTGAGGTAGATGCGGTCGCCGACGTCGAGTTCGCCCAGCCGGGCGAAGGGGGCGCCGAAAGACGCCCGCCGACCCAAGATCACACTGGTGCCCTGCTGGCCTGGAAAGACGGTGTCGCGGCGATGGCCAGGCCCGTCGAACAGGATGCCGGAGGTGGTCCCCTCCAGCACGACCTGACGCAGGCCGAGGGCCGGGATCTCGAGCTGGGCCACCGGGGCTCCCATGGCGATCGCCGCACCCTCGCGGTCGAGCTGACCAACCGGCGCGGTGCCCTCGGCCAGCTCGGCCCGAAACTTGTCGTAGGCCTCCTGTTGCGCAGCCCGTTGGCTGAACGAGCTGAAGACGATCAGATACAACAAGAACCCCATGGTCAGTACGAGGACGCCAACCAGCATCGAGCGGACCAGAGCCGGTCGCCCGGCCAGCGGTGGAACGACCGGCGGCGGGACGACGGGCGGGGCCGGGTGGCCCCGAGCCTCTTGGGCCGCAGGAGGCGTGGCTACGGCGGTGGCCACTGGGCGCCTACTCGGCGATCACTCGAGGCGGCCGGCTCAGCAGCTGGGCCATGCGGCCGAAGGCCACCAGCAACACGGCCCACACCACGAGGGAGACCGGAGAGCCACCGGTGACCGGCAGGGTCGACACACCCTGCACGAAGGTGCTGCCACTGGTGGGCTGCCCGCCGGTGGGTGCGACCGCCAAGGTGGTCGTGGTCGAGCCACTCCGGCCGGTCGTAGAGGTCGTGGCCCCGCCACCGGCCGTGGTCGAGGTGGTCGAACCATCGCCAGCCGTGGTCGAGGTGGTCGAACCATCGCCAACCGTGGTCGACGTCGTCGATCCGCCGCCGGTCGTGGTGGTGGTTGTGGTGTCCTCGGCGACCACGGTCCAGGTGAACCCGCCGGGAGCGGCCTCGTCGGCCGTCACAGTGATACCGACGTCCCAGAACTTGTCGAGTTGGTCGTCGCCGGCCGAGCCCGTGGTGCAGGCCAAACCCATGCGGTAGCTCCCGGCCGGGAGATCGGTCACCGTGAACAAGGCAAAGTCGAAGGCCGGAATGTTGATGAGTTCACCCGGCTTC
>JANNOZ010000002.1:0-194416 GCA_031399525.1 Actinomycetes bacterium | reverse complement strand
CGAGAGGGCAGGGTGGCTCATGACCATCCGCGTGGTGCTGGCCGACGATCAGGAGATCATCCGCACCGGTCTGCGGATGATCCTCAACGCCCAGCCGAACATCGACGTGGTCGGCGAGGCCGTCGACGGCATCGAGGCGGTTGCGCTCGCCCGCCGCCTCCGCCCCGACGTGTGCTTGTTCGACATCCGCATGCCTGGCATCGACGGCATCGAGGCCACCCGGCAGCTGGCCGGACCCGAAGTCGACGATCCACTGGCAGTCGTCGTCATCACCACGTTCGACCTCGACGAGTACGTACACGGTGCGCTCAAGGCCGGAGCCCGGGGCTTCCTCCTCAAGGACGCCGGACCCGACCTGCTCGTGCAGGCGATGGAGGCGGCGGCCAGGGGCGACGCACTCATCGCCCCGAACATCACCGCCCGGCTGCTGGCCACGTTCTCGAGCCCACCCGCCGGGTCACCGCTCGAGCCCGTCGAGCCGCTCACCGCTCGCGAGGAGGAAGTGCTCGTGACCGTGGCCCGAGGTCGGACGAACGCGGAGATCGCCGACGAGCTGTTCATCAGCCTGAGCACGGTGAAGACGCACCTGGCCAGCCTCATGAACAAGCTCGGGGCCCGGAACCGAGTCGAGATCGCCATGTGGGCCTACGAGACGGGCCGCGTCCGACGCGGCGACCCATGAGCACGACCCGGGTGCGGTCAGATGGCAACCAGGCGGACTGATGCCCCGAACATCTCGAGCAGGTGCCGGAGGTCGGTCGGGTCGGAGGTGACGAGGGCGGTCGGTCCGGTGTGTGATCGAGCGGCCGCGATCAGGGCGATGGAGGCGTCGACGATGTCGGTGGTCTGGGCGCGTCCGCACAACAGTCCGGTGGCTCGGGCCAGCGCCCCATCGAGAGAGACCTCGTCGCAGTGGGTGAGTGCTCGGGCGAGGAGTGCTTGGCGGCTTCCGTCGCGCCAGGCCTGGGCGATGACGCCCGCGGGCACGGACACGTCGGCGGCGTCATCAGCGGCGTTCCGGAGCATGGCCCAGACCGTGCGGTCGTTGCGATCCAGCGCGATCAGCGCGCCGGCATCAAGGACGAGCGTGGTCATCCCTCGACAAGGGAGCGGGCGGCCGCAAGTTCTTCAGCGCTGAAGGCTCCGTGTTCGCGTTCCCAAGTGGCGACGACGTCGCGAAGGCCGCGGGCGGCGAGCTGGCGGCGGGCGGCGTCGGCGACCCATGCAGACACGTTCTGTCCGTCGGTGTCGGCGGCGTCACGGACGGCCCGAGCGAGTTCCGATTCGATCGAGACGGTGAGGCGTTCGACGGTCATCTGGTCATCATACTTCGTCATACCGACGACCCCTCGCTCAGCGGAGGTCGAGTCGCATGAGGACGCGCGGGAAGCCGGCAAGCACCGAATCGGTGTCGGCCGCCTTCACGAAGCCTGCCTTCTCGAACAAGGCCTTGGTGCCGACGTAGGCCATGGTGGTGTCGACCTTCTCGTTGTTGTTGTCGACGGGGTAGCCCTCGATGGCGACGGCGCCGTTCTCACGAGCGAACGCGACGGCGCCGGCGAGCAGGTGGTGTGAGATACCGGCTTTGCGGTGCCCGGGACGCACGCGGATGCACCAGACCGACCAGACGTCGACGTCGTCGACGTGCGGGATTTTCCGGTTGCGGGCGAAACTCGTGTCGGCCCGGGGGTGCACCGCCGCCCAGCCGACCACTTCACCGTCGTCGTAGGCGAGCACTCCAGGCGGGGGCGTCTGGTCGACGAGCTGCCTCACTCGCTCGCCGCGAGCGGTGCCGACGAGTTGTTGGTTCTCCTTGGAGGAGGTGAGCCGATAGCTGAGGCACCAGCAGACATTGGCGTCGGGCCGCTTGGGACCGAGCACGTCCTTGACGTCCTCGAACACGGTTGCTGGTCGTATCTCGATCGCCATTCCGAAACCCTCGCCGCGACCCGGCGCAGTCGTCAACGGATGCCTCGGCCATGATCGCCCGCTGAAGCTGCGCCTCGTGCAGCTCGTCATCGAACGCCGCCACCGAGCCACCCGATGACGCCGCCTCTGCCGAGGTACCCGCCCGAGGGAGTCCGTGCACTTAGGGTGTCGGGCACGCACTGAGTTGGTCTCGGGGGACCACCGACCACAGGGGGAGCAGGGATGGACGTACAGGACCGGAGCGAATGGGCCGTGGGTTGGACCACCTTCGCCAGCATCATGTTGATGATCTCGGGGGCCTTCGGGATCATCGTGGGCATCGTCGCCCTCGCCAAGGACGAGTTCTACGTCGTTGGCGCCGAGTGGGTCTTCGACTTCGACGTCACGACCTGGGGATGGATCCACCTCCTAGTGGGCATCGCCGTCCTGCTCGCCGGCGTCGGGATTCTCTCGGGCAACGTGCTCGCTCGCACGGTCGGCGTGTTTGCCGCAGCCGTCAGCGCCATCGCCAACTTCATGTGGCTGCCGTACTACCCGGTCTGGTCCATCATCGTCATCGCCATTGACGTGGCAGTGATCTGGGCCCTCACCGCGCACGGCCGAGACGTCACCGTCTCCAAGTCGAACTGAGCGTTCCTCCGGGCGTCGGGCTTGCGGCCGTAAGCCCTCACGACTCGTCGGCGTCGAGCCGGGCGATGTCGGCCAGGGCGGTCTCGATGCTCGGATAGAAGTGCTCGCTGTCGAGGGTGTCGTGGAGGCCGTAGTCGACGATGAGCTCGCGCAGGCGGCCTCGGAGCTCGACGAAGGCGAGGTGCACGCCCTGGAGGTTGAGCTCGAGGTCGAGGCGTTCGAGCATGTCGGCCGCGGTGACGTCGATGTCGGTGATCGCCTCGCACTGCAGGACCACCCAACGAGGGTGTCGGGCCTTGACCAGGTCGCGGACCGCCTCCATGAAGATCCCGGCGTTGGCGAAGAAGAGGGGGGCTTCCCAGCGGTAGATGACGATGCCGTCGGCTTCGGTGGCATCGGGGAAGTCGTCGATGCTGTGCCACCCCTCGAAGTCGTCGTCGCGGCCGAGCACGGCACCCTCGGGCTTCCAGCTCTGTTGGAAGAAGTAGAGGATCGACAAGATGACGGCGATCACGATGCCCTGGAGGACGCCGAAGAGCATCACGCCGGCCGTCGCGACCAGGGAGAGAACCAACGCCGAGCGACGAACCTGCGCGTATCGGCGTAGCGCGGGGATGTCGATGAGTGAGAGGGCCGCGGCGATCACGACTGCCGCCAGCGCGGTCTGCGGCAGGTCGGCCAGCAGCGAGTTGAAGACGAGCAGTAGCAGTACGACGACGCCGGCACCGACCAGGCCGGTGACTTGGCTCTTGGCTCCGGCCTGTTCGGCCACCGCCGTGCGAGACCCGCTGGTGGAGATGGCGAACCCCTGGAAGAACCCGGCGGCGATGTTCGAGGCGCCCATGCCGACCATCTCCTGGTCGGGGTCGATCTCATCGCCGCGTCGGGCCGCGAACGCAGTGGCGGTGGCGATGGTGTCGGTCAACGACACGAGGGTGATACCGAGGGCGGCGATGAACAGCGGGCCGAGGTCGGCCACGCTGGTCCACGGCACCGACGGTGTGGGCACGCCCTGCGGGAGGGGACCGGTCACCTTCACGCCCTCGGCGGCCAGGCCGAACGCGGCCGAGATGACGGTGGCCCCGATAACCGCGACGAGCACCGCAGGGATCCGCGTGGTGATGCGGGGCAGCACCAGCAAGAGGGCGAGCACGGCGACGCCGAGGACGAGCGCGGTGCGGTTGGTGTCGTCCAGGTTGGTGAGGAACTGGCGGATCTCGTCGAGGAAGCCATCGGCATCGGTCGAGAAGCCGAACAGCTTCGGGAGCTGTCCGACGATGATGGTGATGCCCAGGCCATTCATGTAGCCGACCTGGACCTCCTTGGAGAGGAGGTCGGCGACGAAGCCGAGCTTGCCCAGCCCCAGGCCGATCTCGATGAGACCGACCATCACGGCCATCATCCCCGCCAGCGCGATGGCCGTGGCCGGGTCGTCTCCGGCCAGGACCAGGGGTGCGATCGCGGCGAAGATCAGCGGTGACACCGACGAGTCGGGGCCGAGCACGAGGACCCGCGACGGTCCGAAGATCGCGTAGCCGACGAGGCAGGCGACCGTTGTGTAGAGCCCGGTGACCGCCGGGAGTCCTGCCAGTTCGGCGTAGGCCATTCCCTGGGGCACGAGGATGGCGGCCAGGACGACGCCGGCGATCAGATCGAACCGCAACCACGCCGGCTGGTACTGGCGCACGAGGCCGATCCCCGGCACCCAACGTTGCAGGGATCTGGCCGGCGCTGAGTCGTTTGTGTCGCTCACTGCGTCGATTCTCCCGGAGTTGACCTCGGGCGACGGCCAGGAGATCGCCGACCGAGACCTTGCGGGCTCGCCGGCGCTCGGCTTCGGTGAGGTTCCCTTCGGGGACGAGGAGTCGCAGACCCCTCGGATGGATCTGGAAGTCCAACGGCGTGTCGAGCTCGAGCGCCTCACCGTCGATGCCGACGAACGCTTTGCCCGAGCGGGACCGCACCTCGAATCGCTCGGTCACGAACTCGTGCCAGTGGCGGCTCCGGCGGCGTTGGCCGAGCGCCGAGAGGGCGACCACCGAGGCCGCTTCTGCGCCTGTCTTCGCCGTGATGGCAACGACGCCGAGCGTGCCCGAGTCGAGACGACGCCGCTGAGAGACGTCGAAGGTGGCACCCAGCACGTAGGGGTTGTTCGACACCTGGATGAGGAAGGCGCCGTCGACTTCCCCGACACCGGGCTCGGTGAACTGCAGATCGAACGGCGCATCGGTGCGACCGAGCATCTCCGGCAACAGCGCCTTGGTCGTCTCTTGCTTGGCCTCGCGGTAGCCGTCCTGCTGCACGATCGTGGCGTAGACCCCCAGCGACACGTTGTTGACGAAGAGTCGATCGCCGACCGTGGCGTAGTCGATTCGCCGTTCGACCGCGTCCCGGAACGCCTGCACGCTCAGCCGTGGGTCGTCGCGGTCGATTCCGAGGTCGAGGGCGAAGTGGTTGCGGGTTCCGGCCGAGACCAGCACGAACGGGAGGTCGTGCTCGATGGCGATCGACGCCACCAGCGCCTGGGAACCATCGCCGCCCGCCATGCCCAGGCAGTCAGCCCCCCGTGCCACTGCATCCCGGGCCAGCTGCTCGAGATCGAGGCCCTCGGCGAGCATGACGACCTCGACGCCGAGGCTCTCGGCCAGTTCTACCAGGCCGAACTTCTCGACCTTGCCGCCGCCCGACCACGGGTTGCACAACAGGACCGGGTGCCGGGGCGGGTGCGTGGCCACTGGCCGCGAGGCGTCGAACTCGCGGAGGTCATGAACCAGCGCGGCGCGCCCGAAGCCGACCATGGCAGCGAGCAGCACGAACACCACCGCCAGACGGACAAGAGGTCGGTCGCCAGCGGGGGTTTGGTTCACGACGGCAATCGCGATCAGGAGGGCACCCAGCACGACACCGGCGATGCCGACCGTCCGACGAGGGGGCGTCTCGGTCACCGCCCACCACGCACCCGCCGACACGACGACGAGCCCGACCATCGCCACGACCAGCAGCACGAGGTGCGTGACGGCGAACACCACGACGACGATCGCGAGCAGGACGGCGCACCCGAGTGATCCGATCGCGAACAGCTGTCGGCGCATCCCCCTGATCTTCGTCGATCTCGTCAGCGGGTGAAGGTGAAGTGGGTGACGCCGCTCGGCGTCGATACGACCTCGACCTCGTACTGCTGGTCCATCCCCTCGAGGCCGTCCCACAGCCGAACTCCGCGGCCGAGCACGATCGGCACCTGCACGACGTGGAGATGGTCGACCAGCCCGGCGGCCAGGAACGCCCGCAGCATGATTGGGCCCCCGCCGATGCGGACGTCTTGGCCCGCAGCGGCGACCTGGGCCACCTCGAGTGCGTCCGCGGGCGGGGCGTCGAGGAAGTGGAACGTCGTCCCGCCTTCCATCTCCAGCGCCGGGCGGGGTCGATGGGTCAGGACGTAGGTCGGCGTGTGGAACGGCGGGTTGTCGCCCCACCACCCGCGCCACTCGGGGTCGTCCTGCCAGCCGGGCGGGCCGAACTTGCCGGCGCCCATGATCTCGGCGCCGATCCCGGGACCGTGTTGGGCGGCCAGCACGTGGTCGACCCCCTCGGTGCCGCCCGGCTGGCCGAGGACTTCCTGGCGGCCGAACCGGGTGGCGATCATCCACTGGTGGAGCCGTTGGCCGGCGTGGCCGAACGGGGCGTCGAGGGAGAGCCCCTCGCCGGTGGCGAACCCGTCGAGCGAGATCGAGAAGTTGTGCACCCGGACACGAGACAAGGCGGCTCCCTCGGTGGAGGTCGGTCGGTCACACGATTGTGACCCACGGGGCATGGCCGTACAATGGCCGGACACGGAGGAGGTGGGTGATGGCGACGATCCGGACACGGAGCGAGCGGCTCGAGGTGAGGACGACCAGGGACGAGCGGTCGCTGATCGATCGGGCCGTGGCCGAGCAGGGGACCGACCTGACGGAGTTCGTCGTGTCCAACCTCACGGTGGCAGCGCAACGAGTGCTGGCCGATCGAAGCGACTTCGTGCTCGATGCGGAGGCCGCGGAGGCTTGGGACGCGGTCAATCGTCGCCGGCCCCGGGACCTTCCCGGACTGCGTCGTCTGATGGAGCGTCCGTCCCCGTTCACCGCGGAGTGACCCGCACCTACCGAGCACCACGGGTCCTCGACCCTAGCCACACGCTCGATGAGTTCGAGTGCCGGTCGGTCGAGCAGACCGAATGGCTTCGTCGACACGCCCGCACCTCGGCTGGCACAGGCACGACACGGGTGCTGGTGGTGACCGAGGTCGACTCCGACGTGGTGGTGGCGTACTACGCCTGGTGCATGGCCAGCATCTCGCTGGCCGACGCGCCGGCCCGGATGCGCAAGGGCGCCGGCCGCTACCCCCAGCCCGTTGCCCTGCTCGCTCGTCTCGGCGTGGATGTGGACCACGAGGGCCGGGGTCTGGGGGCCGGTCTGTTCCAGGACGTCATCGCCAGGACGCTCGCACTCGGCGAGGAGATCGGCTGTCGAGGCCTGCTGGTCCATGCCGAGACCACCGAGGTTGGCGACTTCTACTGGCACCTCGTGCCCGAGATCGAGGCGTCACCCACCGACGAGCTCCACCTCTTCCTCCTCATGAAAGACATCCGACGGAGCCTGAATTACGTACGTCTAGAGCGGTAGGTGTACGAAAATGGCCCCCTCAGATTTTGGCGGTGGTGTTCGATGAGAGGGTCGGCCCCGACGCCTACCAGACGGGATGCGGGGCGTCCTCCTGGTGAGTGAGGCCGGCGTGGCCGAGGACGACGATCTGGTCACCTGGCTGGAGCGCGGTCTCGACTTTGCCGGGTCGCTTTCGCCCAAGTGACGCCGTCAGCCATGTGTGACGTCGCCCGAAACTCGGATCAATAGCTGTCGTGTTTCCTTCTCGGATCAATGGCATTCGGGTTCCGAACGCTATTGATCCGAGGTCGGCCGGCGAGGTCGGCGGCCGGCCGGCATCAGTCGAGGCAGAACTCGTTGCCTTCGGGGTCGGCCATGACGATGTGGCCGGCGCTCATGGGTGGCGCCGGCTCGTGACGTTGGATGCGGCGGGCCCCTAGGGCGACCAGCCGCTCGCACTCGGCTTCGAGTGCGGCCATGCGCTCGTCGCCCTGCAACCCGGGCGCGGCCCGCACGTCGAGGTGGACCCGGTTCTTGGCCAGCTTGGCCTCCGGCACCCGCTGGAAGAACAGTCGGGGACCGGAGCCGTCGGGTTCTTCGATGGCCGACCGGTCGTTGCGCTGATCCTCGGGTACGCCGAGGCGGGAGAGGAACTCGTCCCAGGCGGCCAGCGGGTCGGCGCCATCGGCCACCTCGACGCCGGGCGGGCCGGGATGGACGTAGCCGAGCACGTCACGCCAGAACGACGACAGCGCCGCAGGGTCGTGGGCGTCGAAGGTGATCTGGATCTGACGGCTCATCAGCAGGGCGCCTTTCGCTCGATCGTTCGACAGCCGCTCACCCTGCCACCTGGCTCGGCCACGGCGGTCCATCCGGTCGAACCCATTGCGGACGTGACCACTTCGGTGAGGCATCTCTCGATGGTGCGGAAATCCGGTCGGGGCGGCGTGTCTACCGGGCGGCTACCGCGTGCCCAGTGCTCTGGGGGTTGACAAGAAGGGATAGGGGGGTAGGGTATAGGCATCCCGGAGGTGATCCCTCCACGACAGAGGAGATGCCCCACGTGGCGACCACATCTACGTTCCAAGTCGAAGGCATGACCTGCGCACACTGCGTCACCTCGGTACAGACCGAGGTGTCCACCATCGACGGAGTCACCGCCGTCGACGTGGACCTCGCCACCGGTCAGGTCACCGTCACCTCCAACACGCAGATCGACCCCAACGCTGTGTCCGTAGCGGTTGAAGAAGCCGGCTACGAGGTCGTCCTATGAACGCACCAACCCGCCTGGCGGCCTTCGGTGTCGCTGCGGTGGTCGCGCTGGGCGGCGGCGCCGCTGTCGGCGCCAGCGCCGGGCCGGCCCCCACGCCGGCAACCAACGTCCATTCCGATCACGAGGAGTCCTCGATGTCTTCCACCACCCATGCTCCCGCAACGCATACCGGCCACGACGGCCAACCCGCCGCTAGCGCCGACTACCGCATCGACGTCGACAGCACGGTCTTCGAACCGGGAGCGCCGCAGCAATTGGTGTTCCGGGTGCTCGACCCGACCGGCGCCGTCGTCACGGGCTTCGAAGATCGGCACGAGCGGCCGATGCACCTCATCGTCATCTCAAACGACCTCACCAACTACGCCCACCTCCACCCCCGGCTCGCCGACGACGGCACCTGGACCGTCGCGCTGCCAGCGCTCGTCCCGGGCGGCTACCGGGTCATCGCGGACACCGTTCCCACCGGCGGCCCCGACCTGGCGCTCACCGTCGACTTGATCGTTCCCGGGACCGCCACCGGCCGACCCTTGCCCGAGTCATCGGAGACCGCTTCCATCGACGGCCTCGACGTGACGCTCGACCTGGTCCCCTCCCCGCAAGGGCCTACGGCTGAGCTCACCATCCGACGCGACGGCATAGTCGTGGAGCCCGACCCCTACCTCGGGGCACGCGGCCATCTGGTGGCCATCGACGTCGATGACCTCGCCTACCTCCACGTCCACCCGACCGACGGCGACGGTCCGGTGTCGTTCGCCGTCGCCGAGCCCACCCCAGGCCGCTACCGCCTGTTCTTCGACTTCTCCGTCGACGGCCAGGTCCGCACCGCATCGTTCACCGTCGACTTCTCTGCCGATCCCGTACCAGCCGCCGACACCTCAGCACCCTCCGACCACGGCCACACCGATGGGGAGGCCCACTCATGAGCACCATCACCCACGCTGACCCGACGCCCGAGGCATCGACGACACACCAACGCGTCGACCTCGCCATCGAGGGCATGACGTGCGCGTCGTGCGCCTCGCGCATCGAGCGGCGCCTCAACAAGCTCGACGGGGTGACCGCGACGGTCAACTACGCCACCGAGAAGGCCCAGGTCACCTTCTCCGACGACATCGACCCGACCCAGCTCATCGCCGAGGTCGAGGCCGCCGGATACATGGCGCGACTGCCTCTAGCCGCGGGACCCGAGGGGACCGACCCCGAGGTCGGGCGCGATGACCCGACCCGTCGACTTCGCGACCGCCTGATCATCTCGACCGTTCTCACAATCCCGGTCCTGCTGCTGTCCATGGTGCCCGCCCTGCAGTTCGACCACTGGCAGTGGCTCTCGCTCACCCTCGCCGCCCCGGTGGTCGTGTGGGGGGCCTGGCCGTTCCACCGAGCGGCCTGGACGAACCTGCGTCACAGCACTGCGACGATGGACACCCTCATATCGGTCGGCACCGTCGCCGCTCTCGGATGGTCGCTCTACGCGCTGTTCATCGGCGAGGCAGGTGACCCATCGATGCGCATGGGCTTCGATCTCAGTATCGAACGGGGTGGCGGCCAGCACGAGATCTACCTCGAGGTCGCTGCCGGCGTCACCGTGTTCATCCTCGCCGGCCGCTACTTCGAGGCCCGGGCCAAGCGCCGCTCCGGCGCCGCGCTGAAGGCCCTTCTCGAGCTCGGCGCCAAAGACGTCGCCGTGCTTCGTGACCACGTCGAGGTCCGCGTCCCCATCGACCAGCTCGCCGTCGGCGACCGCTTCGTGGTCCGCCCCGGTGAGAAGGTCGCCACCGATGGGGTTGTCGAGGATGGCACCTCGGCCATCGATGCCTCCTTGCTCACTGGCGAGAGCGTCCCGGTCGAGGTGGCTCCCGGCGACGACGTCGCCGGCGCGACCGTCAACGCCGGTGGCCGCATCGTGGTGCGGGCTACCCGGGTAGGGGCTGACACGGCCCTGTCCCAGATCGCCCGGCTTGTCACCGATGCCCAGAACGGCAAGGCCCCCGTCCAGCGACTCGCGGATCGGGTGTCCGCGGTGTTCGTCCCCGTCGTGATCCTGCTGTCGATTGCCACCCTCGGCTTCTGGTTCGGATCGGGAGCCGGCGCTACCGAGGCGTTCACTGCTGCGGTTGCGGTGTTGATCATCGCCTGCCCGTGCGCGCTCGGGCTCGCCACCCCCACCGCTCTCATGGTCGGCACCGGACGAGGAGCCCAGCTCGGCATCCTCATCAAAGGCCCCGAGATCCTGGAGTCCACCCGTCGGGTCGACACCATCGTGTTGGACAAGACCGGCACCGTCACCACCGGGCACATGAGCCTCACCGATGTCCACACCACCGAGGGTGTTTCCGAACAGGAGCTCCTGCGGTTGGCCGGCAGCGTCGAGGACGCCAGTGAACACCCCATCGCCCGGGCCGTCGCCGAAGGGGCCCGCCAGCGGGGCATCGAGCTAGCGTCAGTGGAGTCGTTCGTCAGCACCCAGGGCCTCGGCGTGCAGGGCGTGGTCGACGGCTATGCGGTGATCGCCGGTCGCGAGTCGTTCCTGGCCGACTGGTCCCAGCACCTCACCGCCGGCCTCCAGGCCGCCAAGAAGGCAGCCGAGGACGACGGCCGCACCGCCATCCTCGTCGGATGGGATGGTGAAGCTCGAGGCGTCATCGTCGTGGCCGACACGGTCAAGGACACCTCGGCCGAGGCCATCGACCAGCTCCGGGCCCTCGGGCTCACGCCGGTGCTACTTACCGGCGACAACCAAAGGGCTGCCCGGGCCGTCGCCGCCCAGGTGGGCATCGACGACGTCATTTCCGAGGTCCTTCCCGAGGACAAGGTCGCGGTCGTCCAACGTCTCCAGGACGAGGGCAGGGTCGTGGCCATGGCCGGTGACGGCGTCAACGATGCCGCGGCCCTCGCCCAGGCCGACCTCGGCCTGGCCATGGGCACCGGCACCGACGTCGCCATTGAAGCCTCCGACATCACCCTTGTCAGTGGTGACCTGCGCGCCGCCGCCGACGCCATCCACCTGTCGCGCCGCACCCTCGGGACCATCAAGACGAACCTGTTCTGGGCGTTCTCCTACAACATCGCCGCCATCCCCCTCGCCGCCGCCGGGCTCCTCAACCCGCTTGTCGCCGGCGCCGCCATGGCCTTCTCCAGCGTGTTCGTCGTCACCAACAGCCTCCGGCTCCGCCGCTTCAAGGCGGTCCGCCGCTCCCGCTAGCTACGACCGGGTTGCTCGGATCCACCAGCTGGTCGAGTTCATCGGCGAATCCTCCCCGTAGTAGTCGTGGTCCGGTCGCTGCTCACCCACCGACTAGGCACCACGATGAGCAACACCCCGATACCAGGAGACCAGATGCGCGGCTATGCGATCAGCAAGGACGACTACCAGAAGCGCCTCCGGCGCATCGAAGGTCAGGTGCGGGGCATCCAGCGGATGATCGACGAAGACACTTACTGCGTCGATGTCCTCACCCAGATCTCCTCGGTCACCAAAGCCCTCCAAGCCGTCGCCCTCGGGCTGCTCGATGAGCACGTCCGCCACTGCGTCACCCAAGCCGAAGGTCGCGACGGAACTGAGGACCCCGGCGACATGATCAACGAAGCGATGCAGGCCTTCGAACGGCTCCTACGCACATGAATCCATCTCAACTACGACACACTGTCGTGGCTCGACAGGATCGTCGGACATTCGTTTCGAGCATGAGGATTAGACGCCATGGCTGAACGCCGACCGATGGGTGCCCTCGAGGCCGAGGTGCTCGACGTGCTGTGGCGCGCCGACGCCCCGGTCACTCCCGCCGATGTCCGCGCGGCCATGGGTACCGACCTCGCGTACACCACGGTGATGACGATCCTGGTGCGACTGTGGGAAAAGGGCCTCGCCCAGCGTTCCAGGCAAGGGCGGGCGTTTGCCTATACGGCGATCGTGTCCGAGTCCGACCTGGCGGCCACCCGGATGCGGGCCGCGCTCGCCGGGGCGTCGGATCACAGCGCAACTATGAGCCGGTTCGTCGACGGACTGAACAAGCGTGAGGCTGCCGCCTTGCGGGCGCTGCTGAATGAGGCTGGCGGATGAACCCCCTACTCGTGGCGCCGCTGCTGTTGACCATCGGCGGGATCGTCGCCGGATGGTTCCTGCCCCGGTTCGTGTCTCCAGCTACCTGTGTCCGAGTCCTCACGCTGGCCGTCGTGCTCGCTGCAGCCAGTGTCAGCTCGGCGCTGCTGCTGGTCGCCATGGCGGCTTCGTCGGAACTCCACACGGTCTCCGATGTCCTCGGCTGGTGCCGCGCCCTGTACCCCGGCGACCATGGCGCTGCCCCCTGGGCCGGAGCCGTCGCTGCCGTGCTGCTCGTTGCCGCCACCGTGCGTGCGACCCGTTACCGCTTACGGGTCCGGGCCGAGCACGCACCCTTCGCCGACATCGACGGCATCGAGGTCATCGATTCGGATGAACCGATCGCCTTCGCGGTGCCGGGACGGCCCGGCGGCGTCGTCATCGGATCCGCTCTGCTGCGTCGCCTCGACCCTGACGAGCGATCCGCGGTCTTGGCCCACGAGAACGCCCACCTTCGCCTGCACCACCACCGCTACGTGCACACCGTCGAGCTTTGTGCCGCCGCCTTCCCGTTCCTCCTCCCCCTCGCCCGCCAGGTTCGCTTCGCGACCGAACGCTGGGCCGACGAGACTGCCGCATCTGACATCGGCTCACGCCGCACCCTCGCCCGGGCCATCGCCCGTGGCGCGCTCATGCCGCGCGGCGGCCAGCTCAGCTCCGCGCTTTCGTTTACTGGCCGGGGGGCCAGCGCCCGTGTGGATGCGCTCCTGCACCCCGGCGATCCCCGTAGCTTCGAGCTTCCCGCCGTGGTCGTGTTCGCCACCGTCATGACGACCTTGGCCGGCTCGTCGGCGCAGGTTCATCATCTCGCCATGTTCCTGGTGCACGCCTGCAGGTCCTGAACGCAACCCGGCCGCCCGCCGTCCGCTAGCCTACGACATACTGTCGTAGGTACTCAGAGGAGTCTTGTGCGCACCCGGCTCGTCCTGCCCGCCACCGTCATCGCCGCTGCTCTCGCGCTCGGCGCGTGCTCGAGCGCCGATCATGACGGTATGGGTGACATGAACGGCAACAACACCCCGATGGACAACGGGTCGATGGGTGACATGGGCACCGGCGGTGGCCATGGTTCGACCACCGTCCTGGTCATTCCTGACGGCGCCGAGTTCAACGCCACTGACGTCTACTTCGCTCAAGGGATGATCCCGCACCACGGCCAAGCAATTCAGATGGCCGACATGGCCATCCGGGTTTCGACCAACGCCGACGTGCAGGCGCTGGCAGAGCAGATCAAGGCGGCGCAGAGCCCCGAGATCGAGCAGATGACGACCTGGCTTACCGACTGGGACCAGGCCGTGCCCGATCCGAACGCCACGATGGACGACAACATGGACGGCGCTGGCGGGATGATGATGTCGGGGATGATGAGCGACGCGGATATGGACCGCCTCGACAACGCCACCGGTTCCGATTTCGACCGGATGTTCCTCGAGATGATGATCCGCCACCACGAAGGCGCCATCGAGATGGCCGAACAGCAACTCGCCGAGGGCAAATACCAGCCGACCAAGGATCTGGCCCAGGCCGTCATCACCGGTCAGCAGGCCGAGATTGAGGAAATGAACACCCTCATCGCCGATTTGCCCACCTGACCGCCCGGGTCCCTCGTCTTGAGACTGCCCGACGGAACTTTCAGTTGCCGGACACGGCGATGCCGAGAGCTGCAGCCGCGATCCCGAGGCCGCAGGTGCCTGCCACGTAGCCGGCCGCCAGCGCCAGCCGTCTGACCTAGCCCGAGTAGGAACGACCCCGTCACGTTGACGATGAGGGTGCTCACGGCCAGGCCCCCGTGCTGGTTCCATCGTCGACCAGCTTCGGCCCGGGCCAGCGCTCCGGCCGCGGCCGCGACGACGAAGGCGGCGGCGGTGATCACGGTTGCTCCTCGAGCGGGAGGGTGAGCGCTCTCGCTCGTCGGAGCGCGGTGGCTCCGAGCACCACTGCGGCGATGGCGACCACGACGGACGCGATCGCATAGACGATGGCCACCGCGGTGTCGCCGTCTCTTGCCATTGCCACCACCTCCACCGAGAACGTGGAGAAGGTGGTGAGCCCGCCGCAGAACCCGATACCGCCGAAGTCGTGAAGAACGAGGCGCCGCGTCGGATGCGCCCACTCCTCGGCCAGGAAGACGCCCAACAGCAGCGACCCGGCAATGTTCACGGCGAATACTGGCCACGGAAACGTCCCGCCGTCGAAGGACGTGACGACGGCCCAGCGCAGCGCCGCACCGGCGACCCCTCCGACTGCGACGGCGACAATGCGCTTTGCGGTCCCAGGGTCCTGGCATGTCCTCCAGCCTGGCCTGTCGTGGCGGCGGTCGATGTCGGCACTGGGTCACGAGTCGACGGGTCCTTCGGCCGTGGCGACGGGAGCCCCGTCAGTGGTGTGATGTCGACCACGCGAGGGAGGGGCATGTCGAACGTGGTCAGCCCGGACAACGAGACGCACTGGGGCCAGGGTCTTCTCGGCCGCGCCCCGGAGCGGGCGGTCATTGACGCGCTGCTCCACGACGCAGGTCAGGGTAGGAGCGGGTCGCTGGTGGTCGCAGGACCTGCCGGTGTCGGCAAGTCGTCACTTCTTCGCTACGCCGTCGACGCCGCTGGCGGGTTCCGGATCCTCAAAGTCGCCGGTGTCGAGTCCGAGATGGCGTTCGGATTCGCGGGGGTGCATCAGCTCGTGCTCCCTTTGGTGGGCGCGGTGGACGCGCTACCCGATCCGCAACGGGCTGCGTTGCACACGGTGCTCGGCGCGGTGCATCGGGACCCGCCCGATCCCTATCTGGTCGGGCTGGCCATGCTGACGCTGCTGGCGGATGCCTCGGAGGTGCAACCCGTCCTGGTGGTCGTCGACGACACCCAGTGGCTCGACGAAGAGTCGCTGACGGTCCTGTCGTTCGTCACTCGGAGGCTCCATGCCGACCGGGTCGCGCTGGTCGTGGCGATCGGCGCGACGCCGGCGATCCGGTCCGGCTTCGAGGGTGTTCGCCGCCTCGACCTGTCGGGGCTGGCCTCCGCCGAGGCACGGGCGCTCCTCATGTCGTCCGCCGGTGCGGCGATCGACCCGACCGTTGCCGACCGCCTCGTCGCCGCCACCGAGGGCAATCCCCTAGCGCTGGCCGAGCTCCCGGGCGTGCTGAGCGCCGACCAGTTGCGTGGAGCGGTGCCGCTGCCGGAGCCGTTGCCCATCGGCGCTCGGCTGGCCGACGTGTTCGAGCCGAGGATGCGCATGCTCGACGACGACGGACGGGCTTTGCTCCTCCTGGCCAGCGCGGAGCGACTCGGAGACGCCGGTCTACTCAGACGTGCCGCGTCGACGGTCGTACGTGGACGGTGGGAGGAGGTTGTCGAGGCCATCGAAGCAACGGGTCTGGTGGCCTTCACTCCGAACGTCGAGTTCCGCCATCCGCTGATGCGATCGGCTGTGTACTACGCAGCGAGGCCGTCGCAGCGCCGTGCCGCCCACGCCGCCCTGGCCGGCGCACTGGACGCCGACGGTGAGATCGACCGCCGGGCTTGGCACCTCGGGGCCTCCGCGGCCGAGCCCGACGAGGGCGTCGCCCTCGTGCTCGAGGCCGGATCCGAGCGCCTCCGGCGCCGAGGAGGTGCATCGGTTGCTGCGGCCTACCTGTGGCGCGCCGCTGAGCTAACTCCCGATCCGGCCCGCGCCACCGACCGGATCCTCGAGGCGGCGCGTACCGAGCTGACCGCCGGCCGAGTTCACCGCGCCCAGGAGTTGCTCGATCGGGCGACGGCTACCGGACTCGACGTCCGACGCCGGGTCGACGCTGCGTGGACCGCCGCGTTGATCCACCTGGTCGCCGGCAACATCCGACAAGCGGGTGAGGTGCTGGCCCGGGCGTTGTCTGACGTCGACGTCCGGGACGCCGAGCAGGCCGTCGGCATCTGCGTGGCCGCGGATGCCATCGCGCTGGTCGGTACCCATCTCCTCGACGACGCGACGCGGCTGACGATCGCGGAGGGCACCCGGAATCTCTGCGCCGCTCCTGACCTGCCCGAGTCACTGGCCCAGCTCCTGATGGGGGTGGCGACCCGACTTGCCCGGCGCGACCAGGACGCGGCGCCGCTGTTGGGCGCCGCGGTGTCCACCGCGACCAATGACAGGGCTCGCTTCGAGCAGGCCGCCGGACACCACGTGCACGTCGTCTACCTCGACATGGTTCTCGCTGCTGTCGGAATCCTGGACGACCGGAGCTGGGACGAGCTCACGCGGGCGTGGGTCGAATCGGCACGGCGCACCGGAGCGCTCGCCGCACTCCCTCCGGCACTGGGCCTCCGAAGTTGGTTGGAGGTACTCCAGGGACGCCCTGGATTGGCGGCGTCGCACCTCGCCGAGGCCGAGTCGCTGGCCACACTCACCGGCATCCGCGGGCTGCTCGGTTCACCACCGGCGGCGCAGGTCATGGCCGACGCGTGGCAGGGCAACGAGGACGCGGTCCGATCTGGCGCTAGGCGCATGATGCAGCAGGGTCACGAGCGCGGGGAGGGGTTGGCTATCGACCAGGCCTACGCCGCGCTGACCGTGTTCGAGGTCAGCGGGGGCCACTACGAAGCCGCCCTTCGCACCGCCCAGCGCGGCGCCGAACACCACGGCGAGGGCCTCGGCGTCGTCGCTCTGGCCGACCTCGTCGAGTCCGCTACCCGGTGCGGCCAGGCGGAGCTGGCCGAGGACGCGGCCGAGCGCCTCGTTGACCGGGCCGACGCTTCGGGCACGTCGTGGGCCCGCGGACTCCTCCTCCGGTCGCAGGCACTCCTCACTACCGGGGACGACGCTGGCGACTTGTTCGGGTCGGCGATCGACGAGCTGTCGCGCACCGCGCTGGTGACCGAGCAGGCGCGCACGCGCCTCCTCTACGGCGAGTGGCTGCGGCGGGCCCGGCGCCGTCGCGACGCTCGGAAACCATTGCAGGATGCCCTAGAGGTCTTCGACGCGATCGGAGCGCAGCGCTTCGGTTCTCGTGCGGCCGCCGAGCTGGCTGCCACCGGCGAGCACGTGCGGAAGCGGTCCGCCCCCTCCACGTCGGCCCTCACCCCCCAGGAGGCCCAGATCGCGCGACTCGCGGCCGCGGGCGAGCGAAACCGGGAGATCGCCGCCCATCTCTACGTCACGACCAGCACCGTTGAGTACCACCTGCGAAAGGTCTTCGTGAAGCTCGGTGTCACCTCACGGACTCAGCTGGCCAAGGTCGACCTCCTGAGCTGACCCACCCGAAGACTGGGGTTTTCGGGGATTCGATGCCCTGGCCCTCCACCGTACGTTCGCCTTGGAAGCAACCAAACGAAACGGAGGAGCCATGAAGCAACTATCTGAGTCGTTGGAGGAACTCGCAGGGCGCGTCAAGGTGCTCGAGGATTCGGCCACGGCCGCGTTCGAGGCCGATCGAGCCAGACTCGAGCAGCGTCGCCAGGAGATCGACGAGGCGTTCACGCAGGACGTCGGCGAGATGGAGTCCGCCATCCGGGAGGCCTCGTTGGCCGGCCGCGACTGGTGGAACGAGACCAAGGCATCGATGCGGCGTCCGCTCGACGAGCTGCGGGACCGGGTCGACCAGCGCCAGACCGAGCACGAGATGCACCGGGCGGTGCGGGCGGCCGAGGCGTCCGAGAAGGACGCTCAAGCCGCCATCGAGCTGGCCGAGTACGCGCTGAACCTGGCCGAGTACGCCGTCATCGAGGCCGTACTTGCCCGCATGGCCGCCGATGACCTTGTCGTTGCGACCACGCCGACCGCGGGGGCCACGTCATGATGCGGCTCTTCGTCGGTAGCTGGAAGCGACTCGCCGTCCAGGGCGTCGCCGCCGTGCTGTTCGGGGTGGCCACGCTCGTGTGGCCGTCCATCACCCTGTGGGCCCTCGTGGTGCTGTGGGGGGCGTTCGCTTTCGTCGACGGGATCGCCGCCTTGTCGGCCGCGATCAGCGATAGGACGCTGGTCCAACGCGGCTGGGTGGCCTTCTCGGGGGTGACCGGCATCGCCGCCGGTGTGGTCACGTTGGTGTGGCCGTCCATCACCGCGGTGGCCCTGCTCATGGTGATCGCGGTGTGGTCGTTCCTCATCGGAGGTTCCCGTATCGCGTTCGCGATCAGCACCCGCAAGCAGCTCCACGGCACGTGGTCGATAGCGCTCGGCGGGGTCGTGCTCGTGCTCCTCGGGTTGGTACTCGTCGTCGACCCGGGTGCGGGTGCACTCGCCATCACGTGGGCGATCGGCTGGCTGTCGATCCTGTATGGCGGCCACGAGCTGTGGCTGGCGTCGATCGTCCGCCACGAGACCCGTGACCTGACCGTGCCGACGAGCTTCGGCACGTCGAGTCCCAAGCGAGCGGTGGGTTGACCTGACCCACGCTGCGGCAGTGTTCGCCGCCGCAGATCCCACGCCGTCGGCCAGGGCGCCGGCGGCGTGGGAGCGCGTCGGCGTGGTCACAGGTGTCGTCGGCGTCGGGCCGACTCGGTGTCCCGCTGGTGGATCTCGTGGCGCCTTACTGCCCGACGGGCTCGCCGGTGACCGCTTCGTAGACCTGGCGGACGTGCTCGTCGTCGGTGCCGCAGCAGCCTCCGACGACCTTGAGGTCGAGCCGGGCTCCGAGCTCGGCGTGCAGCCGGGCGAACTCGGCGACGTCGCCTCGGTCGAGGTCGGTGGCTTCGTCGAGTTCGGCGTGGCTGAGCGGCGACGCGTTGGCCCTGACGCCTCGAATCCGCGCTACCCAGTCGCCGTCGTCATCGAGCACCCGGGCGAAGTGCGTGGGGTGGGCGCAGTTCACCATGTAGTACGCAGGTGCGCCGTCAGTGGCGGCATCGATCTGGTCGACGGCGTCGCCGAGGGGCTGGCCGGAGGGGAGGCGGCCGTCGGTCTCGGTGGTGAGCGAGATCACCACCGGAAGCGACACCGAGGTGGCGGCCTGGGCGATGCCGATGGCTTCTTCGGCGTAGGTCATGGTGATGGCGCTGATCATCTGGGCGCCGGCGTCGGCGAAGGCGTCGGCCTGCAGCCCGTGATACTCCGAAGCCTCCGACGCCGACATGGTCTCGCCGACGACGTAGCCGTCGCCCCGGGGTCCGGCGACGCCGTTGACCACGCTGTTGAGCCCGGGACGGGTCGCCGCCAGCGACGTGACGAACTCGACGGCTCGGCGGTTGACGTCGGCCAGGGCGATCGGGTCGTAACCCAGGCGCGCTCCCCAGTCGATGTTGGCCCGCCAGGTCGGGGTGTCGAGGACGATGCCGGTTCCGGCCTGCGCGGCCAGGTCGAGGTAGCGGGCGTAGTAGCTGGCCAGCAGGGCCCGACCGTCTTCGCGATCGAGCAGCGGGAAGGCGGCGAACTCGGGCAGATCGAGTCCTTCCAGGAACACCAGAGTGGTCTCGAGCCCTCCGTCGGTCATGAACGGCCGCTCGGACTGGATCTGGGGAAGCGACATGAGAAAGCTCCTCTCTTGCGGTCGGTCACCCCATGATGGCCAAGCCTGACGCTTCGTTCCACGGCTATCAAAGGAGTCAAGGTGACCACTTCAGTTCGTCGGTTCGAGCCACCAGACGCCGACCGAGTCGTCGAGCTCTCGCTTCGCGCCTGGGCTCCGGTGTTCAGTTCGTTCCGGGCCACGATGGGCGACGAGCTGTACGCCAGGGTGCACCCCGACTGGCGCACCCACCAGGCCGCCGCGGTTCGCGACGCCCTTCTGAACAACGACACCTGGGTGGCGGTCACCGATGGCGTGGTGACTGGGTTCGTCAATGTCGTCTTCAACGACCCTGAGCGCTCGGGCGAGATCTACATGATCGCGGTCGACCCCTCCGCGCAGCGTCAGGGGATCGGGTCACAGCTCACCGACCTGGCGTTGAGCGAGATGCGTGGACGGGGGATCGATCTCGCCATCGTGGCGACGGGCGGTGATCCCGGACATGGCCCAGCCCGATGACCCGGCCACCCGCCCCCCACTAGGGTCGCCCGAACCACAGCCATCTGACTGATCGGGGATGGAACCCATGGCCGATACCCCACTCGACGAGCTCGGACCCGTCGACTACCTCATCATCGAGTTCCCCGCCGGAGCCCAGAACTTCACTGGCGAGATGGCCGGCGAGCTTGTCGCCCTGGTCGAAGCCGGCACCATCCGCATCGTCGACATTCTCATCCTGGTCAAGGCTGCCGACGGTTCGGTCGACGCCATCGAACTGGACGACATCGACGATCTCGGCCCCCTCGAGGCGATCGCCGGCGAGCTGGCCGAACTGTTGGCCGAGGAGGACGTCGCCCTCCTCGCCGCCGCCATGGACCCGGGCAGCGTGGCTGGCGTGCTGATCTACGAGAACGTCTGGGCCGCTGGGTTCGCCTCGGCCGCTCGGCGGGCTGGTGGCCAGCTCATCGCCAACGGACGGATCCCCCTGCAAGCCATCATCGCCGCCGTCGAAGCCGACGAGGCCCTCGAAGCCGAAGGAGCCTGACATGCCCTTGCGCCCCGCCCGAGTTGGACGAGCTGGAGTGATCGGTCACCCGGTGGCCAAGACCGCAGTGGTGGCCAAGGCCGTCAGTCCCGGCCCGTCGCCGGTGGCCAAGACCGCCGTCGTCGCCGCCGCGGTCACCCCGGGCCGAGGCATCGGCCGCCGCCGCCGCATCTGAGCCACCCCAACCGTCACTAGATGAGGGCTGCAGTCGCTCGGGCTGCGGTGTAGACGGCAACGGCCACGAGCAGCGTCGAGAACCATCGGAGGCTTCGTACTGGGTCGAGCCGGTCGGCGATTCGAGAACCCGAGAGCACCCCGATGATGGCGGCGATCAGGAATGGGAGGGTCACCTCCCAATCGATCGATGTGGTGGCGACCCGGGCGCTGAGCGCGACTGCCGAGTTGATGACGATGACGAGGAGCGACGTGCCGATCGCTTCTCCCATCGGCATCTTCAACGCCAGTGTCAGTGCGGGCACGATGACGAATCCGCCGCCGACGCCGAACAGCCCAGTGAGGAATCCCACCCCTGTGCCGGCAGCCAGGATCGTGACCACTGCACGAAGGTCGATGCGAGTCGACGTCAGGCTCGCGGCCGGCGCTGTCGTTCCGCTGGTGACGGGGGAGAGGGCCGCGGCTTCGCCCACCTTGGTGCAGGTGGGGCAGCCGGTGAGCATGCGCCAGGCGGCGATGCAGGTGAGACCGGCGAACCCCAGGAGCAAGACGTCGGGGTCGATATGCCTGTTGATTGCCGACCCGACGAGCGAGCCGCCGATCCCGCAGAGCCCGAACATGATCCCGGTTCGCACCCGGACCCGACCGGAGCGCCAGTGGTCGCCCATGCCCACGAGTGAGGCGACGCCGACGAGCAGCAAGCTGGTCGTGGTGGCGGCCTTCGGGTCCTGGCCGGCCCCGTAGACGAGGGCGGGAACGGCCAGAACCGATCCGCCGCCGCCGAGCGCGCCGAGCGACACACCGATGAGGAAGCCGAGCGGTGAGGCGAGCAGGGCGCGCATGCAGTCATCCAGTCGCGAGGTCGTTCCAGGCGCCGTAGCCCCCGAGGATGTCGGCGACGGCAGCAAAGCCGTGGGCTCGCAGCGTCGATGCGGCGATCGAAGAGCGGTAGCCGCCGGCGCAGTAGACGATGGTGGGTCGTGCGGGGTCGAGTTGGTCGAGGTGCTCGAGCAGCTGAGGCAGCGGTATGAGCCGGGCGCCCGGAATGGTGCCGCCGACGCGGACCTCGCCGGGATTGCGGACGTCGACGATCTGCGGCGTGTCGTCGTCTTCGTCGAGCCAGGCCCGCACGTCGCTGGCTGGCAGCCGTCGGGCCGATTCCGCCAAGTCGGGGTTCTCGACCAGGACCCGTTCGATGTCGTCGACCGCTCCGATGACGTCGTCGAAGCCGATTCGGGCCAGGCGGTTCTTGGCTTCGGTGGCCCTCCCGGTGTCACCGGCGATGACGACCCGTTGCCCTGGGCGCAGCACGTCGCCGGCGTACTCAGCGAACCGACCATCGAGGCCGACGTTGATCGAGCCCCGCAGATGTCCCGACGCGAAGGCCTCCGGTGAGCGGGTATCGATGACGATCACGTCGTCGGGGCGGGTGACGACGTCGGTGATGGCCAGAGGTTGTGGCGGTTGTTGGTCGTCGAGCAGGCCGCGTTCGCGGCGGTTGGCGTCGGCCGCGAAGGCGAAGTACAGCGGTGCGATCGACTGGCCCTCGGTGACGGCGGCGACGAACTGCTCCTCGGTCATGGGTGCCAGCGCGTAGTTGGTGGCGCGCTGTTCGCCGATCGTGGAGGACGCCGCGGCAGACATGTGCTTGCCGCACGCCGAGCCGGCGCCGTGGGCCGGGTAGACGAGGGTGGCGTCGGGCAACGTGAGGAGCTTGGTCCCCAACGACTCGTACAGGTCGCGCGCCAGGCTTTCGGCGCTGTAGCCCACGGAGGTCAGCAGGTCGGGTCGGCCGACGTCGCCGATGAAGAGGGTGTCGCCGGTCAGGACGGCCCATGGTTCTGCGTCGGGGTGCTGGCGCACGACGATCGAGATCGACTCGGGGGTGTGCCCGGGCGTGTGACGGATCTCGAGGGTGACCTCGCCGAGTGAAAGCGTCTGTCCGTCATCGAGCGGGTCGATCTCGAAGTCGGTCGTCGCCACCGATCCGTAGGAGATCGCCGCGCCGGTCGCATCGGCCAGCTCGAGGTGGCCGGAGAGGAAATCGGCGTGGAAGTGGGTCTCGATGACCCGTTCGATGGTCAAGCCGTTGGTCTCGGCATCGGCCAGGTACTCGCTGATGTCGCGTTGGGGATCGACGACCACGGCTCGGCCAGTGGTGGTGTCGCCGATCAGATAGCTGTAGAGCGACAGGCAAGCCAGGTCGTACTGGCGGAAGTACATGGATGCCTCGATTCAGTGGGAGACGTCGACGTGGGGGAGTTCTCGGTCCTGGGCCGCAAACGATCAGGCCAGCTTGGTGAACATCTTCTGGACGTCGCTGATCTCGTAGCCCTGGGCTTTCGAGCGGCCAGGGTCTTCGAGGCACCAGGTGAGCCCGGCTGCCACGAGCACGAAACCAGCCTGATCCAGTGCCTTGCTCGCCGCGGAGATCTGGGTCACGACGTCTCGGCATTCGCGACCGTCGGCCAGCATCTGCTGTACCCCTCGGACCTGTCCCTCGACCCGCCGCAGCCGCTTGATCAGATCCTCGATTGTCTCCGGAAGAAGTTCCATGGGCTCCACAATACCCCTACCGGTATGGGTACACGACCTACCCCCGGGCAGGCAGCCGGTTCAGGTGGGATCGTGCGTGGGCGATGGCGTCGTCGAGGTTGTCGAAGATGTGGTTCTCGTGGGCGAGTTGGTCGAGGGTGCCCACGGCTTCGAGCACCTTGAGATGCTCGGGTCTGGCGCCCTTGAGCAGCACGGTGATCCCGCGACCCTCGAGCTGGGCGACGATTTCGCCCAGGGCCTGAGCTCCGGTGGCGTCGATCACCTGCAGTTGCGGCAGGCGCAGGATCACCACCTCCACATCCGCCACGTCCGTCAGCTCGGTGAGGAATCGTTGGGCCGCGCCGAAGAAGAGCGCTCCGTCGAGGCGGTACGCCACGATGCGCTCGGACAACAGACGGGCCTCCTCGCGTCCGTCGACCGAATCACCAGATGTGGTCGGGCCCTCGGGCGCGCAGTCGACGGCTTGGGCGGTGGCGGTGGTGCTACGGGCAATGCTCCGCAGGGTCAACAGCGCGGCGGCGGCGATGCCGATCTCGACCGCGACGATGAGGTCGAACACGATCGTGGCGGTGGCGGTCAGCACCAGAACGATGGCATCGGACCGCGTGGACCGGAGCACAGCACGCACGTTGTGGATCTCGACCATCCGGGCCGAGGTGACCATCAGCACGCCGGCCAGCGCGGCCAGGGGTATCTCCGCGACGACGGGCCCGGCCAGGTACACGACGAGGATCAGCACGATCGAGTGGACGATCGCCGCCAGCCGGGTTCGGGCCCCGGCCCGGACGTTGACGGCGGTGCGGGCGATGGCGCCGGTTGCCGGCATGCCGCCGAACAGGGGTGACGCCAGGTTGGCCAGGCCTTGGCCGAAGAGTTCACGGTCGGGGTCGTGACGGCCGGTGTCGGCCATGCCGTCGGCCACCCTGGCCGACAGCAGGCTTTCGAGGGCTCCCAACAGAGCGATGGCGAATGCTGCAGAGAACAGCTGGCTCAACTGCCCGCCAGACAGCGACGGAATCGAAGGCAGTGGGAGCGAGCTGGGGAGGGTCCCGATCTTGGCCACATCAAGAGCGGCGACCTGAGTGACCAGCGTGGCGACGACCACGGCGATCAGTGACGCAGGGAGCGAGCGGTGCAGCCGAGGTGTCACGACCATCACCGCGGCAACCAACAGGACGAGTCCCAGGGCCGCGAGGTTGGCGCCGCCAACGGCATCGACCACTGCCTTGCCGGCGACGACTGCGGTGTTCTCGCCCTCGGGCTTGGGAACCCCAAGGGCGTTGGGTACCTGTTGCAGGAAGATGATCACGGCGATCCCGACCGTGAAGCCTTCGATCACCGGCCACGGAACGTAGGCCAGGTAGCGGCCGAGCCGGGCGAAGGACGCAGCCATGATCAGCACGCCGGCCATGAGCCCCACGACGAACACGGCGTCGACGCCGTACCGGGCGACGATCGGAACGAGGACCACGGTCATGGCCCCGGTGGGGCCTGAGACCTGCACGTTCGAGCCGCCGAACACGGCGGCGACCAGCCCAGCGACGATCGCGGTCATCAGACCTGCGGCGGCCCCCATCCCGGTGGTGATGCCGAAGGCCAACGCCAACGGCAACGCCACCACACCGACGGTGACACCGGCCACAACGTCGCCCCGCCACGAACGCGACAGGCCCGCGTAGTCGGCCGGTGATGGCAGCATCTTGGCGATCGCTCCCAGCGGGGAGGACAGGCGGCCCCCCGGCGCCCGCCCTCGTCGCCCCCAGCCCACCGGATCCCCCCGAACGTCGTCGGCGGTGCCGCTCATGGCTCGGCTCGCTCGACGTGGAGTTCTTGCAGGAGCGCCTGGGTCTCGGACAACGAGTTGATGAGGACCCGTTTGGCGGCGGCGAGGAGCTCGACGACTGCAGGGTCGCGCACCGCGTAGAACACAGTGGAGCCCTCCTTGCGGGTCGTCACCAAGCTGGCCCGGCGTAGGACCGCCAGCTGCTGGGACAGATGCGACAGCTCGATGCCGACGAGCGATGCCATGTCGCCGACCGAGCACTCGCCCTCGGCGAGGATCTCGAGGGCACGTACACGAGCGGGATGGGCCAGCGCCCGGAAGAGATCAGCTTTGACCTCCGACAGCGGACGACTCAGCGATACGTCCAAGGGGTCACCGGTCATGAGCGGGCCTCATGGTTGAAGACTTGACAATTATGTCATGTTAGTGAGTAAGCAGCAACGCGGCAGTAGTGGCGTCGCCGTCCTCGGGTGATCCAGGTCAGTCGAAGATGGCAGTGCGGCCGCGGTCGACCAGGACCCGGCGCTCGAGGTGGAGCCGGACGGCCTCGGCCAGCACGATTCGCTCGACGTCTCGACCTCGCGAGGCCAGGGCCTGAGCGTCGTCGCGGTGGCTCACGGCCAGCGTCCGCTGGGTGATGATCGGCCCCTCATCGAGCTCGGCCTCTACGTAATGAGCGGTCGCCCCGATGACCTTCACCCCCCGTTCGTGGGCCTGGCGGTAGGCCCCGGCGCCAACGAAGGCGGGGAGGAACGAGTGGTGCACGTTGATCATCTGGCCCTGGTGGCGATCGACGAACCACGCCGGGAGAATCCGCATGTAGCGGGCCAGCACCACCAGGTCGGGGTGGTAGCCGGCCACCGTCTCGGCCACGTCACGCTCGTGGTCGTCCCGGCTGCGGCCGTCCACGGGTAGGTGGTGGAAGGGAATGCCCAGGCGCGTCACCAGATCGTGGTGGTCGTCGTGGTCGGAGACCACGGCGGTGATGCGCCCCCCGAAGCCGGGCAGCGACGACATCTGGTCGAGCTGGTCGCGACCGAGGAGGTCGGCCAGGCAGTGTCCGGGTCGAGACACCAGCACCACCAGGCGTCGAGGTTCGCCCTCGACGCCGATCTCGACGTCCAAGTCGAAGCGGTCGGCGAGCGCCCGAACCATTGCGGCCCGCAGATCATCGGCGGGCTGGTCGGCGACGTCGAACTCGACCCGTTGCAGGAACACCGGCGGCCCGCCAGCTCGCTCGTCGCGGTGCTGGTCGGCGGCGACGATGTTGCCGCCGAGGGCCTCGATGGTCGAACCCACCGCGCCGACGATCCCAGGGCGATCGACGCATCGCAGCAAGAGGATCGCCCGCACCGGCCCACGGTAGGCGCTCGGGCTCAGGCGTCGAACAGCCCCGACGCTCGGGTCGTTCGTTCGGCCCGCTCCTTGATGCCGCGGAGCATGCGCTGGGTCATCACGAAGCTGATCACCTCGATCGGTTCGACCATGAGAGCGACCCACCAACGGGTGTAGGCGTATCGCTCGCGGATGACGAGGCGGGTGGATCCGTCAGGGCGGGGGCTGAGCGTAAAGGCCCAGGTGAAGTCGTACGGAGGACCCCCCTCGTCAGTGGGAGTCCCGCCCCGCAGCACGAGAGCGCGAGGCGGATCCACCTCCGCCACCCGCAGCGCCATCTCGGGAGCGAGCCTGATGTCGTCGCCGATGCCGGGATGCTGGAACTCGGGCAAGACCGTGCGGGCACTGTGAATGTCCGCCCCAACCAGGTTCTCGAGCCAGTCATAGGTGTAGAAGCCACCTCGGCCCTGGCCAATTTGCACGATCCAGGGCCACACCTCCTCGAGCGGCGCAGCGATCGTGACCGACCGCGTCGCGGTCAGATTCGGGGCCGGCAACAGTTCGTCTCCAGGCCAGATGACGCTCAGCTCGTCATCGGAAGCGCCCCACCGGAGCAGGCGGGCCCTGACCGTCGTGATGCCAGCGAACACGAGCGCGCCGCCGACCAACGATCGAACCCATCGGCGGCTCTGGCGCGACATGGAGATCTCCTCGGTGTGAACTGCGCCACCAAGTCTTGTGGTCATGGCGACCCACGAGAATGATCGGACGCAGTGACACTCCCGGGCCACTTCCACCGATGCTAGGTAGCCCCGACGGAGCCCTGGGCCGCGCCGACGTCGGTGTGGTGCGGCTCGGGCCGGGCGACCTCGACCGGGCCCGAGCCATGTTCAGCCTGCTCGATGACGTGTTCGGCGCCGACGCCGAAGAGCTGGCTGATGACTACGTCAGTGGGCTGCTCGCCCGTCGTGATTTCTGGGCCGTGGCCGCCCTCGTCGGTGACGAGGTCGTCGGTGGTCTGACCGCTCACGAACTGGTCATGACCCGCGGCGAAGGTCGTGAGTTGTTCGTCTACGACCTGGCCGTTCTCCCGGAGATGCAGCGCAGCGGCATCGGTCGCCGACTCATCGACGCCGTCGTCGCCGGGGCTGCCGCTGACGCCATCGAGGGCGTGTTCGTCTTGGCCGACAACGACGACGACCACGCCCTCAAGTTCTACGAGGCCATCGGGGGCCGACCGGTTCCGGTGACCATGTTCGAGTTGGGCGACAGCTCGTAGCGACTTCTCGCGGAGCGCCGAGGCCGGGTACTCGGATCGATACCTGTCGCAACTCCTTCTCGGGTCGATAGCTGTCGGGTTCCGACAGGTAGTGATCCCAGTTTCGCCGGGCCGGGCCGGGCGGCGGCGGCGGCGGGGATCAGACGTCGTGGAGCTTCGAGCGCAGGACGGGATCGTGCTCGGCCTGTTCTTCGAGGTCCTGGACGACCTCCTCGAGGGGCTCGTGGGTCAAGTCCCCATGGGCCGCTTCCTCGGCGGCCCGCTCCCGCTTGGTCAACACCACCTTGCGGACCACCATGGCCACCACCAGCATTCCGATGAGCGCCAGCACGAGGGTCTGGAACGGCTCGGTGAATTCGAGCACCCTCTCCCACTGGTCGGCGAGTAGGTACCCGGCGACGATCAGGACCGTGTTCCAGATCAGGCTGCCGATGAGAGTGAAGATCGTGAAGCTGGCCAGCGGCATACGCCGGAAGCCAGCCGGGATCGAGATCAGCGAGCGGAGCAGCGGCACGCATCGACACAGCAGCACCGCCCAACGCGACCGGCGATCGAACCACCCCTCGGCCCGGTCGAGGTCGGATTCCCCGAAGCCGATCCACGGGCCGTACCGGATGATGATGGCCCGTAGCCGCAGGGGACCGACCGCCGCCGCGAATCCGTACAGCACCCAGGCCCCGACCACCGAGCCGATGGTGGCGGCGATGATCATGCCGACCACCCACGCGTCGCCCTTCGACGCGGTGTAACCCGCCAACCCGAGCACCACCTCCGAGGGGATCGGTGGGAAGAGGTTCTCGATGGCGACGAGGAGCGCGACGCCGACGTAGCCGAGCCTCTCCACCACATCAGTGGCCCAGATGGTCAGGTTCTCGAGCATTGGTGTCCGACGATCTCCTCGTGCGTGGGAGCGCCAGCGTATGGACTCGCACCTCGCGACTGCGGTAGGGCCTGGCCGGGCTGGGGCATCATCGAATCGACGTCCACCACCAGGAGGTGTCCGATGCGGGCGATTGTCCAGCGCAGGTATGGCTCGGCCGACGAGCTGCATCTCGATGACCTCGATCAACCGGCCATCGGCGCTGACGAAGTGCTCGTAGCGGTCCGGGCCGCCGGACTCGACCGGGGCACGTGGCATCTGATGACCGGGGAGCCCTACGTGGCCCGACTGGTCTTCGGGCTGCGGACCCCCAAGAACCCGGTGCCCGGGAGCGACCTGGCCGGAGTGGTTGCCGCCATTGGGTCATCGGTGACTCGGTTCCGGCCGGGCGACGAGGTGTATGGCGTGGGCAAGGGTTCCTTTGCCGAGTTCGCCGCTGCTCTCGAGAGCAAGCTGGCCACCAAGCCGTCGCGGCTCACCTTCGAGCAGGCCGCCACCGTCCCGGTCTCAGGGCTCACGGCCCAGCAGGGGTTGCTCGATGTGGGCCGACTCGAGGCCGGTCAGCACGTCTTGATCACCGGTGCGTCCGGCGGTGTGGGGACCTTCGCCGTCCAGATCGCCAAGGCCAACGGTGCCACCGTCACCGCAGTGTGCAGCACCGCCAAGGTCGATCTCGTCCGATCCCTCGGCGCCGACCACGTCGTGGACTACACCCGTGACGACTTCGCCGCCGGCCCGCAGCGCTACGACCTGATCCTCGACATCGGAGGAAGCGCCTCGCTGGCCCGGCTGCGACGGGTCCTCACCCGGCGGGGCACGCTCGTGATCGTCGGAGGCGAGGGGGGCGGTCGGCTATTGGGAATCGGCCGACAGATCCGAGCCGTCGCGCTGTCTCCGCTGGTCAGCCAGCGCCTGACCATGTTCGTCGCCAAGGACAACTACGTCCCCCTCGAGCGTCTGACCGAGCTGATCGACGACGGGCTAGTCGTGCCGGCCGTCGATCGCTCGTACCCGCTGGCCGAAGCGTCGACCGCCATGCGCGCCCTCGAGGCCGGACAGGTCCGGGGCAAGGTGGTCATCGTCCCGTGAGTGCGCTACGTCGAGCGCCGAACTGGGCCCGCTAGATCTCGGGGAGGGCGGCGAAATCGCGCTTGACGCTGCGGTACCACCGCATCCCCGACACCGGCCGCTTCCACCGACCCTTCATTGCGTCGCGCGCCGGCTGGTGGGCCACGTCACCGCCGGCCTCCATCTCCTTGAGGTGTTCATCCTGGGCGTTGATGATGTCGTCGGCCGAGTCGCCCCGCAGTTCGAACCCGCAGGGTCCGCCCAGTTGAGAACAGGTCATGGTCTTCATCGCGGGTCTCCTTGGTTGAGTGGTGGGGTGTGATCGTCGGCTCGAAGCCGTACGACGTCGAGGGTGGTCAACACATATGGGTCGGCGATCAGCTCGACCTCGCGTACGAGGCCGTCGTCGAGGTGGAACACGAAGGCCACCTTGACGTCGTGGCCGGCGATCCACGCCGCGCCGAGGACGCCGTCGATGAGGGCCGGCATCGCACCCTTGGCCCCGTCGAGACGGCCAGCGACCGCGGCTGCGCCCTCGTAGACCGGCTCGCTGCCCATCTGCTGGCCGATGAGGTCAGCTCGCATGACCGCGTCGGGGGCCAGCAACGAGAGCAGGGTGGCCAGATCACCACCCCGAGCTGCGGCCAGGAACGCTCGCAAAACAACCTCGTCCTGGTCTCGAGATCGACGTTCCGACGCCGGCTCAGGGGCGCCGTGCACCTTGCGGCGGGCCCGGCTCGCCAGTTGGCGCACAGCCGTCGTTGACCGACCGAGGATGGCGCTGATCTCGTCGAACGGATAGCCGAAGACGTCGTGCAACACGAAGGCTGCTCGCTCGGCCGGGGCGAGGGTGTCGAGGACAACGTGCATAGCGCCGCCCACCCGCTCGGCCAACAAGGCGTCGGCTTCTGGGTCGATCGGCTCAGGCTCGGTGAACGTGGCCTCCTCGGCGTCGGCCCGGGTCTTGCTCCTTCGGAGGTGATCGAGGCACAGCCGGGTGACCACGGTCGTGAGCCACGCTTGGGCGTTCTCGACATCGTCAGTCGCGACGAACCGAATCCGGGCCTCCTGCACGACGTCGTCGGCGTCGGCAGCCGACCCGACGATGCGGGTGGCGATCGCCGTCAATCGGGCTCGCTCGGCATCGAAGGCACTCGGGTTCATGGTCACAGTTTGTAGACGCACTCCGCAGCCGAAATGTGACCGCACCCTCGCAGTGACCATTGGGCCCGGTCACCCCGCGCTCCTACTCTGAGCGCCGTGGCAACCAACTCCAAGGTCGACGCATACATCGCTCGGTCGAAGCAGTGGCCCGAGGAGATGGGTGCTTTGCGCTCGATCCTGCTCGACGCCGGTCTGACCGAAGAGATCAAGTGGGGCAAGCCCTGTTACAGCCACGACGACAAGAACATCGTCATTATCCAGGAGATGAAGGACTTCCTGGCCCTCATGTTCTTCAAGGGTGCGCTGCTCGACGACACAGCTGGGGTGCTCAAGGAGCAGGGCCCCAACTCTCGCTCGGCCATGCGCATGCAGTTCACCTCGGTCGATGACGTGACCCAGCACACCGAGGTGATCGCCAACTACGTCGAGGAAGCCGTTGACGCGGAGAAGGCCGGTTTGGAGGTTGGCCCGGCCCCCGAGCTGGTCTTGGTCGCCGAGCTCCAGCACCGGCTCGACCTCGACCCCGAGCTCCAGGCCGCCTTCTCGGCCCTGACCCCAGGCCGCCAGCGGGAGTACAACCTCCACATCTCCGACGCCAAGCAGGCCAAGACCCGTGAGGACCGGGTCGAGAAGTGCGCCCCGAAGATCCTCGAAGGCAAGGGCCTGCGCGACCGTTAGCCAAGGGGTCAGACCTCGTCGCCGGCGGCCACTGCGGCGCGGCGGTCGGTGAGGAATCGGCGCTCGGCGTCGTTGGTGACCAACGCCAGTGCCCGGTCGTAGGCCTCCCGAGCGGCCGCCATGCGGCCCAGCCGGGTGAGCAGCTCGGCCCGGGTGGCGTGGAACAGGTGGTACCGGTCAAGCTCGATCCCTTCCAGCGCATCGAGTCCTGCCGCCGGACCCTGCAGCTCGGCCACCGCCACGGCCCGGTTGAGGGCGACCACGTCGTTGGGCGCCACCACCGAGAGCTGGTCGTAGAGCACGACGATCTGGGCCCAGTCGGTGTCGGCCGCCGACCCGGCCGAGGCGTGGACCGCGGCGATGGCCGCTTGGAGTTGGTAGGGCCCGGGCTGATTTCGGCGCAGACAGGCCCGCACCAGGTCGTGGCCTTCGGCGATGTGGGCCCGGTCCCACAGGCGGCGGTCCTGGTCGGCCAGGCGGACGAGCGAACCGTCGGACGCGGTGCGGGCCGGGCGTCGGGCTTCGGTGAGCAACAGCATGGCCAGCAGTCCGACGGCCTCGGGCTCATCGGGCATCAGCTCGACCAAGACCCGGGCCAGGCGGATGGCCTCGTCGGACAGCTCGGTGCGGGTGAGCGCGCCGGTGGTGGAGGTGTGGCCTTCGTTGTAGATCAGGTAGATGGTGGCCAGCACGGGTCCCAGCCGATCGGGGAGTTCGGCCGCCGGAGGGATGCGATAGGCCATGTTGTTGTCGCGGATTTTGCGCTTGGCCCGGACCAGGCGTTGGGCCATGGTCGCCTCGGGCACCAGGAACGCCCGGGCGATCTCGGGGGTCTCGAGCCCTCCGAGGAGCCGCAGGGTGAGCGCCACCTGGGTGTCGGGTGCCAGCGCCGGGTGACAGCACAAGAACAGCAATCGCAGCTGGTCGTCGGGGACGACGTCGAGATCTCCCAGGTCGGCGTTCATGTCGTCATCGCCGTCGTCCGGGTCATGGGTGTACAGGTGCTGGGCCTCGACGTGGCGTTGCTGGCGGGTCGACTCCCGGCGCAACCGGTCGATGGCCCGGTTACGGGCCGTGGTGGTGATCCACCCACCGGGGTTGGGCGGGACCCCAGTGTCGGGCCACCGTTGCGCAGCGATGGCGAAGGCCTCGGCGACCGCGTCCTCGGCGAGATCGACGTCGCCCAGCACCCGCACCAGGGTGGCCAGGCACCGTCCGGCCTCTCGCCGGTAGATCTCACCGAGGACATCGGCGTCGCTCATGTGGGTCGTTGCGCCGGGGGTCGAGGCTCAGCCGTCCTCGCCCTGGAAGGGGCGCACCTCGACCACTTCCTGGCAGGCGGTCGCTCCCTTGGTGGCCCACTCGAGGGCCACATCGAGGTCGGGAGCCTCGATGATCCAGAACCCGCCCATCTGCTCCTTGGATTCGGCGAAGGGGCCGTCGGTCATCGTCACTCCGCCCTCGGCCACCCGCAGGACGGTGGCCGAGCTTCGGGGCTGGAGTCCCCCGGCGAATACGTACATGCCCGCTTGCTGCAGCTCGGCGTTGAACGCACCCACGTCGGCCATCATCTTCTCGAGCTGGTCGGGCGGCGGGGTGGGGTAGTCACCGACGTGCCACACCGACAACAGGTACTGGGTCATATCGTCATCTCCTCGGGTCGTGCCGGACGCAACGTGCCGGACAGCATGACAACGAACGAGCCCGTCCAAATCGACAGGTGAATGAGCGAACTTCTCGCCGACCACCCCGACTCAGGAGGCCAACCGTGCCCGTCACCAATATCGACAAGGACCCCGAGGCCCTCACCTTCACCGTCAGCGCCGAGTTCGACGCCACGGCCGATCGGGCCTGGCAGCTCTGGGCCGACCCTCGTCAACTCGAACGCTGGTGGGGCCCGCCCGACTACCCGGCCACGGTCGTCGACCACGACCTGACCGCCGGGGGACGGGTCACCTACTTCATGACCGGGCCCGAGGGTGAGGTGTATCGGGCCTGGTGGCAGGTGCTGGCGGTCGACCCGCCCAATCGACTCGAGCTGGTCGACGGCTTCGCCGACGAGCACGGCGAGGTCGACGAGTCGCTGCCCACCACGACGATGGTGGCGACCATCACCGAGCGGGGCGACGGGAGCACGCTGATGGTGCTCGAGTCTCGGTTCGAGACGCTCGAAGGCATGGAGCAACTCGTGGCCATGGGCATGGAGGAAGGCATATCGAGCGCCCTCGCGCAGATCGACGCCCTCCTAGCCGAAGGCGCGTCCGAACAATTCCGTTGAGGGGCGTGGGTCGCCCTGACAGGCTGGCGACTCCCGTCCCCGACCCAGCAAGGAGATCCCCGTGACGCGCGCCGGCCTGGCCATCGAGACCCACGGGTTGGTGAAGTGCTTCGGCGACACCCGGGCGGTCGACGGCATCGACCTGGCCGTACCCACCGGCTCGGTCTTCGGCGTGCTCGGTCCCAACGGCGCCGGCAAGACCACCACCATCCGGATGCTCGCCACCTTGTTGGCTCCCGACGCCGGAACGGCGACCGTGTTGGGCCACGACGTGGTTACCGAGGCCGATGCAGTGCGGGCTGCCGTCAGCCTGACCGGCCAGTTCGCGTCGGTCGACGAGGAGCTCAGCGGTTGGGAGAACCTGGTCCTGCTGGGTCGCCTGCTCGGCTTCTCCCGAGCTGACGCCGACGAGCGGGCCAACGAGCTGCTCGACGCGTTCGGGCTGGCCGACGCGGCCCAGCGTCTGGTCAAGCACTACTCGGGCGGCATGCGCCGCCGGATCGACATCGCCTCGAGCCTGGTGATCCGACCAGCGCTCTTGTTCCTCGACGAGCCGACCACCGGGCTCGACCCTCGCAGTCGTAACCAGGTGTGGGAGATCGTGCGGGTGCTGGTCGCCGACGGGGCAACCGTGTTGTTGACCACGCAGTATCTCGAGGAGGCCGATCAGCTGGCCGAGCGGATCGCCATCGTCGATCACGGCCGGGTGGTGGTGGAGGGAACCAGCGCCGAGCTCAAGGCCCGGGTGGGGTCAGGGGCATTGCACCTCAAGGTGGCCGACCCCGTCGATCGTGACCACGCCCGCCAGGTATTGGACCGGGCCCTGGACGAGACGGTGATGCTCGACGCCGACCCGGTCGCGCTGGTGGTCCCCGCCGCTCGCTCCGAGGAAGTGGCGGTGGCGCTGGCGGCCCTGGCCCAGGCCGGGATCGTGGTGGCCGAACTATCCCTGGGCCAGCCCAGCCTCGACGAGGTGTTCCTGGCCCTCACCGGCCATCCAGCGGACGGCTCGACCATCGAAGGAGTTGCGTCGTGAGCGCCACCACTGAACCCGCCCTCGTCGAGTCGGCGCTGCGCTCGGCGCTGACCAGCCGGCCCCGTCCATCGCGCCCGGGACGACTGTCGACTTCGGTCACCTTCGGCTGGCGGGCCCTGCTGAAGATCAAGCACGTGCCGTACCAGCTCTTCGATGTCACGGCCCTGCCCGTGATGTTCGTGCTCCTCTACACCTACCTGTTCGGCGGGGCCCTGGCCGGCTCGCCCCGGGCCTATCTCCAAGAGCTTCTGCCGGGGATCCTGGTCATGACCGTGTCCTGGATCACCATGTACACGGGGATGGCGTTGAACACCGACATCGCCAAAGGGGTCTTCGACCGCTTCCGATCGCTGCCCATCTGGCGTCCGGCCGTGCTGGTCGGGATGTTGTTGGCCGACACCGTCCGCTACACCATCGCGTCGCTCGTGGTCATGGTGCTCGGCGTGGTCCTGGGTTACCGGCCCGACGGTGGGGTGCTCGGCGTGGTGCTCGCCGTAGGCCTGCTGTTGGTCTTTGCCTTCGGCCTCTCGTGGGTGTGGACGGCGGTCGGGCTCAAGCTCCAGACCCCGTCATCGGTCGAGCAGGTGAGTATGACGGTGCTCTTCCCGCTGACCTTCGCCAGCAACGTGTTCGTCGACCCGACCACCATGCCCGGCTGGGTCCAGGCCTTCGTGAGCGTGAACCCAATCACCTTGCTCACCACCGCGGCTCGGGGCCTGATGGGGGGCACCGACGTGACCGGCGACATCCTGGCCGTGTTGGCGTGGAGCGCCGCTCTGGTGTGCGTGTTCGCACCGCTCACCATGCGGCTCTACAACGCCGAGCGCTGAACGAGACGACCCTGGATCTGAATCCCGAGTTGGTTAGTCGGGATTCTGGCCATACGCTTGGTAGCACGCCATGAGCAGCTCCCCAGCCCAGATCTTTTCCTTTCCAAACCCGGTCAACGAGGTCTCCGCCCGCCTCGTGGCCACCGGGGTGGTGACCATGGCCGTGGTCACTATCGCGTTCGACCTGCGGTGGCTCACCGTGGTGCTGGCCTACGGGTTCGTCGCTCGAGCGTTATCGGGTCCGACGCTCAGCCCGCTGGGCCAGCTCGTCACTCGGGTGATCACCCCGGCTCTGCCCTTCGACCAGAAGCTGGTGCCCGGCCCGCCAAAGCGATTCGCGCAAGCCATCGGGGCGGTCTTCTCGGTCAGCGCAGTGATCCTTACCTTTGGCTTCGACCGATTCGACATTGCCCAGGTGGTGCTCGGGGTGCTGGTCGTCGCCGCCTCGCTCGAGGCGTTCGCCGGGTTCTGCGTCGGCTGCTACGTCTTCGGCCTATTGATGAGGATCGGAGTCATCCCCGCCGAGGTGTGCGTAGTCTGCAACGACATCTGGAAGCGCCGCCCCGACCCCGCCGTCGCCCGCTGAGCGCTACCGCTGGATGCGGTAGCGCTGGTAGGTCGTGCCGCTGGTGGTGAAGCGCCGATGGTCGATCAGTTCGAGGTCGATCTGACCCTGAGTGGTGAGGGCGGGTTTGCCTGCGCCGATCACGACCGGCAACACGAACACGTGGTACTCGTCGACCACGCCTGCCCCTACGGCTTGGGCCGCCAAGTTGGCGCCACCGATGAACAAGGGCTGGGTGGCCGACGCCTTCCGCTGCCTGATGCTCTCGGGGTCGAACCGCCGTTCGAGCTGGGTCTTGGCCGTCCAGACGTCGGCCAGGGAGCTGGAGAACACCGCCTTGTCGGCGGCTTGCCACAGCTCGGCGAAGTCGGCTTGGAAGGGCGACCCCTCGGCCAGCGCCGGCTCGGTTTCCCAGACCGCCATGGTCTCGTAGAGCCGCCGTCCGTAGAGGTGCGTACCCACGTCACGAAGTAGGTCGTTGATGAAGCCGTGGACCTCGTCGTCGGGCGCCGACCAGTCGAAGCGACCGTCAAGGTCTTCGATGTAGCCGTCGACCGAGGTGTTGGTGATGTACCAGAGGTCAGCCATCGATTGTCCTCAAGGCTGGTCGTCAGAACGCTCGGCTCGCCGGTTGCGCCAGGGCACCATGAACCACCCGGTGAGGTAGGACAACAGGGTGGGCCGGGGTGCCCGCAGCGAGCGGGTGTCGGACAGCGGGCCCCAACGCGTGGCCCACACGATGAGCGCAGAAATGGCCACCATCCCGACGAACACCAGGGTTTCCACCTGCCCAGGGTAGGGGCGACCGTCGGGGCCCCCGCCCCGAACCCGGATCGATACCTGTCGTCCGGCGAACTGGGATCGTGACCCGTCGGGATCCGACAGCTATTGAGCCGGGTTGGATTGGCGACAGCTATCGATCCGAGTTCGTACGGGGATGGATCGGTTGCTCAGCCGACGCGACCGAAATCGTCGTCGAGACGCTCGATGTCGTCCTCGCCGAAGTAGTCGCCGTGCTGGACCTCGATGAAGACGAGCGGAGCTTCTCCGGCGTTGGCGATTCGATGGGCTGCACCCCGTGGGATGTCGATGGCGTCACCGGGGCCGAGGTCGATGTGGGTGCCGTCGAGGGTCACCCGGGCCGAACCGGCAACCACGAACCAGTGCTCGGCTCGCTGGCTGTGGCGCTGGTAGCTGAGTCGCTTGCCGGTGGCCACGTCGATGCGCTTGACCTTGTAGGCCTCGGTGTCCTCGAGGACGGTGTAGGACCCCCACGGTCGCTCGTCGTGCTCGCCGGTCATGGGCGCAGTCTGCCTCAGGAGCCGAGCGCGGCCCGAGCCCGGGCCAGGACGTCGCCGATGCCATCGGTGGTGTCGACGGTGGCCGCTTCCGGCCACGGGTCGTCCCGAGACGCCATGTGCATGAGAACAGCGACGTCGGCGTCGGACGGGTCTCGGCCGGTCTCGGTCCGGGCTCGGACCCGCTGTTCGAGGAGGGGCTGCGGAGCGCTGCACCGCAGCTCGCCCAGATCGGCGACGACCTCTCTGGCCAGTGAACGGGCTCGGTCCCGCCACCTCTGGTCGTGCCACGAGGCGTCGAGCACCACGCTGTGACCGTTGGCCAATGCGGTGGACGCCTCGGTGAGCAACGCCCGGTAGGTCGCTGCGGTGGTGGCCTCGTCGTAGATGCCCTCACCAGGCGCGGCCGAGGCCCGCTCGTGGGGAACCAGCCCGGCCCGCCGCTTGCGGATCTCGTCGGAGCTGAGAACGACTGCTCCGATCGCCGGACCGAGGTCGCGGGCCAGGGTCGACTTCCCGCTGCCGGGCAGCCCGCCGACGAGCACGAGACGAACGCGGGCCGCGTCGAGGTGTCGCTCGGCGAGGCTCAACAACGCTGGCGCCGCGGCTCGGGCCGACCCGTCTCCCTGCATGGCCCGCAGGCACGCCACCTTCGAACGGACCTGGGCCCGGTAGGCGATGTGGTGATGGGCCAGAGATGCGGGCCAGTCGTCGCCGCTGACGGTGCGGTAGCGCTCGAGGAAGCGGTGGGCGAACTCGGGATGGCCGATGCGTTCGAGATCCATGGCCAGGAAGGCCACGTCGGCCAGGGTGTCGCCCCACCGCAAGTCGTCGGCGTACTCGAGGCAGTCGAGGATGCGAGGGCCGTCGTCGAGGCAGAAGATGTCGTCGCTCAACAGGTCGCCGTGGCCGTCTCGGGCCCGGCCCTCGTGGATGCGGCGGTCGAACAACGGTGTCCGCCCGGCGAGGTAACGGCGGGCCAACTCGATGACTCTCGTGGCCACCTCCGGATCGACGACGGAGCCCATGAACGGCGTCATCTCGGCGTGGTTCTCCTCCCACCGGCGTCCCAGCGCGGCGGCGGAGGCCACCGCAGCGATGGCCGGTGACGTCTCGGCGCTCTGGTGGAACTGGGCCAACCGGTCGGCGATGGCATCGAGGTCGGAACCGACGTCGACGCCTCGGGCCACCAGGGAGCTGAGCCGACGCTCTTCGGGAAGACGGCGCATCACCACCAGGTGGTCACACAGGGCGCCGTCGGGTCCGGTGATGTCGGCCACGCCCAGGTACACGTCGGGGGCGAGCCGTCGGTTGAGCTCGACCTCGCGGTGACACACCGCGGCCCGGGCCTCGCGGCTGCGGAGGTCGACGAAGGCGAACTGCACCGGGCGCTTGAGCTTGTAGGCCCGATCGCCCACGAAGAACACAAGTCCGGTGTGGGTCTCGATGACGGCCGGCGCCAGCGATTCGGTGGTTGGGTCCACGTCATCAGCGTGGGTCGCCGGGTGAGGCACCGGCCAGGGGCGAAGGTCCCGCACCCCTTCGAAGCCCTGGTCGAGCAACATGGTCCCATGGTGCTCCTCTCCAACCCGCCCGCGGCCTCCCCGGCCGGTCTGCTCGATATCGCCTACCGATGTGTCGACACGCCGATCGGCTCGTTGTTGTTGGCCGCCACCCCGGTTGGCCTGCTCCGGGTGGCCTTCGAGGTGGAGGATCACGACGCGGTGCTCCACGACCTGGCCGAGTCGGTGAGCCCTCGTATCTTGCCGGCGCCCGCTCGACTCGATCTGGCCGCGACGCAGCTCGACGCCTACTTCGCCGGAGATCGGCGCCAGTTCGAGTTGCCCCTCGATCTCCGGCTGGCGGTGGGATTTCGGCGTGAGGTGCTCGGCCAGCTCCTTGCCATCGCCTACGGGGCCACGGCCACCTATGCCGAGGTGGCCGTGGCCGTCGGCCGGCCCCGGGCGGTGCGGGCCGTCGGATCGGCCTGTGCCCACAACCCGGTACCGGTAGTGGTGCCCTGCCACCGTGTCGTCCGCAGCGGCGGCGCCATCGGCCAGTACCTCGGGGGCGCCGAGATCAAGGCCGCCCTGTTGGCCCTCGAGGCGGCCTGACCGGGCCGCCGGGGGGTCAGCCGGCTGACAACTCGTGATACGCGGTCTCGGCGTGCAGTGCGGTGTCGAGACCTTCGAGTTCGGCCTCGGGCGAGACCCGGAGGCCGATGGTGAGGTCGAGGAGCTTGGCCAAGCCCAGCGAGACCACGAGCGAGTACGCCAGCACGGCGATGGACGCGACGAACTGGTCCTTGAGCAGCTCGGCCGATCCACCGTCGATCAACAGCCCAGGAGTGGAGATGTCAGCCACGATCGGGTTGACCGCCGGGTCGGCGAAGAGACCGAGCAGGAGCGACCCGATCAGCCCGCCGACGAGATGCACCCCGACCACGTCGAGGCTGTCGTCGTAGCCGAAGAGGAACTTCAGCTGGATGGCCAGGAAGCACACGACCCCAGCGGCCAAGCCGATGGCCAGGGGAGCCAGGCCACCCACGAAGCCGGCACAGGGGGTGATGGCGACCAAGCCGGCGACGGCCCCGGAGGCGGCGCCCAGGGTGGTGGCGTGGCCGCCCTTGATGCGCTCGGCCGCGAGCCAGCCGAGCATGGCGGCCGACGCGGCGACGAAGGTGTTGAGCAGTGCCTGGGCGGCCACCCCGTTGGCGCCGAGCGCGGAGCCGGCGTTGAACCCACTCCAGCCGAACCAGAGAATCCCGGTGCCGAGCAAGGTCAACGGGAGGGCATGGGGCGGCATCGGTCGATCGGGCCACCCTTGACGCTTGCCCAACACGATGCACAGCGCGAGGGCAGCGGCGCCCGCGTTGATGTGGACGACGGCTCCGCCGGCGAAGTCGATGGCCCCCATCTCGAAGATCCATCCTCCACCGAACACCCAGTGGGCCACCGGTGCGTAGACGGCGAGGAGCCAGACGCCGATGAATACCCCGTACGCCGAGAACTTCAGACGATCGGCGGTCGCCCCGGTGATGAGCGCTGGGGTGATGATGGCGAAGGTCATCTGGTAGGTGCAGAACAAGATGAACGGAATGCTCAGGGCGAACCACTCGGGTCCGACGCTTTGCCCGACCCCGTCCAGGCCCACGTACTCGAGCGAGCCGATGAACCCTCCGTCACCTTCGTTGCCGAAGGCCAGACTGAAGCCCACCAGCACCCAGAGGACTGCGAGCAGGCCCATGGCGAAGAAGTTCTGCATCAGCATGCCGAGCACGTTCTTGGCCCGGACCATGCCGCCGTAGAAGAAGGCCAGCCCCGGGGTCATGAAGAGCACGAGCGCGGCGCTGACCAGAACCCATGCGGTGTTGCCAGTGTCGATGTCCATGGCCAGAAACCATAAAGGCGACCGAATCGAAGGTCGGTGATCCATGCCCAGCCCAATCGAGCAGTGGCCGAGTCGAGCAACGAGTGTCGGCGAACTACCGGTGCGAAGAGCCCTGCCCCAACGAACCCGGCGCACGGTCGGGGCCTGGTGCTTCGTCGATCACATGGGCCCGATGGCCGCGGCTGCCGATGGCGGCATCGACATCGGTCCGCATCCCCACATCGGCCTGCAGACCGTGACCTGGCTGGTGGCCGGTGAGGCCGTGCACCGAGACGGCCTCGGCACCGAACAGGTGATTCGCCCGGGTCAACTCAACTTGATGACCGCCGGCCACGGCATCGCCCACGCCGAGGAGCCCACGGGCCGTTACCGAGGTGAGGTGCATGGCGTCCAACTCTGGGTGGCCCAACCCGAACGCACCCGTCATGGTGCTCCCGCGTTCGAACACCACCGCACCCTGCCTCAGCTCGAACTGGCCAATGGTGTGGGCACGGTGTTGGTCGGCCGGCTCGACGGCGTGGTGTCGCCCGCCCGGCGCGACTCGGACCACCTCGGAGTCGACCTCGCCCTCGGGCGGGGCGAGACCGTGGTGCCGCTGGCGCGACACCACGAGCACGCGCTGGTGGTCCTCGAAGGCGAGGTGGCGGTCGGCGGCGAGGTGGTCGGGCCCGGCCGCCTGGCCTATCTGGGCCCGGGGCGTGACGAGCTCGCGCTGGTGGTGGCCACCAGCGCTCGGGTGCTGCTGCTCGGGGGCGAACCGTTCGACGAGCCGGTGACGATGTGGTGGAACTTCGTCGCTCGCACCAGCGCCGAGCTCGAACAAGCTCGGACCGACTGGAACGGGCGGGGTGAGCGCTTCGCCGAGGTCAACTCGACGCTTGACCGGATCGTGGCGCCCAACACCACGATCGGACATCGGCGCACCGGCTGAGCCCGATCTCGACGTTCAGTCATCCGCGACCCTTCGGTGTTCCGAAGAGCGACCACGCCACCACCACTAGAGGAGGACGTGGTCATGGAGATCTCCGAGTCGAATTTGCGATCGATGGTCGCCGACGTCGATGAACTGCATCGCGAAGGCATGGGAGACATGCCTGAGCAGATCGCCGAACTTCACCAGGGCGAGGGGGCTCGCCTGATGGGACCCTCCCGGGCCAAGATCCTGCGAGGGATCGGGGTCGGAGGGTTGGCGCTGGCCATCGGTCAGGCGGTCCTGCCCTTCCGCCGGCTCCTGTCGCCGGCCTACGCCCTCGATGACGCCGGGATCGCCGCCTTCGCCGAATCGGTCGAGCTGGCCGCGGTCGAGGCCTACAAGGCCGCGGCGGCGAGCGGCAAGGTGACCACCCCGGCGGTGGGGGAGGCGGCCGCGTCGTTCGCCTCCCAACACGAGGAGCACGCCGCCGCCTTCGGTTCGGCCGCCGGATCGGCGGCCACCAATACGGCCAACCCCGGGCTGCTCACGGCCGTGGGAGCCCAGGTCTCCGGGGCTGCCGACGAGGCGGCGATCGTCAAGATCGCCTACGACCTCGAGAACGCGGCGGCCGCCACCTACATCTTCGCCCTGGGGGCCCTTACCAGTTCGGCGGCCCTGCAATTGACGGCGTCGATCCTTCCGGTCGAGTCGGCCCACGCCGTGGTGCTCGGATCGGTCCTGGGGTTACCGGCCACCGACTACATCCCGGGCTTCGAAACGGCCGCCCAAGCCCTGTCGCCCGACCAGTACCCAGTCGCTTAGGCGACGTCGATCCCGTCCGCTTCGCACCCAGAGGAACCCCACATGACTGCCCACGACTTCTCCCATGACGAGCTCCGGCGGGCTGCCGCTGACACCCAGGATCTCCACGACTCGGTGATGCCTGCCTACGGGGCCCAGCTCGATCGACTCTTCGACAGTTCACCCACGGCCCGGCTCGACGAAAAGGCCCATGCGGTCCTCGGTGGCCTCGACCGCCGAGGTTTCCTCAAGATCGGTGGCCTGGCCGTGGCCGGCAGCGCCATCGTGGCCGCCTGTGCGTCGGACAATGGTTCGTCGCCGTCGAGCCTCGGCGGTTCGACCACCACCGGCGGGGCGATGTCCGGCGGGGCCGACGTGATGATCTTGCGCACCGCATCGTCCATCGAAGAGCTCGCCGTTGCCGTGTACCAAACCGCGGTCGACTCGGGTCTGGTGACCACGGCCGCCGTCGGCGACGCGGCCAAGCTCTTCCAGTCCCAGCACAAGGAGCACTCGGCGCTGTTCCAGTCGCTCACCACCCAGGCCGGCGGAACGCCGTTCACCGACCCCAATCCGGCGGTGCTGGCCCAGCTCCAACCGACCATCGACGCCCTGGCCGACGAGATGGCGATCATCCAGCTGGCTTTCGACCTCGAGACCGTGGCCGCCCAGACCTACCAGAAGAACGTCGGAAACTTCACCGACCTGGCCCTCAACGCGTCGATCATGACCGTCGGTGGCGTCGAAGCCAGACACGCGGCGGTGCTGGCCGGAGTGTTGAGCCAGGCCCAGGCACCGGTGGCTTTCCAGGTCACCGACCAGGCGGTCGCAGTCGGCACCGGCGTCTGATCACCAGCTGTTCACCCGTCGGGGCTGGCGGGCGGGCGCTTCATGACCCACTGTTTGGGGTAGTCGCTGGTACCAGCCTCACCCCTATGGAGGGACCATGTCGAACCCAGGACCCGACGCGATGGCGACGGGTCCGCTCGACGCCGACGAACTGGCCGCGCTCGACCAATGGTGGCGGCTGGCCAACTACCTGTCGGTGGGCCAGATCTACCTGCTGGCCAACCCGCTGCTGCGTGAGCCGCTCACCCTCGACCACGTCAAGCCCCGATTGCTGGGCCACTGGGGCACCACGCCTGGGCTGAACCTGGTATACGCCCACCTCAACCGGGTGATCCGGGCCCGTGACCTCGACATGATCTTCATCGCCGGGCCGGGCCACGGTGGCCCGGCCCTGGTGGCCAACTCCTACCTCGAGGGCATCTACAGCGAGCTCTATCCAGACGTCGGACGTGACGAAGAGGGCCTGGCCCGGCTCTTCAAGCAGTTCTCGTTCCCGGGTGGGATCCCCTCACACGCCGCACCCGAGACCCCCGGATCGATTCACGAAGGCGGCGAACTCGGCTACTCGCTGTCCCACGCCTTCGGCGCTGCGTTCGACAACCCCGACCTGGTCGTGGCGTGTGTGATCGGCGACGGCGAGGCCGAGACCGGACCGCTGGCCGCCAGTTGGCACTCCAACAAGTTCCTCGACCCGACCCACGACGGGGCAGTCCTGCCGATCCTGCACCTGAACGGCTACAAGATCGCCAACCCCGCCGTCCTCGACCGATTGGCGCCGGGCGAGCTGCACCAGCTGCTTCGGGGCTACGGCTGGGAGCCCTTCGACGTTGAGGGTGACGACCCCGAGATGGTGCATCAACTTCTCGCCGGGACGCTCGACACCGTGTGCGACGAGATCGCCGCCATCCAGCGGCGGGCCCGAATCGACGGTGCCACCGAGCGGCCCCGCTGGCCCTGCATCGTCCTGCGCACGCCCAAGGGGTGGACCGGTCCGACGGAGGTCGACGGCGTTCCGATGGCGGGCACGTGGCGGGCCCACCAGGTGCCGTTGCCGGTCGACGCCCGACACCCCGAGCATGTCGCCACCCTCGAAGCGTGGATGCGTAGCTATCAGGTGGACGACCTGTTCGACGCCGACGGCCGGGTCGTCGATGCCGTGACGGCACTGGCGCCCAGCGGTGAGCGCCGGATGGGGGCCAATCCGCACGCCAACGGCGGGCGCCTGCTGCGCCCATTGCGACTCCCGGATTTCCGCGATCACGCCGTCGCAGTCGATCGACCGGCAGCGACGAGCGCCGAGGCCACCCGGGTGCTGGGCGGCTTCCTCCGTGACGTCCTGGCCGCCAACGCCGACCAACGCCACTTCCGGATCTTCGGCCCTGACGAGACAGAGTCGAACCGACTCGGGTCGGTGTTCGAGGTCACGGGGCGAACCTGGAACGCACGGACCGACCCGGCCGACGACGACCTGCGCCTGGTCGCCGACGGGAGGGTCATGGAGATCCTTTCCGAGCACACCTGCCAGGGCTGGCTCGAGGGCTACCTGCTCACCGGCCGCCACGGCCTGTTCTCGTGCTACGAGGCCTTCATCCACCTGGTCGACTCGATGTTCAACCAGCACGCCAAGTGGCTCAAGGTGTCGGCCGGACTGAGCTGGCGGCCCGACATCGCGTCGCTGAACTACCTGCTGACCTCCCACGTCTGGCGCCAGGACCACAACGGGTTCAGCCACCAGGACCCAGGCTTCATCGACCACGTGGTCAACAAGCAGGCCGACCAGGTCCGGGTGTACCTCCCGCCCGACGCCAACACCTTGTTGTCGGTGGCCGACCACTGCCTGCGCAGTCGCCAGCGGGTCAACGTGGTCGTCGCCGGCAAGCAGCCGGCGCTCCAGTTCTTGACCATGGACGAAGCCGTAGCCCATTGCACCAAGGGCATCGGGGTGTGGGAGTGGGCCAGCAACGATGCCGGTGGCGACCCCGACGTCGTCATGGCGTGCTGCGGGGACGTGCCCACCCTCGAGACGTTGGCCGCGGTCGACCTGCTGCGCCGCGAGGTCCCAGAACTGCGGGTGCGGGTTGTCAACGTGGTCGACCTTCTCACCCTCCAACCCGAAGCAGAGCACCCGAGCGGACTTTCCGATCAACACTTCGATTCGCTGTTCACCACCGATCGCCCGGTGATCTTCAACTTCCACGGCTACCCGTGGCTCATTCACCGGCTCACCTATCGGCGCCACAACCACCACAACCTCCACGTTCGGGGCTACAAGGAAGAGGGCACGACCACCACGCCCTTCGACATGTGCGTACTCAACGAGATCGACCGCTTCCATCTGGTCATGGACGTGGTCGACCGGGTGCCGTCCCTCGGAGCTCGGGGCGCCTACCTCCGCGAGGCCATGACCAACAAGCTGATCGCCCACACCCAGCACATCCGCAGGGTGGGTCAGGACCAAGCCGAGATAACCGACTGGGCCTGGACCCGGTGAGTGGGCCCGTCCTGGTACTCAACACCGGCTCGACCTCGGTCAAGCTGGCGCTGGTCGCCTCCGACGGGAGCACACCCGATGGGGTTCTGTGGCGGGCCGGGCTGTCGGGTGCCGACCTGGGTGGCCAGCCGACGGAGGGCATCGCCCGGGCGCTGCGGACCGCTCCGCACCTCGCCGAGGTAGAGGTCGTCGGACATCGCGTCGTCCACGGCGCTGATCGATTCACCGGGCCGGTGCGCATCGACGCCGTGTCCGAGGCGGCGATCGCGGCGTTGATCCCGTGGGCCCCGACCCACCAGCGGGCCGCCCTCGACGGTCTCGCCGCGGCCCGACAGGTCGTCGGGCCCGAGGTGGCCCAGGTCGCCGTGTTCGACACCACTTTCCACCACACACTCCCGGCGGCGGCGGCGGCGTTCGGCGGGCCTCACGAGTGGTTGGCCCAAGGCTGGAAGCGCTACGGATTCCACGGCATCAGCCACGATGCCGCCAGTCGCGAGGCGGCCGCATTACTGGGTCGACCACGTGAGGACGTTCGCCTGGTCACCTGTCACCTGGGTGGAGGCTGCTCGTTGGCAGCAGTCGACCGGGGCCGCAGCGTCGACACGACCATGGGCTTCACTCCGCTCGACGGATTGGTCATGGCCAGCCGGTCGGGGACCGTCGATCCCGGGCTACTGATCCACCTGATGCGTCAAGGCACATCGGTCGACGAGCTGACGGACCTGCTCGAGAAGCGCTCGGGGCTGTTGGGGCTGTCGGGGGTGAGCGCCGATCTGCGTGAGGTGATCGCTGCTCGAGACGGGGGCAACGAGCTGGCTGCGCTGGCGGTGGACGTCTTCGTGCATCGGATAGCTGCTGGCGTGGCGGCCATGGCGGCCTCGCTGGGGGTGGTCGACGCCGTGGTCTTCACGGGTGGAATCGGCCAGCACAGCGTGGAGATCCGCGACCGGGTGATGGCCCGCTTGCCGTTCCTCGGCGCCGACGTCGCTGTCCTCGTCGTACCGGCCCGCGAAGAGCTGGCCATTGCCGCCGCGGCCCGGGCGGTCATGGCGACCGGCGCCTGAGGCGACACCTCGTTGCCGTTCTCCGGCGGATCCACCACCTCAGCGGTGGGCGATCCGCCAAAGAACGGGAATGTTCATCGAGTTCTTGCCCGGCTCTTGAATAGGCCCGCCCTGGGCCTTACACGGGGGCATGAACATCGCGGCCATGACGACCACCGAGACCTTGGAGGTCAGGCTCGACCGGCGCCTGGTGGTGATCGTGCGCTTGGCGCGATGCATGTCGGTGTCGGTGTTCACGACGGTCCTGAGCCTCGGCGTTCTCATGGTGTTGACCACGGCGTACTCGTGGTCGGCGACCGTGGCCAACGTGGCCGCTACCGCCGTGGGCACGGTGCCTTCCTATGTGCTGAACCGTCGCTGGGTCTGGGGACGTCGCGACAGCAGCGACCCATGGCGCGAGGTGGTGCCGTTCTGGGTCCTGTCGTTCTCGGGCATGGTCTTGTCGACTGCCGCGGTCGGTGTCACCGACGCCTGGGCGACGAGCGTGGGCTTGAGCGACGGCGTTCGCACAGTGGCCATCCTGGTGGCCAACGTGTCGGCGTTCGCCGGGCTGTGGGTGATCCAGTTCCTCGTCCTCGATCGGCTCCTGTTCGGCCGTACCGAGGCCAGCTCTCCGGCTGAGCCCTAGGCCGGAGGCGACGCCGCCGTCCCGCCGCCGGTACCCCCCGCGCCGGCTGGTGGGGCGGGCGGCGTCGACGCCACCCTCAGCGCGGCCTGCGCCCGCTCGAACTCGACGATTCGCTGCCGGACCAGGGCTCGGGACGCGTCGAGTTGGTCGCCGGTCGGCGGCGGTGGGCCGATGCGTAGGGCTCGGTGGGCGTCGAGGGCCTGACCCAGGACGGCAGTGCTGCGCTGGGTCTCGGCCACGGCGTTAACCGAGGCCGCATCCGGAGCATCGGTGGCGAGCTGGCGCTGCGTCTCGACCAGCACCGCGGTGCGTTGGGCCAGCTCGTCCCATCTCCGGGCTTCGGTCTCGGCGTCGGTCGGATCGAGGACGGCCTCGGCGACCGAGGCCAGGGTCGTCCCGGCCGTGACCGCGGCCATGCCCCGGCTCTGCCAGCTGGCGAGGGCCGCAGACTGCTCACGGTGTCGACGACGAGTCACGAGCATGGCGGCCAACACACCCCCAGCCAGGATCACGGCAACCAGGGCGATGAGGACCCATGGTGGATCGTCAGCGGACGACGACTCATCTGCCTCGGTGGTCGTGGTGGCGGCGCTCGTGGTGGTCGTCGGGGCCAGCGTCGTCTGGGTGGGCGTTGTGGTGGATTCGGTCGTAGGAGCCAAGGTGGTCGACGGGCCTGGTGGAGAAGTCGTCTCGGCCGACTCGACGCTCGACCCAGTGCTGCCCGACGGGATCGACGGGACGGTGACTGACGGCACTGTCACCGACGGCACTGTCACCGACGGGACGGTGATCGAGACCGACGGCAGGGTCACATCGCCCCCCAAACCGTTTTCCCCGCTCGAGCAGGCGGCCATGGCGGCCGTGCTCATCACCAAGGTGACGACCACGGCAAGGCCGCGCCAACGCACTCGACCCCACCGCGCTGGGCTGGTGTGCGCCTTGGCCATCCCGACCTCCTGCGAAGGTGTCAGAGGCTAATGGCGTCCCCCAACGGGATCGGAGCGTGGGAAGACCCCCGCCGACTGCGTGGGAGCCAACGCAGCCGGCGGGGGCCAGCACCTGGGGCCGGCGGGTGGCGCCTAGCCCGCGACCTCTCGATGAGCGAAGAGATAGCCACTGGCGGCGGTGAACGATCCGATGACCACCATCGCTCCCGTCACCGCGGTGAGGTAGGGCATCGAGGTGTCGCCCCCCTCGCTGATCGCCTGGAGGAGCTGGCCGGGGAGCCAGCGGCCCACCTCGTTCCACGCCTGGCTCAAGATGAGCTCGCCGATCAGCAGCCACGCCAGCCCGGCACCGATGGCGCCCGCCGGGGCTCGCAAGAAGATGCCGAGTGATGCTCCGATGAGACCGAAGCCGATGGCAGCCAGGACTGTGTTCGTCCAGGTCGATGCCACCTCGCCCAGCGCGCTGGTTGTCGTCCACGCCGACGTGTCGATGCCGTTGACCGGCGCCATGGCGAAGGACATGGCGATCGACATCGCGGAGGCCAATGTCACGGCCACGACCGTGAAGCTGGCCAGGGCGAGGAGTTTGCCGGCCAACAGACGCAGCCGATGAGGCTGGCGGACCAGGAGGTTGCGCAAGGTGCCGAGGGTGTACTCGTTGGCCATGTTGATGGCCCACAGGGTCAAGGTCACCGCGCCGATGAAGGTGGCCGCCCCGGCGACACCAGCGGCCAGGCCGCCCGCCTCCTGAAGTGATGCCACCGTCACCGTGCTCCCGCCGGGAGCGCCGTCGTCGCCCACCGTCACGAGCTGGACGACGGTGGCCAGCGCGGTCACCGCCATGGTGGCGCCGATGCCGCCGAGGAGCATGGCCCGGCGGCGCAGCTTGAGCCATTCGGAGAAGAAGGCGTTGGTCATGACCGGACCTCCCGAGCGGTGCGGAGCCCGTTGGTGGGCTCGGTGATGGCGAGGAAGGCCTCCTCGAGGCTGACCTGCTCGATGGAGAGGGAGGCCAAGGTGATCTGGGCTGCCATGGCCCGACGATTCAGCTCCGGCGACCACGACGTCGGCGCGGTGACTCGGACCGAGCCATCTCTGGCCTCGACGCGATAGCCGGCCCGTTCGCACAGCAGGACCAGCGCCGGAACGTCGTCGGGGAACTCGGGGCGGGCGACGACCTCGGTGGGTTGGCGGTCGATCAGTTCCTCGACTCCGCCCTCGAAGACCAACGCACCGCGCTGGATCATCACGAGATGATCCGACATCTGCTGGATCTCGCTGAGCAGGTGACTCGACACGACAACCGTCATCCCGCCGTCGGAGAGTCTGCGCAACAGGGCGCGGGTGTCACGGATCCCGGCCGGGTCGAGACCGTTGGTCGGTTCGTCGAGGATGAGGAGGGCCGGATCGGGCAGCAGAGCGGCCGCGATCCCGAGGCGCTGCTTCATGCCGAGCGAATAGGACCGGTACGGGTCGTCGGCTCGGTCGCTCAGGTCGACCAGCTCGAGGACTTCGTCGATCTTGGCCGGGCCGATGCCGCCGAGTCGGGCCAGGACTTCGAGGTTCCGGCGCCCGGTCAACGTCGGATAGAAGGCCGGCCCCTCGATCATGGCGCCGACCTGGGGGAGGTACTCGGCGGCCTCGACGAGGGGGCGGCCGAGCACCTCCCCGTCGCCCTCAGTCGGGCGAATGAGGCCCAGCAACATGCGGATGGTGGTGGTCTTGCCGGCACCGTTGGGGCCGACGAAGCCGGTGATGGCGCCGGAGGGCAGGGTCATGTCGAGTCCGTCGACCGCGGCCCGCTCGCCGTATCGCTTGGTCAGGTTCCGGGTTCGTACCGCGGTCGCTCTCATGGGCCTCACGCTGCACCCTCGACCCCGCGATCAGGTGTGGATCACCTGTGAGGTTCCTGAGCCGGGTCAGCCACCCTCGCCGAGGTCCTCGTCGGGATCGTCGGGGTCGTCGGGGTCGTCGGGGTCGACCTGATGGTGGTGGCGCCACGTGAACGCGGCGATCGCCCCGAGCACGATCGGCGGGACATAGGTCGCCACCCGGTAGATGAGGACCGCGGCCACGACCTTGGACTGCTGGCCGCCGAAGCCGACCAGCGCCCCGGTGAGTCCGAGCTCGATGATCCCCAGCCCGCCGGGGGTGATCGGGAACGCGGTCAGCAGCCGGGTGATCGACCACGCCGCGAACGCTTCGGTGAGGGTGACCTGGGCGCCGTCGACCCCTACGGCCCGCAGGCTGACGAACAGCACCAGGAACACCGAGAGCGTGCCCGCGAGCGTGGCGAGGGTCAGCCACCACCAACGCGCCTCGAGGAGGAGCAGGCTCTCCTGACGGAAGCGCACGAAGGCGGCGCCGAGGTCGCCACCTGGTTCCCGGCGCCGGAGCGTCTGGAAGGTGCCGAGCACACGACCGCACAGCGTGCCGATCCGTCGGGCCAGGTCCTCGCTGCGCAGCACGAGGAAGAACCCGACGAAGGCCAGCGCCAGGCCGACTCCGCCGATGCGGGCCATGGTTTCGAGGGTCGCGCTGCGGCCGCCCTGGAGCGAGAGGAGTCCGAGGCCCACCACCGGATAGGCGAAGTTGGCGAACTGGTTCCACACCCCGGTGAGCACCATGGCCAACGTGGCGCTACGGCGGTCGAACCGCCATTCGCGCAGCATGGCCCAGTTGGTGCCCAGGCTGGCCCCCCCGCCGAAAGGGGCCACATTGGCCACGGCCGTCCCCGTCATCGACAGTTCGGTTCCTTGTCGGTAGGTCATCCCCGGCAGGGCCGCCATCCACGTGGGGCCGTAGGTGGCCAGGTTGATGATGTCGGCCAGCACGAGCACGGCCACTTCGGCAGCCGTCATGGCCTGGACCTGCTGCCAGACCTCTCCGTAGTCGGCGATGCTCGGCAGAACGACGAGGAAGACCACGCCGACGACGACCAGCGAGGCGGCCGGAGGCAGCCATCGGCGGGCCTGGCGTCGCCAGGGCGCTCCGGCCTGGTGGACCTGGGCGGGATCGATCACTCGGCGTCTCTCGCCATGCCGTTACTGTGCCCCAACGCCCACCGTCGGAGGGCACGGAGGGCATGGAGGGAACCTCATGATCAAGGGAGCCATCGTCGCCGTCGTCGTGTTCCTCGTCGCCACCTTCCCGGCGACGTGGTTGCTGATGTTGTTCTTCGGCAACGTGGGCCTCGACCTCTCCTATTGGGGTGCGCTCCCGCTGGGCGTCCTCGTATCCGCTCTGCTCGGCGGCGCGTCGACCCGCTACTGATCGACGGCTCGTTGTTGGTGGGGCTGGCGGTCTCGACCCGTAGTCTCGCCCCGACCTAGGAGGTCCCGTGTCGCTCTTCGATATCGACATCGCCGCGCTCGACGGCACCCCAGCTGTACTGGCCGAGGCCGACGGTAAGGCCGTTCTCGTGGTCAACGTGGCATCTCGCTGCGGGCTCACTCCGCAGTACGCCGCGCTGCAGTCCCTCCACGAGCGTTACGCCGAACGAGGCTTCTCCGTACTCGGGGTGCCCTGCAACCAGTTCGGCGGACAAGAGCCGGGCTCGCCCGAAGAGATCGCCGGGTTCTGCGACATCAACTACGGCGTCACGTTCCCCTTGGCCGAGAAGGTCGACGTCAATGGCGAGGGCCGTCACCCGCTCTACGCGGCGCTGACCGAGACGCCGGACGCCGACGGTAACGCTGGTGACGTGGCGTGGAACTTCGAGAAGTTCCTGGTGGCGCCGACCGGCGAGGTGGTGGCCCGTTTCCGGCCGCCGGTTGCCCCCGACGACGCTGCGGTCATAGATGCCATCGAGGCCGTCCTGCCAGCCTGACTCGCCGGGGGAGGAGCGGCTCAGCTCGGGGTCGAGTCGTCTTCGGCCGCAGCCCCGTCGGCGGTGTCACCGCCGTCTCCAGGCGTGGCCGACGGACGCAACCGCTCCCGCAGTTGTCCGCCGACTTCGCCGAAGGTGACGGTGACGGCCTGCGCCAGTGACTTGGCCGTCTGCTTTGACGCAGTGGCCAACTCGGGGTCACGCGCCGCGTTGCCGAACGCCTCGAAGGCGTGGCCGAGCGAATCGAGCAACCCCTTGAGGGCTTCGTCGAGTTCAGGACGAGGTTCGGTGCCGCCGGCCTGTTGATAATGGGTCTTGAGCGTCTGACCGAGCTGGCTGAAGTGCTGACCGACGTCTGACCATGCTTCGTTTTTCTCCATGTCCCCAGCATGCCCCGATGTCGAGTCGATGACTCCTCGACGCCGGTCAGCCGAGAGTCGTTCAGGGATGCGAGGGGCTTGGGGCCTCGGCAGGAAGCTCGAACACCAGCTCGTCCACGTAGCACCAGTACCACTCCTCGTGGGGCTCGTAGGACTGGACCAACGGGTGGGCCGACGTCTGGAAGTGGGCTGTGGCGTGGCGGTTGGGAGACGAGTCGCAGCACCCGACGTGACTGCAGGCGGCACAACGGCGCAAGTGCATCCAGGTGCCGCCGGTGGCCAGGCACTCGACGCATCCCGGACCGCTCGGGCCAGGGTCGGCGATGGTGTCGAGGTGGGTGCAGCTGTCAGCCACGGTGAGCTCCGTCGGTCGCGTCCGGACCCCATGTCCGGGTGATCTCCCATACCTGGCGGCTCGGTGTCGCCCCTACCGGGAAGTGGCGGGCGAAGTCGGCTCGCATGGCGTCGGCGTGGTCGGCCAGGTACCGGTCGAGCTCGGCCTGACTGTCGCACTCATAGCGGGAGCGCCACCGGCCCGGCTCGAGGTGCTCGAAGGAGATCCGCACAAAGCAACCAGTGGCGTGCATCTCGGGGAGGTGGGTGTGTTCGAAGTACTCGACGATCTGGTCCTCGAGGTCGAGGTCGACCTCCAGCGCGACTTCGTAGGCGATCATGGCGACAGTGTGCCGCGGTGGCACCCTGGACGAGTGCCCGATGCTGGCGCCGCCGTGCGGGTCGAGTTCGATCCTGGTGATCCTTTCGACGCCGAGGTGACCGCTGGCGCCCTGTGGGGGCTGGGGGCCACGGCCGTGGTCGAAGGTGGCGACAACTTCCTTGCCGGCTTCGAGACAGCCGCCGACGCCGAGGCGGCGATCATCGCGCTGGGCCGGGGCGTACTCGTCGCCGGCACGGAGGAGCGCTGGGTCATGAGCGCCCCGGTGGGCCCCTCCGGGGTCCGGATCGGTCGACTACTCGTTGTCGGGGCCGGCCATCCCCGTCCCGACCCGGCTCCAGGAGTGGTGGTCGTCGAGGTCGACGCCGGACGGTCATTTGGGAGCGGCGCTCATCCCACGACCCGGTTGGTGCTCGGTGAGATCGACCGCCTCGTCGCGCCCGGAAGCTCGGTGCTCGACGTCGGTAGCGGCAGTGGTGTCCTCTCAGTGGCGGCCGGGCTGCTCGGCGCCGGTCCCATCGTCGCCGTCGACACCGACGCTGAGGCTCGCCGGTCCACCGAGGCCAACGCCCGCGCTGCCGGCCTGGCCGACGCGGTGACCGTCGTCGAGGAGGTGCCGGCCGGGAGCTTCGACTTGGTGGTGGCCAACCTGGTGGCGCCCACGCTGCGGGATCTCGCCGGGGCCTTGTCCACCGCGCTGTCCAGCACCGGAGCGCTCGTCGTCAGCGGCTTGCTCGCTGGCCAGTGGGCCAGCGTGGCCAGGTGGTACCCAGCCCTGCGGGTCGAGCGGATGTTCGAGTTGGAGGGCTGGGAGGCGTGCACCCTGCGTCGATGACACCGCCTCGTCCCTCTATGGTCGCGAACCCGTGAAGCCCCTCGCCCGCCGGTCGCTGCTCGCGGCCGGCGCCGCCTCGCTGCTGGCCGCGTGCGCGCCGGGCTCGTCGAATGGTGACCGAGCGAAGGCCACTACGCCGGTCTCCGGATCCCCGTCGACCTCGACCTCGGTGGCTGGGCCGGTCGATGGTGGGCCGGCGCGCTTCGTAACCAATGGCAACCGCTCGTCGCCCGGGGTGGCTCTCACCTTCCATTGCAACGGTGATCCGGCCATGGCGTCGCGGCTGCTCGACGAGGCCGCCCGTCTCTCGGTGCCCCTGACGGTGTTCATGGTGGGTACCTGGTTGGAGGACAACCGGTCAGTGGCCGAGCGCATGCTGGCCGACGGTCACGAGCTGGCCAACCACACCTTCACCCACCCGTCGCTGGGCCAACTCGAGCGCTCGGCGGTGGCCGACGAGATCGTCCGCTGTGCCCACGCACTGTCCGAGGTCACCGGTAGTCCGACCCGATGGTTCCGGGCCTCGGGTATGGACGTGCCGACCGACCTCATCCTCGAGGAGGCGGGTCGCGCTGGCTACCCCACCTCGGTGGGCTACGACGTCGACCCGCTCGACTACCAGGACCCGGGAGCGTCGGTGGTGGTCGAGCGAGTCAATGCTGGGGTCACCAACGGATCCATCGTGAGTCTCCACTTCGATCATGAGGGCACCATCGAGGCGTTGGAACCCATGGTGGCCTACCTGCACGACCGCGGGTTGGCGGCCCGTCGCGTGCAGGATCTCCTCGACACCTAGGCGCTCCGTCGCCTCAGACCCCCCGAACTGAGAGGTCACCGTGCTCCGACGAATCTTCACCGAACGCTCACCTGGCGCGGCCCGGTACGCCCTGATCGCTGTGGCGGTGGCACTCCTCACGGCATGCGGAGGCGGCGATTCGAGCAGCGACGACGACGACGTCTCCCTCGACGGGCTGGTGTCGGTGAACGGGTTGAGCCAGAACCACGTCGACGGAACGGTCAACTATGCCCAGAGCCCACCGCTCGGAGGCGACCACAACCCGGTCTGGCAGAACTGCGGGTTCTACGACGAACCGATCGCCAGTGAAAACGGGGTCCACTCCCTCGAACACGGTGCCGTGTGGATCACCTATTCGCTCGATCTCCCCAAGGACCAAGTGTCGTCGATCAAGAACAAGGCCAACGACAAGACGTTCATCTTGGCCTCGCCCTATCCAGGGTTGACCTCCCCCGTGGTCATCAGCGCGTGGGGTAGGCAACTCGCCCTCGACAGTGCCGACGACCCCCGCCTCGACAAGTTCATCGAAGCCTTCCGTCAGGGTCCTCAGACCCCGGAGCCCGGCGCGGTCTGCACCGGGGGAACCGGGTCCCCCCAGTGAGCCGCGTGGAGTCGCCGGGTTGCGGTCGTCAGCCGTTCAGCCGGACGCCCTGCGGGTAGGGCGAGGGGTCCGAACCCCAGACCACGCCGGTCACCTCCTTGGTGGTGACGCAGATGTTGTCGCCGATCGCCGCGGTGATGTACCAACCCTGCACGGTGACGAGCCGGTTGAGCTCCTCGTTGATCGGGGTGCGTTCGGCCGGGTCGGAGATGGTGGCGGCTTCGTCGGTCAGAGCGACGACCTGGGGGTCCACCACGTTGAAGGGGTTGGTCGCGCCCTCCTTGAGGAAGCCCAACCCGAGCGAGGGTTCCGAGCTGGCCAGCGGGAAGGGGGCGAAGATGACCGGGTTCTCGGTGGTGACGAAGCTCGAGATGTAGGTGGACTGATCGACCTGTTGGATGTTCATCGTCACCCCGATGTCGTCGAAGAAGCCCTGGTAGGCCGTCACGAAGTTCAGCGTGTCGGCCGCGGCATAGGTGTCGAACGTGAAGCCGTCGGCATAGCCCGCTTCGGCGAGGAGCGCCTTGGCCTTGTTGGTGTCGAACTCGAACTCTTCGTTGAGCTCTTCGAGGTACCCAGAGGTCTGGCTTCCGACGATCTGGGCTGACGGAGAGCCCAAACCGGCCAACACGCTGCCCACGAATGCGTCCCGATCAAGGGAGTAGGCCAACGCCTGACGGACCTTCTGATTGCCCAGAGCGGCCACCGACACACCATCGCGGTCTTGCACGAGCATCGTGTAGCTGTTGGTGGCGGTACTCACCCGGCCGAACTGTTCGGTGCTGAGGGTGCTCACCAGCTCGGCGGGCAACACCGCGAAGTCGATCTCCCCACTGCGCAGGGCGTTGCTGCGAGCCGACGGCTCGCCCAGGTAGGAGACCTCGACCCTCTCGACCCCCTGAACCGACGGATCCCAGTAGTCGTCGTTGAGCGTGTACACGTACTTCGAGCCGATGGTGGTGGCCGCCGAGTCGAGCTGCCACGGGCCGGTGCCGACCGGCTTCTGATCGACATCGGGATCATCGAAGCTCTTGGGGCTCATCATCATCCCGGTCTGGGTGCTGGCATTGAGCAGGAAGTTCGGGAACGGCTCGTTCAGGGTGAAGGTGACCGTGTACTGGTCGGTGGCGGTGACCGAATCGATGGCGTCGAGCCAGCGGTTGTTGGTGGCCTTCGACGCATGGATGCTCTCGTTGCGTTCGAGGTTGGCCACGACCACGTCGGCGTCGAACGGCGTGTCATCGGTGAACGTGACGCCTTCGCGCAACGTAAAGGTCCAGTTGTTGCCTTCCGTCGACCATTCGGTGGCCAACAGCGGCTCGTAGGTGCCGTTGATGTTGATCACCAGACCCTCGAAGACGGGTCGCACGTAGGGAGCCGTGTCGCCCACGCCGGCCTGCGGGTCGAGGCTGGCGGGCAGGGGTTGTACGCCGATGCGCAGCGTGCCCGAGGGGCCCGACGTGGTCGTGTCCGAACTCGAGCCGCTCTCACCGCTGCTGCACGCCACCGCCAGCAACCCGACGAGGGCAAAGGCGGCGATTAACCGGCCGAGCGCGGTCAAACCTGAACGGTGCTGCATGGAACCCCCCGGAGCTGTCACCCCTCTGTCGAAGGTGATCGAGGACCACCGTAGGGTCAGCGTGACGGTCAGTACAACGCACACACTGCGTTATCGCATGTTGCCTGTGTGGCCGAGCGAGTACCGGCCGGGTTGGGGCCAGACGGTCAATCCATGGGGGCCGGACCCCACCGGGATACGGGTCTTGAGCTCGCCCTTGACCGTGTCGAAGACGTAGACCTCGCTGTCGTAACGGCCCGAGAGCCACAGTTCGGTCCCGTCCGCGTTGACGTTGCCCATGTCCGGGCTCCCCCCTCCCGGAACCGACCATTCAGCCACCACCGTCTCGGTGGCGAAGTCGATGACCGAGACGCTCCCGGCGCCCCCGGGCGGGGCCGAGATGGTGTCCGAGCCCCGGTTGGCCACGTAGAGCTTCGTGCCGTCGCGGCTGGGGTAGAGCCCGTGGGCGCCCACCCCGGTCTCGATGAAGCCGATCTCGGTGAAGGTCTCGCCGTCGAGCACGTGGACGCCGCCGGCCATCATGTTGGCCACGTAGAAGTGGGAGCCGTCGGGGGACACCCGCACGTCCTGGGGCATGCCGGTGCTGCCGCCGGACAACTCCAGCAGGCCCAGGACCTGGCGGTTGCGCCAGTCGATCTTGGCCACCTTGCCGGCGAACTCGCACGTGGCGATCAGGTAGCTGCCGTCGATGGAAAAGTCGATGTGGTTGATGCCGTCGCAGCCGGGGACGGCGAGGCTGTCCTGGAAGGCCATCGTCTTGGGGTCACGGAAGTCGAGTCGGACGAACGCCTCGGCGACGACGATGGCCGCCTTGCCGTCGGGAGTGAAGTACAGGTTGTAGGGGTCCTCCACGTCGATCTGGGCTCCGGGCTGGCCCGAGACCGGGTCGATCGGGATCACGTCGTAGCCCTGGTTGTTGAGCACCCACAGCGTGCTCAGGTCGTAGGACGGCACGATGTGCTGCGGCTCGCTCGACGTCTCGAAGGTGTCGATGACGGTGTAGGTGCGGGGGTCGATCACCGTCACCGTGTTGGACAGCCCGTTGGGCACGTACACCCGGGGGGTGAGGTCGGCGAGCTGAGGCTGGAGATCGTCGGATCCGGTCTCGGAGTAGAGGTTGGAGGGATCGACGACCGGAGGCATGCCCTCGACGGTGGTGATCGGCGCGATGGTCGACGAGGTCGTATCCGACGTGGTCGGACCCGACGAATCGGGTGTCGACTCGCTCGAGCAGGCAGCCGCGAGCAGCGCCGAGACGAACACCAGAAGGGCGACAGTCCGAGATCGGCGACGGCGGTGCACGTTCATCGGTATGGGTCCTCCGAGGCAGGCGAGCGAGGCTCCGGGAGGCTAGACGTCTGGTTCCGGGGGTCGAGGTTGATCCGGTTCCGCGGCCGCGCCGCGCCGAGGGTTGGCTCAGCGGCGGTGAGCTGCGAGGAACGACCAGGTCGCCTCGGTGCCGTAGGGCAGGGCCGCCGGGTTGGGGCTCGTCCCACTGTCGACTTCGACGTAGAGGCCGGGCCAGGCGTGGTCGGCCCCCACGATGACCCGCAGCTCCACGGTCGATTGGTCGCGGCAGTCGGCCCACCGGATGGTGCGCACCGACCCCTCGATCTGAGGCACGGCCTGGTCGGTGCAGCCGTCGACGTCGCGCCAGAGCGTGATGGTCTCGGGAATCGGTCGGAAGGACACGCCTACCCAGCCGTTGCCGTAGCCCCCCTCGAGGGGCACGGTCTCGTCGGCGCTGCCGTGCAGTTCGAGGACCGAGACGGGCGTGGTCGACCCGCACGACGCAATGGGAACCGCGCCACCCACCGACGCGACGGCGACGAAGCGGTCGGCCAGGGCGCACGCCACCCGCTGGGCCAACATCCCGCCGTTGGAGTGCCCGGCGGCGTAGATCCGGTCGGTGTCGATGGCGATCTCGTTGGTGACCCGGTCGACAAGAGCGTCGACGAACGCGACATCGTCGATGCCGGCATCGGTGGCCGGTGCGCAACATTCACCGGCATTCCAGCTGGTCACGTCGGTTCCGGCCCGGCCTGGAAGGTCGAGGCCAGCGGGATAGACGACGACGACGCCCTCCCGCCGGGCCAGGCTGTCGTAGCCCGTGTCGTTGGCGATGCGCTCGGGTGACGAGCCCATCCCGTGCATGAGTACGAGGAGCGGTGCGGGATGAGACTCGTCCACGCCATCAGGCACGAAGAGCCGGTAGCTGCGTACCTGACCCCCGACGGTGACGGTGTCATAACGCACGCCGGTGCCCGGCGCCGACGTGGGCTCGGCCGTGCTGGCCGAGCCAGTGCACCCGGCGACGAGGAGCGCCCCCGCCGCGATGGCCGCAGCGGTGGAGGAGAGCCGGGGCATGGCCCAGTGTGGCCTGGTGGTGGCCAGATGCGCGCCGGATGGGAGACTTCGCGCATGGTCAAGGCCAAGCGACCTCCCACGTCGGGTGAACACATCGAGCTCTTGGTTCGGACCCCCCGACCCAGCCTGTCGTTCGCCGCGGGGATGCTGGCCGTGGCCGTGGTGCTCATGGTCAGCCCGAGGGCGAGTGGCGCCGCGGCATCACTGATCTTCGGCGGGGTCTTGCTCTTCGAGGCGGCGATCATCGCCTATCTGTTCGTGTATGCCATCCGACCTCGACCACTTGTGCTCGACGACGCGGTGCGGTTGCGGGGCAAGGTGGTGCCGGCGTCGACGATCACCCAGATCAGCTGGCGGGGGCGCACGGCCACGGTGTCGTCCAAGAGCCGGCGCCGGGCGGCCATCTTCAGTCTGCGGGGCATCGAGTCCGAGGTGGCCGCCGACCGCGAGCGGGTCGATCGGTGGTCGGCCCAGCACCGCATCTCTGTGGTCTGAGCCGTCGTCACTCGCGGACTGGTCGGAGGTCGAGGTCAGCGGCGGGCCTGGATGACAGTGATCCCAGTGGACGGGACCGTCACTTCGAACGTCGTCCCCGAGACCGAGGTCTCGGTGCCGGTCCAGAAGTCGCCGATCGTCGTGGTCCCCGGTGGGACTTCGATGGTCACGGTCCGAGGTTCGTGGGTCCAATTGCACACGGCCAGCACCACCGTGCCGTCGGGCCGGTCGGACCGCCAGAGGCTTGGGGGGTCGGCACCAGGCTCGTAGAAGCCCCGGTTGCCACCGGTGTCCAGGCTGGCTGGGTCGAACAGGTCGAGCGGCCGGAACGGCGTCCCGTCAACCAGCGCGCGAGCGTCTTCGAGAATGGCGCGGCGTTCGGGGGGCAACTCGTCGAAGTCGTCGCCGAGCAGGTACGGCCCACCGCCGATGGCCGCCAACGAAGCCAACAGCCGGGTCTGGTCCGCCGAGTACCAAGGGGCGTAGCCCATCACCACGTCGGGGTCCGGGGCGTAGAAGGCGGCGGTGAACCAGCGGGCGGCCAGGTTGCGGGCCACCGGACGGATGCCGGTCATGACGTCGCCGGCTGGGAAGGGCCGGAACGAGTCCTGGGCCACCGGGCCGTCGAGATCCATCCCGATGCGGTTCGAGTGGACCAACCCGGGCGCCAGGCCCAGCGGCATGCCGCAGCCCAGCACGTAGACGTCGGGGCCGAGGCCGTCGATCATCGCCTCCAGGCCCCGACGCAGGGCGGCGGTCCCGGTGACCGTGGGGTCGTGACGATCGGGCCGTTCGGCGCCGCCGACGGCGAGGAAGTCCAGCTTGACCATGGTGTAACCCCACGAGCGGACCTGACGACCGAGCTGGCGGAGCCACTCGAGCGCCTCGGGGCGCGAGGCGTCGAGGGTCTTTTCGGGCATCGGCCCGAACCCGCCGTCGAGCAGCCAGTCCGGGTGCTCGACGGCCAGGGGGGTGTCGACGCCGACCCGGAACGGGGCCAACCACAGGCCGGGCCGGCGCCCGGCCTCGGTGACGGCCCGCGCCAGTCCGGCCATGCCGACGGCGGCGAAACGGTCGTTGGCTTCCCAGGCGCCGTTGGCGATCTGCCAGCCGTCATCGATCTGGACCAGCATCCCGGGCGGCGTGTATCCGATGTGAGCAACCACATCGTCGGGCGTCACCGCCGAGCCGAAGTGGTACCACGAGGCCCACCCGTGCACGGGCGGCTCGGGCCAGGGGCGACGACCGCCGATGGCGGCGGCGACGGTCTCCAGTGTGGTCAGGGGGTCGGTACCGGTGCCGATGACAATGGCCTCGCTGGTGATGCCGTCGGCCGCGTCGAGGTCGAGAGGCTCGCCGTCGCCGTGGCCGAAACGCATGGGGGTGCCGTCGACTGGTCCTCCCTCCATCCACATACCTGGAGTGCCGCCGGCGACGGCGTTGACCGAAAGGGTGCGCATGGCGTTCTGACTGGTCGAGAACGACGTGGCCAGGCGTTTAGGCGGGGCGGCGTGCACGGCCACGGCCCCGCCTCCTTCACGGACCCACAAGCCGCTCCACCACGTGCGGGCCGCGGTCTCCGCCGGCTGCACACCGGCGTAGTCCCACGAGTCGTAGCCCGATACCAGGCTCTTCACCGCCCCGGTGCCGGGGATGGCCAAGCTGCCGGTGAATGGTCGCAGTCGGCGGACCCGGGCGTCCCGGGTCAGCGACACGGTCAGGCTCAGGAGGCCGCCGTCGTCCGCCACGTGGAGCTCGACGCCGATACCGTCGGACCGGGTCGGCGTCCAGCGGGCCATCGTGCCGGCCCGACCGTCGACCGTGGCCGGGATCAGGTGCCACTCGCCCGATGCGCCGGCGCTGGTGACCTCGCCCGTGGCCAGCTCGGCGCCAGCCACCATGGGTCCGACCCGGACCCCGCTGGCCGGCCAGTGGGCGTGCCAGGTCCCCGCCGAGAGGCTGACCTCGACCGCGGCAGTGGTGATCTCCATCGTTCCTCCCGGTGACTGACTGGTGGCCGGGCGACGCTAGGCCAGCGGCCCTGGGTCGCAGGCCCGGTCGCAGTGCAGCACGGCTCGGGTCGACTCGACTCGACTGGCCGGCAGGGTCGGGTCGCCATCGAGCAGCCCGATCAGCGCAGCGCGCTTGGTCGGGCCGGTGACCAGCCACACGATGTTTCGAGCCCGATTGACGGCCGGTGGCGTAAGGGTGAGGCGGCGGCGGCCCCGGTAGGAAGAGACGACGGCCACGTCGCGGTCGGTCACCTCGATCACGGGATCGCCCGGTGGCCACGATGCCGTGTGGCCGTCGGCGCCCAGTCCGAGGTGGACGACGTCGAGGGCCATGGGCTCACCGACGACGGCCGTCAGCTCTCGGCCATATGCCGCCGCGGCAGCATCGAGGTCGGGGTTGGTCACGTCCATGAGGTGGACCTGCGTGGCGGGCAGACCCGCCTCGGCCAACGCCGTGGCCAAGGAGGTGGCGTTGCGGTCGGCGTCGCCATCCGGCGCCACTCGCTCGTCGACCTGGAACACATGCACCGCGGACCAGTCCAGGTCGGCGTGGGCCAGGAGCCGAACCATGGCCGTCGGTGTGGTGCCTCCCGAGACGGCCAGCGTGAAGCGGCCCCTGGCCTCGATGGCCGACCGGCCCAGCTGAACCAGGTGGTCCGCGGCACCGGCTGCGGCGGAGTCGGCGTCGGGGTGGACCACCAGCTCGATCACCCTGGGCCCCGCCCCCGCTCGGCTCGAAGCTGATCGATGAGTCGAGCTGTCGACGAATCGTGACCAGCCGGTACCGGAGCATCCGAGGTCAGCTCGTGGACGATGCGCCCGGCCAGGACCTTGCCCAACTCGACGCCCCACTGGTCGAAGCTGTTGATGCCCCAGAGCACGCCTTCGGTGAACACCCGATGCTCGTGCAGGGCAACGAGTTGGCCCAGCACCGCGGGGGTCAACGTGGGGGCGAGGATCGTGGTCGTCGGCCGGTTGCCGGGGAAGGTTCGGTGGGTGACCAGGTCGGTGTCGGTGCCTTCGGCCGCCACCTCGCCCGCCGTCTTGCCGAAGGCCAGCGCTTCGGCCTGGGCCAGGAGGTTGGCCAGCAGGAGGTCGTGGTGGTCGCCCAGGTCGTGGGCCGGATGGGCGAAGCCGATGAGATCGGCCGGCACCAGTGACGTCCCCTGGTGCAGTAGCTGGTAGTAGGCGTGCTGACCATTGGTGCCCGGGGTGCCCCACACCACCGGACCGGTGGGGCCGTCGACCGGCGTGCCGTCGCGGCGGACCGACTTCCCGTTGCTCTCCATGTCGAGCTGCTGGAGGTAGGCCGGAAGCTTGGCCAGGTAGTGGCTGTAGGGCAGCACGGCGTGGGTCTCGGCGCCGAAGAACTCTCGGTACCAGACGCCGAGCAGGCCGAGCAGCACTGGGATGTTGGTGGCCAACTGTTCGGTCCGCATGTGCTCGTCGACGGTGTGGAATCCGCCGAGGAACTGGCCGAACTGGTCGGGTCCGATGGCCACCATGAGGGAGAGGCCGATGGCCGAGTCGACCGAGTATCGCCCGCCGACCCAATCCCAGAAGCCGAACATGTTTGCCGGGTCGATCCCGAAGTCGGTGACCGCGCCGACGTTGGTCGACACGGCCACGAAATGGCGCGACACCGCATTGTTGGCAGCTGGGCTTCCGGCGGCCAGACCGAGACCGCCGAGTAGCCACCGGCGAGCCGACGCAGCATTGGTGATGGTCTCGATGGTGGTGAACGTCTTGGACGACACCACGAAGAGCGTCTCGGCCGGGTCGAGGTCGTGGGTGGCCTCCCACAGCTCGTCGCCGTCGATGTTGGAGACGAATCGGATCGTCAACCGGGGATCGGCGTAGGCCCGCAGTGCGTCACACGCCATGGCCGGGCCGAGGTCGGACCCCCCGATGCCAATGTTGACGATGTTGGTGATCGGTGTGCCCCGATGGCCAAGCCATGCCCCGCTCCGAACCTGATCGGCGAAGCCGACCATGCGATCGAGCACGTCGTGGACCTCGCGCACCACATCCACCCCGTCGACGACCAGCGAATTGGTTCGGGGCTGGCGCAGGGCGACATGAAGCACGGATCGGCGCTCGGTCGAGTTGACCGGCGCGCCGGACCACATGGCCTCGATCCACTCGGGCAGATGCACCGCCTCGGCCGCAGCGATTAGGAGGCGGAACGTCTCGTCGGTGACTCGATGCTTGGACCAGTCGACGGTGAGGTCACCGACCTGGCCCACGTATCGGTCGGCCCTCTCGGGATCTTCGGCGAACAGTTGACGAAGATGTACTTCGCCGACCTGCTGGTGGTGAGCGACCAGTGCGGCCCACTCGGGCGTCTGGCGCACGTGGACCACCTCGGGCAGCGTGCTCACGGGCGCTCCTCCCGTCCTTCGACGACTTCGGCGTGGCCGCCGAACGCAGTGTCGTCGACGACTTCGGCGTGGCCGCCGAACTCGGTGCGCATCGCACTCAAGACTCGGTTGGTGAAGCCGGCCCCGCCCCGTGAGCTGAACCGGTCGAAAAGGGCGGCGCTGAGCACATGGGCGGGAACACCCTCGTCGACCGCGGCCTGGATCGTCCAGCGGCCCTCGCCCGAGTCCGAGACCCGCCCCTCGAAGCCACTCAGCTCGGGATCGACCGACAGGGCGTGGGCCGTGAGGTCGAGCAGCCAGGACGCCACCACCGAACCGCGCCGCCACACCTCGGCCACCTCGGCGGTGTCGAGGTCGAAGCGGTAGTACTGAGGCTCGCGCAGCGGCGTGGTCTCGGCGTCCGCCGGGCGATCGGTGTCGCCGATCCCGGCATTGGCCAGGATGGCCAATCCCTCGGCGTAGGCGGCCATCAGCCCGTACTCGATGCCGTTGTGGACCATCTTCACGAAGTGTCCGGCACCGACCGGCCCGCAGTGCAGGTAGCCCTGCTCGGCCGGGCTGGGAGCGCCGGTTCGACCCTCGGTCCGGGCCGCGCTGTCCACACCTGGGGCGAGCGTGGCGAAGAGCGGCTCCAACCGGCGATAGGCGCTCTCGGGTCCGCCGATCATGAGGCAGAAGCCCCGTTCGCGACCGTGGACCCCACCCGAGGTGCCGACGTCGAGGTAGTCGATGCCCGAACCAGCGAGCTGAGCGGCTCGGTCGATGTCGTCTCGGTAGTAGGAGTTCCCACCGTCGATCACCGCGTCGCCCGGCTCGAGGTGCTCGGCCACGGCGGCCACCGTGGCGCCGGCCACCGCGGCGGGCACCATGACCCACACGGCCCGCGGTGTCTCGAGCGCGTCGACCAACTCGGCCACCCCGGCCGCTCCGGTGATGGCCTCGTGCTCGGCCGCCAACCCGGCGACGGCACCCGGGTCGACGTCGAAGACGACGCACTCATGGCCGTCACTCACGAGACGGCGCACGAGGTTGGCGCCCATCCGACCCAACCCGATCATCCCCAGCTTCATACCGGCGCCTCCTCGTGGTCACTCGGCAGGGTAGGGAACCGAGCCGGGTACCGGGCGACGAACGGGTTGGTGGGTCCTACAGTTCGATGCCCGTCGAACCGTGGTGGGCGATGAGAGACCGTCTCGGGAGGTCGTCATGGGTCTTCGCTTCTCGCTCAACTTCAACCCCGCAGGCTGGGCACCGACCGAGTACCGCCAGGTCCTCGCCCACGCCCAGGTGGCCGAGGAGGCCGGCTTCGACGAGATCTCGATTTCCGAGCACGTCGTCCAGGCCCGCACCCGCCGTCCCGAGGAGGCCCTGCACCAGCTTCAGCGGCCCGATGGCAGCTTCTCTCCGTGGTTCGAGCCACTCACCACTCTCGCCGCCATCGGTGCGGTGACCGAGCGGGTCCGGCTCAACACCGCCATCCTCATCGCACCGCTGCGACCCGCGGCGCTCTTGGCCAAGATGGCGGCGAACGTCGACCTACTCACCAACGGGCGGTTGTCGCTTTCGGTGGGTGCCAGCTGGCATCGGGAGGAGTACGAGGCCTTGGGCGTCTCCTTCGAGGATCGGGGCCAGGTCCTCGACGACACCATCGGTGCCTGCCAGGCCCTGTGGTCCCAGCACCCGGCGTCGTTCCACTCGTCCACCGTGGTGCTCGACGAGGTCTCCCTCGATCCGCTACCCATTCAGCCTGGCGGCCCGCCCATCCTCTTCGCCGGCAAGTTCACTCCCCGTAACGTGCGCCGGATCGTGACCATGGGCTCGGGCTGGCTGCCCAACTCGCCCACTGCCGACGACTACGCCACGGAGTACGGCGCCATCCGCCAAGCGGTGGCCGACGCCGGCCGCGACCCCGACGAGCTCTATCTCCTGCGCAACCTCAACCCGCTCGATGCCGACGGCAACCCCATTGCTTTGGGTGGTCCCCCCGGCAACCTGGCCCGAAGCCTCGAACGCCTCCCCCGTTGGGAGGCGGCGGGCACGACCGTTGTGGGTGTCGGCGCCCGGGGGTTCACCCGTGGACCCGACGAGCTCGACGACTTCTTGAGGGCGTTCGGCAAGGAGGTCGAGCAGTACCGATGAGCGGCGGTCGTCAGCCGGCCAGGTTGTCGGGGCGAATGACGACGCGGATGCCGAGGTGGCAGGTCGAGGTTTCGATCGTCTCGGGCGAGCGAGCAGCCGGGCGGTAGCGGAAGCAGTACGACGGTGCGCACAGGTGTGAGCCGCCTTTGATGACCTTGCGGGGGATGGGCATCTCCGGCATCGCCGGGTCGAAGCTGTCCTCCCGGTCGGGCCGTCGGAGCTGGCCGGGCGAGCAACAGCTGGCACCGGTGCCCTCGGTGACAGTGCGACGGGCGACATACCAGTCGCTGGTCCACTCCCACACGTTTCCCACCATGTCGAACAAGCCAAACCCGTTGGCCGGGAACGAGCCCACCGGAGCCGTGCCCGCGAACCCGTCTTCGACCGTGTTCTCGTAGGGGAAACGTCCCTGCCACGAATTGGCGAGGCGTTGGCCGCCCGGCTGCTCGTCGTCCCCCCACGGGAACCGTGCGCCGTCGATTCCACCCCGCGCCGCTCGTTCCCATTCGGCCTCGGTGGGCAGCGATCCTCCCACCCACTCGGCGTAGGCCTCGGCGTCCTCGTACGTGACATGGACGACGGGGTGCTGGTCCAGCCCGACCAGATCCGAGCCGGGGCCCGCCGGCGTCCGCCAGCTCGCCCCGGGAAGGTACCGCCACCACTGGCTCCAGTCGTCGAGGCGCACTGGGTGGTCGGGTGGATCGAACTGGAGAGACCCGGGCACGAGCAACTCGGGATCGGCGCCCGGATACATGGCTGGGTCAGGGGCCCGTTCGGCCGTGGTCACGTGCCCGGTGGCCTCGACGAAGCGGGCGAAGTCGCCGTTGGTGACCGTCGTGGCCTCCATCCAGAAGCCGGCGACGAACACGTCGTGGACCGGGGCCTCCTCGGGGTAGAAGCCCTCGGCTCCCATTCGAAACGAGCCGCCTGGTACCCACACGAAGCCGGGTCTGGGGGTGGCGCCGAGTGGCGTCGAACCAGCGGGTGCCGCGGGGTCGGCCATGGGGCCGGACCATACTGCTCAGATGTCGGTTCGAGACCCCAACGAGCTGGCCGAGCGCTATCGCCGCCTGCGTCGTCAGGTCGCGGTCGGCGATCTCGAGCCGGTGCTGGTCGAGTACGACGAGGGTCGCCTGCGTTGGCTGCGGCGGTTCATCGGAGACGACGCCTATGTCGAGCTCGACCACCGTTTGGGCCAGGGCGACCAGGCCTGGATCGAGCGGACCCTGGCTGCTGGCGACCCCGCTCGGAGACCCCGCCAGCCCGTCCGTGGGGGCTCACGGCACAGGTCGTCGGCTCGACGGGTCGGGATCAACTGGTCGCTGATCGGCGCGGTGGTTGCCTCGCTCGTCGTCGTGGCCCTCCTGGTGTCCCGGTGCGGTGGTTCTGACGGCGACCAGACGGCGACGACCGACGACCCGGCCGACGCCACTGTCGTGGAAACCATCGCTCGCACCGAGGAGCTCTCCACCTTCGCGTCGCTGGTCGAGACCGCTGGCCTCACCGAGACGCTCTCGGCGGCGGGTCCCTACACCGTCTTCGCGCCCAACAACGCAGCCTTTGCCGCCGTGCCGGCGACGACGCTCGACGCATTGCGGGCCGATCCAGCCGAGCTGGCCCGGGTTCTGTCGAGCCACGTCATCGAGGGGGCGTACACCCAGGCCAGTTTCGACGGCGGCACGGCGAGCACCTTGGGCGGCACCTCCCTCGACATCGCCCCTGGGCCCGATGGCCTGACCATCAACGGCTCGAAGGTCGTTTCCGGTGACCTGGTGGCCGGCAACGGTGTCGTCCACGTCATCGACGCCGTCTTGCTCCCCGGATCCACCGAGGGCGAAGGCACCTTTACGGTGTACTTCGACTCGGGCAGTGCCACGGTGGGGCCCGAAGGACAGCAGGTGGTTGCGGAGGCCGCGGCCGCGATCGGCAGGCTGGCCGCCGGTTCGACGATTGTCGTCACCGGATACGCCGACAGCACCGGTGACCCGGCCGCCAACCTGACGTTGTCCGAACAACGAGCGGCCAACGTGCAGGCCGAGCTGGAGGCCCAGCTCGGCGACGCAGCCGTCACGTTCGACACCTCGGCCCAGGCCGACCCGGCCCCCTCGACCAACCAGGCCGAGAACCGCCGGGTCGTGATCACCCTGCCCTGAACCCCGTGGCGGGGTTGCTGGCCGCCCCCTAGGTGGCGGCGGGGCTGCTGGCCGCCCCCTTAGGTGGCGGCGATGCCCACGATGGGTGCGTTGAGCGGGGTCGCGAGACTTCCCTGGTCGGTGGCGTTGCCGACGCTGACCACCACCCCAGAGGCACTGGCCAACCAATAGCCCCCGCCCAGGTTGGTGCGAGCGATCCCAACGTTGGCGTCCGAGAACGGTCCGTCGAAGTACCCGTAGGCGGGCGTCGCGTCACCGAACGCCGTCGCCGGACCGAACGCCTGGGCCACCAGGTACCCCTGGCCCGAAGGACTCGACGCCATGCCAACAGCCGGGGCCCCGGAGGGTCCGAACGGAGCGGGCGGCACGGTCGATCCGTAGAACTGGGCGTCGCCGTAGCTGAAGATCCCGCCGTCGCTGGCGACCAGCCAGTAGCCCTGTCCACTAGGGGTGGCGGCCATCCCGACGACCGGTTGGTTGAGGGTGATGGAGCCGGTCGATCCGTAGAACTGGGCGTCGCCGTAGCTGAAGATCCCGCCGTCGCTGGCGACCAGCCAGTAGCCCTGTCCACTGGGGGTGGCGGCCATCCCGACGACCGGTTGGTTGAGGGTGTTGGAGCCGGTCGATCCGTAGAACTGGGCGTCGCCGTAGCTGAAGATCCCGCCGTCGCTGGCGACCAGCCAGTAGCCCTGTCCTCCGGGAACGGACGAGATGCCGACGACCGGACGATTCAGCGGCAACGCGCCGGCTGACCCGTGGAACTGGGCGTCGCCGAAGGAGAACACACCGCCGTCGCTGGCGACCAGCCAGTACCCGGGAACGGCCAGAGCGACGTCGTCGTCGAACTCCCAGGTCTGCGCGATCAGGCCGGTGTCGGAGTTGATGGGGCCGCTGGCGCTGGCCACCATCACCGGCCGACCCAGGTCGACGTCGTAGGCCATGGTCGACCCACTGGGCCCAATCTGGTAGTAGGGGTCGCCCACTGGTCCCGAACTCGGCGCCAAGAGGGTCCAGGTGCTGCCGTCCCACGTCCAGGTGTCGTCGTGGGGGAGGCCCCCTTCGCTGTCGTAGTTGTATGCATCGCCGCCGAAGAGAACGGTGACGCCTTGGGCCGCACCGAAGGTGGCCGACGCACCCTGGCGAGCACTGGGCGCCGACGCCGGGTTCTGTTGGGTCCACGTGCCACCGGCGAAGGTCCAGGTGTCGCCCAGGGTCGTGGACCCGTCGGCCGCCAACCCGCCGAAGAGGAGCAGCGAGGCGCCCTGTCCGGCGAGCGCGGCCCCAGAGCGGGGGATCGGGCCCGTCACTGGGGAGATGTCGGTCCAGGTGGTCCCGTCCCAGCTCCAGGTCGAGCCGGACGTGGCGGCTTGGCCCAACCCGCCAAAGAGGACGACCCGACCGTTGGTGGGGTCGTCGGCCATGGCCGCGCCGGTGAGTGCCGGGGGTGAGGTCAACGGAGCAGCCTGGGCCCAGTTGGTGCCGTCCCAGGTCCAGGTGTCGCCCTTAGGGACGCCGTTGCTGCCTGCGCCGCCGTAGAGAACGACCAGGCCCCGGGTCGAGTCATAGGCCATGGTGTGGCCGTAGCGGGAGCTCGGGCGGTTGGCGGGGTCGAGCTTGGTCCATTGGTTGGTCACGCCGTCGCGCACCCACGTGTCGTTGGAGTAGCCCGGTCCGCTGCAGCAGCGGTAGCCACCGAAATAGACGAGCTGGTGGCGGGTTGCGTCATAGGCGGCAACCCCGCCGGTGCTGGTGGGTCCGTCCGGGTCGGAGGCTTCGGCCCAACCTCTCCCGCTGACGATCGAGGCCGTCGCCGGCGTCGTCACGACGAGACCCACCAGAAGCGCAACCGCGGCTACGGAGCCAACCGCGACTCTCCAACGAGCTCCCCACACGTCGATCCTCCCCCACTCGAGACGTAAGGAGCCTGAGGGTAGGGGATTCGATCCGTTACGTCATGTGGCGGTTGGGTGACGATTGGCCGCTCGTCGCCCGGCGATCACGAAGGCCGTCACGGCGCCGGCGAACACGACCGCGCTTACCCAGGCGTTGACCCGAACACCCAGGATGAGGCTGGCTTGGTCGACCCGGAGCAGCTCGAACCAGAACCGGCCGAAGGTGTACAGGGCCACGTAGAGCGCCGCTACCTGGCCCCGCCGAAGCCGTCCGGCGGCGTCGAGGCGGATCAGCACCACGAAAATGGCCAGGTTCCACAACGACTCGTAGAGAAACGTGGGGTGGAAGGTTGCGGCATGCTCGAAGCCCGCTGGCCGGTGGTCGGGGTCGATCTCCACGGCCCAGGGCAAGGTGCTGGGCCGGCCGAAGAGCTCTTGATTCAGGTAGTTGCCCCATCGCCCGATTGCTTGGGCCAGCACCACCGCGGGAGCCAGGGTGTCGAGTACGGCGATGGGGTCGAGGTTGCGGCGTCGGGCCAGGATGACCGCGGCGAGCCCACCAACCGCGACCGCGCCCCAGATGCCCAGACCGCCTTGCCAGACCTTGAGGGTGTCGACCCAGCGGCCCTCGTAGCTGCGAAAGTCGGTGAGCACGTGGTAGGCCCGGGCGCCGACCAGACCTGCGAGCACCACCCACAGGGCCATGTTCGACATCTCGCCCCGAGCTCCGCCGCGGGCGACCCACCGACGTTCGGCGACCTGGATGGCCACCACGATCCCGATGCCGATGATGAGGCCGTAGCCGTTGAGCCGAAGAGGGCCGAGCTCGAGTGACCCGGTGGCCGGGCTCGGGATGAACGCCAGCATCGCCCGGACCGTACTGGACCAGCCCCGATTCAGCTCCGATCGGTTGGCTGGTTCTCAGCCGCCTCGATCCGCTGGCGGCGTTGCCCGAGGGCGACCAGGGCCGCGCCACCTACTAGCGCCGTACCGCCGATCATGGCCAACGAACCTGGACGGCTCCCGGTAAGAGCAAGAACCGACGACTGGGCGCTGGGGTCGCTGTCGGTGCTCAGCGCAGTGGGGGAGTACTCCGTGGGGTCGGTCGAGGCGCCTAGCGGAGCGGCCGCCAGCACGGCGGCCACCGCTGGATTACGTCGGTCCACAGAGCCATCGGCAGCCACGTCGGCGAAGAGGTCGTCGGTGTCGACGGCGACGGTGAACGCTTCGGTCTGGCAGATGCAGCACGGGTGGATCCGACCGGCAACCGCCTCGGCCTCGGTGGCGTACAGCTTGTTGGCCGCGTGCAGGTGGCAGGCCCGGCACCGGCAACGACTACGACTCTTGGGGCCGACCGGGTAGCCCCAGTCGGCGTTGAGGCGCCACACGGTGATGCCGGCCGGGGCTGGCGCCGCCGCAGCCCACCCGAGGCCTGGCCCGCCCAAGGTGGCGCCGGCTGCGGCCGTGCCCACGGCTCCCAGGAAGAGTCTTCGGCCGATCGGCTTGGTTGGGGGACTGGGTGGTTGGGCCATGGCGGGGCTTTCGCAGCGTGATCCCGGTCGAGTCAGGGAGTCATGCCGCCGGTGGCAGGGCCCACGGACACCCCGAGGGGTGCCCGTGGAGCGCATTGCTGCGCAGCGCCACCGGCGACACGACATCCTGACCAGGCCGAGATGGTGTGTCGTGCGGATTGGATCGACGACAGGCATGTCCGACTTGAGCGACTGCTCAGCGTTCTTCTTCGAAGGCCCCGCTCATCACGACTGCACAGTGGTCACTGACGCCGGTGGCGAGCACCTCGGCCGGTCCGAGCTGGTCGATTCGGGCCAGGGCCACGTGGTCGATGCGCTGTATGGGCGCATGGGCGGGATAGCTCGGACCGATCTCGACGAGCGACAGCCCAGCTCGGGCCAGAACCGGGCGAACGGAGTCGGGGTCCAGGTTCAGGTCGCCGAGCAACACCCGGGGACCTGAGCTGCGCTCGGCCAGGGCCTGGGCCACCACAGCCAGCTGGCGGACGGCGTCGCTTCGATGAAGGGTCAGATGGGTGGTGGCGACGGTCAGTACCGACTGGGGTACCGGCCCAGCCAGGGTGACCTGGGCCACGATGGCCCGCCGGGGCTCGTCCTGGCCACCACCGGGCAGGTCGAGTACGTCGATGTCGTTGATCGCCCCTCGGGCCAGGAGGGCGATCCCGTAGGGCGCACCGAGTATGCGGCGGGTGGCGGCGAAGGTCCACGTCGAACCCAGGGCCCGGGCGATCCGGCGGGGCTGGTGGGCGAAACCGCTGCGCACCGAGCGGACGTCGAGCTCCTGGACGGCCAGTACGTCGGCGTCGAGGCTCCGGCATGCGGCGACCAGGCGCCGGGTGCCTCGCCACGAGCCCTGGGTCACCCGGCCATGGCGCACGTTGAAGGTGGCGAGGCGCACGCCAGCAGCATCCCAGCTGGAATGCTGGAGCGATGACCGCCAGCAGCCGCGAGGAGCACGACCTACTCGGGACGCGGGCGGTACCAGCCGACGCGTACTTCGGCATCCACACCCTGCGGGCCCGCGAGAACTTCCCGATCACCACGACGCCGATCGGTCGATACCCCGAGCTGGTGGTCGCCCTGGCCCTGATCAAGCAGGCGGCGGCGGCCACCAACCTCGAGCTGGGCCTGATCGATGCCCGCCGGGCGGACGCCATCGATGCCGCCTGCATCGAGCTGCGCGACGGAAAGCTTCACGATCAGTTCGTGGTGTCGGCCATCCAGGGCGGGGCTGGCACCTCGACGAACATGAACGCCAACGAGGTGATCGCCAACCGGGGCCTCGAGGTGCTGGGCCACGCCAAGGGCGAGTACCACTACCTCCACCCCCTGGACCACGTCAACCTCAGCCAGAGCACCAACGACGTCTACCCGACTGCGGTGAAGATGGCTTTGTGGAGGCAGGTCGAGGGTCTCCTCGTGGCGGTGGCCGAGTTGCGGCAAGCGTTCGAGGCCAAGACGCTCGAGTTCGAAGCGGTGCTCAAGATGGGCCGGACCCAGCTCCAGGACGCGGTGCCCATGACGTTGGGCCAGGAGTTCTCCACCTACGCCGCCACTCTGGCCGAGGACGAAGCCCACCTCCGTCTCACCGCCATCATTTTGGCGGAGATCAGTCTCGGAGCCACGGCCATCGGTACCGGTATCAACGCCGACCCGGGCTACGCGCCGCTGGTCCGGTCCCATCTCGAACGGCTGTCGGGCATGCCCGTGGTGACCGCTCCCAACCTGGTGGAAGCCACTCAGGACACCGGCGCCTACGTGCAGCTCTCGGGCACCCTCAAACGCATCGCAGTGAAGCTGTCCAAAATTTGCAACGACCTGCGCCTACTGTCCTCCGGTCCCCGCGCCGGCCTGGGTGAGCTCAACCTCCCCGCCGTCCAGGCCGGTTCGAGCATCATGCCCGGCAAGGTCAACCCGGTGATCCCCGAGGTGGTCAACCAGGTGGCCTTCGAGGTCATCGGCAACGACGTCACCGTGACCATGGCGGCCGAAGCGGGCCAGCTCCAGCTCAACGCGTTCGAGCCGATCATCGCCCACTCGTTGTTCAAGAGCGTGACCCACATGCGCCAGGCGGTCCAGACCCTGACCCAGCGCTGCGTGACCGGGATCACCGCCAATCCGGCCAGCACTCTCCACGACGTGGAGACATCGGTGGGCCTGGCCACCGCCCTCACGCCGATCATCGGATACGAGGCCGCCACCGCGGTCGCCATCGAGGCTCACCGCAGTGGTCGGGGGGTGATCGAGATCGTGGTGGAGCGGGGCCTTCTGGATCAGGCTGCGGTCGAGGCGCTCCTCGACCCGGCGCTGCTCACCCGCCCACAGCCGTTACGGCCGAGGGCACCGGAGTTGCAGTGACCGGGAAGTCGGGGGCCGCGTCGCCGGGTTCGACGGTCGGTCGATCGTGGCGGGTGGCCCAGAGGAGCCCGACCCCGGCGGCGAGGGTGCCCGTGGCACCCATGCCGAAAGCGGCCCGAGGGGAGATATCGATCAGGAACCCGGCCAAGATGGCGCCGACCGGGGACGTGCCCTGGATGGCGAGCTGATAGAGGCCGGCGACACGACCCTGCATTTCGGGTTCGGCGTTGCGTTGCACCACGGCCTGGGCGATCGTCGTCCACGCGGCCACGCTGAGCCCGAAGATGGGCATCACGGCCAGGTACCAACCCAGCGAGGGGGCCAGCGCGTTGAGGGTGAGCGAGCCGGCGAACACCACGGTGACCAGGCCCATCAACCGGATCGTCGGCTTGTGGACGCTGGCCATGATCAGCCCGCCGCCCACTGCGAAGAGGGCATTGAGTGACTCGACGGCCCCGAGGGCGCCGTCACCGGCGTCGAACTCGAACTTGACCATGGCGGTCATCACGGTGAGGAAGTTGAAGGCCAGACAGCCCACCACTGCACTGGCGATGAGAGGTCGGTAGAGGTCGGGGATACCGCGCACGTAGCGGATGCCGTCCATCACCTTGGCCCGGGTCTGGGATGTCGCGATTCGGACGATGAGCTCGTTCTTGCGGATCACGAGCAGCGCGACGACCACCAGGGCGAAGGACAAGGCGTTGATGCCAAAGGCCCAACCCGCTCCGGCTGAGGCGTAGATGAGAGCGCCTACGGCCGGACCGACGAGTCGTCCCATCGACATCTGGACGCTGTTGAGGCCGATGGCGGACGTGAGGTGGTCGGGACCGACCAGCTCGAAGAGGAAGGCCTGCGACGCCGGTCGGTCGATGGCGTTGATGGTTCCCGAGAGCAAGGCGAAGGCGTAGATCCAGTTGACCGTCAGGGTCCCCGAGGCCGACATCAGCGCCATGGCCAGGGCCACAGCCCCGAGCGACGACTGGGTGACGATCAGGAGTCGACGGGTGGGCAGGCGGTCGGCCAACGCCCCGCCGTAGGTGCTCAGGAACAGCACTGGAAGGGCTTGCAATGCCGTGACCAGTCCCAGGGCCACGCCACTGCCCGTGAGGTTGGCGACCAGCAGCATCTGGGCGATCATCTGGAACCAGGACCCGATCTGGGACAGGGTCTGGGCGCCGAAGTACCAGCGGAAGTTGCGCACCTGGAAGGCCAGGAACGTGCGTTGAGCGCGAGAGATCGGGGCCATAACGGGCGTCATCCTAGAGGGCAGGTGTCGAATCCCTCGATCCAGCCGCCACGTAGGAGCGCTGGTCTAGGGGCGGGGGGGGGTCTCCAGAGTTTAGCGTCGCTAACTACTCGGAGCCCTGGGTTCGGCGCCAGTTCACCGCCGAGAGGACGGCCCGAAGCGAGGCGGTGATGATGTTCGGGTCGAGACCCACTCCCCAGCGCAGCGTCCCGGATGGGTCGACGGTCTCGACGTAGGCCACCGCGGTGGCATCCGAACCTCTCGACGCCGAGTGCTCGTGGTAGTCGACGACGTCGAGCTTGATCCCGAGGCCATCGCGCAACGCGGTCACGAAGGCGTCGATGGGCCCGTTGCCATCTCCGGAGATGGTCTGGGGTAGGCCGTCGACCACCAGATGGGCGGTCACGACTGCGTTGTCGGACTGCAGGGAGATCTCCTCGGCCCGCAAGATCACCGACGCGTCGACCGGGAGATACTCGCGGGTGAAGATCTCCCACATGTCCGACGCCGAGATCTCGGTGCCCGTGTCTTCGGTGACCGTTTGGACGGCCTTGGAGAACTCGATCTGCAGCCGCCGGGGCAGGATCATCTGGTGCTCGGTCTCCATCACATAGGCCACCCCGCCCTTGCCGGACTGCGAGTTGACCCGGATGACGGCCTCGTAGGTTCGTCCGACGTGGGCCGGATCGATGGGCAGGTACGGCACGGCCCAGATGTCGTAGGGCTCGGGGAGTTGCGCGAAGCCCTTCTTGATGGCGTCCTGGTGCGACCCGGAGAACGCGGTGTAGACGAGGTCGCCGGCGTAGGGGTGGCGTTCGTGGACCGGGAGGCGGTTGCAGTACTCGGCCACCCGGCGAACGGCGTCGATGTCGCTCAGGTCGAGCTTCGGGTCGACGCCCTGGCTGAACAGGTTGAGGGCCAACGTGACGACGTCGACGTTGCCGGTGCGTTCTCCGTTGCCGAAGAGGGTTCCTTCGATGCGGTCGGCACCGGCCATGACCCCCAGCTCGGCCGCAGCGACAGCCGTGCCCCGGTCGTTGTGGGGGTGCAGTGAGAGAACCACCGAGTCGCGCCGGCTCAGGTTGCGGGCGAACCACTCGATGCGGTCGGCGTACTGGTTGGGCGTCGACATCTCGACCGTCGCCGGCAGATTCAAGACGATCGGCCGTTCGGGCGTGGGCTCGAGCACATCCATGACCGCCTCGCACACTTCGAGCGCGTAGTCCGACTCGGTGCCCGTGTAGCTCTCGGGCGAGTACTCGTAGCGGAACGTGGTCTCGGGTTGGGTCGCTTCGAGCGTCTTGCAGTACGCCGCGGCGTCGGTAGCGATGCGCATGACCTCGGCCTTGTCGGCGCCGAAGACCACCCGCCGCTGGAGCACCGAAACCGAGTTGTAGAAGTGGATGATCACGTTGCGGGCGCCCCGCACGGCTTCGAACGTGCGGTCGATCAGCTCAGGCCGACACTGGACCAGCACTTGGATCCAGACGTCGTCGGGCACCAGGTCGTCGTCGACCAGGCTCCGGCAGAAGTCGAAGTCGGGCTGGGATGCCGAGGGGAAGCCAACCTCGATCTCCTTGAAGCCCATCGCCACGAGGGTGTCGAACATGCGGCGCTTACGGACCGGGTCCATCGGGTCGATCAGGGCCTGGTTGCCGTCTCGGAGGTCGACCGAGCACCAGAGCGGCGCGTGCGATATGGCCGCGTCCGGCCAGGTCCGGTCGGCCAGTGGCTGGGCGAACTCATAGGACCGGTACTTCTCGAATGGCATCGAGGCTGGGGTGACCGGTTCGGGAGGCATGGCTGGGTCCTTCGGTGCGGAGCGGGTAGGCCGGAAAAGCACGAAACCTCCTGGCCGGTGAGGCTCAGGAGGCTGGGCGAGCAGCGGTATGGGCTGCTCGCCTACATGAGGAGGAGGTGGACGCAGACTCGTGACGACGACATAACAGCTCCGAGTTTACCAGGCCCGCTGGAGAGGTCCGACCTGATGATCGACGGCGGCGAGGTGGGGGGCCAGGACCACTCGGTTTCGGCCGTCGCGCTTGGCCGTGAGCAGGGCGGCGTCGGCCGCGGCCACGACATCGGCAAAGGTGCGGCCCACCCGGTGGTCAGCGACCCCGAAACTGGCGGTGAAGGTTGGGTGGGCCCCGTCGGTGAGGGCGAGCGCCAACGCCTCCCGCACCCGTTCGGCCACGGCCGCAGCGGCGTCGGCGTCGGTGTCGGGGAACACCACGAGGAACTCCTCACCACCGTGGCGAGAAACCAGGTCGCCGGGGCGAACGGCGTTACGAAGGGTGGCGGCGAAGATGCGCAACGAACGGTCTCCCGTGTCGTGGCCGTGGGCGTCGTTCAGGCCCTTGAAGTGGTCGAGGTCGACCATGACCACCGCATAGGCCCGGTCCCCGCCGGCGATTCGCCCGATCTGGTCGTCGAGGCTGCGCCGGTTCAGCAGACCGGTCAAGGGGTCGGTCGACGCTTGGACCTCCGAGCGGGCCAAGGCGCGGATCATGCCCACCCGGGCGCTGAGCTGGGTGGCCACGGTCTCGAGGTCTCCGACCGTTCGCTGATCGGGTGGGGCGTGGTCGGCTGCGGTGGTGTGGAGCACGCCGACCGCCTGGCCCAAGATGGTGACCGGCACGCAGGCCGCCGAGCACGCTCCGGTGGGACGGGCGCGGAGATGGGGGCAGGCATCGAGATCGTCCGAGCTGGCGAAGCTCATCGTTTGGCCCCGTCTGACCGCGGCGCAGTTGGACGGCGACGCCACCCCGCAGCCCGGGCCGATCCCGTCGGGCCCTGACTGCGCCGCCCGAACCAGATGGGCCTTGCTCGAGTCAGCCAGCAAGAGCTCGGCTGGGGCGTCGGTCACGCTCTGCATTGCTCGGGTGACCACGTCGAGGGCGTCCTCTTCGACGTCGGCCATCTCGAGGGCTCGCGACAGACGGCTGTCGAGCTTCTGGCGGCGGGCTTGGCCCAAGAGGTCAGCTTCGCGAGCCGCCACCAGGGCCTCCTGCTGACTGATCGTGACCTGGACCGGACGGGTGACCAACACGGTCTGGAGCACCGATGACGCCACCGAGAACACCGCCACGACCCAAACGATCTGTGAGACGGCCCATGTGCCGCCGCCGAGGAGGATGGCCGAACCGAGCGCCACACCGATCGCGAGGAGCTGCACGAGCAGGCTCCGGGCGGCGAAGGCCGCGGCCATTGCTGCTTGGGATGGGGCTGGCTTCTCCTCTTCCATGCTGCTCCTTCGGGCCGGGCGTACGGAGGCGGCCCAAGTTCTCATCAATGTCGGCCATGTCTGTCCGATTCTTGAGCGAGACCGTGACGGTAGGGTGCGGCCCCATGTCCAGCTCTTCTGAGTCCTCGCCCGCGGCCCGGCGCGAGGAGATGCTCGATCGCTTCGACGTCGTCGAGGGTCGCCTCCGCCACCATCTGGCCCTCGGATCACCAGCGGGTTACACCCGACCCGACGCCAAAACCGGCGAGCAGTGGGACGCCGGGCAGGTCTGGTCCCACCTGGCCGAGATCCTGCCGTATTGGTACGGCGAGATCGTCGACGTGGTCGTGGCCGCCGGGTCCGACGAGCCGGTGCCCTTCGGGCGGATCAAGTCCAACCCGGGCCGGATCGCAGCCATCGCCGAACGTCGGGACCTCGATCCGACCGAGAATTTCGCCCTGTGCGAGGCGGGCATGGCCCAATGGAGAGCGTGGCTGGCCGACACTGCGACCGACGAGGACTGGGGCCGGGTCGGTCGCCACCAGAGTCTGGGTGACATGGACCTGCACAGGATGCTCGACGAGTTCGTCGTCGGTCATCTCGAAGAGCACGCCGATCAGCTCGACCAGCTGCGAGACGAACCACTCGAGGACCTCGGCCTGTTCCAGGGCTCCTGACCCGCAGGAAGGGACCGGATGACATGAACTCGGCGCCGTACCCCCGGATCGAGGTCGACCCGCCCAACGACTATCCGCTCTATCGATCGACCGGGTTGCGCGGTCCCAAGCGCCCCCTCGTGCCGCTGGCCCAGTCCCTCTCGGAGATCACTGGACCGGTCTTCGGCCACGAGCGGGTCGGCCCCCTCGACCACGACCTCACCGCGCAGCATGGCGGGGATCCCATCGGCCAGCGGATCATCCTCACCGGTCGGGTGCTCGACGGTGACGGTCGCCCGGTGCGGGGCCAACTGGTCGAGATCTGGCAGGCCAACGCCGGCGGGAAGTACCGCCATCCGGTCGACGACACCTCGGCCGCACTCGACCCCAACTTCTCCGGTGCCGGTCGCTGCGTGACCGACGACGACGGGCGCTACCGCTTCGTCACCGTCAAGCCCGGGGCTTACACCTGGCAGAACCATCCCAACGCCTGGCGCCCCGCCCACGTGCATTTCTCGTTGTTCGGGACCGCCTTCGTGTCCCGCCTGGTAACCCAGATGTACTTCCCCGACGACCCCCTCTTCCCGTACGACCCGATCTACAACTCGGTGCCCGACGACGGCGATCGGCATCGGTTGATCTCACGCTTCGACCTCGACGCCACCATTCCCGCCGAAGCCCTGGGTTTCAGCTGGGACATCGTTCTGCGGGGTCGCCACGCCACCCCGTTCGAGTCCCAGGAGGGTTGACGTGACCGAGTTGTTGCGGCCCACCCCGTCGCAGACGATCGGGCCCTTCTTCCACTTCGCGTTGCCGTGGACCGACGGCGGGCTCCTCGTTGCCCCGGACGCGCCGGGCGCCGTTCACATCACCGGACAGGTCACCGACGGCGCCGACCAGCCGGTCATCGACGCCCTGGTCGAGATCTGGCAGGCCGACCCTGCGGGGCATTACGCCCACCCTGATGATCCCGAGCCGTCGGCCTTCGTCGGGTTCGGCCGGGTCCCCACCGACGCCGGGGGACGCTTCGACTTCACCACCCTCAAGCCCGGCCCGGTGCCCGGGCCGTCAGGGTCTCCGCAGGCCCCCCACCTCAGTGTCAGCGTGTTCGCCCGAGGACTGCTGGCTCGGCTCTCGACCCGCATCTACTTTCCCGACGAGATCGAGGCCAACGCCTCGGACCCGGTCCTGGCGTCGGTGCCCCCCGCTCGCCGAGCGACCTTGGTGGCGGTGGCCGAGGGCGATGTCCTGCGGTTCGACATCCACCTCCAGGGCGAGATGGAGACGATCTTCTTTGCCGTCTGAGGGGCTGTTCGCCCCGATCTTCACGACGCCCGAGGCCCAGGCTGCGGTGTCCGACCGGTCCTGGCTCCAGGCCATGCTCGACGTCGAGGCCGCCCTCGCCCGGGCCGAAGCCGCAGTCGGAGTGATCCCAATCGAGGCGGCGGAGCGCATCACCGAGGTGTGCCGAGCGGAGGACTTCGACCTCGACGCCATCGGCGCGGCGGCAGTCGATTCCGGCAACCCGGTGGTCCCGTTGGTGAAGGCGTTGGGCGCCGCCGTCGCCGGTGATGCCGCCGGGTGGGTCCACTGGGGCGCCACCAGCCAGGACGTGCTCGACACCGCTGCGATGCTGGTGATGCGTCGGGTGTTGGCGCTGATCGAAGCCGACCTCGAACGGGCCGTGGCTGGCGCAGCTGCGCTGTCCGAGCGCCACCGAGGCACGCTCATGACCGGTCGTACCTTGCTCCAGCAGGCCACACCGGTGACCTTCGGGCTCACCGCCGCGGGCTGGCTCCAGGGGGCTGGCCGCGCTCGAGACGGGATCGACCGCGTGGTGGCCCAGTCGCTGGCGGTGCAGTTCGGGGGGGCGACCGGAACATTGGCCTCGCTCGGCCCCGACGGGCTGGCCGTGCTCGGCGCCCTGGCTGGAGAACTGGACTTGGCCGAGCCGGCCATGCCCTGGCACTCGGCTCGTGGGCGCATCGTCGAGGTCGCCAGCGCGGTGGCCGTACTGACCGGCGCAATGGGCAAGATCGCCAAGGACGTCGTGCTGCTGGCCCAGAGCGAGGTGGCCGAGGTGTCCGAGCCGTCGGCCCGCGGTCGAGGGGGCTCGTCGGCCATGCCCCACAAGCGCAACCAGGTGGCCAGCGTCGAAGTCGACGTAGCCGCTCGGCGGGCTCCGGCGCTGGCGTCGGTGCTCCTCTCGGCGATGGTGGCCGAGCACGAGCGGGCGGCGGGCGCCTGGCAGGCCGAGTGGCAGCCGCTGAGCGAGCTACTCGCGCTCGGGGCCGGTGCGGTGGCCCGAATCGCCGACACCCTCGAGGGCCTCGAGGTCGACGCCGACCGCATGCGGGCCAATCTCGACGCCGGAGGAGGTGTGGCGGTGAGCGAGGCGGTGGCGATGGCGCTGGCCCCGGCGCTCGGTGCCGGCCCGGCGCACGCGCTGGTCGAGCGCTGCGCCCGAGAGGCCGCGGCCCACGGCGGAGGCTTTCGGGCTGCATTGCTGGCCGATGCCGAGGTCGCCGCCATCCTCTCGGCGCCCGACATCGACCGGGCCCTCGACCCGGCCAACTGGATCGGTTCGGCCGACGCGTTCATCGAGCGAGCGCTCGCCGCCTACCCCGTCCGGAGCCGGTGACGTGACCGTTCGTCTCCACCACGAGCTCATCGGCCCCTCCGATGCACCGGTCGTCGTGCTGTCGAGCTCGATCGGGACCACGGCGGCCATGTGGGACGACCAGATCCCGGCTCTTCGTGATCGCTTCCGGGTGCTGCGCTACGACCACCGTGGTCACGGGCGCTCCGAGGTGCCTCCCGGCCCCTACGCGTTGGCCGACCTCGGCGCCGATGTCCTCGACCTCCTCGATCAGCTTGGCGTCGAGCGGGCATCGTTCTGCGGGCTGTCGATGGGCGGCATGGTCGGCATGTGGCTGGCCAGCCACGCTCCCGAACGGATCGACCACCTCGTGTTGGCCTGCACTGCAGCTCACCTTGGACCAGCTCAGGTCTGGGACGACCGAATCGCCCTCGTGCGCTCCGCCGGCATGGCTTCGTTGGTCGACGGAGTGACCCAGCGCTGGTTCACTCCCGGCTTCGTACGGGACAACCCCGACGCGGTGGCCCGGATCGCGGCCATGCTCGAGGCCAGCGACCCCAATGGCTACGTCGCGTGCTGTGCGGCCATTCGGGACATGGATCAGCGCTCGGCCCTGTCGACGATCACTGCGCCGACGTTGGTCATCGCCGGGGCCGACGATCCGGCCACGCCGCTCGACCAGGCCGAGGCGATCCACCGCGGGGTGGCGGGATCGACCCTGGTGGTCATCGACGACGCCGCCCATCTGGCCAACGTGCAACAGCCGGCGGCGTTCGACCAGGCGCTGCAGTCCCATCTGGGAGGACAACGATGACCGATGACGAGCGCCGAGCCGCCGGGATGGCCGTGCGTCGAGCCGTGCTCGGTGACGAGCACGTCGAGCGAGCCGAGGCCAACGCCAAGGCCGACGGCGGGATCACCGCCGACTTCCAGGACTTCCTCACCCGCGCGGCGTGGGGTGAGGTGTGGACCCGCCCGGGTCTCGACCGCCGGACCCGGAGCTGTATCACCGTGGCCATGCTCGTCGCGCTGGGTCGAGACGAGGAGCTGGAACTGCACCTGCGGGGGGCGTTGCGCAACGGCGTGACTCGTGAGGAGCTGACCGAGGTCCTGCTCCAGAGCGCCGTGTACTGCGGTGCCCCCGCGGCCAACAGCGCGTTCGCGGTGGCGCGCCGGGTGCTGGGCCCACTCCCGTCGGACGAGAGAGCGGCGCCGGCCTAGTTCTCGTCGCCGATCTCGATGAGGGTGACTTCCTCGCTGAGGGGTACGAGATCTCCGTCCTCGTCGACCACCGACAGTGTTTCGTCGATGAGGATGTCCCCGTCGGCGGTGGCGATGGTGATGGTCTCCTCGGTGGCGACGACATCTCCTTCCTCGTCGAGCAGGGCGACGAGGTCGTCTTCGATGAAGGTGCCGTCGTCGGTCACGGCGGCGGTGATGACCTCGACCGAGTCGATGTCTTCGTCGTCAGCGGGTGTGTCGCTCATGGCGGACTCCTTGGGTCGACCCGGCCCGGTGGCCAGGGGGCCCCAGCGTCGCATACCCAGAGCGGGCCCCGTAGGGCCCGCTCTCTCGTCGAGTTCGTCGTGATGTTCGAGCCGTTACCGGCCGGGGCGCGATGGTCAGGCGATCGAAGCCAGGCCGGCCTCGGCAGCCGCCTGATCCTGGGAGTAGTGGGCGCCGGCCACGCCGAGGCCGCCGACCGGGACGCCCTCGACGACGATGGGCAGGCCGCCGGGCAGCAGGAAGATGTCTGGGTCCTTGGCCATGGCCGCGGCAATCAGCGGATCCTGGTTGAGGAAGTCGGCCAGTACGTGGGTCGGGGCTCCCATGATCCCCGAGGTCCGGGCCTTGCGGTAGGCGGCGTTGTAGTTGGGGAAGGCCAGACCGTCGGCCCGAGCCGAGGCCACGACGTTGCCGGCGGTGTCGACGACGACCACGGCGGCCTTGAACTCGGCCGCCTCGGCCGCCTTGAGGGTGGCCTGCACGAGTTCGAGGGCCAGGGAGAGCTGCAACATGTTCGATTCCTCCAAGAAGGGTGACGGAGGGCGCACCCTAACGCGACGGGGGGCGGGCCGAGATAGCCCGCCCCCCGCCTGTGGAGACAGGTTCTAGAGGTTGCCGCGCCGAGCCTGGGCTCGCTCGATCGATTCGAACAGCGCCTTGAAGTTGCCCTCACCGAACGTCTGGGCTCCGTGGCGTTCGATGACCTCGAAGAAGGCGGTCGGACGGCTGGCCACGTTCTCGGTGAAGATCTGTAGGAGGTGGCCCCACGGGTCCTCGTCGACGAGGATCATCTCGGCCTCGGCGTCATCCCAGGGGATGTCGTAATCGGCCATACGCACCTTGGCGTCTTCGTAGTAGGTGTCCTGGATGTCCATGAAACGCAGGCCTCGGCGCCGCAGTGCCTTGACTGCGGTCACGATGTCGTGGGTGAGCATGGCCACGTGCTGGACGCCGGCCGAGCCGTAGTAGTCGAGGTACTCCTCGATCTGGCTCTTCTTGCGCCCGTCGGCCGGCTCGTTGATCGGCATGGTGATCCGGTTGCCGTTGGACACCACGCTGGACATGAGCGCCGAGTACTCGGTGGAGATCTGCTCGTCGTCGAAGTGCAGGATGCGGGCCATGCCGAACACGTCGCGGTAGTAACCAACCCACTCGTCGAGGTGGCCCCGCTCGATGTTGGCCACCACGTGGTCGATCGTGCCCAGGCCGACCGCTGGGCCCTCGCTGCGAAGGTTCACCGCCTCGAAGTGGGGGAGGAACTCGCCGGCGTAGTCCTGGCGCTGGATGAACGAATGAATGGTGTCGCCGTAAGCGGCCACGCTGGCCCGCTTCACCACACCCTGGGCGTCTTCGAGCGTGAACGGCTCGTCGACTGGCTTGGCCCCGTTGGCCACCGCTCGGTTGAAGGCCTCTTCCGCATCGTCGGCGATGAAGGCGACGTCACGCACGCCGTCCCCGTGGCGACGCACCGCCTCGGCGATGGCGTCGTCGGGGCGCAGCGATCCGGTGACCACGAACTGGATGTTCCCCTGGCGCAGGGCGTAGGACATCGTGTCGCGCTGGCCGGTTTCGGGGCCGCTGTAACCCACCACCTCGAAGCCGAGGGTGGATTCGAAGAAGGCGGCCGAGTGGCGGGCATTGCCGACCCACCATTCGAGATGGTCGAACCCGCTGAGCTGCGGGTACTTCTCGGTGTCGACCTTGGCCGGGATCTCGGTGGCAGTCATCGCTCGCTCCCCTGTGACGGAGTGGTGGTTCGTCAACGCTAACAGCGCGTCGAGTGGGTCTCGAAAGGGCATCGGGCCTGTGAGCATGGGCCCAAGGGCCCCACACCGCGCCCCGGCCGCTACGTTCTTCGGCCGTGTCAACACCCCTCCACGTGGTCGGCGTCGGCAACGCGCTGGTCGACGTCATCTCGGCCCAGGACGATGCGTTCGTCGTGACCCACGGCATCGAGAAGGGGTCGATGACCCTGATCGACACCGAACGGGCCGAAGCGCTGTACCGGGCCATGGGCCCCGGGATCGAGGCGTCTGGTGGTTCGGCGGCCAACACCATGGCTGGTTTGGCCTCGTTGGGCGGTCGGGGTGGCTTCATCGGGCGGGTGGCGGACGACGTGCTCGGCCAGATCTTCGCCCACGACATCACCGCTCTCGGCGTCGAGTTCCCGGTGGCGCCGGCAAGGGGTGGCCTTCCCACTGGGCGCTGTCTCATCGTGGTCACCCCCGACGCCGAGCGTTCGATGAGCACCTACTTGGGCGAGTCCAACGCCCTGTCCGCGGCCGACGTCGACGAGTCGCTCGTCGAACGGGCGGCGGTGACCTACCTCGAGGGTTACCTGGTCGACGGGTCGACGGCGACCGAGGCGTTCGCCAAGGCCGCCGCGGTGGCCCACAGGGCTGACCGCAAGGTGGCCGTCACCCTGTCGGACTCCTTCTGCGTCGACCGCTTCCGGGACGTGTTCCGAGAGATGGTCCGAGAGGACGCCGACATCGTGTTTGCCAACGCCGACGAGATCACCGCGCTGTTCGAGACCGACGACGTCGACGACGCCATCCGCGAAGCGTCGGTCTCCTGCGAGGTGGTGGCCGTGACCCGAGGCGCCGCTGGGTGCACCATCGCCTCGTCCGCCGGAGCGATCCACATTCCAGCCGTCCCGGTCGATCGGGTGGTCGACACGACCGGTGCGGGCGACCTCTTCGCCGCCGGGTTCCTCTTCGGTCTCACTTCGGGTCGCGATCTCGAGACCTGCGGGCGGCTGGGAGCGATGGCCGCGGCCGAGGTCATCGGCCACGTCGGGGCCCGTCCCGAGACGTCGCTGGCCCAGCTGGTCGCCCCCCTGTTGGGCTGAGCCCCCGCTCGCCCCTGCTCTCGTTCTATGGCGGATCCACCACCTCAACGGCGGTCGATCCGCCGAAGAACGACTGAGTGTCGCTCGGCTCGGCTCAGCTCATCTCGTCGAGCTCGGCGTCGGGGGGGAGGAAGTCGAACTCGAGGTCGCCCAGGCGCACGAGCGTCGACGCCACCCAGCCGCCCATGTCCCGGAAGCGTTCGTCGAGGACCGATCCGTCGGCCAGCGTGCTCTCGTCGAGGGGCAGCGTGCCCTCGTAGGAGACCTCGATGGCGAACTCGCTCGAGTCGAGGTCGGGGCCGAAGACTTGCTCGATGGTGGGCAGCGACCGTTCGAGTTGCTCGTCGCCGATGGTGGGGCTGGCCTCGGGCAGGACGCGCAGGACGGTCTCGGGTTCGGGGCGGGCGGCCAGGCGTTGGATGCGCAGGGTGACCTCAACGATCACCTCGGGCGGGTCCTCGAAGGGCTCGCCGATGTACCAGCTGCGGTAGGCGGTCTGGGCCCAGGTGGGCCAGTCGAGGGTGATGTCGGCCCGGACCCGGGGCGGTGATCCTTCGCCGGGGACGCCGTAGCTGGTTTCCCAAGTGACGTCGCCGAGGAGGACGTCGATCTGGAATCGCTCCTCGAAGGCCTGACGTTCGAGGAGGGCGTTCTCCAGAGCGTCGCGCAGCGCGCCGATGGCGTCGGTGAAGACGTGGTCGAGCATGGGTGGCGAAGGCTACGCGGTTCGTCTCCGGCGTCGCCCTTCCAACCGGCCCGATGGGTCAGTAGCCTTTTGGGCGGAGCTATGCCTACCCAACGCGCTGACTCGCACACAATCCGTGAGGATGCCGTCCGCCGGCAGCGCCGCCGCAAGGCGGTCGTCGTCCTGTGTGCGACCCTCGGCGCACTCGGTCTGACCATGTCACTGGGCGTCTCCGGCGTAGGTGCTGCCTGCATCCCCCAGCCCGAGTGCGAGACACCTCCGCCGGTACCCACGACGGCCCCCACCACGGCGCCAACTACGGCCCCCACCACAGCTCCCACGACGGCACCGGCTCCCGCAGATCCCGCCCCTACGCCGTTGGCGACCACCACGACCCGGCCCCGCACGACCACTACGGTCCGAGCGGCAACGACCACCACGGTGGCGCCCGCACCGACCACCACCGTGACGACGGTGGTACCCGCATCGACGACGGTCACCACTGCCGCTCCGACCACGACCTCGACGACCACTGCGGTGGCCCTGGCCTCCAGCACGAGCGGCGAAGGCAAGCCGGGTCTGCTCTCTCGGGTCATCCCGTCGAGCACTGTGGCCGTGCTGGCGTTTGTGCTGCTGATCGTCGCAGTGGTCAACGGCACCTACTTCATTCGGGAGGCGAGGGAGTCTCGGCGTTGGTGATCGCCTGATCGTTTCGCTAGAAGGTCGGTCCTTCTGAGATTCCAAGAGGTTTCATGAAACGCATTTCCCGGGCCCTGCTCGCCGTAGTCGTCCTGATCTCCGCCTCCCTCATTGGCGCCCCCTGGGCCGCCGCCGCCCCCCCCGGCGCCCCGACCGGCGTCACTGCCATCGCCACCGGGATTACGACGGCCTCGGTCACCTGGACAGCACCGGTCGACGACGGGGGATCGCCGATCACCACCTACTCCGTCACCGGCGGCGGAACGGCGGACGTGACCGGGACCTCGGCCACGATCACCGGCCTCACGGGAGGCACCTCCTACACCTTCACGGTCAGTGCCATCAACATCGACGGTCCCGGCCCTGGGGCCGACTCGAACCCGATCACCACCGATCCCGCCACAGCGCCCGGAGCACCGACGAGCGTGACGGCGACGGCGACGGGCCAGACCACGGCGACGGTGTCGTGGACGGCTCCGGCTTCTAACGGTGGGTCTCCCATCACTTCCTACACGGTGACGGGAGGGGGCACGGCCGACGTGACCGGGACCTCGGCGACGATCACCGGGCTCACCGCCAACACGTCATACACGTTCACGGTCGCGGCCGTGAACGCGGTCGACGAAGGCCCGGGGGCTGCGTCGAACCAGATCACCACGTCATCGACGGTGCCCGGGGCTCCGACCGGGGTTGACGCCACCTTGACCGGCGCTGGCTTCACCACGGCATCGCTGTCCTGGACCGCACCGGCGTCCAACGGTGGCAGCCCGATCACCGGCTACACCGTCACCGGTGGGGGTGCTGTGGTGGTCACCGGCACGACCGCGGCCATCACCGGGCTCACCCCGGGCACCCTGTACACCTTCACGGTGCGGGCCGAGAACGCGAACGGCCTTGGCACTGGCGCGTCCGACAGCGTGACCACCAACTCCACGTCCGCGCCTGGGAACCCCACCGGGGTGACCGCCACCGCCAACGGCGCCACCGGGGCATCGCTGTCGTGGACCGCGCCAGCGTCCAACGGTGGCAGCCCGATCACTGAGTACACCGTCACTGGTGGGGGGACCGTGGTGGTCGACGGGACCACGGCGACGGTGAGCGGGCTCACCGCCGGAAGCAGCTACACCTTCACCGTCAAGGCCGTGAACGCCATCGGAGAGAGTTCGGGCGCCAACTCCAACCTCTTGACGTTGGTCCCGGCCGCGCCGGGCAATGTGGCGGTTTCCATCCCGGTGAACTCGACCACCGCCACGGTCACCTGGACTGCGCCGAGTCCGGCAGGCAGCGCGGCCATCACCGGCTACACCGTGACGGCGACGCCCGGTGGAGCGACGGTGTCGGTCGGCAATGTCCTGACCGCCCAGTTCCCCGGTCTCGCCCCCGGCACCGCCTACACCTTCACGGTCAGGGCGACCAACGGCGGTGGCACCGGTCCCGAGTCGGCCCCGTCGGCGTCGGCGACCCCGGCGGCCCCGCCCGCGGCGCCCACCGGCGTGACGGCCATCGCGGACGAAACGAGCAGCACGGTCACCGTGATCTGGACTGCGCCGGCCGACAACGGCAGCGCCATCACCGGCTACACGGTCACGGTCTCTCCCGGCAACTACCAGTTCGACGTCCCGGCCACCCCGCAGCGGTTGGAGATCACCGTCTACACCGTGGGTGTGAGCTACACGTTCACCGTCCGGGCTCGAAACGCGGCAGGCGATGGTCCCGAGTCGGCGTCGTCGGGGGCGTACGTCGGGGAGGCCAAGGGCTACTACGTGGTCTCCACCGACGGTGGCGTGTTCAACTACGGCGACGCCCTGTTCTTCGGTTCGGTCGGTGGCTACCCCCTCAACCGGCCGATCGTGGGTATGGCCTCGACGCCAGCCGGCTTCGGGTACTGGCTGGTGGCCAGTGACGGCGGCATCTTCTCGTTCGGCAACGCGCAGTTCTACGGGTCGACCGGGTCGATTGCCTTGAACCGGCCGATCGTGGGCATGGCGTCGACCCCGACCGGCAACGGCTATTGGTTGGTGGCCAGCGACGGTGGGATCTTCTCCTATGGCGACGCCGAGTTCTACGGGTCGACCGGGTCGATCGCGTTGAACCGGCCGATCGTGGGCATGGCGTCGACCCCCACGGGCCTGGGCTACTGGTTGGTAGCCAGCGACGGCGGGATCTTCTCCTATGGCGACGCCGAGTTCTTCGGGTCGACCGGCTCGATCGCTCTCAACCGGCCCGTGGTGGGGATGGCGTCGACCCCGACCGGTGACGGCTATTGGTTGGTGGCCAGCGACGGAGGAATCTTCTCCTATGGCGACGCCGAGTTCTTCGGCTCGACCGGTGGTATCACCCTCAACAGCCCGATCGTCGGGGTTTCGGCCACCACCACCGGGCAGGGCTACTGGCTGGTCGCGGCCGACGGCGGGATCTTCGCCTACGGCGACGCCCAGTTCTACGGATCGGCGGCGGGCTCGCTCAGCGCACCGGCCGTCGGGATCGCCACCAAGTCCAAGCCCGCCTTCTGACCCGGCTCACCCCTCGAGTGTGACCCCGAGCTGGTCGAAGAGGAAGGCGGCCACGTCGGCCAGCTCGTCGGCCTGTTTGGACACCGGCTTGCCGGCGCCGTGGCCGGCCCTCGTCTCGGTACGCAACAAAACGGGGCGATCCTGGGCGCAGGTCGTGGCCTCGGCCAGGCGGGCGGCGAACTTGCGGGCATGGGCCGGATCGACCCGGCTGTCACCCTCGGCCGTGGTGACCAGCACGGCTGGGTAGCAGGTGCCGTCGACGAGGTGGTGATAGGGCGAATAGGCATGGAGCCAAGCGAAGTCGTCGGGCTGGTCGGGGTCGCCGTATTCGGGGATCCACAGCCGGGCGATGAGGAAGCGGTGGTAGCGCACCATGTCGGTGAGGGGCACGGCGCAGTGCACGGCCCGGCACAAGTCCGGCCGTTGGGTGAGGCAGGCCGCCACCAGCAAGCCGCCGTTCGAGCCCCCTCGAATGGCCAGTCGGTCACGGCTGGTCATTCCCTGGTCCACCAACCAGTCGGCCCCGGCGCAGAAGTCTTCGAACACCTGTTGCTTGTTGGCTCGCGTGCCGGCCAGATGCCACTCCTCGCCGTGTTCGGACCCGCCCCGGATGCCGGCCACGGCGAACAGGCCTCCGGCGTCGGCGACCACTGCGGCCAGCGGGCTGTAGGAGGGCCCGTAGGCGACGGCGAAGCCGCCGTATCCGGCCAGCACCACCGGCGTCTCCGCCGAGGGCGTGACGTCGGCCCGGCGCACCCAGAACATGGGGATCTCGACCCCGTCGGTCGACGGGTAGGTGGCTTGCTCGACCACGTACGGATCGGAAAGTCCAGCGGTCAGTGGCCCCCATGGCGTCACCCCACTCTCTGGCGTCCAGCGCCACAGCGAGGACGGCTGGGCCACCGACTCGAAGGCGAGGAACGCCTCGGCTCGGGCCGGGTCGGCATCGATGCCCCCCAAGGTGCCGACCGCCGGAAGCTCTACCGCTTCGAGGTCGCCCACCGTCGTCGTGGCTGGGTCGAAGGGGGCCCGCTGCAGGTGGCTCACGCCCACCTCCGAGGTGGCGACGAGCAGCCACTGGCCGGCGACGACGACACCCTCGAGCACCGTGTCGCCCTCGGGGATTTCCGTGGTCCAGGCCGCCGGGTCGGTGAGTGGCGCCGAGATCACTCGACCCTTGGGGGCGTCGAGGGTGGTGGTGCCCAGCAGCCGGTCGCCCACCACCTCGACGCCAGTGCGGGCGTCGACGCCCTCGATGACCGTCGTTCGGATGCCTGAGTGCCGGTCGATCAGGTGAACGTCGGTGCGGCTCCAGCCCCGAGAAACATGGATCACCAGCCACCGGCCGTCGCGGCTGGCCGATACGTCGGGCCAGGCGGACCGGTCGTCTCCCATGTCGTCGTCGCCGAAGAGGAGTTCGTCGCCCGTGGGGTCCGAGCCCACCACGTGCCACCACAGCGCCCGGTGATAGTTGGCCTCGTCGGCGCCCACCTCGGCCGGGTCGGGGTAGCGGGTGTAACCGAACGCCGACGCGTCGGGCAGCCAGGCCACGGACGCGGCTCGGGTCCGGGCGATCACGTCGTCGAGGAGCTCACCGGTGCCGACCTCGACGATGCGTAGCGAGCTCTGCTCGTCGCCGCCCTCGGAGGTACCGAAGGCCACCAGGGCGCCGTCGGGCGACGGGTGGTACCAGTCGAGGGCCACGGTGGCGTCGGCGACCCCAGCCGCCGGATCGACCAACACCCGAGGGATGGCGCCGGGGTCGATGATCGGCCGCACCCTCAGCACAGGTTGGTCGGCGTCACCGGTCCGGTCGAGGGTGAACAGCCACGGTCCGGCGACCTGGGGGGCCCGGGTGACCGGGACCCGAAGAAGCTCGTCGAACCGGTCTCGCAGGGTCGATCGGGTGCCCAACCCGTCGAGGTGTTGTCGGGCTTCGTCGTCGCGGGCTCGGGTCCAGGCCTCGACGGCAGGGTCGGCGCCGTCTTCGAGCCACCGAAACGGGTCGGAGACTTCGACGCCGTGGACGACCTCGACGGTCATCGTCGGTGGGCCCCGAAGATCAGCCGCGACCGGCGTTGGGCTTGGTGCCGTGGTTGGCCTTGGACTTGCGGGCCTTCATCTTGTGCTTGCTGGTGCGCTTGGACATGGGGTCGACACGCTACCGGGGTGGCTCCATGTCATCTCAGTCGCTTGGCCAACCAGAGGGCGCTGTCGCCGACTGGGTAGTCCTCGAGGCGAGCCACGACCCGGTACCCCCAGGCCCGGAAGACCGCACCGCCGACCGCAGCATGGGTGAACACCACGGCCTGCCCACAGCCCCGGCGGAGTGCTTCGGCTTCGACTTCGGCGACGAGTCGCCGGCCCACGCCTCGACCTCGCCAGGACTCGTCGACCCAGATGTGCTGGATCTCGCAGCACCCACCCCAGGTCCACGCGAAGACGCCGGCGCGGATGGCGCCGGCGTCGTCACGTTCGATGATGGCCAGCTCGGCCGGTTCGCCGAAGCCGGTGATGGCGCTGGTCGTCTCGCCGACCCGAGCTTCGAGGAACGCGATGTCCTCGGGGTCGGGGTGGGCGTCGACAGCCAGGTCAGTCCTCGATGAGGAGCTGCTCGATGAGGGCGGCGTCGTCGAAGTAGGTTCGCATGGCCGAGATCTGCTCGCCCCGGAACTCGGCGAAGGACGCCCCGGCCAGGATGATCCGCCGACCGGTCGCTTCGACCACGACGTCCTCGTCGAACACGATCGGGCCGGTGTGGTCGGCCGCGAGACGCCACTCGGCGATCACCTTGTCGCCGATGACGTCGAGGGCGTCGACAGCGAACTCGATGTTCGACAGCGAGTTGTCGCGCTCGGCGTAGGCCAGCGCCAGCTCGTCACGGGATCCAGCCGACAGGATCGGCGACCAGGCGACGACGTCTTCGGTGAAAATCTCTTCGACGGTGATGGGATCGCCGACCACGGCCGCCTCGATGGCGAGCAGGAACACGGCTTCATGGGATGTAGGCACGGGGGTCTCCGGTTCGAGCGAGGCGGTCAGATGCCGAGCAGCTTGGCTTTGGCCGCGCTGAACTCTTCGTCGGTCAGGACACCCGAGGTGTGGAGCTGGGCCAGGTTCTGCAGCTGGGCCGTCTGCTCGTCGACGACGGGGGCGGCCGTAGGCTCCGACGTGTAGGGCGCGGCGGGCGGCGGTGGGGCGTACTGCTGGGCCTGAGTAGCGGCGTAGGCATCCTGGGCCTGATCGTTGATCTGGTCCTGTTGGGCGTTGGCCTTGCCGGCGTGGTAGGCGGTGCCGGCCACAGCGGCTCCGACAGCCATCCGGGCAATCGGGCGACGACGGCGCATCATCATTCCCATCGAGGTCTCCTCGTTCGGTCGCAGGACCCACCCGGCGAACGGGCGGGCAAGGGCAGTGCGCACCCAGCCAAGCACCCGGGCATCGTGACGGCATCACCCACTGTGGGCTACACGCCCAAGGTGGCATCGATTCGGCCCGCGGTGATGGAATCGGTCAGGGCCCGATGGTCGCGGTCGTTCTGGTCGGCGTAGGCGACCGCGAACTCCGCGATGGCGTTGTCGAACGTGTCACTGGCGCCCAGGTACGAGCTGATGGCGATCGGGTCACCCGAACGGGCGTGGGCCCGAGCCAGGGTCCATGCGCACATCTCGGCGTAGATGCCAAGGATCTCGGGCGCGATGACCTCGAGGTTGACCGACGCCTTCCAGTCCCAGAGCTGGCGCATGTAGTAGTCGTGGGGGCGGCCATCGACGCCATCGGTGCGCTGCCAACCGAGGAAGATGTCGCTCGCGGCCTGCATCAGGCGCTGACCCTCGACCACTCGCTGGCCATGGTTGGCAAAGCCACTCTTGGTCGAGAAGGGCTCGAGGACCGATGCCTCGGCCTCCTTGACCTGGAGGAACAGCGGGTCACCCTCGTCCCGGCCGACGAGCAGCAACACCCACGCCCTGGTCCCCACGCTGCCCACGCCGACGACCTTGCGAGCCAGATCGACCATGCGGTAGCCCTCGAGCAGATGGCGACGGTCGCCCGCCAGCGAGCGCCGGTACCCGTGGTAGGCGGTCTGGATCCCAGCGTGGACCGCCGCCGGATCGAGCTCGGCGAAGAGCTCCTCCACCGGGACGAGCAGCGGAGGATCGCTGAGGAACCGCAGTTCACCGTCGACCAGAGTGGTGAGCTTGGCCATGGCCTTGAGCCGATCCTTCGATTCGGCCTTGACCACCCCACGCTCGAAGGTCTTCATGGCTTTCGCGCCGAGATCGGAGCCCCATCGGGCCCGGATGCCGTCGACGTCGAGGCGGACGTACCACAGGTCGAGATTCCGCATCGACGCGAACGTCCGCATCGACTCGCGATAGTGGCGCACGCTCTTGAGCACTGCCGTTCGGGCGATCGCGGCGTCGAAGCCCCGGCTTCGGGCGGCGATCTCGATGCTGGCGGCCAAGCGCTTGAGATCCCATTCGAACGGTCCTCGGTGGGTCTCGTCGAAGTCGTTGATGTCGAACACGAAGGAGCGTTCGGGCGAGGCGAACCCCCCGAAGTTGGCCAGGTGGGCGTCGCCGCAGAGCTGCACGTCGAGGTGGGTGCGCGGGGTCGACGCGGCGATGTCGGCGGCCATGATCGCCGCCGCGCCTCGGTAGAAGGCGAACGGGTTGGCGGCCATGCGGCCGTAGCGGATGGGCACCAGCTCGGCGACCCGGGTCGGGGCCTGGGCTTCGAGCACGGCGATCGCGTCGCGGCCGGCGGGCGCGGTCCACGCCGCGTGGTTGGTTCGGGGCGAGACTCGACGGGCGACCTTGCCCCGGGCCCGGCGTTCGTCGACGGTGGGGTGCTCGACATGTGTCGGCCGGCCCTGGTCGTCGTTCTCGTCGTGGGCCAGATCGGTCATGTCCGCTCCTCGTCTGGGCTGGTTTCGACTCCGTCGTCGGCTGGCCGGGTGCTGGTCGACTCGGCCTGAAAGGCGCTGACCGCGTCGGTGACCGAGGGGAACACGGCGCCCGGCCCGAGCAGATCGGTGAGGCCGTACCGTTCGAGTTCGGCCACCACCACCTCCGTCGCCTCGGCAACCACGAATCGCACACCATGCTCGTCGAGCTCACCCTGCAGTTGGCGGAGTGTCTGCCCGCCTGAGTAGTCGATGTCGGCGATCGCCGCACAGTCGAGGCACAGCCACGAGAGGGGACGGTCGGGCGTGGCGGGGAGGAAGCCGGTGATCTCTTCGAAGAGGTGGTTGGCGTTGGCGTAGTAGAGGCCGGAGGAGAACCGGTAGACGATCAGGCCCGGGACGCTGCGGGCGTCGGGTGAAACCGGCGTGCCGTGCCAGACCGAGGAGTCCGCGGTCGGCGTGAGCACGGCGGTGGCCGGACGGTAGGAGCGTTGCAGGTGGTCGATCAGCGACAGCACGATGGCCAACACGATGCCCTGCTCGACGCCCACCAACACGACGGTGACGGCCGTGAGGGTGGCGACCACGAACTCGTCGGGGCGGACGCGAAGGATCTTGGCCATGCCCGGGATGTCGACCAGCTCGACGCCGATCAGGAAGACCACCGAGGCCAGCACCGCCTTGGGTAAGTACTGAAGGGGGACGGTGAGGAAGAGGAGCACGACCGCGACGATCACGCCGGTGGTGATCTGGGCCAGTTGGCTGCGACCGCCGGCGCTGTCGACCATCTGCGTCTTGGTCGGACTGCCGTTGACCACGAAGGTTCCCGAGACGCCGGCCAACAGGTTGGCGGCACCCAGTCCGACCAGGTCGAGGTTCTCGTCGAACTTCTCGTTGAACTTCGCCGCATAGGCCCGTGACGTCGCCGCGCTCTGGGCCAGGATCAGCACGAAGATCGACGCCGCGGTGCCGAGGAGCGACGGGATGTCAGACCAGGTCACCTCGGGGACACCGAGGCTGGGCAGGCCGCCCGGCACCTTGCCGAGCGTGGCCACGCCATGGGACACCAGATCGAGCTGCCAACTGATGACGATGGCGCCGATCACGGCGATGAGCGCCCCCGGCACCTTGTCGGTCACCACCTTGGACCCGAGGATCACGAGGAGCACCCCGGCCGACACGGCCAGCGTGGTCATGCTGGTGTCGCTGAGGTTCTGGAGGGTGCTGAGGAGCTTGGCGATGGTGTTGGTGAACTCGTGGCCGGCGACGGTGATGCCCGTCCCTTCGGGGATACCGAGCATCCCACCGACCTGACCGGCCGCGACCTGAATGCCGACCCCGGTGAGGAAGCCGACGAGGACGGTTCGGGAAAGGAAGTCGGCGAGGAAGCCCAGTTTGACCAGCCGGGCCACGATCAAGAAGCAGGCGGCCATGATCGCCAAGAGACCGGCGAGAGCGACGTATTCGCTCGACCCCGACGCAGCCATGCCGGCCAGACCGGCGGCCATCACTGCGGCGGTGGCGGAATCGGCGCCCACCACGAGGTGGCGGGACGAGCCGAACACGGCAAAGGCCAGCATCGGCAGGAGGATCGTGTAGAGGCCGGTGATCACGGGCATGCCGGCGATCGTCGTGTAGCCCATGACCTCGGGGATGGCCAGCGCGGCCAGGGTCACCCCCGCCAAGACCTCGACGGAGATCGTTCTCCGGTCGATGGGGAGGACCCCTTGGAGGATCGGGAGCCGACGCCGGGCCCCAGGCGTCGTGGTGGTGTCGGCCATCGCCCCTCTCCTGGTGATCTCGGTCCCGACGTCCCAATGGACCCAACATGACCGCCAGGTGAACCTATGGCGCTGACCGAGGCGGTGGCATCGCCCGATCGGGGTGAAAGGTCGTCGCCCCGGGGCGACCCGTTAGTCTCCGCCGACGTGTCTGGGCCGGCCATCTTCGTGCGGGGCCTGCGCAAGTCCTACGGCAAGCTCGAGGCGGTCCGGGGCATCGACCTGACCGTCGAGACGGGCGAAGTGTTCGCCTTCCTCGGCCCCAACGGAGCCGGAAAGACGACCACGGTCGAGATCCTCGAGGGCTACCGAGAGCGCGACGCCGGAGAGGTTGTCGTGTTGGGCACCGACCCCAGCCAGCCCGACCTGGCCTGGCGGTCGAGGGTCGGGGTGGTTCTCCAGAGTGGCGACGTGCAGCGCGAGCTCACCGCTCGTGAGCTGGTCCGGCTCTTTGCCGGGTACTACGAGGCGCCCCTCGACGTCGAGCACGTTCTCGACGTGGTCGGGCTGACCGAAGCCGGCGATCGGCGAGCCCGGCGCCTCTCTGGTGGCCAGCGCCGACGCCTCGATGTGGCCCTGGCCCTCGTCGGCAACCCCGACCTTCTCTTCCTCGACGAGCCCACCACCGGGTTCGATCCGGCCGCCCGTCGCGAGGCGTGGGCCATGATCGAGGGCCTCAAGGAACTGGGGAAGACCGTGTTCCTCACCACCCACTACCTCGACGAGGCTCAGTCGCTGGCCGACCGGGTGGCCATCATCCAGGGGGGCCGGATCGTGGCCGAAGGGCCCCCGGCGGAGATCGGCGGCGATGCGCTGCAGATCACCACGATCCGGTTCGGGCTGTCCCCCGGAGCGACGCTGCCCGAGGCGCTCGGCCCCCGCGCCGTGGTCGACGCCGAAGGGTTCCACACCATCGGGACCCGCACGCCGGTCGCCGATCTCGCCCTGCTGTGCGGGTGGGCCCAGCAAGCAGGCGTGGAGCTGGTGGGGATCGAAGCCCGCCGGCCGACGCTGGAAGACATCTACCTCGAGCTCACCGGCGAGGTGGTGACCACGTGAGCACCTCGGCGACCGCCACCGGGCGCCTCGTCCTTCACCAGACTCGTTCCGACCTCCGGATCTTCTTCCGCAACCCGGCGTCGGTCTTCTTCACGTTCCTGCTGCCGCTCATCTTCCTGTTCCTCTTCACCACGATCTTCGGCAACGCCGAAATCGAGGTCGGTGACACGATCATCAACGGCGCCACCTATTACGTGCCCAGCATCTTGTCGCTGTCGATCATCTCGGCGACGGTCGTGAGCCTGTCGTTCTCGCTCGTGGTGGCCCGGGACCGGGGCATCCTCAAACGGGTGGAAGCGACGCCGCTGCCTAGGTGGGTGTTCCTCGCCGGCCAGGTCGTCACTCGGGTGATCGTGGCGCTCATGTTGATGGTGATCGTGCTGGGCATCGGCGCGGTGGTCTACGGCGTGGCCATTCCCACCACCACGATGCCGGCGGTGATCGTGACCCTGATCGTGGGGGCGGCCGCGGGTTGCAGCCTCGGGTTCGCCATGACCCTGATCATCCCGAACGAAGATGCCGCTGCCGCGGTCACCAATGGCATCCTGCTGCCGCTCTACTTCATCTCGGGGATCTTCATCCCCGAATCCGAGTTGCAGAAGACGGAGTGGCTGCTCAACGTGGCCGCCCTCTTCCCGGTGCGCCACCTCTTCAACGCCATGCTCGCGGCGTTCGACCCGTCGGCGACCGGTCTGGGATTCTCTCCCTGGAGCCTGTTCGTCCTGGTCTTGTGGGGCATGTTCGGGGCGGTCATGGCCGTGTGGAAGTTCCGCTACACACCGAAGGACTGAGGGCTGACCATGGAGCGCTTCGGGTTCGTCGGGTTGCCCAATGCCGGCAAGAGCTCGCTGTTCAACGCACTGTCGGGGGGATCCGCGTTGGCCGCGGCCTATCCCTTTGCGACCGTCGACCCAAACGTGGGCGTCGCCGTGGTCCCCGACGAGCGCCTGACTCGCCTGGCCGAGCTGTCCAAGAGCGCCAAGGTGGTTCCGGCCACCGTCGAGTTCGTCGACATCGGCGGACTGGTCGAGGGGGCCAACCAGGGCGAGGGGTTGGGCAACCGGTTCCTGGCTCATATCCGTGAAGTCGACGCCATCGTGTTCGTGTTGCGGGCCTTCGCCGACGCCGACGTGATGGGCCCCACCGACCCCCTCGAACACCTGGCCGTGGTCGAGACCGAGTTGGCCCTGGCCGACTTGGCCGCCGTCGAGGGGCGGGTCGAACGCCAACGGAAGTTGGCCAAGCTCGACAAGAGCCTGCTGGCCGAGGTCGACGCCCTCGATGCTGCAATGGCCGCCCTAGCCGAGGGCACGCCGCTCTACCGGTCGACGCTCACCGCCGAGCAGCGGAGCTTGCTGGCGCCCTGGTTCCTCCTGACCAACAAGCCGGTGCTGGTCGTGGTCAACATCGGCGAAGACGATCTCGAACGGGCCGAAGAGTTGGCGGCTCCGGTGGCCGAGGCGTTCGGGTCGGGGGCGGCGGTGCTCCCGGTGTGCGTGCAACTCGAGGCCGAGGCGTCCCAGCTCGACGACGACGAGCGGGCCGAGCTCCTCGCCGGCTACGGCCTCGACGAAGGGGCGCTGCCCCGACTCATCCGGGCCGCCTACGAGCTGCTCGGGCTGCGGACCTTCTTCACCACTGGCGAGAAGGAGAGTCGGGCCTGGACCTTCCGGGCCGGGGCCAAGGCGCCCGAGGCGGCCGGAGTGATCCACACCGACTTCCAGCGGGGCTTCATCAAGGCCGAGGTCGTGCGCTGGGACGAGTTGCTCGAGATCGGCTCGTGGTCGGGAGCCCGTGACATCGGCAAGCTCCGTATCGAGGGCAAGGACTACGAGGTGGCCGACGGCGACGTCTGTGAGTTCCGCTTCAACGTCTAGGCGGGGCGCCGCTAGTTCAGCTGAGCTCGAGCACTGCGGCGAAGGCGTCGGCGATGGCCACGTTGCCCGCGGTGCTGGGGTGGAAGCCGTCGCCGGAGATGAGGCCGTCGACCGTGCCATTGGCGATGGCCTCGGTCATCACTGCGTGCAGGTCGACCAATTCGGCGCCCGTTTCGTCGGCCACCCGGCTGATGGCTTCATTGAAATCGGCGACCAGGGCGACGACCACGGCCGGCTCGGGAAACGTCGTCCCCGCCTGGGACCGGTAGAGCGGCAGGTGGTCGACCGGCGGCAGGTTGCCCAGCAGGACCCGAGTCGAACCGTCGCGCCGAAGCGCCCCGACCAGCTGGCTCAGTTGGGCCTCGTAGGTGGCGACCGAGGTGGCGATGCGCAGGTCGTTCACGGCCAGGAAGACCGTTACCAGGGTCGGTTCGGTGGCCAATGCGGGCGCGAGCTGTTCATCGAGGGCGCTGGCCACGGTGGCGCCGTTGCGCCCGAAGTTGTCGAGGGTCGAACCGGCGGGCAGAGCGGTGCGGGTCAGGACCACCGGCCATGCGTCGAGGGTCGGGTCGTCGGTGCCGACGCCGACCGAGTCCGACGCTCCGACCGCCACGTAGGTGACCGGCGCCGCCGTGGAGGAGGGTCCATCGGCGAGCCGCTGGGACTGGCTGGTGCACGCGGCTGTGGCCATGAGCACCAGAGCGAGTACGACGGCCACGAGTCGCGCAGGGATGCGGGCCATCACGATGTCCATGGTTGCACCCGTTTGGCTGGAATCTGGAGTGTGGTGGGGTTCGGAGCCCCACAACACTCCAGAATTGGGGTGTGGGCCAGGCTCCGACGGCTGTCGTGTTCGATTGCGACGGACTGCTGCTCGACACCGAGTCGTGCTGGACCGCGGCCGAGACCGAGTTGTTCGCCCGCTACGGCGTCGAGTTCACCCCGGTCCACAAGGCGGCGATCGTTGGTGGGCCGTTGGACAGGGCCGGCGCCTACATCGCCGACGTCCTCGATCGGCCTGGGAAGGGCGATGCGCTGGCCGCAGAGCTGGTCGAGTTGGTCTTCGCCCACGCAGCGGACTGGCCCTGCCAACCCATGCCCGGGGCGGCTGACTTGCTCGACGCGCTCGGAGGCCACCCCGCCCGGCCCATGGCGGTGGCCTCGAACTCGTCCCGGGCGTTCCTCGAGCTGGTGATCACCCGAGCCTCTCTGGGCCACCACTTCCACTCGATGCACGCCTCCGACGACCCAGGCGTGACCGAGGCCAAGCCAGCCCCCGACCTCTACCTCCTGGCCTGCGCCAGTCTCGGCGCCCCGCCCCACACCGCAGTGGCTCTCGAGGACTCGCCCACGGGTGTCGCTGCGGCCCGAGCCGCGGGCTTGTTCGTGATCGGGGTGCCTTCGTCGCCGGGTCTCGACCTCGAAGCCGACCTGGTGGTCGACACCCTCGAAGACCCGAGGGTGTGGAGGGCGGTCGGACTCTGACTCAGGGGGGAGTAGAGCCCGACCGCCGATCTGTGGTCAGACGAGCTCGGCGAGTGCGTCAATGTCGATGTCGCCCATGTGCTCGCGCACCGGCGGGGGCATCGACTCGAACTGCTCCCGCACGAGGGCTCGACCGTGGTCGAGGTCGGGCTCGTAGGCGTCGAAGAACGGGACGACCTCTTGGGTGAACAGCTCCATGCACCGCTTGTGTTCGGCCATCCGCTCGGGGGTCTGGATCCCGTTGTCCATCATGAGCAAAACCTCGCGGGTGCCCATGTCGGCCATCGGCTTCAGCTTCTCGATGACCGTCTCGGGCGTGCCGTAGATGGCTCGACCGAGGAGGTCCTCGTCGCGGGCGGGGGCCCGCCCGAATCCCTCGTGCTTGAGCCGCATCCACTGATTGACGGTGGCCTCCTCGAGCGCGTACTCACCCTGGACCCAGTCGGTGCGGGTCCGGAGTTGCCCGAGCATCTCCTCCCTGGCCTGGGCGTCGGTCTCGGCGACGTGCAAGGTGGCGGTGCCCGACGTCCAGGTCAGCAGCTCGTCGATCTTCTCGGGGCTGTGGCCGCAGTCGATCAGCGCCTTCTTGTACATGAGCGCCATCGGCCCACCGGCGAACGCGGCCCAGCCATTGCGGGCGGCCCGGTCGATGCGATCGGGACTGGTGATGGCCAGCTTCACCAGAGGGCCGTCGGGTCGGTGGGGCGCGGGCATGATCCGCTGGTAGAGCGTCCCCTTGTAGAGGTCGCGCACCTCGAACTCGATGGGCGGGTCTTCGGGCTTCTTGTTCCAGAGGTCGACGACCACATCGAAGTTCTCGGTGTGGATGTCGTACTGGTCGGCGGTATGCAGGTTGAAGCCGGCCGACTCGAGGGGGATCCCGCCGCCGCCGATACCGAGGATGAACCGGCCCTTGCTGAGCAGGTCGAGGAGGTTGGCTTGCTCGGCCAGGCGAGCTGGGTGGTGCATCGGGACGACCACGAGAGAGGTGCCGACGTACGCCTGCTTCATCTGCGGAGCCAGGTAGGCCATCAACATGAAGTTGTTGCCGTAGGTCGTGTAGTTGTCGAAATGGTGCTCGGGTCCGTAGATACAGGCGAACCCGCCCTCGTCGGCGATGAAGATGCGTTCGATGAGGGCATCGACCACCGCGGCATCGGCGTCGGGACCGGGGGTGATGGGCACGTGGAAGGTCGAGAAGCGCATGGTCATCGGGTGGTCCCCCTGGTGGTCGAGTCGGCGACGAACGAGGCGTTTTGGAACGCCATGTTCGAGAGCGTGGCCCAAACTGGTTGTCTGTGTCAACTGAATCTTCGTGGTCGACGAGGGGGCATTGGCCGGCCGAAGTGCGAACATCGTGGGCGTGGCTTGGCTGCTTCGCGAGGACGACGTCTTGGCGTCGCTCGAAGAGGCGACCGGTTGGCGCCAACGGGTGCGCGGTGTCATCGCCCGCCCGTCCCTCGAAGGCGCCTTGCTGCTCCGGCCGGCGGCCGCCGTCCACACCCTCGGAGTTCGCTTTGCGCTCGACGTGGCCTACTGCGACTCCTCGTTGGTGGTGCTCGATGTGGTCACCATGCGGCCGTGGCGGATCGGACGGCCCCGGCGCCGGGCCCGGATCGTGATCGAGGCCCCGGCCGGAGCCTTCGAGCGGTGGGGCTTGCAGGTCGGAGACCAACTCGAGGTGCGCTCGTGACCGGCCAGCTCGTCGTGGTGGCCACCCCCATCGGCAACCTGGGCGACCTGTCGCCTCGCGCCGTGGAGACGCTGGCCGGCGCGGCCCTCATCGTGTGCGAGGACACGCGTCGCACCGGCCGTCTCTTGGAGGCCGCCGGTGTGTCGCCCCGGCCGTCGCTGTTGGCCGTCCACCAACACAACGAGGCCCGCCAGGTCGGGGTGGTGGTCGATCGCCTGGTGGCCGGCGACGTCGTCGCCGTGGTCACCGATGCCGGGCTCCCGGGGGTGTCGGACCCGGGCGAGCGTCTGGTGCGGGCGGCTATCGACGCCGGGATCCCGGTCAGTGTTGTGCCCGGGCCTTCGGCTGGTGTGGCCGCCCTGGTGGCCAGTGGCCTGGGCACCGAGCGGTTCAGTTTCGAAGGCTTTCTGCCTCGTCAGGGCGCCGAACGTGCCGATCGACTGGCCGAGGTGGTGGCCGAGCGTCGCACTGTCGTGCTCTACGAGGCTCCCCACCGGCTGGCCCGCACCCTGGGCGACCTGGCCGAGGGGGCTGGCCCCGAGAGGCGGGTGGTCCTGGCCCGCGAGCTGACCAAGCTCCACGAGGAGATCTGGCGGGGCGCCTTGGGCGACGCAGTGGCTCACGTCGCCAACGTGGAGCCCCGGGGGGAGTACGTGGTCGTGCTCGAAGGTGCGTCGACACCCCCCGACGCAACCGACGAGGAACTCTCCTCGGCGCTGGGTGAGGCCAAGGCCGCGGGCAGCTCGACCCGAGACGCGGTGACCGAGGTGGCGGCCACGTTCGGGGTGGCCCGGCGCCGGGTCTACGGACTGGCCCATCCGGGCTGATTCCTCGGCCCAGCGGCGCTGGGTCAAGGGGGCGCGAGGGGGTCGGTAGCCTCCGGTCGTGGCCCGCTACCTCGTGACCAGCGCGTTGCCGTACATCAACGGTGTGAAGCATCTCGGCAACCTGGTGGGGTCGATGTTGCCGGCCGATGTGTACGCCCGCTACCTGCGGGCATCGGGCCACGAGGTGCTGTCCATCTGCGCCACCGACGAGCACGGCACTCCGGCCGAGCTGGCCGCAGCCGCCGAGGGCCTCGACGTCGCCGACTACTGCGCCCGCTACCACCAGGTCCAGGCCGACCTGGGCGAGCGCTTCGGGCTGTCCTGGGACTGGTTCGGACGAACGTCGAGCCCTCAGAATCACGAGATCACCGCACACCTGGCCCGTCGGCTGCGCGACGAGGGCTTCCTCGAGGTCCGCTCGACCCAGCAGGTCTACTCGCCGACCGACGGCCGTTTCCTGCCCGACCGCTACGTGGTCGGCACCTGCCCCAACTGTGGCTACGAGCGGGCCCGGGGAGACCAGTGCGAGAACTGCGGCAAGCAGCTCGACCCGGTCGATCTCATTGATCCTCGCTCGGCGGTCTCAGGAGCCACCGACCTCGAGGTCCGCGAGAGCCGCCATGCCTTCCTGCGCCAGTCGCTGCTGGCTGACCGGATTCGGGCCTGGGTCGACTCGAAGGACGACTGGCCGGCCTTGACCCGGTCGATCGCCTACAAGTGGCTCGACGAGGGGCTCGACGACCGAGGCATCACCCGCGACCTGCGCTGGGGGATCCCGGTCGATCCCGACGACTTCCCCGAGCTGGCCGGGAAGGTCTGGTACGTCTGGTTCGACGCGCCCATCGGCTACCTCGCGGCGACCAAGGAGTGGGCCGACAGTGCACCGACCGGCGATCGGTCGTGGCGGTCGTGGTGGCGGACCGACGAGGGCGCGGACGAGGTCACCTACATCCAGTTCATGGGCAAGGACAACGTCCCGTTCCACACCTTGAGCTTCCCGGGGACCCTGCTGGGATCGGGCGAGCCGTGGAAGCTGGTCGATCGATTGAAGAGCTTCAACTGGCTGACGTACTACGGCGGCAAGTTCTCGACCTCCGACGGTCGCGGCGTCTTCATGGACGACGCCCTCGAACTGCTCCCCGCTGACTTGTGGCGCTGGTACCTGTTGGCCAACGCACCCGAGAGCGACGATGCCAGCTTCACCTGGGAGCTCTTCGGCGAGGCAGTGAACAAAGAGTTGGTGGGCACCCTCGGCAACTTCGTGAATCGGCTGTCGACCCAGATCACCCGTCACTTCGGAGCGGTCGTCCCCGCCGGCGGCCACCCTGGCGACGAGGAAGTCGCGCTCGGGGCTCGGGTCGAGGCGGCGCTGGGCGCCTATCTCGAATGCCTCGACCGACTCGAGTTCCGCAAGGCGGCGGCGGCCCTTCGGGCACTTTGGGCCGAGGGCAACGTCTATCTCGAGGCCCGAGAGCCGTGGCGGGCCATCAAGACCGACCGGGATGCCGCCGCAGTCACTCTGAGGACCGCCTTGGGCCTGTGTCGAGTGTTCGCCGTGGCCTCGGCGCCGTTCATCCCGTTCGCGGCCGAGCGCCTCGCCAGCGTGACCCCGGAGGCTCCCGTCGACGGGTTGTCCCTCTCCACCTCTCTGGCTCTCGAGATCGGCGTGCTGGTCGAGGGTTCTTCTTTCGTTGCGCCCGAGCTGCTCTTCCAGAAGCTGACCGACGACGATCTGGCGGAGTGGTCAGCCCGCTTCGGTGGGTCCGAGCCCGCCTGAGCGAGCGCCGCTTATGTGGACCGACGCCCACTGCCACGTCTCCGATGCCCCGCCCGTTGGCGCCGACGAGGGGCCGTGGGTGCCCGAGGTGGCGCTGGCCGACGCCCGGTCAGCCGGGGTGGGCCGCTTCGTCGTCGTCGGCACCGACCGGGCCCGATCTCGTGATGCAGTGGCCGTCGCCGGTCGACATGTTGGGGTGTGGGCTACCGCCGGCGTGCATCCCCATGAGGCCCGCAACGGCATCGACGGCCTCGCCGAACTGCTCGGCGTCCCGCGGGTGGTGGGGGTGGGGGAGTGTGGCCTGGACTACCACTACGACCACTCTCCTCGGGCGGTCCAGCGTGAGGTCTTCGCCGCCCAGATCCGTCTGGCCCATGCCCACGACCTGACCCTGGTGGTCCACTCCCGCTCGGCGTGGGACGACACCTTCGCGGTGCTCGACGCCGAGGGCGTTCCTGAGCGCACCCAGCTCCATTGCTTCACGGGCGGCCCCGACGAGGCTCGCCGGGCCCTCGACCTGGGGTGCGTCATCAGCTTCAGCGGGATCGTCACGTTCAAGACGGCCGACGACGTGCGGGCCGCCGCCCGCCTGTGTCCGCTCGACCGCCTCGTGGTCGAGACCGACGCCCCGTTCCTGGCGCCCGTTCCCTATCGGGGCCGCCCCAACCAGCCCGCATGGGTGGCAGTCGTGGGCGCGGCAGTGGCCGAAGTGAAGGGCCTGGCCCCGGGCGTCGTCGAGGACGCCACGACGGCGAATGCGGCGGCGCTGTTCCGCCTCGATCCGGCGTGATCGACTCCGATCAGGGCGACTCCGCCAGCATCATCCGCTCTCCTCGCACCAGCAGCCACACGATGACGGCGAGGGCAGCCATCTCGGCGATGAGGGCGACGGTGGCTTCGGGCGACGGTTGGAGACCGCTTTCGGAGAACCCGAATATGCCCTGATCGGTACGGGACAACGCGAAGGCCGCCAGGGAACCGACACTCAACGCCGCGGCCGCCAGGAGGGTGAGCCGGTTGCGCCACACCATGACGGCCACCGCGAGCAGTCCAGCGGCGATGGCATCGAGGAGGAACGAGCGCCCGAGGCGAATGTCAGGCACATCGCGGTACCCGTCGTGGTAGAGCCGCAGGTGTATCCCGCCGCTGATCAGGAGCAGAACGGCGATGACCGTCCGCAGGTGACCCACGGCGTAGGCGGAGTTGGGCGACAGGGTGCCTGAGGCGGTCATGGCGTGACCACCGTGACGGTGCCCGTCATGGAGTTGTGGATCCCGCAGATGTAGGCGTAGGTCCCCGGTTGGTCGAACGTGTGCTCGTAGCTACGTCCCTCGGTCAGATCGTCGCTGACCAGCGGGCCATCGCCGTCGGAGACGACTGAGTGGGCGAACGCGTCATCGTTGGTCCAGGTGATGGTCGAGCCGGCGGTGACGCTGAGATCAGCCGGCGCGAAGGCGAAGTCGACGATGGCCACCGACACCTGACCCGAGGACGGTTGGCTCGGGGACGTGGTCGACCCGTCGTCGCTGGCCGTCAGCTGGTCGCGACCCGCGCCCAGGCTGACCAGGCCGACGAGGGCCAAGCCGAGACCACAGATGACTACCGCGATCTCGAGAGGTCGGAGACGGTGACGCACAGCCACTCTTCGGCGCCGACGCTCCGGCGGATGTTCGAACTGTGCCAGTCAGGTTGCAGCTCGATGACATCGGACCGTAACGTTGCCCAACCCAGAACGGGAGGGCGGAGACCTGTCGTCGAAGGTAGAGCTGTTCCGACGTCTGTGGTTACTGGTCGCCATCGCCCTCACCGTGGCGCTGGCGCCGACCCTGTTCCCCGGACTGCGCTCGGCCGAGGCGTCCGATGTCGCCCTGGCCGCGGGCCCACCCACCGATTCGGCGGTGGCGGCGTCGACGACCACGTCCCCCGACGATCCGCTGGTTGCACTCCAAGCGTCGGCTGCCGCGCAAGAGGCCATGACGACCACGACGACATTGCCGCCGGCGACGACGACGACGACGACCGTTCGGACCCCGGCTCCGGCGCCAGCCCGGGTTTCTGCGCCACCGACCACCACGACCACCACGGCCTCGGTGCCGGTGGCCCCGGCGCCGGCCCCGGTGGGCAACACCGAATCGGGTAAGGCCACCTGGTACGACCTCAAGGACACTCCGGGTGGCTGCGCTCACAAGACGTTGCCATTCGGCACGGTTGTCACGGTGACCAACGTGGCCAACGGCCTGACCACCCGGTGCACGGTCGACGATCGCGGGCCCTACGTGAACGGTTGGATTCTCGACCTGCATCAGCCTGAGTTCGCCCAGCTGGCCGATCCGAGCGTGGGGGTCATCTCCGTCACCATCTCTTGGTGACACGCTGGTCGCGGTGACGCTTTCCCCGGCCGACGTCGCTGACCTCCTCGCCCGGCACGGGCTGCACCCGAGCAAGTCGCTGGGCCAGAACTTCGTCGTCGACCCGAATACGGTTCGGCGTATCGCCCGCTTAGCAAGTGTGGGGACAGGCGACCGGGTCGTCGAGATCGGGGCCGGGCTGGGCTCGTTGACCCTGGCTCTGGCCGAGACGGGTGCCTCGGTGTTGGCCATCGAGAAGGACCGGGGTCTGGTTCCCGTGCTCCGTGACGTGGTTGCCGGCCTCGACGTCACCGTGGTCGAGGCCGATGCCCTCGACCTCGGGTGGGTGCCCCTGCTCGACCGACCCGACGGCGCCGATCATTGGCATCTCGTGGCCAACCTGCCCTACAACGTCGCGACCCCGCTGGTGGCGACCGTGCTCGACGAGGTGCCAGCCGTGGCCCACTTGCTGGTGATGGTGCAACGGGAGGTGGCCGAGCGCCTGGCGGCCCGTCCGGGCACTGCGGCCTACGGAGCGGTGTCGGTCAAGGTGGCGTACTGGGGTCACGCCTCGCTGGTGGGTCGGGTGCCGGCCAGCGTGTTCCTTCCTCGACCCAACGTCGAATCGTCGCTGGTCGAGATCGTCCGGTGGCCTGAGCCGGCCGTCGATCCGGCGGAGGTGCCCGCCGAGGTGCTGTTCGAGTTGGTGCGGGCCGGCTTCGGGCAGCGGCGAAAGATGCTTCGGCGTTCATTGGCCGGTCGGGTCGACGCCGAGGACTTCGCCGAGGCCGGAGTGGCCTCGGACCGTCGGGCGGAACAGCTCGACGTCGCCGCGTGGGGCAGGCTGGCTCGATGCGTGTACCGGCGCCGGCCAAGCTGACCCTGTCGCTACGCATCGTCGGGGTGCGGGCTGATGGCTACCACCTGATCGACGCCGAGATGGTCAGCCTCGATCTGGCCGACCAGCTCACGTTCGCCTCCGGGGATGGCCTCGAGGTGGTGGGCGCCGCCGGCCTGCCGGTGCCGGCCGACGACGACAACCTGGTTCGCCGAGCCCTGGTCTTGGTCGGCCGCACGGCTCAGGTCCGTCTGGACAAGCGCATTCCCGCCGGAGCCGGCCTGGGCGGGGGGTCGGCCGACGCGGCGGCGGTGTTGCGCTGGGCCGGCTGTGACGATCTGGCCATAGCCGCCCGCCTGGGCGCCGACGTGCCGTTCTGCCTAGTTGGCGGACGGGCCCGAGTGACCGGGGTGGGTGAGGTGATCGAGCGCCGGCCGTTCGTGGCCGGGACCTTCACGCTGCTCGTCCCGCCCTTCGGGGTGTCCACGGTGGCCGCCTACCAGGCTTGGGATCGCCTCGGAGGTCCATCGGGCGAAGGAAGCAACGACCTCGAACCGGCTGCGCTCGCCGTCGAACCCCGCCTGGTCGAGTGGCGTGACCTTCTCGGTGACGCCACTGGCCAGACCCCGACATTGGCCGGGAGTGGCTCGACGTGGTTCGTCGAAGGTGCGTATCCGGGTGACGGGAGACTCGTGGTGGAGGCCACCCCCTGACGCGATCCGGCCGCCCCGGAGGGCGGCCGGCGCAACGGCGTCGAGAGTGGTGGGCTACTTCTTCAGTGCCCGGCGCTGGAAGCGGGTGCGCTTCAGGAGCTTCTTGTGCTTCTTCTTGCGCATGCGCTTACGGCGCTTCTTGATCAACGAGCCCATGAGGCCGGCAACGATATCGCCACCACCGGCCGGGCACCGAACCGGCACTACCCTCGGCCCGACCAGTGGCGGGTAGTTCAACCGGCAGAACGCCTGACTTTGGATCAGGAGGTTGGAGGTTCGAGCCCTCCCCCGCCAGCTCGGTAAAGCGCAGGTCAGAGGCTTGTAGTGCCCTCCGGGGAGACATCCGAAGGGGCCTCGGAGGGGCCATTTGGCAGCGGATTGGCAGCGGATTGGTCTTCGCAGGCTGCCAGCGCTCGTTGAGTGCGTTGGATGACAGCGACCAGAAGTTCGGGTTGCAGCCCGTCGGTCGCCTTCGTGGTGAGCCATTTCGCTAGCGGTTCCAGGACCCATCGGGCCACCGTCGAGTAGCTGCCGTTCTCGTCGAACCATTGGATTGAGGCGTCGACGCGGTGTGAGGACAGGTGCGCGGCGTGCTTGTGGATGTCGGCGATCGTGATCGCGCGTCCTCGGATCGTGATCGAAGGCGACGGCGTTGTTCCTGGCGCCCGGTAGGCCTCGGCGGTCACCGTGTCGTCTGGCCTTCGCTGCTTTGGGCTCAGGAACTCGTGGAGGTTGCGGACGTGCATGAGGAGAGACTCTTCGTACGCGTTTGCTTCGGTCCACCCATCGACCTCGGACTCGGTGACTGACCGCAGCCGGGTGACGAGGCGGCCGATCATGTCGACCTCGTAGGCGATCGCTTTCAGCATCCCGTCGAGGGTCTTCAGGTCGAATGGTTCGGTCATCCCGCTGCCTTGCCGTAGAGGAGGAAGCCTCGCTTGGCTGCCGCGTCCTCGCCCATGCCGGGGACGACATGCGAGTACAAATCGAGGGTCATGCTGATGTTCGCGTGGCCGAGTCGCTCCTGGACCACCTTCGGATGCGTGCCTGCCTCCAGGTCGAGGGTTGCGCTCGTGTGCCGAAGGTCGTGGAGGCGGATGACTGGCACCCCCGCTGAGCGGAGCGCCTTGGTGAAGTGCCAGGCCACCGAGTCGGGGTGGAGCGGCTGGCCGTCCTCGGCGGTGAAGATGTTCCCGAGTCCGTCCAGGCGGCGCCCCACGCCAGCCTCTCGACGAGCTGCTCCTTGCGGTGGCCCCTCAGCACCTCGACCGTGCCGGGCGCCAGGTTGACCACCCGGCTCTTGCCCGGCGTGAGGCCCGGGGGGCTACTTGGTGCGGCGCCCCGTTGTGCCGCTCCGAATGGCCTTGCCCTGACCCTTGGTGATCCGGACTCGCTTACCGGAGTTCAGAGTGTCGCGCAGCACTTTGGCTTGGCCCGCGGTGGACACTGAACGAGTGGAGTAGCCGCTAGTCACAGTCCTAAGGGTACTGATCTGAGAACCAGCCGAGGAGATCAACGAGAGCCCGGGCTGCGAGCAGGGCTCTCGCCTGGACCTCGTAGTAGGCGGACTCTTCGTCGCTTAGCTCTCCGCCGTCCGGAGCGTTCGACGTGGCTGTCAGGACTCCGAGAGGGGCCTCGGAGGCGTTGAGTACCGGGATCGCGGCGACGGCTGTGAGGTCCTCGAATGTCTCTGCCTGCTCGGGAGTGACCCCGTAGGTCGAGTCGCGGATCGCGTCTCCGGTGACGAACACGAAGCGACCGTCTTGGTAGGCCGTGCCGGTTGCTCCCTTACCGACGATCCACGTCTCCCGAGAGCCGTGTTCGGGCAAGGTGGCGGAGATGATGACGGGCGCAAGGCGATCAGTGTCCGCGTCGTACAGGTAGAGCCGGAAGTTAGTGGTCCCCTCGTCGTGGACAATCGGGCGGAGTATGGCTCCGAGGGCCTCCCCCGCGAGAGCGCTCCTCGCTCCCACAATCAGCTCGTCCGCTTCGTCGATCTGGGTCTCTCCGACCGTGTCCTCTTCTGCGATCACGAGGGACTCCTCCTGGATCGGCCCAAGTTTGACCCTCGCACCTCGGGGCGTGACCTCGGCCTCAATGAGGCGCGGGTACGCAGCGCTGAAGATCAAGGTGGAAAGCCCGACCACGATCAGCCAGAAGGAGTACGGCGAGTCGCGGAGGACGAACATCGTCATACCGAACACGGTCACGATGAGCGCGGAACCAGCAGTCGTGATGACGAGCCACCCCTCTCGCCCCCAAGAACGCATCCCCCGATGATCGCAGCCCCGAGATCAACAAGCCGGGAATCGGCCCTAACCCTTGTGAGAGTAGGGCTAACCCTTATCAGCCCGGGGCGCTGTACGGCGTTCTAAGCGTCTCGGTGCTCCCGGTGGACCATCGGGCAGGGGAAGCAAGCGGGGAGCGCCCAGGGGGCTGCACGCGAGGCGTTCAGGTGGCTGTGATACTCCCGCTGGGCTCGACGGGGGGTTCGTCGGGCTCGGTCTGGTAGATCGACGCGAGGCACGCCAACCACCACAGCCAGTTCGAGGACATTCCGGCGGGAGTGACGAGAGCAAACCCCTCCACGTCGAACTCCGCGAGCTTCCCGACGACGGCAACATCGTCCACCGGCCCACGAAGTTTCTCCTCTGCCCCTGCGAGTAGGCGTGGATCTAGTGAGCCTTCAAGTCCAATATCGCTTAGGCCCTCGAACGAGGCGCGTCCTCGTATTGAGCCCTGCTGGTCGTGAAAGGCCAAGTACGGGTTGTCGGTAAGAGCGACAATTCCATCGAAGTCGACGCGATCCTCAAATCCCGATCGGGGAATGAGTGCACCGAAAGCCTCGAACATGGAGGTGCCGGTCGTTTCCCTGATCGAATCCCACAGTGGCCCTGCAAGTCGAGCGTGGAACCGGCTGCGACGATCCAGCCGTTCCTTTCGGTCGAGCCGCTCCTGTATCTCCTCCAGGACCTCTGGGGGCTGCGCTTCCTTCCAAGCTCCGAAGGCCGTGATCGCGGCTATCTCCGCTGCACTTGGGACAGTGCCCCTCTTGTGCTTGTCGACCTTCACCGACTGGCCGGTCCGCATGAGCAGACGGAGCATTGTCGACGGGTAGTGGTCGGTTACCACCATGAGCACGTCCTCCCACGGCAGGAAGAGATGAGCCGCCGCACTGCCTCCGCCGATGAGGACCTTGACGGCGGCGTGGAGGTGAACGCCGTGGCTGGTGACGATGACATCGAGCTGCTTCGCCCCGCGTGGGCAATCAAAGCTTTCCGAGATCTCCCAAAGCCCCAGGCTGCCTATGTCGTAGTCAACGAGGAACTCAGGCGGAGTGATCCCAAGCTCGCGGATGATTCGCGATCTAGCCTTTCGGTCGAGCCACTGGGTTAGCACGGGCCGAGGATAGACACCGTTGGTCCACGATTGCCGAGGTGACCACGGCGACGCCTTCCTCTTGGCAGCGCTTTGGCAGCGCAACTCGGACCAAGATCCCGAAACAGGGGCCAACGAGACCCGGTGACCGTTCGTCGATACCTTCGCTGAGCAAGGCAAACAGCAACTCGGGCCGGTGGCAGCGGTGGGTCGGGAGCGACTTTGGATCAGGAGGTTGGAGGTTCGAGCCCTCCCCCGCCAGCTCGGTTCCCCCGGTTGGGTTGCGGGTTGGGTGACGACGGCGCCATATCCTTAGCGAGGCGAAGGAACGGCGACTGATCGCACGGGGGGAACCAGCCATGCCCAAGCCGACCGAGGTCCACTATCCCTCTGGGGGCGTCACCGAACCGACCCCGGCTGGGGAGGCCATGGTGCAGGCCGCCATCGACATGGTCCCAGAGTTGCGGTTGGCCCAGGAGGAGATCGACCAGGCCCAACGCATGCCGGAGCGGCTGCTGCGGTCGATGGCCGAGGCAGGCATGTTCCGGGCCCTGGGCCCCGAGGAGATCGGTGGGGGCAAGGTCGACTACGTCTCGTTCTTTCGGGCCATCGAGGAGCTGAGCCGAGGGACCGGAACCGCGGGCTGGACCGTGCTGGTCAACGCCGCGGCCACCAATCTGGGGACCTTCCTGACCATTGACGGGGCCCGGGAGGTGTTCGCCGACGATCTCACCATCGTGGCTGGCTCGCCGGGACCGAAGGCCACGACCAAGGCCCTCGAGGTCGAGGGCGGATATCGGGTGTCGGGCCGTTGGAACTTCGCCAGCAACAGTCGCCATGCGACTCGGTTCCTCGGTGGCTTCGTCGTCCACGACCATCTCGATGGCCCGCCACGCACCCGCCCCGATGGCCGACCCGACCTTCGCAGTGCGTACTTCCGAGCCGACCAGGTCCAGGTCGTCGATGGCTCGTGGGACACCATCGGTCTGAGGGGAACCCATTCCGGCGAGTTCTGGGTCGAAGACGTCCTCGTCCCGGCGCATTGGACCTTGTCGATCCTCGACGGTCCCCGTCTCACCAATCGCCAACCGGTGAACGCGGCCGGTCACGCCATCGTCGGCATCGGTATCGCCCGCCACGCGATCGAGGCCTTCACCGAACTGGCCGGCACCAAAGCGGTGAGCGCCATGGGTGCCCCCACCGGTCAGTCGATCGGCGAGCGTCCCGTGATCCAGGCCGACTTCGGGCGGGCGGTGGCCGAACTGCGGGCGGCCCGGGCCTGGATGTACCAGGTCCTCCACGAAGGGTGGGCGCTGGCCCTGGCGGGAGAGCCCATCGACGCCTCGTTTCGTTCGGTCAGCCAGCTGATGGAGGCCCACGTGGCCGAGGTCTGCCGGTCGGTCGTGCAGGTGCTGTGCGCGCGAGCAGCCAGCTCTGCGGTGTTCCGTGAGTCCGACCTGGCCCGGTGCCTCGGTGACGTGACGACCATGGCCGCCCATCGTGGCGTCCAGGAGATTTGGTTCGAGCGGGGTGGATCGAGCCTGCTCGGCCTCGACGACGGCCTCCCCGTCGGCGCCGTGCCCACGGTGGACGCCTTCCTCTGAGTCGACTCGCTCGACGGTCGACGGCGTCGCTCAGGGCATCCGGAGGCCCGTGCCGACCATGAGCGGAAGGGCTAGGGACACGAAGTTGACGATGAAGTGGGCGCCCATCGTGATCGAGAGGCGCCGACTCCAGGTCGCCACTGCACCGAAGCTGATGCCGACCAGGCTCAGGAGGATGATCAGGCCGACGTTGCCCAGCCCGTAGTAGGGCGAGAAGTGGTAGGCGCCGAAGAGGACTCCCTGGCCGATCACTGCGCCGATGCCGCTGGCCGAGGACCGGAACGACCGCAGGAGCAACCCCCGGAAGAACAGCTCCTCGCAGATCGGAGCGCCGACCAACCCGGCGAGCAGGATGGGGATCAGCAGGCCGTCGACGTTGGAGGCCTCCCGGAAGTCCTCGGCGTTGCTGGTGGTCGGGATACCGAAGCCCAGGAGCGCCAGCGACGCGGCGAACAGGACGACCATGGTCCCGAACCAGCACAGCGGCACCCAACCGAGGTCGGCCCAGCGGGCCCGCAGTCCGAACTGGTCGCGAAAGGTCCCCGTGCCCCAACGGCGATGAGCCCACCACGCCAGGCCGACCTCGACCGAGAAGATGACGACGTAGCCGACCGTGACGGCCAACCAGCCCGGCAGGTTCCACAGCGGGGCCGACCACCACGACGCCGTGGCCACGAGCAGCCCCAGGATCGTCGCGGCGATGACGCCGGCCCGCAGGGGAAGAGTGGGAATCGTCTCGGGAACGGTGTGGGTCCAACGGGGATCGGTGGACACCGGACCTGCGGCCGTCTCGACCAGAACGACTTGCCCGTTCGAGACCCACCCGGTCCACGCGACTCCGTCCCACCAGCGGTACGGGTAGATCCGAGCCGGGTCGGCGTGCCACCCCGCGGGAGCCGAGGTGACGTGCGGGGGAGCAGGTGCGGTCATCGCCCGAGGCGTCAGCCGTCGAAGACGGGGAACGACACGTAGAAGGCCTCGGCGGCCATGTCGGTCGCGGCCAGCGACGAGCCACTGTCTTCGATCTCGAGGGCGAACGCTCCGGGGCCTTCGATCGTCTCTTCGCCCCACAGGAGGTGGCCGGACTGGAGGAACATCACGAGGCGAGCGCGGAGCTGACCGACCTCGTGCACCGCCCCCTCGCTCCAGCGGAGGAACCCGAGTTCGGTCCCTCGCTCGCTGAATCGGCCCAGGACCTTGCGCTCGACCCCCGGCTCACCCGGCTCGGGCACCCAGGCGTACGCCGTCGGGTCCATCTCGACCGGATCCTCGTAGCGGGCCGGCGGGTAGACCACGGGGCGGCCCATGACGTGCTCGTAGATGGCCTGGTAGCTGTCGACCTCTTGGTGAGCGCCGTCGGCGCCCGGTCCCCGGTAGATGCCATCTTCGAAAGTGCCGACCTCGGCCAGCTCTCGGTATCCCCGCCGAAGTTCGTCGTAGCCCATGAATCCTGCACCGTTGGCTCCTCCGAACTGCAAGAGCAGCACGACCGAATCGATGCCTCCCTGGGGTCCGTAGTAGGTCCCTTCGGGCATGTAGACCACACCGCCAGGACCGGTGGCCCGCCCTGGCGCCCACTCGAACTCGCCTTGGAGGGTGAGGCGGAGCTGGTCGAAGTTGTGGTGGTGGCGAGGGGTGGAGTAGGTCGGCGGCGTCCAGAACAGGCTGAGCTCGTAGTTGTCGCGCGCTCCGTGCTGACCCCGCAGGAGGTACTTGAACTTCTCTGTGCCGACGCGGTGGCGGGTGCCTGAACCCGACCACTCGACGTCATCGAGCTTTACCGAGTGCACAACATCCGCCTCCTGCCCCAAGGGTCCGGGTCGACCTTGGAGGGTAACGGTCCTGGCCCCGGCACGATCTCCGACGGGCCACCGTTCGCTGGTGAGCCCGACCGCCGATCTGGGATCGGGGTTCTTTCCGCCCCCGCTTCCCTCGCCCGGCCCGGCTTGACCCGGGTCTGTCAGCTCGGCGATCCGAGGATTCGGGCCTTGGCTGCCTCGAACTCGGCATCGGTGAGCCCGCCGCGGTCGTGCAGATCGGCGAGGGCGCTGAGCTGTTCGACGTCGATCGGGGCACCGGCCCCACCAGTGGCGTTCGAGTCGGCCCCTCGGGTCGAGATCCGATTCCAGCCGGCGCGGACCCGGCCGGCGATACCCCGGCTGGCCGTGGCGAAGGACACCTCCGGGAACTCGGCCGCCGTCTGGCGGCGAAGGAGCTCGATGCCGGCCCCGAACAGCGCGGCGAAACAGAGTCCGGTCAGCGCATTGCGGAAAGCAGTGCCCGGCGACCACGCCACGAGGAGGAGTAGCACGACGGCGGCGACACCCCACACTGCAGGGGCCGGACTGTTGAATGCCGGTGCGACGAATCGCCGGATGGCCTTGGCGGCCCGGGTGGGTCCCGACACCACGGCCCACGCCATGAGCCCGATGCCGTAGGCGATGCCCGACCAGGCGATGACGCCGAGAAGCTGGGTGGCGGTCAACCAGATCACGTCGAACGCAGCTCGGTTGGTGTCATCGTCGATGCGGCTGAGGATGTCCCGGCCGACCACCGAGCGCACCACGAGAAGGACGATGCCGGCGACGATGAGGGCCGAGCCGATGTTGCGCACTGTCGCCCGCCGGAAACCCACCGCCGTGTAGATCGCGAGCGCGTAGAGAGCGACGACGAGGGCGAAAAGCAGGTAGCTCATCACCTTGATGGCCTTGACCGCGGTTTGGGCGGTAGCCAGCTGATCGGATTGGACGAGGGTGATCGTTCCGACGTCGTCGGGGATCTTGTCGAGGGCCGAGCTGGGGATCCCGATCTGGGTCCCGACGTCGGTCACCAACGTGCTGAGGTCGAGGCTGACGGTGCCGTCAGCCGTCGACAGTCCACCTCGCGTCTCGTCCTCGAGGATGCGGACCAGGGTCTCGTGGGCAGCCCGATTCACCGTGGCCCACGTGTCCTGGATCTGTTCGCTGGCCAACAGCTTCTCGACCGCCTCGGTCGCCGGCTGGCGCAACGCGGCCGAGATCGGCCCGGCCAGGCCGCTGAAGTCTTCGGGGAGCAGCTCCTTCAACTCGCCGGACACGTCGACATTGGCGTAGAGCTGGTCCACGACGTACTCGGCCAACGCCAGCTGGACCTCAGGGCTCTCGAGGACCTCGGAGCTGGCCTCCACCCACGAGTCGGTGTTGAGGGCCTCCCTCTCCACCCAGGTGTTGAGGCCCGAAGTGATGGCGATCAGGGTCGCCACCACGATCAGGGCCCACACGGTCAAGCGACGACGACGCTGGTGGCCCGGAGGCGGTGCTGGCGGGGTCTCGGTGGTGGTCACGGTGAACGTCCTCCAGTCAGCGGCTAGCGCCGATCCAGGCCAGGAGGCGCAGGATCGTGATGTAGAGCCAGATGAGGGTGACCATGAGCCCGTAGGCCCCGTACCACTCCATGAACTTCGGAGCCCCGGCGGCGCTGCCCCGATCGATCATCTGGAAATCGAGGGTGAGGGTGAGCGCCGCCAGTACCACGACGAGGAGGTTGACGGCGATCGCTACCGACGACACGTTCGAGCTGTAGCTCCACGTCCAACCGAAGAGGGAGACCAGCCACACGAAGGACCAGAACAGCAGGAGTCCGCCCATGGCCGCAGCGACCCCGAACGCCATGCGTTGGGTCGGGCGCACGATGCCGGTGGCGTACAAGAACAGCGAAGCCAACATGACGGCGATGGTGCAGGCCACAGCGGCCGAGACGATGCCGTCGGTCTGGGCGTCATAGGCCGCCGAGATCACCCCGAGCACGTAGCCCTGGAGGGCGGCATAGACGAAGCCAAGCACCTGGGCCCGAGAGGGGTTGAGCGAGGTGGCGATGCCCACGAAGAGAGCCACGATCGACGCCAACCAGAAGCCGGCAGGAATGGTCACGGTGGTGGCGCCGTAGCCCCCGCCGATGTCGGTGGCCACCGGCTTGCTGGCCGACTCCCATCCCCATGCTGCGGCGGCGACGAGCACCACGAGGAAGACGAACGTCTTCGCCGCGGTGCCGCCGATCGTCATGGTGCGCTCGCCGCGGGCGGTCGCACTCGGGCTCAGGTAGTCCCGGACGATGCGGTCGTTGAACGCCGGATTGCCCGACGAATCGGACGGAATGGTTGCACTGGCCGACTGGCTCACCGGGCTCCGATCATGGTTGGTTGGGAATGAGAAAAGGCCGGGGAGGACGGATGTCCTCCCCGGCCCCTCATCGGCGTACGGCGGCTCAGGCCAGGGCCTTGGCCTTGAGTTGGTCGAACTCGGCCTGGTTGATGGTCCCGGCGTCGAGCAACTCTTTGGCGTTGGCGATCTGCTCGGTCGGCGAGCCCACTGAGGACACCGACTGCACGTAGTCGGCGAACTGGGCGTTGGCCTGCTTCTGGGCTTCGATCGTGCGTTCGGTCATTCCGTCGCCCCGGGTCAGGACGTAGACCAGCACGGCCAGGAATGGCAGGAAGATCAGGAACAGGATCCAGATGAACTTGGTGAACCCGTTCATCTCGCGATCACGGAACAAGTCGGTGATGACGTGGAACAGAATCACGATCCAGATCAACAGGAAGAAGAACCAGAGCACCGACCAGAACACGTCGGCAAAGCTCACCTCGGCAAGAACCACGGCCGTACCTCTTTCGGAAAGGGGATGACGTCGAAGACTGCTTAGCCCTCGGAACGACCGTCGTGCTTCATCCTCTTCGGGTGAATATCGGCATCGTCCTCGTCGATGGCCAGCTCCTCGATTCGTCGGTCGACTGGCTCGTCGGCGATCCCCACCGCTGCTCGTGCCGCGGCCCGCACCGTGGGCAGGACGTGGTCGGATCCGAGCTGGGCCAGCAGTCCGCACCGGTCGAGGGTGGACCGGCCCTCGTGGTTGAGGCGGCTGAGGAAGAACTCGATTCGACGTCCGGCCAGGTCGCTGGCGATCCTGGCCAAGCCGTCGGCTCCGTCGGTGTCGATGTAGGCCATGACCTCGCAGTCGAGGATCAACGCTCGAGTCGGCTCGGGGGCCGTAGCGATGAGGTCGTCGATCCGGGCCCGCAGCGCACCCACATTGGCGAAGAAGAGTGGTGCGTCGAAGCGCACCACGATCAAACCCGGTGTGGAGGTCGTCCGCCACCGCGCCTTGGAGACGTAGACCCCCAACTCTTGGAGACGACCGAGCTCGGGCATGCTCGGCCGCGACGTTCGAAGGACGAGCAGCACGAACGAGATGGCCACGGCCACGATCAGCCCGGGCAACAGGCCGAAGGCGCACACGCCGATGAGGGCGCCCAGCGAGCCGAGCAAGTCGTTGCGATCGGTCGACCAGTACCGAGCGATACCCGCGACGTCGAGGAGGCGCCAGACCGCCTGGATGACGATGGCGCCGAGCACGGCTTCTGGCAGGTCGTGGAAGAGGGGAGTGAAGGCGACCACGGTTGCCAGGGCCAGCACCGCGCACAACAGGGTGGCCATCTGGCTCTTGGCCCCGGCCTGGTCGTTGGCCGCCGAGCGCGAGAGGCTGGCGTCGCTGGTGAACCCGCCGAGCACGCCGGCGCCGACGTTGGCGGCGCCGAGGCCCAGCAACTCGGCGTCGGGCTCGATGCGATCGTCGTGACGGGCCGCGATGGTGCGGGCTGCGGCCATCGAGCTGCCGAAGCCGACGACGACGATCCCGGCGGCGCCACCCACCAGCTGGAGCCATTGGTCGAGCGGCACTCGGGGGATGGCGATACTCGGCAGTCCGGCCGGGATCTCACCCACGATGTGCACGCCGCGAGCCTCGAAGTCGAGCAGTGTCGACAGCGCGATCGACACCCCGACCACGATGAGCGCAACAGGGACGCGGTGGCCGAAGCGATGCCCGGCTCCGAACAGCACGGCCAGCGAGCCGGCACCGACGGCCAGGGTGGTCGGGTCGGTGGCGTGGAGTTCGGCGAGTAGGTCGATCGACTGTCGGAGGAACGTTCCCTCGACGCTCGCGACACCGAGGAGCTTCGGCAGTTGTCCCACGATGATGACCAGGGCCATGCCGAAGGTGAATCCCTTGAGCACCGGGCCCGACAGGAACGTGCTCACGAATCCCAGCCGGGCCACGCCCATGAGCAGGTAGAGCCCGCCGACCACGAGGGCCAACGCGGCGGTCAGCGCGGCGAAGTCAGCGCCTCCATCGGCTACCACCCCGCCGACCGTGGCCGCCGAGAGGATGGCGGCGATCGAGCTGGGTCCGACGACGAGCTGCCGAGAGCTGCCGAAGATGGCGTAACCGAGCATGGCCCCAGGGGCGGTGAACAAGCCGGCTTCGGGTGGGACGCCGGCCATCTCGGCGTAGGCCATGGCTTCGGGTACGAGCAGGGCCCATACGGTCAGAGCGGCAAGGGCGTCCGGGCGGAGCCACCGGCGCTCATAGGAAGGCAGCCAGGCCGTAATCGGCACCCATCGGTGCCACACAGACATGGAGGCATGCAACCACGTGGCCGGCCTGGCCGGCGCGGCAGCTACGGCTCGGTAGGGCGGCGGAGCCTGACGACCGAGTGCTCGGGGTGCTCGAAGTCGAGCTCGACGTCGACGTCTCGGGGAGGACCGTCGTCGCCTGCGGCAACCTCCATGACGATGGCCGGCTCGGAGTCCTTCGGGTTCTCCAGCGCGTCGCGGAGGCCGAACATGGCTGCGGCGAGGATCGAGCCGGATGCCACCCTTCGTCGAGCCGGGGGTAGCGGTGGCGGCCCAGGTGAGGCGGAGGCGATCTCGTCGTCGGGAACGTCGTCGGGGGCGTCGTCGGAGGAGGTCACCGTTCGAGGCTACGGCCCGGGACGGGGTGCCGGACCGCGACGGCTTCGGTCATATGCTCGCCTGTTCATGGACGAGGTGGCCGGCGATGCGGTCGCTCGGGCGGCACCGCAGACGCCGCTTCGCAAAGGCGAGGCCACCCGTCGACGCCTGATGGAGGTGGCCTTGCGGCTCCTCGTCGATCGGGGCTTCGACGACATCCGTCTGGACGAGGTGTCGGCGGCCGCTGGCCTCTCGGTCGGAGCGGTGTACCACCACTTCGACGGCAAGGAGGACCTGTTCCGATCGGCAGCTCGGCACTATGCCGAGCTGATGCACCAGGAGTTCCAGCGTCGCATGGACGGCGTGACCGACCCGGGCGAACGACTACGGCGTGCCCTGGCCATCGTCCTCGATGATCCCGCCGACGGGTGGTTGGCCGTACGCCGACCGCTCCAGGTCGAACTCGACGTTCCTGCCCTACGCGACGTCCTGAGTCGCCTCGGCGACGAGTGGCGCGACGGCGGGCTCGGCGTGTTGGTGCTCGATGCGTTGCGGGCTGGTTCGCTGCCGACCCCTGAAGGCATGGACCAGGAGGTCATCGCCAGCGCGTTCATGGCCGCGTTCGTCGGTCTGATCCGGGTCGATTCGACGCTCACTCAGGATGCCGCAGCCGAGCGATACGAGGTGTTCTTCCGGCTCTTCCTCGGAGGTCTCTGGAGCCCCCTCGACGCGAGTACCGAATCGGATTAGGTTTTCCCGAGCGCTCAACTGGAGCTCGTCGAAGGGGGAACTCGCATGTCTGCTACTCACGCCCAAGTCGATCCGGAACTCGAAGACCTGGTCATCGCACCTCAGGGCCAGGGCGGCTTCCACGCCTGCTGGTATCCGGTGGCCACCTCGACCGAGGTTCCCGCCGGCGAGGTGGTGGCCAAGGAGTTCCTCGACTACCAGGTGGCTGTGTGGCGCACGGACGCCGGGGTCGCCCAGGTGTCCACCTCGTATTGCGCCCATCTCGGCGCCGACCTGACCAGCCTCGGGGTGGTCCTGGGCGACTGCTTGCGCTGCCCCTACCACCACTGGCAGTACGCCACTTCGGGCGAGTGCGTGGTCATCCCGGCTCCCCATGACGAGATCCCCGAGACCGCTCGGATCTTCGCCTACCCGACCGAGGAGCGGTTCGGGCTCATCTGGGCCTACAACGGCGAGGTGCCCCACTACGACGTGCCCCACCCGGTCGGCGTCACCGAGGACGAGGTGTACTACGAGGTCGTGGTCGACGAGGTCCTCCCGGTCTCGAGTTGGGCTCCGGTCAGCAACTCGGTCGACCTGCAGCACCTGTCGTTTCTCCACGGCTTCGAAGGCGCCCAGCTCGAACCCGAGGGCGAACTCGAGGTGACCGATCACTACGTCGGCACCACCCAGGTGGTCGAGACCACCAAGGGAACCTTCGAAACCGGGATGCGAACGTGGGGCACCAACGTGTTCTCCGGGTCCCGACGCGATGCCGACGGCAACCTGGGTATGGTCCTGTTCGCGCCGCAGTGCAACATCAACAACGGTCGGTGCCAGACCTACACCGTGTGCCTCGCGGCCAAGGGTGACGGCGGGCCCGATGACCTCGCGGCCCGGGACGCGGCCTTCGAGGGTATGAAGAAGCAGTCCTGGATCTTCCGCAAGGACGACGTGCCCGTCCAGGAGGGCATCCACTTCCGCCCCCGGAACCTGCTGTCGGGGGCTGACCGATGGCTCAAGCTCTACCTCGAGTACGTCCGCGACTTCCCTCGAGCCGATCCGGCTGCTCGCTACCAGTAGGTTCGCCCTTTTCGACCACCAGAGATCCGGGGGGGATTCACTATGAAGGGTCGTCGTTGGTTGGCACTCGTCGTCATGTTGGTGGCCTTGCTCGGCGCCGCATGCTCGTCGGGAGACGGTGACTCGTCGTCGGGCACCACGAGCGGGGTGGCGGGCGCCCCCGCGGGCACGCTGCGTCAGGGTGTGGACTTCGATTTCCCGGGCTTCGACGTGATGGAGGGCAACGCGGCCACCGCCATGCCGTTCTTACGCCCGGTGTACGACCCGCTGATCCTCCCGGCCGCCGACGGCTCCTATGAGCCCTGGTTGGCGACGGAGTGGACCGTCGACGAGACAACCGTCACCCTGACCATTCGGGAAGGCGTGAAGTTCGCCGACGGGAGCGAGCTCGACGCGGCCGCAGTGGCGGCCAACTTCGAACGGGGCAAGAAGCTCTACGACGCGGGCACCAGTCAGGTCGCGACCTACGGCGATCTGGCCTCGGTCTCGGCGCCCGACGCCACGACCGTCGTGCTCGAGCTAACCGAGCCGTCCTCCACGTTCGTCACCGGGCTGGCCGGCCCAGCCGGACTCGTCATGGCCCCCTCGTCCTTCGACGACCCTGACCTCGACCGCAACCCGATCGGGAGCGGTCCGTACCGCTACGACTCGGGAGTCGAGGCTGGCGCGGTGATCATCTACCAGGCCAGCCCGGACTACTGGGCAGAAGGGGTCCAAGGGGTAGAGACCGTCGAGCTGCACGTTCTCTCGGACGGGTCGGCCCGCCAGAACGCGCTCCTGAGTGGCGAGATCGACGTTGCCGTGCTCGACGCAGCCGTCGCCGTCGACCTGGCCGAGGACGACACATGGCAGCTCACGACCACTCCTGAGGTCACCAACGCCATTGTCGTGTTGGACCGGGAAGGGACCAAGCAGCCGGCTCTGGCCGACGTGAGGGTGCGCCAGGCCATGGCCTACGCCATCGATCGGAAGACGTTCGTGGAAGTGCTACTCGGTGGGCTCGGGGTTGCGTCGGCCCAGCCGTTCAGCGAGATCTCCCTGGCCTATGTCCCCGAGCTCACCGATGCCTTCTCGTTCGACCAGAACAAGGCCAAGGCGCTGCTCGACGAGGCCGGCTACTCCGACGGCATCCAAGTCAATGCCCCGACCATCCCACCGATTGCCGACTTCATCACCTCGATGCAGGGGTTCCTGGGCGAGGTGGGCATCGACATGAAGCTCCAGGCCATCGACCCGGGCCAGTACGTGGCCGCGCCGGGCACGGGCGACTACGAGGTGTGGGCTGCCACCCTGCCGTTCGCATCGGGCGAGGCGACCACGCTCTACAACGCCCTGTTCGCGCCCGACGGACTGATCAACGGCTTCAAGGTGGTCGACTCCGAGTTGGCGGCCCTCAACGCCGAGGCCCTCACGCTCACCGATCCGGCCGCCCGGGCCGAGGTAGAGGCCGAGATGAACGAACGCATCGTCAACCAGGGCTACCTCATCACCGCGGCCGTCGGTGACCGGGTGGCGGTCTATGGCCAGAAGGTTTCTGGTGAGTTCCGCTGGTTCAGCGGCGACGGACAGCCGAGTTTCTGGGGTATCGGGGTCAGCTGAGGTCGCCGACGTATCGCCACGCCCGATCGGAGAACCCGGCGGCGACCGCCACTGCGGCCGACGCCCGGTTCTCCCGGGCATGGCAGTAGGTGGCGATGGCGCCATGGTCGAGGACGTAGCGGGTCGCTTGAGCGACCAGGTGGCGGGCCAGACCCTGGCCCCGGTACGGCTCCGCCGTGCCCACCGCGATCTCCCAGCCGAACTCGTCGTGGCGCTTCAGGCCGACCCCGGCGCAGTACTCGTCACCGTCGAGTGCGACGAGCACGTCGTGGCCGAACGGCAACAGCCACGCCGGGACTCGTGGGTCGTCCGCCGAGAGCCACACACCCCGGTCGGCCAACGCAGTTGGTGAATCGGACCACCGAAAGATGCCGATGCCGAGGTGGCCGGTGGGGTTCCCGACGAGAGCGGGGAGGCGAGCGGCCAGATCGTCCCAGTCATAGGGGCCAGGGCCGATCGCTTCGGCCACGGTTGGCGGGACCGAGACCACCATGGCATCAGCCGGACCCACCCCGATGATCGGATGGCGCCGGCCATCCCAGCCTGGTCGGTCGCGGACGGCGGCACCTACGACAGAAAGCGGATCGGACGCCGGCCAGGACCCGAGCCAGGTTCGCAAGTGGGCGGCAAGGAGGTCCGGGGCGACCTGATCGGTCCCGGGCATCAGGCCTTGATGAGCCGCTCGATGGCCTTGGTCGCTTCGGCGACCATTTCGTCGGCTCGATCCTGGTCACCTGAGGCGGCGGCGTCGGCGACGCAATGACGGACGTGCTGATCGAGCAAGCCCACCGCGACGCTCTGGAGGGCGCTGGTTGCCGCGCTCACCTGGGTGAGGATCTCGATGCAGTAGACGTCTTCGTCGACCATCCGCTGGAGGCCCCTGACCTGGCCCTCGATCCTCCGGAGCCGCTTGAGGTAGTCGTCCTTTTCAAGTGTGTAACCACGCATGCCTGGATGATACCGAGAGGGGGTATCAGCGGAAGCGCCGTAGCCGGAGGCTGTTGGTGACGACGAACAGGCTCGAGAAGGCCATGGCCCCGGCCGCGATCATTGGGTTGAGCAGCCCCAGGGCGGCGATTGGTATGGCCGCGACGTTGTAGGCGAACGCCCAGAACAGGTTGCCCTGAATGGTGCGCAGTGTCCGTCGCGATAGGCGTACGGCGTCGGCCGCTTGGAGCAGGTCGCCCCGCACGAGCGTCAGATCGGAGGCCTCGATGGCGGCGTCGGCGCCGGTACCCAAGGCAATACCGAGATCGGCCTGGGCCAGGGCGGCGGCATCGTTCACACCGTCGCCGATCATGGCCACGACGTGTCCGTCGTGTTGGAGCCGGGCGATCTCGGCCACCTTCCCTTCTGGGGCCACACCCGCGATGACCACGTCGATACCCACCGCGTGGGCAACGGCCTGGGCCGCGGTGGCGTGGTCGCCGGTGAGAAGCACCGGCGACAGGCCCAGAGCCCGCAACCGGTCGACGGCCTTGGCCGACGTGTCCTTCACCGTGTCCGACACGGCGAGCACTGCGCCCGCCGTGCCGTCCCAGGCGACGACGACCGGGGTCTGCCCGGCGGTCTCCGCCGAGTCGAGCGCCTCGGCCAATCCCTTGTCGAGGTCGATGCCCTGCTGGCCGATCCAGCGGGGCGATCCAGCTACGACAGTGGTCCCGTCGACGACTCCTTCGACTCCCTGGCCCCGAAAGCTGACGAAGTGAGCGACGGTTGGGAGCTTGCCGACTCGGTCTCGGGCCGCGGCCGCGATCGCCCGCCCCACTGGGTGCTCGGAGCCGTCCTCGACTGCACCGCCGACGCGCAGTGCCTCTTCGGGCGAGGTGGAGTCGGCGACGGTCAGGGCCACGAGCGCCATCTCGCCGGTGGTCAGCGTGCCCGTCTTGTCCAGAACCACCGTGTCGATACGTCGGGTCGACTCGAGGATCTCGGGCCCCTTGACGAGGATGCCGAGTTGGGCGCCCCGCCCGGTGCCGACGAGAAGGGCGGTCGGGGTGGCCAGGCCGAGCGCGCAAGGGCAGGCGATGATCAGCACCGCCACAGCGGCCGCGCCGGCGGTGGCCACCGTCTCGCCCACGGCCAGCCAGGTGGCGAAGGTGCCGACGGCTAGCAGCAGCACGACGGGGACGAAGACGGCCGAGACCCGGTCGGCGAGCCGCTGCACCGGAGCCTTGCCGGTCTGGGCATCGGTCACGAGTCGGGCGATGTGGGCCAGCTGGGTGTCGGCCCCGACGCGGGTGGCCCGAACCACGAGGCGACCACCGACGTTGAGCGTGGCGCCGGTGACCGCGTCGCCGGGACCGATCTCGACCGGCACGCTCTCGCCGGTCAACAGCGAGGCGTCGATGGCCGAGGTGCCGGACTCGACCTCGCCGTCGGTGGCCACCTTTTCGCCGGGGCGGACGACGAACCGGTCACCGACCTCGAGTTCGTCGGCTCCGACCAGCACCTCGGTCCCGTCCGGTGCGAGCCGGGCCACCGACGTCGCACCGAGGCTCAGCAGGGCTTCGAGCGCCGCGCCTGAGCGGCGCTTGGCCCGTAGCTCGAGGTAGCGGCCACCCACGATGAGAGCCACGACCCCGCTGGCCACCTCCAGGTAGATCTCGTCCGCGCCCGCACCCCGCTCGACGCTGAATGTGAACGGCATGGTCATGCCCATCTCGCCGGCACCGCCGACGAAGAGGGCGTAGAGCGACCAGCCGAACGCGGCGAGTGTGCCAACCGACACCAGGGTGTCCATGGTGGCGGTGCGGTGGCGCAGGTTGGCCCACGCGGCGCGGTGGAACGGCAACGCCCCCCAGAGCACGACCGGCGTGGCCAGCGCCAGTGACAGCCACTGCCACCCGTTGATCTGTAGGGCCGGAACCATGGCCATGAGCACGACCGGGGCACTGAGCACCGAGCACACCACCAGGCGGTCTCGCCATGCCCGCGACTCGTCCCCGGCATCGGGGAGGCGCCCGTCCGGGTCGGTGGACTGGGGCAATACCCGGTACCCCGCGGCCGCCACCTCGGCCGACAGGCGCTGGATGTCGATGGCGTCAGAGGTCGTCTCGGGGTCGACGGTGACCCGAGCCAACTCGGTGGCGTAGTTGACCGTGGCGGTGACGCCGTCGAGACGGTTCAGCCGCTTCTCGATCGACGCCGCACAAGACGTGCAGGTCATGCCCTCTATGCGGAGGTCGTAGCGCTGTTCGTCGGTCGAGGTCTCGCTCATGGAATCTCCGGGGCCAATCACAGGTTACCCCCTAGGGGTATTGGGAGCAACGGGAGGATGACCGCCGAGCACGAGGCCTCCGGGTCTAGCGTCAGCCTCCGCATGGGGGACGATGACCAGACGCCGCCCAGCCGGGCCCGGCGCCTCCGGGTGCCCCCCGCCGTGTCGCAGTCGGTGGCGGTGGCACTGGTCGCCCTCGTCGCTATCACCGCGGTCCTCCAACTCTGGAGAGCCGACTTGTCGGTGCCGTTCTCGTTCAGCCCCGACGAGCGCTCGACAGAGGTGTACCCAGCCGACGCGCCCTTCTACCTGATGCTGGTCCAGGGCCTCATCGACCACGACACCTACCTGACCAACCCGTCGCTGGGCGCACCGGCCGGCCAGCAGCTCTACGACGTGCCGAGTGGCAACGACAACTTCCAGTTCGGCGTGCTTTGGGTCATCGGTAAGGCCACCGGAAACGCCCCGCTCACCGTCAATCTCTATTACCTGTTGACCTATCCGCTCGTCGCGGTCGCCACGTTCCTGGTCGCCCGACGGCTCGGCCTCCGCCCCCTGATCGCCGCGGCCGTCGCCCTCCTCTACACCTTTGCGCCCTACCACCTGGCCCGGGGAACCTCGCATCTGCTGTTGTCTGGCTACTACTTCGTGCCCTTCGGCTTTCTCCTCGTGCTCCGGGTGATGGGAGACGATCCACCGTTCACCGCCGAGGCCGGCAACCGCGGTGGTTGGCGCCTGCGCCTGCGGGCGTGGCCAACGCTCGGGTGGCTGGTGGTGTGTGCCGGTCTGGCCTCGACCGGGGCGTACTACGCCATGTTCACGGTCGTCTTGCTGCTCGGGGTCGCAGTGATCGATGTCGTGGCCCGTCGCCGGTGGCGCGGCGCAGTCGCCGCCGGTGTCGCCGTGGGTACCATTGCCCTGGTCGCGGCGGTCAACCTGGCACCGTCCTTCCTCTACTGGCGTGACCATGGGGGCAGCACCAACCTGATCGCCCGGTTCGCGGCGGAGACCGAGAAGGACGGGCTGAAGGTCTCCCAGCTCTTCTTGCCGATCAAGGGCCATCGCCTGGCCCCTCTGGCCGCGATCCAACGCGAGAGCCAGAAGGCCAGCCCGGTCCGCTCGGAGCGGGGCCAGCAACTCGGCATCATCGGCGCCGTCGGCTTGGTCGGCTTGGTGGTGGTCTCGTTGGCCTCGGTCCTCGGGTATCGCCATCGGGCCCGGGGCAGCGTGCTCGACCCCGACAGCGACGACGGCAGCATCCTCCGTCGAGCCGGCGTGGTGGCCCTCCTGTCGATCCTCTACGGCACCATCTCGGGGCTCTCGCTGCTCTTCGCCGGCCTCGGCCTGCGCCAGTTCCGTTCGTGGAACCGGATCTCGCTGTTCATCGGTTTGGCCGCCCTGGTGGCGGTGGGCCTGGTACTCGAGCGGGCATGGCGGGCGCTTGCCGCCCGAGGGGTGCCTCGGTTCGTGCCGGCCACCGGCGTGGTGCTGTTGGCCCTGGCAGGCGTCGTGGACCAGACGACACTGCGCAACGTGCCCGACTATGCGGCGCGCTCGGCCCAATGGGAGAGCGACGAGGCGTTCGTGGACCAGATCGTCGACCAACTCGGCCCCGGGGCGATGGTCTACCAGCTGCCCTACGTCTACTTCCCCGAGGCTGGTCAGGTTCACGACCAGGGGCCCTACGACGCGGTGCGGGGCTATCTGCATGGTCCCGAGCTGCGGTGGAGCTACGGCGACACCCGGCTGCGTCACCCCGAATGGCAGCTGTACTACCGGGATCGGCCCATCGACGAGCAGCTCGACGCCTATGCCGCGGTGGGCTTCGACGGCCTGTGGCTCGGTGCCGCCGGCTACCCCGATCGGGGAACCGAAGCGGCGGCGACCATCTCGACCCAACTCGGCCAGCAGCCTCAGGTCAGTGCCGACGGTTCGTTGCTGTTCTGGGACCTGCGGCCGCGTCGGGCCGCCCTGGTCGCCGAGCTGGGTGAGCAAGGGCTGGCCGATCGGCGGGCCGCCGTGCTGGCCCAGGACGCCGCTCCGCCTCCCGACGAGGTCTTCGAGGAGTTCTGAGGCGCACCGTGCGCCCGAAGGAGGCCTGAGATGGGGCTGACACATGAGCAGATGGCCGCCCGGGGGGCCGCCTAGGCCAGCGGGACGCCCTTGGAGGCGATCTGGTGGCGGGGAAGGTCGAGGATGGTCACGTTGACGGCATCGGGCGCCGCCCCCGTCGTCCGGGTGACGACCTCGACGATGCCCTCCAGCAACGCCCCGCTTCTGCTCGTCGGTCCGGCCTTCGGCCATGGTCACCTGCACGAACGGCATGCTCGCTCCTCCTCGTCGGTCACTCGCGGCCAGTCAGGACTCGGCAAATCCCTCGCTGATCCGGCTGCGGATGATGCTGCGGTGCGCCGCCGCCTGGCCCTGGCGGGCCTGGGCGTAGTGCGCCGGCCCGTCCCCCAGGGCCGAGACCAGCTCCTCGGTCGAGGCGTGGCGGTAGGCGGCGAAGCCCTCGGCCAGGGCCCCGAGGACCTCGGCGACGTCGTTGGGGCCGCTGCAGTAGTAGTGGAGGGCGAAGCCCACGACGTCGACGCCGGCGGCGGCCAGCGGCGCCACCCCTTCCAAGCTGCGGGCGATGTCGATCGTGTCGCCCTTGCGGGCCAGCGTCCCGTCGGCCGTGAGCGGCCAGAGAATGCCCGTGACCTCGAGCTGTGCCGGGTCACGACCGGCGGCGGCCATGGCCTCGGCCAGCACCGCCCGCCCCTCGGCGATCTCGTCGAGGGAGTGCCCGAAGGGCATCCAGCCGCTGCCTAGGGTGCCGACACGGTGGACCAGGCGGGACGTGAAGCGCCCCCCGAACCACACCGGCGGGCCGTCGGGTTGGACGGGCTTGGGCATCAGGTAGGCGTCCTCGAACGTCACCGTGGGCGACTCGAACGACGCCGGGGTGTCGCGCCAGAGCGCCTGGGCGGCACCGATGGTGTCGGTGAGGCGCTGGCCCCGGGAGGCGAAGTCGACGCCGAGCACGCCGTACTCGTCGGCCGACCAGCTCGTGCTCACGCCGAGCACCAGGCGGCCCTGGGACAGGACGTCGACCGTCGCCGCCTGCTTGGCCAGCAGCGCGGCCGGCCGCAGCGGGGCGATGCAGATGCCGGTGCACAACCGGATCCGTTGCGTCGCCGAGGCATACGCCCCGAGCGTCGTGAGAGGCTCCAACCAGGGCTCCTCCGGATTGTGGAAGAAGCCCTCGTTGTGGGTGCCGAGCACGACGTGGTCGGGCACCGAGAGGTCGTCGATGCCGACCTCGTCGGCGATCCGCGCCACCTCCACGATCCGGTGCAGCTCGCCGTCGGGGAAGAACCCGTTCGACATGCTCACGCTGAGCCGCCGACGCGGGGCCCGGTCGGACCCCGCGTCGGCATCGGTGTGCTGTGCGACTCCGTCCATCGGCCCCCCTCGGGTCACGACGACACCGTCACGCCGTAGAACGGGGGCAGCGGGTCGCTCCCGGTCCAGTCGACACCCGACACGACCGTGTCGCGGACCGCCGTGAGCCGCTCGCCGATGGCAGCCACGATCCAGTAGCCCTCCTGGGCACCGAGGGCGACCAGCTCCTCGTTGAGCTCGACGCGGTCGGCGGGATCGGGAAGGGTCTGGGCCTCCTGCAGGACGGCGGTGACGTCGGCGTCTTCGTTGTCGAAGCCGTTCAGCAGGCCGCCGGGGCCGAAGCTCCGCCACGAGTTGGTGAAGACCGCCTCGTTGTTGGCCAGCGGGAAGCTCCCGAAGAACAGCGGGTACTGGTCCGTCGTCGGGAAGGCCAAGTAGCTCGTCTGGTCCAATTGGACCAGCTCCATGTCGATGCCGATCTCGCCGAAGAAGCCCTGGATGGCCTGGAGGGCGTCACTGAACTCGTCGTTGGTGGGCACCGTCATTGAGAACCCGTCCGGGTACCCGGCCTCCTCGAGCAGCTCCCGGGCGGCGTCGGGGTCGTAGGCGAGCTCCTCGTCCAGTTCGGCCTGATAGCCCACCACCCCCTCACCAACGGTTTGGGCCGACGGCGAGCCGAAGCCGCCGAGGATCGCGTCGATGAACGCCTCGCGGTCGATCGACATGGCCATCGCCCGGCGGACCCGGGGATCCCCCAGGGCCTCGACCTTCTTGCCCTCCCGGTCGAGCACCATGAACCCGTAGGTGGCGTTGGGGACGGTCAGGAACGACAGGTCGGCGTCGGCCTCGACGTCGACGGCCTGGACCGGGTCGAGGCTCGTCATGTCGACCTGGCCCGAGCGCAGGGCGTTCACGGCCGCGGCGCCCTCGAGGTAGACGTTGATCTCGATCCGGGACACGCCCTGGGCCTCGGGGTTCCAGTAGTCCTCGTTCAGCTCGTAGACGTAGGTGCTGTCGACCACGGTCTCGCCGGGCACAAGCTTCCACGGACCGGATCCGACCGGCACATCCACCAGGTCGGGGCTGTCGAAGGCGGCGGGGCTCATGATGAGGCCCGGCCGGGTCGCCAGCTCGGAGATGAAGGCGACGTAGGGCTGGGCGAAGCGGACGACGAGCGTCGTGGCGTCGACCGCCTCGGTCGACTCGATGGCGGCGAGGGCACGCGAGGTGTTCTCACCGGCGAGGGACTTCTCCTTGCCCCGTTCGAGGTTGGCACCCACGGCGGCGGCGTCGAGTCGGGTGCCGTCGGTGAAGGTCACCCCCTCGCGGATCGTGAAGGTCCACGTGAGCTCGGCCTCGTCGTAGGTCCAGTCGGTGGCGAGCCAGGGCTCGTAGTTGGCCCCGTCGCGCATAATGAGGTTGTCGTAGACCGGCCGCAGGAACGGCAGGGCACCGTCGCCGACCCCAACGTGGGTGTCGAACCCGGAGTTGGGCTGGCTGAAGCCGACCCGCAGCGTGCCCGAAGGGCCGCCGCCGCCCTCGTCGTCGGCGCCCTCGGCACCGCCGCCGTCCCCGCCACCACAGGCGGCCAGGACCAGGGCCAGCACGATCGTCACCACCAGGCCGGTGAGGCCACGTCGCTCCCGTCGCACGGCAGCACCCCCTCTCTCCCGGACTCCCCCGGGTTGCGCATCGATGTTTCGCATCGACGTGTCGAAATGTCGGTGCGAGACTAGGCGTGGCCTTTGGGAGCCGCAAGCAGCGCCGGCCACATGAGGTCGACGATCCGGGCCGCCAGCACCTCGGGCTCGTCCACGGTCCGGCCGCCGTCGACTAGGGACGGGTCGGCACCGAACGTGTCGAGGTGCAGGGCCGGGCCCTGGAGCATCTGGTGCACGAGGACGAAATCGAGGTCGGCTCGCAGCTCCCCCTGCTCGATGCCGTGCCGGAGGATGGCCCGGAACCGCTCGCGCTGGGGGGCGAGCAGCATGAAGCGGAGGTTCTCGGCCAGCCGGCCGTCGAGCTTGGCCCGCCCCACGACACGGGCCATCGAGCCGTTGGCCTCCCCGCGCGCCAGGGAGATCGTCGCCGAGAGGAACTGCACCAGGTCGGCACGGGTGTCACCGGTCGGCGTGACGACGGCGTCGGCCTCGGCGCTGGCGGCCAGCACGTGGAGGACCAGCTCCTCCTTCGAGTGCCACCGCCGGTACAGGGTGGTCTTGGCCACGCCGGCCCGGGTCGCCACGTCCTCGATCGACAGGCCGTCGAAGCCCCGCTCGATGAGCAGTTCCTCGGCGGCGGCGAGGATCGACTCGTCCGCACCGGGGCGCCGGGGCCGCCCGGGTCGTCGACGCGGCGGCGCACCGGGCTCGTCGGGCGCAGCGGGCACGGGATCCATCTTGCCCGCTCCGTGGGTGCCGCTGTGCTGGCCCAGAACGGTGCTCCGCCTCCCGACGAGGTCTTCGAGGAGTTCTGAGCAGCCGACCATCTGCTAATCAAGTGCGCCATGTCCCGTCGTCACGTCGTCGTCCTCGTCTTTCTGCTGGGTCTGCTGGGCGCGGCGTGCGCCACGAGCTCGACTCCGCCTGCGACCACCGGTGACGCACCCGGCTCGACCACCTCGACCTCGGCCTACACCTACACCGGCGTGTTCCGGGTCGTTGTGCTGGGTTCGTCGACCGCCACCGGTCAGGGTGTGACCGATCCGTTCAACGGCTGGGTCACCCGTTACCGCAGTGCGCTGGCGGCTCAGAACCCCGACAACGAGGTCCTGAACCTGGCGGTTGCCGGTTTCACGACCTACAACGTGTTGCCCACCGGCACGGCGAACGCCGGCAAGCCGGCGGTCGATCCCGAGCACAACATCACCGCCGCGCTCGACGCGAACCCCGACGCCATCATCGTGAACCTGCCCACCGAAGACACCGCCCAGGGATTCAGCGTCGCCGAGCAACTGCGCAACTACGCCACCATCGTCGACACGGCCAGCGAGGCCGGGGTGCCCGTGTGGATCACGACCAGCCAGCCCCGCGACCTCGACCAGGCGGGTCTGGACCAACTGGCCGAACTTCGGGACGCCATCGAGGCGACCTACGGCGAACGGGCCCTCGACTTCTGGTCGACCGTGGCCGCCGATGACGGCACGATCGTGGCTTACTACGGCGCAGGCGACGGCCAGAACCTGAGCGACGAAGGCCACCGAATCGTGTTCCAGCGGGTGCAGGACGCCGACTTGGCCACTGCGGCGGCGGTGTTCAAGGGCCTCGACACCACGACGACCACCCGCTGACCACCGTCGGTTCGGGCGCCCCGGTCGCCCGCCGCCCACGAACTCGGATCGATACCTGTCGCCTTGCGAACTCGGATACATAGCTGTCGGGTTCCGACAGTCATTGAGCCGAGTTCGGCTTGCGAGAGGCGGTGATCCGAGTTCGGTGGGGTAGGGCTCGGGCGGGGTAGGGCTGGGCGGGGAAGGTCAGCGCTACCCTCCAAACCATGGCGGAACGGACCTTGGCCACGGTCGTGCTGGCGGCTGGGGCGGGCACCCGGATGTCGTCGCCGGTGGCCAAGCCGCTGCACCAACTGTGTGGGAGAGCAATGGTTGCCCACGTCCTGCACGCCGCGGCGCCGCTGCGTAGCGAGTTGACCGTGGTGGTGGTCGGCCATCAAGGCGACTTGGTCACCAAGGCGATCCTCGAAGACGGGCCCGAGGGCGCATCGCCCGTGTTCGTCGATCAGACCGTGCGTCGGGGCACCGGCGACGCCGTGCTGGTGGCGCTGGCCGCGCTGCCCGACGACGAACTCGATGTCGAGAACGACGGCGACGTGCTGGTCCTGCCCGGCGACTCACCCCTCTTGCGCACCGAAACACTCGTCGAGCTGGTCACCCGCCACCGTCAGCTGGGGGCTGCGGCCACCCTGCTCACCGCCCAACTCGACGATCCGACGGGATACGGCCGGGTGATGCGGGGTCGCGACGGCAACGTGGTGGCCATCGTCGAACAACGCGACGCCTCGCCTGACCAGCTGGCGGTCGACGAAGTGGGCACCTCGGTCTACTGCTTCCGGCGCAGCTTCCTGGCTCCAGCCCTGCGCCGGATCACCCCGGCCAACGCCCAGGGTGAGTACTACCTGACCGACGTCGTGGGGGTCCTCGCCGACGCCGGGCACCGGGTCGAGGCCATGATCGCCGCCGATCCGATCGAGGTCGGCGGGGTCAACGACCCGAGCCAACTGGCGGCCGCCGAGGCCGAGGTGCGCCGTCGCATCAACGACGACTGGTTGAGCTCGGGGGTGCGCATGATCGATCCGGCTAGCTCCTACGTCGAGGTGGGCGTCACCCTGGCGTCGGGGGCCACCGTGGCTCCGGGAACGATCCTGTCGGGACGGACCACCGTGGCCGCCGGCGCCACGGTGGGCCCTCACAGTGAGCTGACCGACTGCGCGGTCGGCGCCGACGCAGTCGTTCGCCAGACGGTGGGCGTCCAGGCCCAGATCGGCGCCGGTGCCGTGGTCGGCCCATTCGCCACGCTGCGCCCGGGCACGGTTATCGGGGCAGGTGCAGTGACGGGGCCCTTCTATGCTCCGGACCCGGACACCGACCGGTAGGGACGCCGATGGAGCTGCTCAGCAAGAAGACACTGCAACTGCTGACCGGCCGGACCCATCCGGGGCTGGCCGAAGAGGTGGCCCAACACCTTGGCATCACGCTGGGCGAGACCAACCTGATCGACTTCGCCAACTCCGAGATCCGCTGCCGGTTCGGCGACTCGGTTCGGGGGGCCGACGTCTTCATCATGCAGACCCACTCCGACAGTGGGGGTCGGTCGGTGAACGACTCGCTGATGGAACACCTGATCATGATCGACGCGGCCAAGCGGGCGTCGGCCAAGCGCATCACGGCGGTGTGCCCGTATTACGGCTACTCCCGTCAGGACCGCAAGGCCGAGGGCCGCGAGCCCATCACGGCCAAGCTGGTTGCCGACCTCCTGTCGGCGGCCGGCGCCGATCGAGTGGTCAGTGTCGACTTGCACTCGGGCCAGATCCAGGGATTCTTCGACGGCCCAGTCGACCATCTCACGGCCATGCCGGTGTTGGTCGACTACGTGCTCGAGCATGCCGGCGCCGATCTGGTGGTCGTGGCGCCGGATGCCGGGCGGGTCAAGGTGGCCGAGCGCATGGCCCAACACCTCAACGCCGACCTGGCCATCGTGCACAAGCGCCGGCCCAAGGGCATGCACAACCAGGTCGAGGCCCGCGATGTGGTGGGTGAGGTCGACGGGCGCAACTGCATCCTCATCGACGACATGATCGACACCGCGGGCACGATCTGTGCCGCGGCCGAGCAGCTCAAGGCTCATGGCGCCTCCGACGTGTGGGCGGTGGCCACCCACGGGCTGTTCTCCGACCCGGCCACCGATCGGCTGAAGAACTCGGTCCTCGATCGGGTGGTGGTGACCAACACGCTGCCGTTGCCCGAGGAGAAGCAGCTCGACAAGCTCGTGGAGCTCTCCATCGCCCGCCTCATCGCTGATGCGATCGACGCAGTGTTCGAGGACACCTCGGTCTCCGAGCTCTTCGGCGGCGACAACCAGCTCTAGCTCGCCGAGTCTCCCCTGGTAGGTGGGGCGACCTATGCTGGCTGGCCTTCCGCAAGTCCGTCCCACGATCGAGCGCGCCATGGCTGAGCTGACCCTTTCCACCGAGACCCGCACCCCGTCGGGGACCCGTTCGGCCCGTCGGCTGCGAGCCGAAGGGAAAATCCCGGCCGTGGTGTACGGGCGGGGTTCCGACCCGACCCACGTGGTCATCGACCGCCGCGAGCTGCGGGGTGTGCTGACCACCGACGCCGGAACCAATGCGCTGATCAACCTCGACATCGACGGCGACAGCAAGCTCAGCCTGGTCAAGGACCTCCAGCGCGACCCGGTGCGCAACGTCGTGACCCACGTCGATTTCATCCTGGTGAGCCGGACCGAGACGGTCACCGTCGAGGTGCCGGTGGTGATCGAGGGCGAGTCCCGGGACATCAACAACGAGGGCGGCCTGGTCGACCAGTCGCTGTACTCGCTGACCATCTCGGCCCGCCCGGGCGACATCCCCGACGCCATCACCGTCGACGTCACCGCGCTCACGGTGGGCGGCGCCATTCGGGTGGCCGACCTGGTCCTGCCCGACGGGGTCACCACCGACGTCGATCCCGAAGAGGTCCTCGTCTCCGGTCACGCCGGCAAGCTCTCGACCGAGTCCGAGGCCCCGGCCGAGGGCGAGGGCGAGGATTCCGAGCCGGCCGGCGAAGCCGATGCCGCCGGCGGGGAGTCGGCGGAGGGCTAGTCGTGGCCGGCCGAGGGGCGGCGGCCGCCTGGGTCGTCGTCGGACTCGGCAACCCGGGCGACGAGTATGCCCATACCCGCCACAACGTGGGCCTCGACGCAGTGGCCCTGCTGGCCAGTCGTCACGACGCGGCGTTGAAGCAGGCGGTCGGGCGGGCTCGCTCGGCCGAGGTTCGCATCGGCGCCGACCTCGTCGTGCTGGCCGACCCGGCCTCGTTCATGAACGAGTCGGGCGCAACGGTGGCGCCCTTGGTGGCTCGCTACCTTCCCGACGACGGGCCCCGGCGCCTGGTCGTGGTCCACGACGAGCTCGACCTCGAACCGGGCGTGGTGAAGGTCAAGGTGGGTGGGGGGTTGGCTGGCCACAACGGCCTGCGCTCGCTCAAGGCCCATCTGCACAGCGACGAGTTCGTGCGGGTACGCATCGGGGTGGGCAAGCCCCCATCGAAGGATCGGGGCGTCGACCACGTCCTCAAGCGGCCGGGCAAGGCCGACCGCGAACTGTTGGCGGTGGCCATCGAGGTGGCGGCTGACGCGGTGGAGCGCATCGTGGCCGACGGCCCCGAAGCCGCCATGACCGCCGTCAACGCCCGCCCCTGAACACCGAGCCCCCCGTCGTTCTGGGCGTGATTCCGCGCGTCATGCGTACGGAATCACGCCGAGTTCTGGGTGGCGTAGCCTCGTCGGCCGTGCCTGACGTGAAGATCGCCGTGGTGCCCGACCTGCTCGACGACGTGGCCGGGGTGGTGGGCGACGCTGGGGCCGAGGTGGTGTCCGATCCAGCGATGGCCGACGCCATCATCTGGGTCGGGGGAGCGAACCCGGCCGATGTGGCCGCCGTGGTCAGTCCGACCCATCGGTGGGTGTCACTGAGCTTCGCCGGTATCGAGCGCTACCTCGACGCCGGGGTCATCGACACCGACCGGGTCTGGACCTGCACACGGGGGGTCTACGCCGAGGGCTGTGCCGAACATGCCGTGGCCCTGCTGCTGGCCTGCGCCCGACGCCTGGCCGAGTGTGCTCGAGCCACCACATGGATCCGCCGGCCCGGGGCCCGGTTGGCCGGTGAACGGGTGGTCGTGCTCGGCACCGGGACCATGGGCCAGGCCGTGGCCCGCATGCTCGACGCCATCGGCGCCGTGCCGGTGGGCGTGAGCCGATCGGGTGCGCCGGCGGCCCACTTCGCCGAGGTTCGCACCGGCGAGGCGCTGCTCGACGAGCTGCGAGTAGCCCGGGGGTTGGTGGTCACCGTCCCCTCGACGGCCGAGACCAAGGGCCTGGTCGGCGCCGAAGTGCTCGACGCCATCGGCCCCGACGGCTACCTGGTCAACGTGAGCCGGGGCGACATCGTCGATACCGACGCCCTGGTCGACGCTCTGAGCGCTGGGCGGCTGGGTGCCGCGGGCCTCGACGTGACCGAGCCCGAGCCGCTGCCCGACGGCCATCCCCTCTGGACTCTGCCCACCGCGCTGATCACCCCGCACGTCGCCAACCCGGCGACCGACCGGCCCTTCAGCGCCCATCGCGCCGAGTACCTGGCCCACGTGGCGGCCAACACCGCGGCATTCGTCGCCGGCCGGCCACTCGAGGGCGTCATCGACCCCAACCGGGGGTACTGAGCGTGACCGCTCTGCCGGTCAACAGCAGCGCCAAGCTCGACGACACCGACGTCCACGGCCTGGCGGCTCGGGCCTTCCTGCGTTCGGAAGGTCTTTCCGCCGAGGAAGTCAGGCGCCGACCCATCATCGGCATCGCCAACAGTTGGAGCGAGCTCAACCCGTGTAACGCCGGCCTGCGAGACCTGGCCGGGGCCGTGAAGCGGGGCGTCGCGGCCGCGGGAGGCATCGCCCTCGAGTTCCCAACCATCTCGCTGGCCGAGCCGTTCGTCGCCCCGACCACCATGCTGTTGCGCAACCTGATGTCGATCGACGTCGAGGAGATGATCCGCTCGTCCACCATCGACGGGGTGGTGCTGCTCTCGGGCTGCGACAAGACCACCCCGGCCCAGCTCATGGGCGCGGCCTCGGCGGGCAAGCCGGCGATTCAGCTCACGGCCGGGTACCGCTCGACCAGTGCCTTCGAGGGCGAGCCGTTGGTCATCGACCAGCTGTGGGAGCTGGGCGATCGGCGCCGGGCCGGCGACCTCGACGACGACGCCTGGCTCGAGCTCGAGGGCTGCCTGAACATCACCGCCGGGCACTGCAACGTGATGGGCACGGCGTCGACCATGGCGGTCATCTCCGAGGTGCTGGGCATGACCCTGCCCGGCGCCGCCGCCATTCCTGCCGCGCACGCGTTGCGGGTGTCGATGGCCGAGCTGACCGGGCGGCGAGCGGTCGAGCTGACCCGAGCCGAGACCGTGCCGGCCGACCTCATCACTCCTGGCGCGCTCGACAACGCGATCGTCGCAGTACTGGCCCTCGGTGCGTCGACCAACGCGGTGATTCACCTGGAGGCCATCGCCGGACGCTTGGGCCTGCGTCTCGGCCTCGACCGGTGGGCCGAGCTGTCTGCGGTCACCCCGGTGCTGGGCGATCTGCGCCCCAATGGCCCACACCTCATGGAGGACTTCTTCGCCGCGGGCGGCGTCCCCGCTCTGCTCGCCCAGCTCGGTGCCCTCGGCCTGGTCGACCTGGAAGCCCGGGCCGGTTCGGGCCAGACCTGGGCCGAGGTGGTCGAACGGGCCGGGCCGCCGGCCAACCGGTCGATCCGAGTCGCCGCCGATCCGGTGTCTCCCGCGGGAGGCATCGCCGTGCTGCGCGGCTCGCTGGCGCCCCGAGGGGCGGTGTTCAAGCGGTCGGCGGCATCGCCGGCCCTCTGGCGCCATACCGGCCCGGCGATCGTGTTCGACGGGGTGGCCGACCTCCACGCCCGCATCGACGACCCGAGCCTGCACATCACCCCTGAGCACGTGGTGGTGCTGCGCTATGCCGGCCCGAAGGGGGCTCCGGGCATGCCCGAGGCCGGCCACCTCCCCATCCCGGTGTACCTCCTGCGCCAAGGCGTCACCGACATGGTCCGGTTGTCCGATGCCCGTATGAGCGGTACTGCGTCGGGAGCAGTTGCCCTCCACGTCGTTCCCGAAGCGGCCGAGGGCGGGCCACTGGCCCTGGTCCGCGACGGCGACCTGATCGCCCTCGATGCGGTCGAGGGCCGTCTCGACCTCCTGGTGGACGAGGCCGAGCTGGCCCGGCGCCGGGCGCTCTGGGTATCGCCCATCTCGGGGCCCGACCGGGGTTGGGGCTGGCTGCATCACCGTCATGTCCTGCAGGCCGACGAGGGCTGCGATTTCGACTTCCTGCGGTTGGGGGGCACTTCGTAGCTGCTTGCCAGGCCGGTCTCAGGCCCCGGTGCGTTGATGGTGGCTGTCCCACCACACCGATCAGGAGGTCTGGCCATGGCTCCCAACGCCCCGCACCGATCGTTCAGCCCATCCACAGCGAGCACACAGGTTTGGCCTGACAATGGGGGCCATGACCGAAGAGAAGCCCCGAGTCCTCGTCGTCGACGACGAGCCGACGATCACCGAGCTGGTCGGGCTGGCCCTGCGCTACGAGGGCTTCGAGGTCGAGGTGGCGGCCGATGGCCGGACGGCCCTCGAGCGGGCCGTCAGTGCTCGCCCCGACCTCGTCGTGCTCGACGTGATGCTGCCCGACCTCGATGGGTTCGAGGTCGTGCGCCGCCTGCGCCAGGACGGCCACGGGGTGCCGGTGCTGTTCCTCACGGCCCGAGACGATGTCGATGACCGGGTGCGGGGACTGACCCTGGGCGGCGACGACTACCTGACCAAGCCCTTCAGCGTGGCCGAGATGGTGGCCCGAGCCCAGGCCCTCCTTCGGCGCAGCGGCCGCCGCGAACCCGACGGTCGGGTGCTGCGCTTCGCCGATCTCCAGCTCGACGAGGACGCCTGTGAGGTCCGTCGAGGCGAAGACGTGGTCAACCTGACCCCCACCGAGTACCGGCTCCTGCGCTACTTCTTGCTCAACCCCCGGCGGGTGCTGTCCAAGGCCCAGATCCTCGACCACGTATGGGAGTACGACTTCGACGGCGATGCCAACGTGGTCGAGACCTACGTCAGCTACCTGCGCCGCAAGATCGATCGGGTCGAGCCCCACCTGCTGCACACCGTCCGGGGCATGGGCTACGCCCTACGCCTACCGCGATGAGTCGAAGGCCCAGGTCGCTCGCCGGGCGGCTGCTTCTGGTCGTCGTCGTCTTGTCGGCCGGAGCCCTGGCCCTCAGCTCCGTGCTCATCGCCGTGGCCCTGCGCCCGTTCCTCGTTGATCGGATCGACGAGCAGCTGGTTGCCGCCCGGGTGGCCGCCGGCATCCGTCTCTTCGACGACGCCATCCCGGTCGACCTCGGCGGGGGTGCCCTGTCTGACCCGGTACCCGCCGAGGTCCTGCTCCCGGCCGGCTCGGCGGCCGGCATCGTCGAGGCCGACGGTTCGGTGAGCGGTGTGATCGTGGTGGGCGACACCGCCCGTCAGCCCACCTGGCCCGACGACCTGGCCACCCGAGCGGTCGACGAGCCCTTCGACGTCGACGCCTCCGGCGGGGGGGTCGGCTATCGGATGGTCGTGGCCGAACGTACTCCCGGTGGTGAGCGCTACGTCGTAGCGGTATCGCTCGAGGAGGTGAGTCGCACCATCGGGCGACTCGGCGCGGTCGAGCTCGGCGTGTCGATCCTGGTGATGATGCTCACCGCGGCCATTGGCTGGTGGCTGGTGCGGATCGGGTTGGCCCCGTTGCGTCGTATCGAGCAGTCAGCCGATGCCATCGCGGCTGGCGACCTGAGCCAGCGCGTGCCCGAGAGCGACCCCCGCTCCGAGGTGGGTCGGCTCAGCGCCGCCCTCAACCGGATGTTGGGCGACATCGAGGCCGCGTTCGCCGCCCGGGTCGCCTCCGAGGACCGGCTGCGTCGGTTCGTCGCCGATGCCTCTCACGAGCTGCGCACCCCGCTGGTGTCGATCCGGGGCTACGCCGAACTGTTCTTCCGAGGGGCGCGCGATCGACCCGAAGACCTCGAGACCTCGATGTTGCGCATCCAACAGGAGTCCGAGCGGATGGCGACCCTGGTCGACGAGCTGCTCTTGTTGGCCCGGTTCGACGAAGCCCGTGACATCGATCTGGGTCCGGTCGATCTGGTGCGAGTTGCCGCCGACGGGGTGAGCGACCTGCGCGCTGTCGAGCCGGATCGTCCGGTCGACCTCGACGGGCCCGACTCGATGTCGATCGTCGGCGACGACGTGCGCCTCCGCCAGGTGGTCGCCAACTTGTTGGCCAACGTGCGTCAGCACACCCCGCCGGGAACCCCGGCCCACGTGTCGGTCGGTCTCGAGGGCGACGAGGCCGTGCTGGTGGTGGCCGACGAGGGACCAGGCATGAGCGCCCAGGACGCCGAGCAGGTCTTCGAGCGGTTCTTCCGCAGCGACCGGGTCCGCCAGCGCACCCGGGGGGGCAACGGCTTGGGATTGGCCATCGTGGCCACGCTGGTCGACGCCCACGGCGGCCGGGTCTCGGTGCGAACCAGCCCGGGCCAGGGCGCCGCCTTCGAGGTGCGCCTCCCGGTGGGCGGACCCACGCTCCCAGCGAGCTGATCCCGGCTCCCAGCGGATCCACAGCTTGATTGGTCAAGATGGATCCATGAATGCTCTGACTTCCCGATTCGGCCGGGCCCGGACGCTGGTGTTGACCATGGCGTTGGTTGTGGCCTTGGCCGCGTGTGCCCCACCCAGCCGTGACGGCGACGCCGGCTCGGCACCGCCGGGTGGCCCGGCGGCACTGCTGCCCCTCGTGGTGCTGGCCGCCGTGGGTGGCGGCATCTGGTGGTGGTGGTCCCGCCGCAAGCGCTGAGGCGACTCCGCCTGCCTGCCCGGTGACGGGGCGCCGGTAGCCTCCGGGGAGTGACCCCCCTGGATGCCTCCGGGCGGGGCGAACCGGCGCGTCCCGCCCCGGCCCTCGCCCCGCTGCTCGACGCAGTCGGTGCCGACCCAGCCGTGCTGGCGCTGGCCGGGTCGGCTTCGGCCACCGCCGCAGTGCCCGAAGCGGCCCGGGCCGGTGTGCTCGCCGCCCTGGTCTCCTCCAGCGAGCGCCGTCCGGTCCTCGTCGCCGTACCCACCTCCGGGGAAGCCGAGCGACTCGTCCACGACCTGGCTGCGTTCCTCGGCCCCGAGTCCGTCGAGCTCTTCCCGGCGTGGGAGACCCTCCCGTTCGAGCGAGTCAGCCCCAGCGTGGAGACCATGGGCCGGCGCTTGCGCACAATGTGGCGCCTGCACCACGGCCAGGCCTGGGTGGTCGTGGCCCCCGTGCGAGCCCTGATCCAGCGCCTCGGGCCTCACGTCGAAGACGCCGAACCGGTTCTGGTGGCACCCGGGGACCGGCTCGACCCCGACGAGCTGGTCGCCCGACTGGTGGCCATGGGCTATCGCCGCGAGCACCAGGTCGAGCACCGGGGCGAGGTGGCGGTTCGGGGATCGATCGTCGACGTCTACCCCTCGACCCTCGACGCACCGGTCCGCATCGACCTGTGGGGCGACGAGGTCGATCGCCTCACCGAGTTCTCGGTGGCCGACCAGCGCTCGCGTGACGACCTCGACAGCGTCGAGCTGTTCGCTTGTCGAGAGCTCTTGCCCACCGACGAGGTCCGGTCGCGGGCGGCCGCGTTGGTCGGCGAGGCGCCATGGGGACGAGAGCAATGGGAGCGACTGGCCGAGGGATTGGTCTTCGACGGTATGGAGTCGTGGCTGCCCTGGGTCGCGGCCGCGAGTGGCCCCGGCGGAGCTGAGCATGTCCTGAGCGACCTGGTGGGCGCCGGCGGACGCATCGTGGTCATCGAGCCTCGGCGGGCCACCGATCGGGCCGGCGATCTGGCGGCCGAGGAGGCCGACCTGGCTGGCGCCCTGGCCCGAACCTGGTCGGTCCCCGAGGGAACTGAGCTGCCCCGCCTGCACGTGCCCTTCGACCGACTGTTGGCCCACACCGAGGCCCCGGCGTGGTTGCTCACCGACGTGGCCTCGGGCCCCGGGGTCGTCGCCGTAGCCGGGCGGGGAATCGACCCGGTGGTCGGGGAAGCCTCGGTGCTGGTCGAACGGTTCAAGCGCCTGCTGGCCGACGGGTACCGGGTGGTCGTGGCCGCCGACGGCGAGGGCTCGGCGACCAGGTTGTTCGAGTCGCTGGCCTCCGAAGGTCTCACCGTGGCTCGCCGAGCCGGAGGCGATCCGGCCCTGGCCCAGCCCGGCCTGCACGTGGTGGTGGCGCCGCTCGACGCCGGCTTCGTGCTGGCCGACGCCAAGGTGGCTCTCCTGGCTGAGGGCGACCTCACCGGCCGGCGTCGGGCCCATCGCCGGGCCCGACCCCGCCGTCGCGAGACCGAGGGGTTCTTCGACGACCTCCAGCCCGGCGACCACGTGGTGCATCACCAGCACGGGGTGGCCCGCTACGGCGGCATGGTCACCCGGGCCATCGGTGGCGTCGAACGCGACTACCTGCTGCTCGAGTACCGGGGCGGCGACAAGCTCTATGTCCCCACCGACCAGATCGACGTCATTCGTCGCTATGTCGGGTCGGACTCGCCGACCCTGCAACGCCTCGGCGGCGGCGAGTGGCAGCGGGCTCGATCGAGGGCCCGGTCCGCGGCCCAGGAGATCGCCCAGGAGCTGGTGGTGCTCTACCAGCGGCGGGTGTCGACGCCGGGACATGCCTTCGGGCCCGACACCCCCTGGCAGCGCGAGCTCGAAGACGCCTTCCCCTACCGGGAGACACCCGACCAGCTCAAGGCCATCGCCGACGTGAAGGCCGACATGGAGTCGGCCCGGCCGATGGACCGTCTGGTGTGCGGCGACGTCGGCTTCGGCAAGACCGAGGTGGCGGTGCGGGCCGCCTTCAAGGCCATCCAGGACGGCAAGCAGGTGGCCGTGCTGGTGCCCACCACCCTGTTGGCCCAACAGCACGGCACGGTGTTCGGCGATCGCTTGGCCGGCTACCCGATTCGGGTCGAGGTCCTCTCTCGGTTCCTCACGCCCGGCCAGGCCACCCAGGTGGTGAAGGGGTGTAAGGACGGGTCGGTCGACCTGGTGATCGGCACCCATCGGCTGCTGTCGGCCGACCTCGAGTTCAAGGACCTCGGCCTGCTCGTCGTCGACGAGGAGCAGCGCTTCGGGGTCAACCACAAGGAAGCGGTCAAGGCCCTGGCCGCCCATGTGGATGTGCTCACCCTGTCGGCCACGCCCATCCCCCGGACTCTCGAGATGAGCCTCACCGGCATCCGCGACCTGTCGCTCCTCAACACGCCGCCGGCCGAGCGTCAGCCCATCCTCACCTACGTGGGCGAGCACGACGAGCGGGCCGTGGCCGAGGCCATCCGTCGCGAGTTGCTGCGCGAGGGCCAGGTCTTCTTCGTGCACAACCGGGTCCAGGACATCGAACAGACTGCGGCCGACTTGCGCGACCTGGTGCCCGAGGCTCGGGTGGCCGTGGCCCACGGTCAGATGGACGAGGGCACCCTCGAACAGGTCGTCCTCGACTTCTGGGAGGGGCGATTCGACGTGCTGGTGTGCACGACCATCATCGAGTCGGGCATCGACATGCCCACGGTGAACACGTTGGTGGTCGACCGGGCCGACCGTCTCGGCCTGTCCCAGCTCCACCAGCTCCGCGGTCGGGTCGGGCGCTCCGGGAGCCGGGCCTACGCCTACCTGTTCCATCCTCGCGACCACGCCCTGTCCGAGGAGGCCTACGAGCGCTTGCGGACCATCGGCGAGGCCACCGAGCTGGGGTCGGGCTTCACCATTGCCATGCGAGACCTCGAGCTCCGGGGCGCGGGCAACCTGCTGGGCGAGAGCCAATCCGGCCACATCGCCGCGGTCGGCTACGACCTCTACGTCCAGATGGTCACCGAAGCGGTCGCCGAGCTGAAGGGCGAGCTGGCCCCCACCCCAGCCGAGTTGATCCTCGACCTTCCGGTGGTGGCCCACCTGCCCAACGACTACGTCAGTGCCGAGGAGCAGAGACTCGCCGCGTACCGCCGGCTGGCATCGATCGAGACCCCCGAGGCAGTGGCCGACGTCCGCACCGAGTGGCTCGACCGCTACGGACCGCTGCCCGAGCCGGCCGAGGCCCTGCTCGGGGTGGCGCTGCTGCGGGCCACGTGCCGGCGGGCCGAGATCGGCGAGGTGTCGGTGACGCCCAACCGAACCGGGCCTGGGTTCGTGGCCCGGTTGTCGCCGGTGCGGTTGCGGGCGTCCGCCACCGTGCGCCTACGCCGGGTCTCGCCCCAGGCCGGATACGACGAGGCTCGGGGCCAACTGACCCTTCCGCTGCCCCGGGGCGCCGACGTGGCCGGCGTGCTCACCCAGCTGATCGACCAACTCGTGCCAGCCGACGTCGCGGTGGCGGGCTGACGACGAGAAGCAGCCCGATCCCGCTCGACAGCCGAGTCGTGCCATCCTGTCCGGCCGTGACCCCCATTTCCTTTCGCGCCTTCGCCGCGCTCGTCATCGCCAGCGCGCTCGCCGTCGCTTCGTGTTCGTCGTCGTCTTCCAGCCCGAACGCGGCCGAAGCCAAGGGGGTGGTCACCATCACCCGTGACCAGCTCGACGAGGAACTCGACGTCATTCGGGACAACGAAGAGTTCCGGGCCATGTTGGAGGAGAGCTACGGGGTCAGCCTCGAAGGCGACGCCAAGGGCACCGACAACACCGCGTTCGTGGCTCAGGTGTTGACCTACGACCTCTACTACGCCCAGATCGACAAGTCGATGAAGGACCAGGGCATCGAGATCACCGAGGCGGTGGTGGCCGAGGCCGAAGACCGGCTCGCGAGCGATCCGGGCGAGGAGATCATGAACAGCCTCCCCGACAGCTACCGCGAGGAGCTGGTCCGGCGCGAGGCCATGTTGCTGGCCCTGATCGACCACACCGGCGCGCCCTACGAGCCGGCCACGAGCGAGGAGTACTTCGCCGCGCACCCCGAGGAGTTCGAGACGCTCTGCTTCAGTCACGTGTTGGTGGCTCCCGAGTCCGCCGACGAGGAGGAAGCCAAGGCCCGGGCCGACGACCTGTACCAGCAGATCGAGAGCGGAACGTCCGATTTCGCCACGCTGGCCACGACCCAGAGCGACGATTCGACCGCGGCCGAGCAGAACGGCGAGGTGGGGTGCTACACGTTGGCCGGGGGAGAGATCGACGCCGACTTCATGGAGGCGGCATTGGCCGCCACCCTGGGTGAGGTCACCGAACCGGTGAGGACCCAGTTCGGCTACCACCTCATCTTGGTCACATCCCGGACGCCGGCGGCCGACTACGCCGCGGCCGAGAACGACGTCAGCACCCGCCTCGACGATCTCTCTCGTCAGGCCTACAACGAGGCGCTATTCGATGCCATCTGCGGCGTCGAGGTGACGGTCAACGAGCGCTACGGCACGTGGGACGATTCGGCCTGCCAGGCTACCGGTTCGGACAAGGGCCTGGCCCTGGTGGTCCCGCCCGAGGGCACGGCAGCCAGCACCACGACGACCGCCGGCTAGGCGCCGATGGCTCGGGTCGTCGTCGTTGGGCTGGGGCCGGCTGGCCCCGAGTTGGCGACCACGGCCACGTTGGCCGCCATCGAGTCGGTGCCCGTGGGGCGCCGATTCGTGCGCACCCGTCGGCACCCTTCCGTATCGCTGGTGGGGGAGGCCCCCAGCTTCGACGCGGTCTACGAGGCCGCTGAGACACTCGATGCCGTCTATGGCGAGATCGTCGAGCGCCTGGTTGCCGCGGCCACTGACGGCACCGGCGCTCCGGTGCTCTATGCCGTGCCCGGTTCGCCGTTGGTCGCCGAGCACACCGTCGAACTGCTCCGGGCCGATCCCCGGGTCGACGTCGAGCTGGTCGTGGCCCTGTCCTTTCTCGATTTGGCCTGGGCTGCGTTGGGGGTCGACCCGGTGGCCGCCAGTGTTCGACTGGTCGACGGCCATCGTTTCGTCGAGGACGCCGCCGGCCAGCCCGGCCCGATGCTGGTGGCGCAGTGCGACCATCGCTCGGTCCTCTCCGCGGTCAAGTTGGCCTTCGACGACCAGCCTCCGCCTCGGGCGGTCGTTCTGCACCATCTGGGCCTGGCCGACCAGGCGGTGGCCGAGGTGGCCTGGGCCGATCTCGACCGAGGTGTCGTCGAACCCGACCACCTCACTGCTCTGTGGCTGCCCGAGCTGGCCGCGCCCGTGGCCGCCGAGTTGGTGGCCTTCGCCGAACTGGTTCGGGTCTTGCGGGCCGAATGCCCCTGGGACCGCGAACAGACCCACCAGAGCCTGACCCGTCACCTGCTGGAGGAGATCTACGAGGTGCTCGAGGCCATCGAGGCACTCGATGACGACGGAGCTGGCTCGGGCTACCCCCACCTCGAAGAAGAGCTGGGCGACCTGCTCTTCCAGGTGGTGTTCCACGCCACCTTGGCCGCCGAAGAGGGCCAGTTCACCCTGGCCGACGTGGCCCGGGGAATCCACGACAAGCTGGTGAGGCGCCATCCCCACGTGTTCGGCCAGGTCGAGGTCGACGACGCTGACGACGTCATGGCCAACTGGGAGCAGATCAAGCGGGACGAGAAGGGCCGAGACTCGGTGTTCGACGGCATCGCCGACACGCTCCCGTCGCTGCTCTTCGCCCACAAGGTCCAGCGCAAGGTGGTGTCGGTCGGGGGCGAAGTGGTGCCGGCCCCGGCGCTCGACCTCGACTCGATCGCGTCCGATGCCGAGGTGGGCGAGGCGCTGTGGGCTGTCGTGGCCGTCGCTCGCCGGGTCGACGTCGACCCCGAGTCGGCCTTGCGGGCCGCCGCGGTTCGCCACCGGGAGACGGCTCGGGCTGACGAGTTGGCCCCGGCCGACCCTCCTACGCCCTCGTGAGGGTCGAGCCCCGGCCCCACGTCCGGCGACTACCCTTTGACACCTTCTGCCACATGAGCAACAGGAGTCACAAGCTTCCGTGAGCAGCATCGAGCAGGTCATCAGCCGGGAGGTCCTCGACTCTCGGGGCAACCCCACTGTCGAGGTCGAGGTCTTCCTCGACTCCGGCGCGGCCGGCCGGGCCATCGTCCCCTCCGGTGCCTCTACCGGCCAGTTCGAGGCGGTCGAGCTCCGCGACGGCGGTGCCCGCTTCGGCGGCAAGGGTGTGCTGAACGCCGTGGCCAACGTCGAGGACGAGATCGCCGACCGGGTGGTGGGCCTCGACGGGCTCGATCAGCGGGGGCTCGACGCGGTGCTGATCGACCTCGACGGCACCGACAACAAAGCTCGCCTCGGTGCCAACGCCATTCTCGGCGTCTCGCTGGCTACCGCCCGGGCCGCCTCGGTCGAGCTGGCCGTGCCCCTGTACCGCTACGTCGGGGGGGCCAACGCCCACGTCTTGCCGGTTCCCATGCTCAACGTGCTCAACGGCGGGGTCCACGCCGACAACAACGTCGACCTGCAGGAGTTCATGCTCATGCCGGTGGGGGCGGCCTCGTTCTCCGAGGCCCTCCGATGGGGAGCCGAGACCTACCAGGTGCTCAAAGCCCTACTCCACGACCGGGGCATGGGTGGTGGTGTCGGCGACGAAGGTGGCTTCGCCCCCAACCTCCAGTCCAACGAGGAGGCGGTGGCTCTCTTGGTCGAGGCCATCGGCGCCGCCGGGTTCGCGGCTGGCGACGAGATCGCCATCGCCCTCGACCCGGCGACCTCCGAGCTGTTCCGCGACGGCGCCTACCACTTGGCCGGCGAGGGCCGGGTCCTGAACTCGGCCGAGATGGTCGACTTCTGGACCAGCCTCTGCGACCGCTATCCGATCGTGTCGATCGAGGACGGGATGGCCGAGGAGGACTGGGAGGGCTGGGCCGGTTTGACCGAAGCGTTGGGCAGCCGGGTCCAGCTGGTCGGCGACGATCTCTTCGTCACCAACAGCGCTCGCCTCGAGCGAGGCATCGACGCCGGGGTGGCCAACTCGGTACTGATCAAGGTCAACCAGATCGGGACGCTGACCGAGACCCTCGACACCGTCGAGCTGGCGACCCGGGCCGGGTACACGTCGGTGATGTCGCATCGCTCGGGCGAGACCGAGGACACGACCATCGCCGACCTGGCCGTGGCCACCAACTGCGGTCAGATCAAGGCTGGTGCCCCGGCCCGGTCGGACCGGGTGGCCAAGTACAACCAGCTGTTGCGCATCGAAGCCGATCTGGGCGAGGCCGCCGCCTTCCGGGGCTTGGCTGCCCTGACCAGCCGAGTCGGAGGCGCCTAGGTATGGGTGCTGCTCGCCGGGTCTCGCTGGTCGTCCTGGCTGTGGGCATCACGCTGGTGGTCGTGGTCGGGATCTTCCCGACCCGCACCTGGCTCGAGCAGCAAGCTGCGGCCCGACGGGCCAGCGAACAGGTCGACGCCCTCGATCGGGAGAACGCCGAGCTCGAGCAGGAGATCGCCGACCTGCAGGATCCCGAGGTGGTGGCCGACCTGGCTCGGCGAGACTTCTCGATGGTCAAGCCGGGCGAGGAGGCCTACGTCGTCTTGCCGCCGGCCGACGAGGACAGCGGCGGCACCACCGTGGTGGCCCCCACCGACCCGGCCGCCCAGCCCAAACCGGCCACCGGCGCCCGCTGGGTAGTCGAGCTGACCTGGGACGGTCTCACCAACCTCTGGTGACCCTGCCCTCCAGGCCTCCTGCCCATTCCGAACTCGGATCGATAGCTGTCGCTATTCAAACTCGGATCACCGCCTGTCGGGACCCGCACGCTATTGATCCGAGTTCGGCGCGGTGTGGTGGTCATGCCGCGGAGGCCTGTCGGACCACGTAGGTCTCCCGCAGGGCGCCCGCCGTTCCGTCGGGGTCATCTCTGACGTCTTCGGCCAACACCCGGACGGTGAGATAGCCCTGGCGGGCGGCATCGAGGTCGCGTTGGTGGTCACGGCGGAGGTCGGCGATGCGGGTGTGCCAGCGCCGACCGTCGACCTCGACAATGACCCGAACCTCGGGCCACATCCCGTCGACTCGACCTCGGTTGTGGCTCGGTCCGGGGTGAGGCGCCTGGCGTCGAAGGGGCGGCAGGCCAGCCGAGGCGACCAGGGTATGAAGTTGTCGTTCGAGCTCGGAGTCGGCCGGGACCGTGCCGGGCCCGCGCTCGTCGAGCACCGAGTGACAGGCCGCGATCCCGCGGCGACCCCTCACCGCCAACTCGGTTACGCAACGACCGACACCGGAGGTCGTCGTCAGCCGTGCGGCGACAGCATCATCGAGGATCTGGCCCAGGCGCTTGGCGCCGACGACGGCGGCGAGGTCGACGATGGTCCGCTCGACGGTGGTCACCGGTAGGCCGTCGACCCTGGTCAGGTGATGGTCGGGGAGCGCCGTGGTGCGTCGAACGAGTGCGCCCTCGACCCGTTGGCAGGTGGCATGCGGGGCGAGCACCTCCACGGGCCCCGGGCCGAACGTGGCCAATCCGTGCAGACCCGCCGCGCTTCGATGGCTGACGATGGCGAGGTCGGCTGCGGCCAGCACCGCTCGCCAGAGTGACTGACGCCACGACGGCGGCCACCCCTCGAGGAGATAGACGCCAGGGGCGACGGCAGCGAGACGTTCAACCTGGCGTCGTCGGCGAATGAGCACGTCGTCGCCACCTGCGGACAGGATCTGGTCACGACGAACGAGGCCGAATTGCCCCGCAGCCAGTCGTGCGATGGCCCGGTCGACATCTCGTCTGGGCATGCCAAAAGCATGGCGACCTCCTGTGACAAGAACCGTCCCCGACCCGTCTGAACTCGGATCATGGCCTGTCGTCCGGCCAACTCGGATCGATTGCTGTCGGGTTCCGACAGGCGGTGAGCCCAGTTCGTTTGGCGACAGGTATTGATCCGAGGTCGGGTGGGGGTGTGGGGTCGGAGGGGGCAGGAGGCGGCGGGGCTGGTAGGAACGGGGGGTGCACGACGTCGACCATGTGGCCGCGTTGCTGGGACGTCAGCCCGATGGCGACTTCGAGGTCGTGGTGCGAGCTGCGGACGGCTCGCCGGTGGTGATCCGTAATGCCCCGCTGCTACGAGACGGCACCCCGATGCCCACCCGGTACTGGCTGGTTGGTCGCCGCGAACGAGACGCGGTGGCTCGCATCGAGTCCGCTGGTGGCGTGCGGGCCGCCGAGGCCGAGGTTGATCCGGCCGAGTTGGCCGACGCCCATCGTCGGTACGCGGCCGAGCGCGACGCCGCCCTTCCGCCGACGTGGACCGGTCCTCGGCCCAGCGCCGGCGTCGGTGGGACCCGCACCGGGGTGAAGTGCCTGCACGCCCACTACGCGTGGTACCTGGCCGGCGGCGACGATCCGGTGGGTCGGTGGGTGGCCGCCCGGGTCGAGGTGCCCAATCGCAACCCCAACCCCAAGGGAGCGATCGATGACTGATCGACCGGTGGTGGCCAGCATCGACTGCGGCACCAACTCGACCCGTCTGCTGGTGGCTCGACCGGCCCCCCACGGTGGGCCGGGGCTGGAGACCATCGAGCGGCTCATGACCATCACCCGTCTGGGCCAGGACGTCGACCGCACCGGGCGCCTGGCGCCCGACGCCATTGCTCGAACCGTCGAGACCCTGGCTCGCTATCGAGAGGTGATGGACGGCCACCACGTCGAGGCAGTGCGCATCAGTGCCACCTCGGCGGCCCGCGATGCGGCCAACCGCGACGAGCTGTTCGACGCCATCGAGGCGGTGGCCGGTGCTCGCCCCGAGCTACTGGCCGGATCGGTGGAAGGTCAGACGTCGTTCCGGGGCGCCACGGGAGACCTCGATCCTGACGACGGCCCGTTTCTGGTGGTCGACATCGGTGGTGGGTCGACCGAGTTCGTGGTGGGGACGACCGAGGCCGAGGGATCGATCTCGCTCGACGTGGGCTGCGTAAGGCTCACCGAGCGCTTCTTGCACGGCGATCCGCCGGCGCCCGACGAGCTCTCGGCGGCCATCAGCGTCGTGCAGTCCCACCTCGACGACGTGGTCCGCGAGCTGCCGGCCAGCCGTGAAGCCCGTCGCGTGGTCGGGGTGGCGGGCACGATCAGCACGGTTGCCTCCGTCGAGCTGGGGTTGGCCGTCTACGACCGTGAGCGCATCCACCACTTCGTGCTCACTCGGGCCGCCGCCGAGGACGTGTTTCGCACCCTCGCCACCGAGTCGAAGGCCGACCGGGCCCACAATCCCGGGCTCGAACCCGGTCGGGTCGACGTCATCGTCGGCGGGTGCTGCGTGCTCGTTGCGGTCATGCGCTACTTCGACGTGGCCGAGCTGTTGGTCTCCGAGTCAGATCTGCTCGACGGCTTGGCCCTGGAGCTGCTCGACCAAATGGGGGTGAACGAGTGATGGCCGATGACCTGCCGGCTGAAGGCGGCGTCGAGGATCCTGCGGCGCTCGAGTCGATCTACCGGCACCGTTTCGACGAGCGTGAGCTGGCCGAGAAGCAGGTGCTGTGGGATGTGCTCGTGGCGGAGCTGTTCCAGCCGCTGATTCCCACCGATGCCACGGTGGTCGATCTCGGCGCGGGCTACTGCGAGCTGATCAACGCGGTGCGGGCTGGTCGCCGGATCGCCGTCGACTTGAATGCCGACACCGCCCGCTTCGCCAATGAGGGCGTCGAGGTTCTGTTGGCGTCGTCGTCCGACCTCGCCGAGGTGGCCGATGCCGAGGTCGACGTGGTGGTGACGTCGAACTTCTTCGAGCACTTGCCCAGCCGGTCGGCGCTGCTCGACACGCTGCGGGAAGCTCGGCGGGTCCTGGTCCCCGGCGGGCGACTCGTGGTGCTCATGCCCAACATTCGCTATGTCGGCCACCGGTACTGGGACTACTTCGACCATCAGTTGCCCCTGAGCGATCAGAGCCTGGTCGAGGCCCTCGAGCTTGCTGACCTGGAAGTCGAGCGGGTAGTTCCTCGCACCCTGCCCTACACCGTCAAGGACGCCCGGTTCCGGGTCCGGGCCTGGCAGATCCGTTGGTACCTGAGGGCCCCGGTGCTGTGGCGACTTCTGGGTAAGCAGATGTTCGTCGTGGCTCGACGTCCGGGACCCGAGACCTGACTCTCAGCGACAGCTGAGAGCGCTTCCGGAACCGGTGGTGCTGAGCTTGGCGTGCCATTCCGTGGGCGGAAGCTTGACCACAATGCGTTCGTTGGCGGCCACCGTGGCGGTCGGCGCTTCGCTGTAGGTGTCGGCGAAGGCGCGTACGTGCAACTGGGCGGGTCCGGTCAGCACGATGGTGTGGCCTTCGACCTGCTGATCGGCACCGGTCTGCAGATTGATGCATTCGGCGCCGAATCCCGCGTCGATCGGGGCCGAGGCCGAGCGGACTCCCAGGCGGAGTACCTCGTCGGCGTCGAAGCGCACCTTGGGTGCCTGGGCCCTCACCTCGGCGATGGTGAACGCCGGCGAGCCGTAGCGGTCGACGGCGGCGAGGTACAGCCCGACTCTGACCTGGGGCATCCACAGCCAGTCGGGGTTCAGTGAGGGGTCGAGCGAATTGCGCGCCAGCTCGACCGAGGCCAACTCGGCTCGGGTTTGTTGGGACACGAGGAGGGCGGCCTCCCCGTCGCGGTCGAGCTGCTCCAGGTTGCCGACGACCGCGATGAAGACGACCGCAGCAGCGGCCATGAGTGCTGCTGGGCGCACTCGAATGTCGCGTAGCAGCTCGGCCAACAAGACGATGGTGAAGACCGCGCCGGGATAGAGGTATCGACTGGACGCCGGAAGGTTCAGTTGTGCCCGACTCAGTGCGGTGACCGCCCAGAAGCCGAACGTGAGCGTCGCTCCAGCCAGCAGACCGGCGAGCTCGACGCGCCGTCGACGAACGACGGCAACCAGGAGCATCAGCGCGATCCCAGCGAAGAAGATGCCAGCGGTGTGGCGACCGTCGAGGCCGACCATCCAGCTCCAGACCGCTCCGCCGGCATCGCGCACGTACCCAGGAGTCGCTGGGATGTTCTGGGACTCGGCCTGTGACTCGCCCCAGCGGAGGTACCAGCCGAGATAGAGCCCGGATGGAAGCCCGACCGCCCAGAGGCGTCCCCAGGCGCGCTCGGTGACGAGCCGCACCCCGGTGGCAGCGACGGCGAGGATGCCCAATCCCGAGGAAGCCAACGAGACCGTGAGGAGCGCTGCGGCCGCACCGTCGCCCCATCGACTCTGGCGGTCGAGGGCGAGGAGCGCGCCGACGGCGGTGCTCACGCTGAGGAGAAAGGCGATCTGGAAGGCCCAGATCAGGTTCTGTGATCCAGCCCCGAAGCAGGCGACGAGCGCCGCGGCGAGCAGGGCGGGCCAGGCACTGAGGCGGGAGCGAACGTACGCGAAGACCACCGCGACACATGCCAGATGGCACGCCAGCACGACGATCCGATAGGGCGTGTAGTCGTCGAGGCCCACGCTGCGGAAGAGGCCCTGGTAGACGAGGGCAGGCACCGCCGTGAGGTGCCCGTTGTGGGCGGTGAGGATGGCGTCGGCGCTGAGCGACTGGCGCTCCTGGACGAACGACCATTCGTCGTAGAAGAGGGAGAGGCCTCCGCCGGCGAGGAGGATCCGCCAGGCGGCATACCCGCTGACCACCGCCAGGATCCCGATCGCGATGGGGTTGGACAGGCGCCAGGATCCCGGGTCGGTCGCCTTCTCATCGGTGACGTCAGCAGGATCGCTGACGGTCGAATCGACCGAAGTGTGCTCTACGGAGGTGATGGCGGTCCCCTATGACGCCGGTATCAGCTCGGGCGATGGTAGGGCCTCGTCAGCCCTCGGCCCGGGTCGGAGCCTTGGAGGCCGACAGGTACGCTCCCCGCCCTCATGAGCTCGTCTGTGGTGATCGTCTCGTACCGGCCCGACAAGTGGCTGGCAAAGGCGATCACGTCGGTGATCGACCAGGCCGACCATGTGATCGTGGTCGACAACGGTTCGGAAGGCGCCGAGGCCAGCGCCGTCGCCTCCAGGCTGGGAGCCCGGGTGGTGCGCCTGGCTCGCAACGTGGGCTTCGCCGCCGGCGCCAACGAAGGCTTCACCGCAGCGCGGGGCGAATACGTGGCCGTGCTCAACGATGACGCCGTGGCCGAGCCGGGATGGCTCGAGCGATCGATAGCGGTGCTCGAGGCCGACGCCACAGTCGGCGCGGTGGCCCCCAAGCTCCTGCTGGTCGACCGGTACGCCGAGATCACCCTCGACGAGGAGTCGGTGGTGGTTCCCGGTGACGGGCGGCGCCTGGGACGCCAGGTGCGGTCGGTCACCGTCGGCGCGGTCGAGGTGCTCGAAGGCTTGCTCGGTCCTGGGGTGCATCAAAACGAGTCCGACGCGATCGGTCCGTTCCGCTGGTTCGCCGGCGACGACCAGGCCGTCTACGTCCCGGTGCCGAACCGGCTCGGCCAGGCCGAGGTACGAGTCGATGGCGAACCGGTCAGGGTGATCGACGTGGTCGACTTGGTGAACAACGCCGGCTCGTACCTGTCGACTCGGGGATTCGGCGGCGACGTGGGTTTCGAGACTCCCGACCGGGGGGCCTTCGACCAACCGGTCGAGCGCTTCGCAGTTACCGGCGCGGCCATGGTCACCCGGATCTCGACCATCCGGGGTCTGGGCGGTTTCCACCCAGGGTTCTTCGCCTACTACGAGGACATCGACTGGAGCTGGCGCCTGCGTCTGGCTGGGCTCCAGGTGCGCTACCAGCCCGACGCGGTGGTGCGCCACGTACGAGGGGCCACCAGCGGGGGCCCCGACGATCCCCACGTTCGGTACCTCGCCGCCCGCAACCGGATCCACATGCTCTGGCGCAACGCGCCGATGGCAGTGGCGACCGGGCAACTGAGGGATCGGGTCGACGGGCCGTGGCCCAAGGGGGTGGCCCGCTCTCTGGCTCTGCGGCTGCCTCGGTCGATGGGCGAGCGCCGGGTGCTGCGCCGCTGGTGGACCCTGACTCCCGAGCAGGTCTGGGCCGAGTGGGCGGGTACCGACGACACCTGGGACCCGGCGGGACGGGTGCCGACCATCGACGAGACGGCCGCCCCTTGAGTGCCGCTTCGGACCCGTTCGACGACCTGGCGACCGTTGCGCAGGAGCTTCTCGACCGAGTTCGTGCGCTCGACGGCGACCGTGATCGAGCCCGACGGTGGTTGGCGGTTGGTGGTGACGATCGCTCGGCTCGGGCCGAGATGGTCGGTCTGGCTGAACTGCTCTTGCAGCTCATCGACCGTGAGCAGACGTTCTACGGGTCGCGTCTGGCCGAGCTGGACGCCCTGACCGATCGCGTCGAGGCCGAACTGGCCAACGTTCGCAAGGTGGGCCGCGAGAAGCTGGTTGAGCTCGACGCGATGACTCACCGGAAGATGGTCGAGATGGACGAGGCCATTGCCCGCTTGGCCATCTCGACGAGTGCCGAGCTCAGCCGCATCGAGGATGCGATCGAGCAACGGGGGTTGGGTCGTAACGGCGACCCCGGGCCTACGCCTGGCGTTTGATCTCCCATGTCTCGGCCCCGGGCGGTCTACGTCGTCAGCTATCCGGTGTGGCCGCCTCGAAGCGGGGGTCAGGTGCGGGTGGTCCGTCTGGCTCGATCCCTGGCCGCCGACTTCGACGTCGACGTCGTCTGCCTGACCAACGGGGATTGGCCTGCGACCCGGGTGGAGATCGGGCCCGGGTTGGTCGAATGGCAGGTACCCCGGTCGGTGGCCATGGACGCGTACGAACTATCGATGGCCGAGACGATCGGTGCGCCGATGGCTGATGTGGCCGCCGGCCGGGCTGGCGAACTAGCTCCAGAGTTCGTGGCCAAGCTCGTCGAGGTGGGCGCATCGGCCGACGTTGCCGTTGTCGCCTTGCCGTTCCTCGCTCGGGTGGTGTTCGCCGCCCTGCCCCACGTGCCGGTCGTGTACGACGCCCACGATGTCCAGTCGGCGATCAAGGCCGAGCTCCTTCCCGACACCGACGAAGGCCGGCGCCTCCTGTCCGAGATCAGTGCGCTTGAGGCGGACGTGGTGGGCGGCTGCCAGCTAGTGGTGGCCTGCTCGCCCAACGATGCCGACCAGCTCCGAGCCCTGAGGAGTGGTGGGCGAGACGTGGTGGTTGTACCCAACGGGGTGGCGACCACCGAGGTGGCGTTCGTGAGCGGAGCCGAACGGGTCGACCGTGGCGCCCGGCTGCGGCGGGCGTTCGAGGCCGTCAGTGGCCAACGGTGGGCAGCCCTCACCGCATTCGTGGGCAGCTACCACCAACCAAACATCGACGCCGGGTCGATCATCGCCAAAGCTGCAGCTGAAGTTCCCGATGTCGGCGTGCTCCTCGTGGGGAGCCACGGATCCGCGCTGCGGGCCATTCCTGACCGGCCTGACAACGTCGTGCTCACTGGTGTGATCGACGAGGCCGGCCTCGAAGAGGTGTTGGCCGCAGTCGACGTCGCCCTCAACCCGGTCTCCCACGGTTCGGGCACCAACCTCAAGCTTCTCCATTGCTTCGCGGCAGGTGCGCCGGTGCTCGGCACCGAGATCGGGGCCCGTGGGGTCGACGCCCGCCCGGGTGAGCATTTCGCGGTCACCGACGGATCAGCCGAGGGGCTGGCCCGCGATCTTCGCCGGGCGCTGGACCACCGGGAGCTCTCCGGGCGCACGGCCAGCGCCGCTCGAGCGCTTGTCGAGGAAAGCTATGACTGGACGACTATCGGCCAGCGGTTCGCCGAGCTGGTCGCCTCAGTAGGCCGAGGCTGACCTGAGCGATGGGACCGGGCCGGTCAGTGTCGGAGGCAGACGGGCGCCCACTCGTTGGCCACCCAGATCGTGTTGGCGCCGACGAGGTTGACGAAGGCGTAGCCCTGGTCGAGCAGCAGGCGGAACTTCCCGTTGTGCTTGTCGAGGTTGAAGCGGTATTCCTCGGTCACGATGACGCGGGGCCGGTAGCGCTCGAAATCGAGCCCGGCCAGCACGTCGTAGTCCATACCTTCGGCGTCGACCAGGAGAAGGGCGAAATCCCCTGGGGCGCTGCAGCTGTCGAGGATCGACGTGAGGGTGTCGACCTCGACCTCGACGGACTCCTGGGTGCGCATCGACTCGAACCAGCGGTTTTCGTCGGTCGAGAGCGTGGAGACCATGGAGTCCTCGCCACCAACGCCGAGAAATAGGGGCAGGACGCCTTGCTCAGCAGCCACCGCCTTGTTGACACAGGCCACGTCGTCGCGTCCGTGGTGAAGGGCGGCCAGCCGGGCGAACAGAGACGGGTGCGGCTCGATGACCACGCCACTCCACCCTTCGGCGAGGAACGGCGCCGAGTTGGAGAGCGTGGCGCCGTCGTACGCACCTACATCGACCAGGTAGGTGGGGAAGTCGGCCGGCATCAGGTCGCGCAGATATGACACCTCGCCGCTCTGGGAGGGGTCGTCGAGCGTCGTCGGGGCCGGGGTGGGGGGTGCTGTCGGTTCGTCGCCGCTATCGGGCATGACTCCGGCGGCCCGGGCCAGCGCCGCGATCGATCGGCGGACTGGCGGTTTCACCGCGTCGGGGACCAGCGCCTTGGCTCGGGCCGAAAGGGAGGCGTCAGGCACCGACGCACATTAGGCGGGTCGGTTGGGGCCCAGCAGACGTTTGCCCTCGTTGGCATGGCCGGCGGCGAGGGCAAATCGCACCCGAGTAGTTTCGCGCCTCATATGGATCGTGACGGCCGAGCGTTCGCGGCTGCGTGCGCCGGGGCCATCGTGGTGGGGATCGCCGTGCAAGTCGCGGTTCTACGCCGAGGGTGGTTCTACCTCGACGACTTCCGGAACTTCGGCGACGTCGCCTCGGGCCTGAGCTGGAGCTCGTTGACCGAGCCGATCGGCGTGCACTTCTCCCCCGGCCACCGCCTGCTCGACTGGTTCGTGGTGAGTCCATTGGGCGGACATCACCTGGGCGCAATTCTGTTGATCGCGGGCTTGGAGGTATTGACCGCCGGGTTCCTACTGGCGACCTGGCAGGCCATGGTCGGTCGTCACTGGGTGCAGCCCCTCCTCCTGTTCCTGTTCATGACTTCCTGGCCATTGATTGGGACTGGCGAATGGTGGGCTGGCGCGGCCCTTGCGTTACCGGCAATGGCAGCTTCGGCGGCGAGCATGTACTGCTTCGTTCGAAGTCGCAGCGGGGGGCGAGGGTGGGCGGCCGCGTCGGTGTTGGCAATGGCTTTCGGACTGTTGTTCTCAGTTCAGGTGGTAGTAGTCCCCTTGCTCTTGATGACCGTGGCGTTCTACGACCGGGTCGGCGACCTGCGACGAACCCGGTTGGTTCTGGCGCTGCGATCGACCTCTGGGCACGTCGTCGTAGCGGGCAGCTACCTCGGGTTCCTGCATGTCCAGTCGTTTTCCCCGCCGGTCCTTCGCCCTTCGGTTGGAACGGTCCTCTCGTTCATCTGGTTCACCGCCTTCCAGGGCCTGTTCCCGTCGGTCCTCGGGGTCGGACTTCCTTACACCGGACTGTCGAGAGCCGATCGCCTCTGGGAGCTGGCTGCTCTACTCGCCGTTGTCGGGGCGATCGCTGTGGGTGCTCGGCGAGGAGGCCGCTGGCAGCAAGGTTTGGCCGTGATGGTCGCTGGGGTCGTTGGGACCGGCGTGCTGACAGCCGTCGGCCGGTCCGATTGGGGAGTCGGTATCGCTGCCGAGCCGCGATACCTGGCCATCGCCGTGTTCGGGTTGTGGTTTGGCCTGGGTCTGGCCCTCTCCGTGCCCACGCCAGCCCGACGCCAGGCCATTGCTGGTTCGCCAGCCACGCTCCTCGTGGGGGCAGTGCTCCTCGTCCCCTACCTGGGGATGCTCGATGCCACCACCGATCGGCTCGACTTCTCGATCGCCCAAGGCCGGGCGGCTAGCGCCTATGTAGGGAATCTCCGGGCTGGGGTAGGGGCTGCGGAAGCGGCCGGCACCATCGATGGACTGGTCGACGGTGAGGTGCCGACGCAGATCTGGTACGCCAACGACCCTGAGCTCAACACATTGTCCGCGCTTGCCGACGGCCTAGGCATCCCGGTGCCACGAGGCGAGGGTGACGAGTTACTCCTCGTAGGGGCCGACGGCACCATCTCGCCCGTCTCCTTCCAGGCCATCGACGGCCCGGGTGGGGCCACGACCTACGTCAGGATCACAGTCGACCGGCCCACCCATGTCGTTCTCGCCGTGGTCACCGACGGTGGCACCGAGCCCGATCCAACGACCGGTGTCGACTTCGACTCCGCCGGTACCCGGGTGGTGCTGGCTCGCGGAGCTGACGCGGTCGAGATCGTTCAGCCCCCTGACGATGCGGCGAGCGTCTCGACGACGCTGGGCCACTTGGTGCCCAGGTCATGACCTCGACCCTCAGCTGGAGCCGGCCGCCACGCAGACGGTCGTTGTCGGCGGACCCTGCACGTCGACCACCCACGGCACGCCCAGGGCCGGTAGGTTCACCGCGGTGGGCTCGGCGCCGGGCAGGCTAAGGGTCGCTCCGGTTGGAAACGCATCGGCGAACACTCGCGTCCTGACCTCTGCCGGCCCAGTGACCACCAACGTCGCGCCTTCGGACCCGGTCGTCACCACGCCCGACGCGGTCACACACTGGGCGCCTGGGCCGGTCGGAGCGACGACGGTGATGGCGGCGGCCAGGACACCGTCGGCCTCGGCCCGCATGGGTTCCTGACGGCTGCGGAGCTCGGCCACGCTGTCGGAGGGCGAACCGAACTGGGCGACGGCGGCTAAGTACGGGCCAACCGTGACCTGAGGCATCCGGACCGGGTCGGGTTGCAGCGACGGATCGAGCGCGGCGCCGGCCAACTCGACGGCACCAAGTTGGGCGCTCACGTACTGGCTGTTGTCGCGGAGCCCCACCCCGCCGATGTCCAACTGATCGACGTTGCCACCCCACGCGGCCATCAAGGCGACGGCCGCCACAGCGCCGGCGATCGCGCGCGGTCGCCAGGTGGCCGAGCGAGCTACCTCGGCCGCCAGCAACAGGCTGAACACGGCGCCGGGGTAGAGGTAGCGACTGGTCCCGGGGTCGCCGTATTGGGCTCGGGTCAGCCCAGTCAGCGCCCAGAAGCCGTACGTGAGAACGAGCAGTCCGGCAATACGGGGCAGGTCGAGATCGGAGCGGCGGATGGCGACGACGACGACCAACAGCAACGTGAGGGCGACCCCGAGCGTCGACACGTGGTGACCGTCGAAACCGACCAGCCAACTCCACACCGAGCCGCCGGCGTCGCGCACCCAGGCCGGGACGGCTCGAAGGTTCTCCTTGCGGGCTTGGGACGTGCCCCAGACCAGGTACCACCAGGCGTAGAGGACCCCGGGGACACCGGCCACCCAGAGCCGGCGCCAGGCGTGTCGGAGCACCAGTTCGATACCGACGGCGCTGAGCACGAGCACGCCGATGCCAGAGCATCCCACTGCGACGCCGATCAACACGCTGGTGGCCACGTCGCGTCGAGGTGTAGGCGCTCGGTCGAGCATTAGCAGCGCGATCGTCGCTGCGGCGATGGTGCCGAAGAATCCCATCTGGAATGGCCACAGGAGGTCCTGCCATGCCGCCCCGAAATAGGAGACGAGCACCCCGGCGAACAGGGCCGCGACCAATCCGACTCGTGGCCAGAGGTAGACGATGACCAGCACGACACACACGAGGTGCAGCGCGACGACAATCAAACGGTAGGCCGTGTAGTGCGACAGCCCGACCGTGCGGAACAGCACCTGGTACACCGCCACCGGCAGCGCCCACAGGTGCCCGCTATTGGGCCTCAGGAACGAGTCGATGCTGGGGTCGCGTCGGAATAGCACGAACTCCCACTCGTCGTAGAAGAACGTGAGACCCGCTCCGGCGGTGAAGATCCGGCGAGCGGCATCGAGTAAGGCGACGAAGGTCCCGACGCCGAGCAGGCGCAGCGCCCAAGTCCGGGCCAGCGCCCAGCGATCGGTCCTCACCCGGGGGCCGAGGTGTGCTCAGACCTGTTCGGGATAGCTCGTGCCCTCGAGGTAGCGGGGACGAGCGGTGCCGAACGCGTCGCCCACGACCCGCTGGACCTGGCCCCGGTCGAATAGCTGGACCACTTCGGGGTCACCACCGAGGAGGTCGCGTAGCTCCTTGACGAGGGTCTCGCTGTCGAGGGTCAGCTCGAGTCGAAATCCCAGGTGTTCGACCCACACCCCCGGCTCGGTGCCGTCGGGCTCGATGCGCACTCTCGGCCGGAGGTCGCCCGTGGGCTGCTTCGGGAGCCACGACACGTCCAGGTCGTAGCCGAGTTGGCGAGCCCCGTCGGCGATGAGAACCCGTCGGGCGTTGTCCAAGGTCTCCCGCAGTAGGCCTTCGTGCCAGAAGCTGGCGACTTCCTCGCGGAACGTGGGATAGCGGTGATCGATGATGGCCTCGTTGGCCTCGACCGTCGTCTCGTGGTCGCGGAGCAAGCCGGCGCCCGTGGTCGACGCCCGGCCCTTGTGGTACACGAACGTGCCCTGAGCCAGGACCACCCGGTAGCCGAGCTGCGCGCTGCGCAGGCTCCAGTCGGTCTCCTCGCAATAGCCCCGGCCGTAGACCGGATCCATGAGGCCGACCTCTCGCAGCACCGGCGTGGGAATGAGGATGCAGAACGAGATACCGGCGGGCACGTCGGTGGCTTCGACGCCGTAGTTGGCGGCCAACCGCTCGGACACCCAGTCGACGGTCTCTTGGTCGGCCAGGTAGGCGTCGGGGTCCTCGTTGGGAAGCGAGTAGAGCGACACGTTGTTGGACCACGCGGTGACCGAGCCGATGGTGGGATCGGTGGCGGCCACGGCCACCAACTGGTCGATGAGATTGGCCGGATAGACCACGTCGGAGTTGGAGATGATCACGTGGTCGTAGCTCTCGGCTTGGGCGAGGAGCAGCCCGAGGTTGACGTTGCGGGGGATGCCAAGGTTGCGGGGGCTTCGGTAGTAGCGCATCCCGTAGGTGGCGCACAGACCCTCGAGCTCGGCGCTCCAGCCCGGCTCGGGGCTGGCATCGTCGAGCACAACCACGTCGAGGTCGCAGGTCGTCGGGGCGAGCCGGCGGGCCGAGGTCAGGCACCGGGGCACGACGGGACGCCCGTCGAACACGGTGATGGCCAGCAGTACCCGGGGTCGGGCCACGGTCAACGCCGGAGGAGGTTGCGCAGCGCCCAGATCCGGTCGGCCAGCCGGAACGCGTGCGAGCCCTTCATGCGTAGGTGCAGCTCGATGAGGCCATCGTGGTCGGACTGCAGAACGTCGAGCTCGCGGCGGGTGTCGGCCAACTCCTCGGAGACCGACAACAGCCGAGAGGTGAGATCGACCACGCGACCGTTGGCGATCTCGACGTCGCGCAGGGCCTGCTCCAACGAGAGCCGGTCGATGGCAGCGTCGCTGCCGGTATCGAGCTCGCGGATGTCGTTTCGACTCGGCGCTTCGTGGGCGGCGCTGTCGGCCATCGTGCTCCTCAGGCGGGAGGTTCGGTAGAGCGCCCGCGGGCCGGGGCGGCGAGCACCGTACGGTACACGTCGACGAGTTCCGAACCCGTCCTCTCCCATCGGTGATCGGCGACGCGAGCGGCCAGCGCCTCCACCTGGGCTCGGGCCAGCGCCGGGTCCTCCAGCAGGGCTTGGACGGCGTCGGCGATCGAGGTCGGGTCCCAGTCAGCGGCCTCGACCGGCAGAGCGCCGGCGATCTCGGCCAGTGGGCCGAAGGGCACCATGACGGTCGGCGTACCGAAGCAGGCCGCCTCGTAGGGGACCAGCCCGAAGCCCTCGGCCGAGGTGGGGTAGACGAGCACTGCGGCGTGGCGCAACAGCCAGTTGCGTTCGGCGCTGGTCACGTCGGGCAGGACGAACACCTGCTCGTCGGATCTGGGTCCCCATGCCCGAGCCTCGAGCGAGCGCGACGAGCCGAAGGGCACTGACGGTCCGGCCAGGACCAGTCCGAGGACATGGCCTCGGTCGGCCAGGACCTGGTGGGCGGCCACGGCCAGGTCCCGGTTCTTGTGTGAGTAGTTGGCTCCGAGCACCACCAGGAACGTGCCGGCCACGTAGCCACGAGCCAGCAACTCGGTGGGAATCTGGTCTCGTTCAGACCCGGTGATGTGGTCGGTTCCGTCTTGCACGGCGAACAGGCGGCTGGGCTCGACGGGCAGGCGTTCGACCTCGACCTGGCGTCGAGCGTCGTGCGAAATGGTCACGATGGCGTCGGCCCGGCTGGCGACGCTGCGAACGGTGCGCCGGTACTCGTGCCACGACGCGGGGGTCGCGTGGTATGTGGCCACGTGGTAGGCGATGAGGTCCTGGAGGCTGACCACGGCCCGGGCGCCGGCCGCGTGCCAGAGATCGAAATCGATCGGCCGGTCGGGTTGGTAGGGCCGGTGCACGATGTCGAAGCCGCCGAAACCGCCGAGGTCATTGCCGGTGGCTACCCGGGCGTCGATCTTGGAATGGGCCAGCACGCCCTCGGCGTAGCCCGGCCGGGGGCCGCCCAGCACCACGCCGACCTGAGAGACGTCGCCGCGCTGGCACAGCGAGTCGATCAGGGCCAGGAGAGCTACTTGGGTCCCCATCTCGTGGGGTCCGAGGCAGGTCCCGTCGATAAGAATCCGCAGGCCGATCACTTTCGAGCGGGCGGCCTGGTGGGCGATCGACAGGGGTGAACCGGCGTCGGCCGAGTCGGCCCGCAGGTCGGCCGGGGAGAAGCGGTGGCGCTGGGCCAACGTGCGCTCGTCTTCGTCGGAGAGCCAGGTGTCGACCAGCGCGGTATCGCCGTCGAACAGGCGGATGCAGACCGTCGAGGGGTCGACCACGTCGACCATGCCCCGCTTGCGGGCTCGCAAGCTGTGGTCGGCCAACAGCACCTGGGGGTCGTCGGTGTTCTCATCCAGCGGGCCGGTGACCGAGAGCCCAGCCGAGGAAAGAAGGACAGCAGGCCCGGTCGCATACGGGATTGGCGCCGGCACCAGTACGGGTTCGATGGTCCGCAGCCGAGTCGTGGCCGCGTCGACGTCGAGGCCTTCGAGATGATGGACGATCGGGTGGTCGCGATGGGGGAAGCTCAGGAACCCGGCCGCGTTGCTCCACCACGACACCGTGGCCACTCGTAGGTCGTCGTCGACGATCTGCGCGGCGGTGTCGAGCGCGCCGCGAGCGAAGGCGGCTGGGGCGGCAACGACCAAGACGTGGCCGCGATGTCGGCGCCACACCGTGTCGACCAGCGCACCAAGCGACGCGCTGGTGACCATCTCGACCCCGTAGCGATCGAGCACGGGGGCGGGAGCGACGACGGGCATGCCGACCACGATGGGCAGGTCGGGGTGGGCCGCGCGCAGCGAGTGGAGCGTCGGGAGCCAGGGGTCGACGGTGGCGTCGACCTGGAGGACGGCCGCGGTGCCGGTCATTCGGCGCCGTCGCCGGGGTGGACCGTCACGCTGGGCTTCCCCGACCGCCAGCGGCCCAGGGCGGCCGAGGGGTTCCGGCGGTAGTCGCCTCGGCTCAGGTGCCGTTCGAAGAACACCATCAGCACGATGAACAGGTAGCGGCTGCCCATCTCCTTGAGCCGCAGCTTGCTCTCGCCGCTGGTCCGGTTGGCCCAGCTGATCGGCGTGACGGCGTAGGTGTGGCCCCGCACGATGGCCTTCAGCGGGATCTCGACGGTGAGGTTGAAGTGCGGGGCGACTAGCGGTTGCACCGTCTCGATGACCTCTCGGCGGTACGCCTTGAACGCGTTGGTGGTGTCGTCGTAGCCGTGGGCGAACAGCGTCCTGATGCCCAGGTTGACGACTCGGTTGGCGATCAGCTTCAGCCGGGGGTAGTCGATCACGTGCCCCCCGGCCATGAACCGAGAGCCGAAGGCGCAGTCGTAGCCGGCGTCGAGAAGCCGGTAGTAGGCGACCAGGTCGTCGGGGCTATCGGAGCCGTCGGCCATCATGATCGCCACCGCGTCACCCTCGAAGGCGTCGAGCCCGGCTCGAACGGTGTATCCGAACCCGTTCGGGTTGGTCGAGGCGATGCAGCGGATGCGGGGGTCGCCGTCGGCGACTTCGGCCACTACGGCCTCGGTTCGGTCGGTCGAGTGGTCGTTCACGATCAGGATCTCGTGGTCGATGCCCTCGGCCTGGAGGCGTTCCGACAGAGGGCGGATCGTCTCGCCGATGGAACCCTCTTCGTTGTGGGCCGGAATGACGATCGAGAGCTTCATGACCGTGTCGGCGCCAGCCACCGCTCGACGTTGACGTCGTGGATTTCTCGGAGCACGCCAGCCACGTCGACGGTGATGTCCCAACCCGGGTGGTCGGCCTTGAATCCGCTGAGGTCGCTGATCCACCAGCGGTGGTCGCCGATGCGGGCGTCGTCAGACAGCGTGTAGTCGAGAGGGCGACCAGCGATGGCCTGACACAGCTCGATGGCCTCGAGCATCGACACGTTGCTCTGGCGCCCCCCGCCCAGGTTGTAGACCGCACCGGCCCGGGGTGAGCGGTGGAAGGCGTCGAAGGCGCTGACCACGTCGCAGGCGTGGATGTTGTCGCGCACCTGCTTACCGTCGTATCCGAAGATCGTGTACGGCGTGCCGGTCACCGTGCAGCGCATGAGGTAGGCGAGGAAGCCGTGGAGCTGGGCGCCGGCGTGCTGGGGCCCAGTCAGGCACCCACCTCGGAAGCACACGGTGGGGAGGTCGAAGTACCGGCCGTACTCCTGGACGAGCAGGTCGGCCGCAGCCTTGGACACGCCGAACAGCGAGTGGGTGGTCTGGTCGATCGACATCTCGAGGTCGACCCCGCCATACCACCGGTGGTCGACGGGCAGCTCGAGGCGCGTCTCGGTCTCGACCAGGGGCAAGAAGTTGGGCCGGTCGCCGTAGACCTTGTTGGTCGACATGAAGATGAACGTGGCCGCCGGGGCGTGGGCATGGGTGGCTTCGAGCAGATTCAGCGTGCCGACTGCATTGACCCCGAAGTCGGTCTGAGGGTCGCGGGCGGCCCAGTCGTGCGATGGCTGGGCGGCGGCGTGCACGACCAGCTCGATGTCGGCGCCGTGGCGTGCGAACACCTCGAAGATGGCGTCGCGGTCGCGGATGTCGAGGGCCGCCGAATGGAACTCGGCCAACTCGGCGTCGAGGCGGTCGGTGGTGGCCCGGGTCGAGGCCTCGGGTCCGAAGAAGTGCGACCGCAGGTCGTTGTCGATGCCGACCACGTCGAATCCCCGACCGACGAAGTACCGGGAGGCTTCCGAGCCGATGAGGCCCCCCGACCCGGTGACGATGGCAACAGGCACGTGCTGGTCCTATCCGAGAGTGGCGGCCACTGCGGCCTCGTGGGCGAGGACCCAGCGGTGGATGTCGGTCATGGTGTCGAGCGGCGTCCGCTCGGGCCGCCAGTCGGTGAAGGCGAACAGGGCCGAGCAGTCCGACAGGTAGAGGGGAACGTCGCCGGCCCGGTTCTCGGCCACGCCCTCGATGTCGAGCGAGACGCCGGTGAGGTCTTCGCAGATAGCGGTGGTCTCGAGCAGCGAGAGGCTGCCGGCTCGGCCGCCACCCACGTTGAAGGTGTGACCGGCCCACACCTCAGGTCGGCCCAGTTGGTCGTCGACCAAGGCGACCAAATCATCGACGTGCAGCAGGTCTCGTACCTGCTTGCCCGTACCGCCGAACCCGATGTAGCGCAGCGGACGGCCGAACTGGTGGCTGAGGAGCCAGTGAGTGAAGACACCTTGATCGACCTTACCCATCTGCCACGGCCCGGCGATGACCCCACAGCGGTTGACCACCCAGGGCAGGTCGAATTCGCCGAGGAGCAGCTCGGCCGCCAACTTGGTGGCGCCGTAGGTGGTGCGCCGTCCGGTGAGGGGGAAGTTCTCGGCGATGCCCCGGGCCGACGCGCCGGGCACCGCTTGATCGTCGGCCAGCTCGAAGCGGGTTTCGGTCTCCAGGTAGGTCAACGCATCGATGGGGGCGATGGGGTAGACCCGGCTGGTCGAGAGGAACACCACTTGGGCGCCGACCCGGGCCGCGGCTTCGAAGCAGTGGTAAGCGCCGAACAGGTTGACCGGGACGACCACGTCGCCTGCGGCCAGCACTGACGGTTCGGCCGAGCACTCGACCATGGCGTCGAAGTCGCCCAGGCGAGCCAGGTCGTCGGGGTCGCGCACGTCGACGTGGGCGAACTCGACACCGGCTTGACGCAGGCGAGGCAGGTTGAGCTCGGAGCCCCGGCGGTAGAGGTTGTCGGCGGCGACGAGGCGCCAGTCGGGGTGACGGTCGGCCAGCTGCACTGCCAGGTTCGAGCCGACGAAACCGGCTCCGCCGGTGATGACCACCCTCATGCCAGCGCGGCCCAGGCCAGTAGGTCGGACAGACCGGCTTCGAGGGTCCACGCCGGTCGGTACCCGAGCGCCGAGGTGGTGGCGTCGAGCTCGCACGAGGCAGCCCGAACGTCGCCGTCTCGGAAGCGACCGCTCACCACCGGCGGGGGAGCGCCGGCTGACGCCGCCATGGTTCGAGCAACTTCGTGAACCGTGGTGGCGACACCACTGCCGACATCGAGTAGTCGAGCTCGGGTCGGCGGCCGGGCAATGGCTTGGGTCAGCGCCATGGCCACGTCGTCGACGTGCACGAAGTCGCGCACGATGTGTCCGTCTTCGTACACGTCGATGGCCTGACCGGCCAGCGACAGTCGGGCGAAGAGGGCCAGTATCCCGGTGTAGCTGTTGGTCAGGGACTGCCCGGGCCCGTACACGTTCTGGAGGCGCAGGATCGACAGCGCCGACCCGGTCGCCGCGCTCCAAGCCGACAACAAATGCTCCTGCGCCAGCTTGGTCGCCGCATAAATGTTGGTGGGGCGGGCGGGGGTTCGGTCGGCCCGGCTGGGCAGCGGACGCCCGGGGAGGCCGTCGGGCCCGCACGGATCCCACCGCTGGGCGACCAGGTCGTCGTGGGTCCGGGGCTCGGGGTAGAAGGTCGACCCGTCGGCACTCCGCCACGCCCCCTCGCCGTACACGGCCCGCGACGACGCCAGCACGAGGTGGGCGGGCACGGCGTCGGCGGCCAGCAGCGCGTCGAGCATGCGGGTAGTGCCGACCACGTTGACCATGCCGTGGCGGCTGGCTTCGCTCAGCGACTGGCCCGTGCCGGTCTCGGCGGCCAGGTGCACGACGACGTCGGGGCGCACGGCCCCCAACACCGTGGCCCAGGTCTCGGCCTGGGTGACGTCGAGGGGAAGGAGGTCGACTTGGGCGGGAAGGGAGGCGGGCCTCGTGGGCTCGGGGTGGACCTGGGGGTGCAGCGAGTCGACGGCCACCACCCGATGGCCGGTCTCCACCAGCCGCCGGGCCAGCGTCGTCCCGATGAACCCGGCTCCGCCGGTGACGAGCACGGTCGAGGTCACGAGCTGGACCTCGACGACGACGCACCCGGCGCGGTGGAAAGGTGCTGTGCAACGAGGGCCCGCCGCCGCGCCCTCGTTGCCCTCATGTCCTCGACGGCATCGCTCCAGGCGCGCAGCTCGTCGCCGGCCATGGCCGCACTGCCAGCCGGATCATCGGACACTGCTGTCCGGTAGTCGAACTCGACCATGACCTCCCCGCAAACGGCGTCGATGACCGCCACCCATCCGGGGTCGAGTTCGGCCGCCCACGCCTGGGCCCGTGTCGGATCGGGTGGTTCGAGGGCCCGTTTCATCTCGGGTGCGTCGAGGTCGGTGCGGCTGGGTATCGGGTGCTTGCCCGGCTCGGGCCGGCCGGCTACGAGGGGGAGATCGAGGAAGTGGCCGAGGGCCTCGACGGTGGCGTCTGGGTCGGCGACGAGATCTTCGTAGCGGATCGTTCGCACACGCGCAGCCCACGACGAGGATTGCATCAGGGCCAGCACGATCTCCTGATCATCCCGCCAACGGCTGGCCCACCACACCGGTCCTTGACCTCCCCACGGCACTCGTGAGGTCGAGGCCACCACGCTGCGGGGGTCGCGCACGACGACGATGGTCTTCGTGTCGGGGAAGGCCGACATGACCAGGTCGCTGTACCACAGGTGCTCTGGGGTCTTCTCCCCGATCGCAGGACCGGTGGCGCCCAGGGCGGCGAGGCAGGCGAGGAACAACTGAGGCACCCCGACGGGTGGGTCGCCAGCCGTGTTTCGGGCGCGCTCCAGGTCGACGTCGACCCCCCCGAGTTGAGGCGTCGCCGCGAACATCTCGAGGGCTCGCTCGAGCGCCGATCCTCGCAACGGCAGCTCGTGACCGGCCTCGGTAAGCTGTTCGAGCAGGTGCGAGAAGAAGTGCGTCTCGGCGGGCACCTGCAGCCCGAGACGGTCCTCGAGCATGATCCGCAGGAGGGTTGTCCCCGAGCGCGGTGTGCCCACGACCAGGGCGACCAACCCGGAGCTGGGGCCCGGACCGTTCACACCCGTCGGAGCCAGAGCGAGGACCCGGGGTAGCGGGCCCAGAGGGGCAGGGCGGCGTCGACCCGGTCGTGATGGAGCAGGCGGAGATAGCTGTTGAAAAGCTCGATCTGCCAGCGCGAGTTCTGCTCGAGAAAGGCCCGCAGCAGGTACGACTCATTCCACGCCCAGCCCGAGTACACCAGCTCTCGGGGGTACTCGAACGGGTAGTGGATGTCGTGGAAGTGGACCCACACCCCTTCGGGCAGCAAGGGGAGTACCTCGAAGACGATCTCGTTCACGTCGCTGCCCACCTTGGACACGTGCGACGAGTCGACGAAGAGGATGTCGCCGGGTTCGAGCGTCGAAAACAGCGAGCGGTCGACGGCCTGAAGGGCTACGGCGTGCAGGGTGACGGCGTCGTGATCTGCCTCGCGCAGCAGCCCGAGCAGCCGTTCGGGGTTGGGCTCGATGAAGGTGAAGGTGGTGGCGCCGCCGAGCAGCCGGTCGTTGGTGTCGAGCATGAGCGCCGATGACCAGCCCGATCCGATCTCGATGACTCGGCGGGGGGTCAGGTGCTGGAGCAGGCCATGGAGCACCAGGGCGTCTCCGTAGGAGAACATCACGTTGTCGAAGCCGTAGCGCAGACCATCGGTCGGTGCGTCGCCGAAGGGATGGCCCTCGACCAGCCCGGCGATGGTGTCGACTAGCGCCAACTGCGACTCGGTTCGCAGGTCGATACCGGCCAGGGCCTCGGGCACGGCGAAGATCGCCTCGTCGCGAGCCTTGACGTCGTCGATATCGGGCAGCGGCGAGTAGAAGTGGCCTGGAGGGACCCAGCCCCGCATGGTGACCAGCTCGGCGAACATGGCGCCGATGACCCCGTTGGCCTCGTCGAGCTCGGCCCGGAGTCGGACCACCTCGTCGGTGTCGGCCGGCTCGGGGGTGGCGTCGGAACGGGTGTCGATGGTGGCCATGCGGGCGCTGACGGTACTCGGGGTCGGGTGTGGGGCCCCGACCGGTCAGTCGTCGGCCGGCGCCAGCTCGAGCACGAACTGGTAGGCGAACAGCGTCGGGCGCACGTTGACGGCGAGCTGGTCGGCCAGCCGGGTCACCCGCCCCACCACCGAGGGGGCCACGTCGTCGGCCACCGCCTCGATGGGCAGACCGGTGGCTTCCTCACGCCGGATGGTGAGGCCGGCCCGGCGGACCAGGCCGTGGAGGCTCCGGCGGGTGAAGAAACGCAGGTGGGTCTTGTCGAGGATGCCCCGCTGGTCGTAGTCGAACACGCCGAGGGCCACCCGGGCCCGGGGGTACCAATGGCCGAAGTTGGGAACGCTGGCCACGATGACCCCACCTGGGGCGAGGCGCTTGGTCATCTCGGCCAGCAGCGATTCGGGGTCGCGAACGTGCTCGATCACGTCGGCCGCGATGATCACGTCGAAGTCAGTGCCGACCGAGTCGGGGATGCCGGCTTCGAGGTCGGCTACCACGAAGTGGTCGACCCGCTCGGTCACACCGGCGATGGTCTCGACGTCGACACCGGTGACGTGGTGGCCGTTGGCCCGGAGCTCTTCGGCCAGAAAGCCTCCCGAGCACCCCAGGTCGAGCACCCGTGATGGCGCTCGACCAGCTAGCCACGACGCGATCCGGGCGTGGGAGCTGGCCTGGGAGTCCTTCAGCGAGTAGCCGGCGTCGGGATCGACCGCACCCAGGTCGCCGGAGCCGAAGCCGGCTTTGCCCAAGCGGTAGGCCAACGTGTCGCGGGTGATGTCTCGGGCGTAGCTGAGGCCGTTGACGTAACAGATCTCGTCGCCGTAGTAGGTCGGGATGGGGATCTCGACGATCTGCTTCCCGGCGTCGTGGAGCTGCAGGATGATCTGGGTGTCGAAGTCGAAGTCGTCGCTGTTGCGCTCGAAGGCGATCTGGGCCAGGGCGCTGGTGGCGTAGGCCCGGTAGCCCGAGTGCCACTCGGTCAGGTCCATTCCCGCCACGGCGTTCTGGAACGTCGACAGGATGCGGTTGCCGACGTACTTGTAGGCCGGCATGCCGCCTTTGCGGGCCTGACCCCGCTCCATCATCCGCGACCCGAACACCGCGTCGGCCCGGCCCTCGACGATGGGAGCGACCATCTCGGGGATGAGCTCGGGGGCGTATTGCCCGTCACCGTGCAACAGCACGACGACATCCCAGCCGTGGTCGATGGCGTAGCGGTAGCCGGCCTTCTGGTTGCCGCCGTAGCCCAGGTTCTCGGGGTGGCGCACGATCGTGAGCGGCAAGTCCTCGGTCTGCTGGTAGCCCAGAGCCACCAGGTAGGTGGCGTCGGCCGAGTGGTCGTCTTGGACGAGGATCTCGTCGATCTCGGACCGGAAGTCCTCGGGGATGCGGTCGAGGACTTGCTGGAGTGTCGTGGCCGCGTTGTAGGCGACGACGAGGACGCCGATCTTCATGGGCGGGATCCCCTGGCCAGGACGGACGGACGGCCCGTGCTGGGCCGCGACCCTAGTCCCTTGCACCCCCTCCGCCGAAGAACGAGGCCGGGCCAGCCTCACTACGATCCGAGTGGTGATCGAGCTCCACGGCCGCCGGGTGACCTTGCGGGCTCTGACCGTCACCGATTTCGAGCAGTGGGGCGAGGTCCGCCGCCGCTGCCACGACTGGCTGACCAAGTGGGAGCCGAGCCGGCTGCCGGGTGCGCCCGACCCGACGACGTCCCTGTCGGCGTTCGCGGCGCGGTGCCGGGCCCGCGACCGGGAGCACCAGCTCGGCACCGGCTACGGCTTCGGCATCTTCGTCGGGCACCGATTGTGTGGCGAGATCAACCTCAACGGCATCCAGCTCGGCCCGTTCCAGAATGGCTATGTCGGCTATTGGATCGACGAGGCCTGCGCCGGGTTCGGCTACGTGCCTGAATCGGTCGTGGTCGTCTGCCGCTTCGCGTTCGAGCAGCTGCACCTCCACCGACTCCAGGTGGCGATCATCCCCCGGAACCTGGCCAGCCGACGGGTGGCCGAGAAGTTGGCCCTGCGCGACGAGGGCGTCGCGGTCCGCTATCTCGAGATCAACGGGGTGTGGGAGGACCACGTCCGTTACGCCATCACCGCCGAGGAGTGGGCCGAGCGGCGAGCCGACCTCCTGGCCGACTGGGTGGCCTGACCACGACCGACGCCGAACTCGTTGCCGAAATCAACCAAATCGCCTACGCTGTCAGAGGTGCCTGTGACCGACCCGGGAGTTCCCACTGCCCGTGACCTCGTCACTTACCGGCTGAACCTGCTGGCCAACCTGCTGTCCAAGCAGGCCGGCTCCATCTACGGGCGACGCTTCGAGTTGACCATCGGCGAATGGCGGGTGATCGCGGTTCTCCACGATGCCGGTCAGCTCTCACTGACCGCGCTGGCCGCGGCCACCAACCTCGACAAGGGTCAGGCCAGCCGGGTGGTATCGACCCTTCTCGACCGGGGTGTGGTGCTTCGAGCGGCCGACGAACGTGACGGTCGAGGGGTGGCGCTCTCGCTCAGCGAAGACGGATGCCGACTCTTCGACGAGGTGTATCCGGTGGCCCGTGAGCGCCACGAGCGGGTCCTGGCCACGCTGTCCAGTGACGACCGAGCCAACCTCGATCGGATCCTGGGGCAGCTGACCGACGAGGCCCGGCGAATGTGGCGGGAAGAGAAAGAGGGGGCCGAGCGGGTGCGCTCCAAACCGTGACCCGCCTCGATGACGACGTCGTGGTCCCCGACGTGCGCGACCGGGTGGGACCAGCCGAGTGGGAGGCCCGAGTCGAGTTGGCCGCCTGCTACCGGCTGGTTCACCACTTCGGCATGACCGACCTGATCTACAACCACATCTCGAGCCGGGTGCCAGGCGCCGAGCATCACTTTCTGATCAACGCCTACGGCCTGCTCTACGACGAGGTGTGTGCCTCGAACTTGGTGAAGGTCGACGTCGAGGGCACCGTCATCGATGACCCGCTCGGGTGGGGCATCAACCGAGCCGGCTTCGTCATCCACGGGGCCATCCACCGAGCCCGTCCCGATGCCGGCTGCGTGCTGCACACCCACACCCGCGCCGGCATCGCCGTGTCCGCTCAACGCCATGGTCTGCTCTCGATCAACCAGCAGGCCATGTGGTTCCACGACCGGGTCGGCTATCACGACTTCGAGGGCATTGTCCTCGACCTCGACGAACAGGAGCGCCTGATCGAGCACCTGGGGGCCTACGACACGCTCATCTTGCGCAACCACGGCCTATTGACCCTCGGCCCCGACGTGGCCAGCGCCTTCCAGCTCATGTACTTCCTCGAGCAATCCTGTCGAGCCCAGGTCGACGCCCTGGCCGGAGGCGCCGAACTGGTCGTCCCTCCGCCAGCAGTGGCCGAGCGATCGGCACTTCAGTTCCGGCGCCCGGGCCGGGAGGCCAACGAGAAGCAGTGGAGCGCCTGCCTGCGTCTGCTCGATCGCCGCGATCCCTCCTACCGCCGGTGAGGGTCGGGATCGTGGGTGCCGGGGCGATCGGCGGGTGGATCGGCGCCCGGCTGGACGGCGCCGGCCACGAGGTGTCCCTCCTGGCCCGAGGCCCGCACCTGGCCGCCATCCGGGCCGATGGGCTGCGCCTCATCGACGGCGGTTCGCGCTCGACTCACCGGGTGATTGCGTCCGACGACCCTGCCGTGTTGGGCCATCAGGACGTGGTGGTGATCACCCTCAAGTACATCGACCTGGCTCCGACGCTGGCCGCCATCGCCCCGATGATGGGCGACGAGACCGTCGTCGTCACTGCCATGAACGGCGTGCCCTGGTGGTTCACCCACCATCTGGGCGGACCCCTCGGTGGCGTCACGCTCGAGTCGGTCGACCCCGGGGGCCAGCTGTCGGCCCGCTTCGACGACGATCGACTCCTCGGGCTCATGGTCATGGCCAGCGCCACCGTGGCCGAACCCGGGCTGGTCCACCACACCTCTCTCAACAGCTTCGCTCTGGGCGAGGCCACTGGCGCTTCGCGGCCCCGCACCGAAGTGTTGGCGACGGTGCTGCGCGACGCCGGCCTGCACGCCGAGGTCACCGAGCGCATCCACGAACGCATCTGGTACAAGCTCTTCGGCAACGCCAACAACAACCCGGTGAGCTACCTGGCCCTGGCCAGCACCCAACAGCTGCTCGAGTTCGGCCCCACCCGTCGGATTGCCGAAGGGGTGATGGCCGAGCTGTTGACCACGGCCGCAGCCATCGGGATCGACATCGACATCGACATCGATGCCCGCATCGCCTCGTCGGCCAAGTTCGGCCACATCCGCAGCTCGATGCTCCAAGACCTCGACCAAGACCGCCCCGTCGAGGTCGAGGCCATCGTGGGGGCTCCGCTCGAAGTGGCCGAGCGGGTGGGGGTCGACGCGCCCTATCTGCGCACCCTCTACGGCCTCACCCGACTGCGCGACCTCAACCGGCGCCCGGGGTACCCGTCGTCATGACCAGCTCGTCACCCGGGTTGGTTACGCCGTTCACCGAGTTGGTCGGGATCGACTGGCCCATCGTCCAGGCCGGCATGAGCTGGGCATCGTCCTCGGCCCAGCTCCCCCTCGCCGTCTCCCGAGCCGGCGGGTTGGGCGTCATCGCCGCCGGCCCGATGCGCCTCGACGCCCTACGGGAGGCCATCCGGACCGTGCGGGAGGGCACCGACTCGCCGTTTGCGGTGAACATCCCGCTCTACCGGTCCCAGTCAGCCGAGTGCCTCGATCTGGCCGAGACCGAAGGCGTGCCGGTGATCATCGCCTCCCAAGGGGGTCCTCGGGGCAACGTCGAGCGGTTCCACGACGCAGGCCGGCAGTGGCTGCATGTGGTGGCTTCGGTCGAGCACGCCGTCAAGGCCGAGGCCGCCGGGGTCGACGGAGTCGTCGCCGTCGGTGTCGAAGCCGGCGGGCATCCGGCGCCCAGCGAGGTCACCACCATGGTCCTGGTGCGGGCCGTGGCCAGGGCGGTCTCGATCCCCGTCGTTGCCGCGGGTGGCATCGCCGACGGTGCCGGCATCGCTGCGGCGTTGGCCCTCGGCGCCTCGGCGGCTCAGCTCGGCACCCGGTTCCTGCTCACGCCCGAGTCGAGTGTGCACGACCGCTACCGCCACCGGGTGCTCGACACCGCCATCGACGGCACCACCCTGCTCGGTCGGGGCGGGATGCCCGTGCGAGTGGTGCGTAACGAGATGACCGACCGAGCCGGTGAGGGCGAACCGGTCGACTCCACGCTCAAGCAAGCAGCGCTCGACGGCGACATCGACGCCGGCAAGGTCGAGGCCGGCCAGAGCGCCGGGCTGGTCGACTCGGTCGAGCCGGCGGCCGACGTCATGGCCACGCTCGTCTCCGACCTCCTCGCCGAGCTGGCCCGGCTCGGAGCGCTGGGGGTGTCTCGATGAGCGTCCTGCTGGTCGAAGACCGGGGTCCGGTGCGCCTGCTCACTCTCAACCGGCCCGATCGCCACAACGCCCTCGACACCGAGCTCACCGCGGCTCTGCTCGACGGACTGGTCGACGCAGGCGCCCAACCGGGTGTTCGGGCCGTGGTGGTCGCCGGCTCGGGCCGGTCGTTCTGCTCGGGCGCCGACACCGGCGAGTTCGCCGACCTCACCCCCGACCGGGCCGACGCGGTGGCGGCCCGGGCCGAGCTCACCACCCGGCTGCAAGGCGCGTCGGCGGCGCTGTCGGTGCCCGTCGTGGCCGCGGCCCACGGCTATGTGCTGGGCGGCGGCGCCGGCCTGGCCATCGGCGCCGACCTGCTGGTGATCGCCGACGATGCCCGCTTCGGGTATCCCGAGCTGCGTCACGGCATCGTGGCCGCCATCGTGATGGCCGACCTGGTTCGTCAGGCCGGTCGCAAGGCGGCCTTCGAACTGGTGGCCACGGCCGAGCCGATCAGCGGGGTCGAAGTCGGTGCTCTCGGGTTGGCCAATCGGGTGGTGCCGGCCGCTGAGGTGCTGGCCACGGCAGTTGGCCTGGCCGAGCAGCTGGCGGCCTGGGACCCGGCGGCGATGGCCGCCACCAAGCGCCACCTCCACGCGGTGGCCGACCTCACCCTGGCCGACGGGTTGGCTGCCGGCCAGGCCCTCAACCAGCGCATGCGGGGCTTTCGGTCGGGGGCCGAACAGTGAAGCCCCTCGAAGGGGTGCGCATCGTCGAGTTGGCCCGGGTGCTGGCCGCCCCGTGGGCCGACATGATCCTGGCCGAGCTCGGGGCCGAAGTGATCAAGGTCGAGCAGCCTGGACGGGGCGACGAGACCCGCGGCTTCGAACCCAGGGTGGGCGACGAGTCGGCCTACTTCTTCGCGGCCAACCGGTCGAAGCGCTCGATCACCGTCGACCTGTCGACTGCCGCTGGCCAGGGCGTCGTCCACCGACTGGCGGCCAGCGCCGACGTGGTGGTCGAGAACTTCCCAGCGGGGTCGCTGGCCCGCTACGGACTCGACGGACCCACCCTTTGCGCGGCCTATCCCAGGTTGATCTACGTCTCGTGCACCGGCTTCGGCCAGGACGGTCCGGGCGCCGGCCGCAAGGGTTACGACACCGTATTCCAGGCCATGGGCGGGATCATGGGCCTCACCGGCGAGAAGGGTGGCGGCCCGGTGAAGCCTGGGCTGCCCTGGGCCGACCTCACCTCGGGGTTGTGGCTGGCCGTGGCCGTCCTCGCCGCGTTGATGGGCCGCGAACAGACCGGGGCGGGGGCGGTGGTCGACTTCGGGATGCTCGACGGCCAGGTGGCCTTGCTCACCTTGGCCGCTGCCCGCTGGTTCGCCCTGGGCGAGGTCCCGGCTCGCCTCGGCACCGAGCATCCGGGCCGGGTCCCGTCGGCGACGTTCCGGTGTGGCGACGGTGGCTACGTCCACATCACCGCCAGCGACCAACACTGGGGCCCGTTGTGTTCGGTGCTCGGACTCGACCAGGCCGGCGCCGACCCGGATCTGGCCGCCAACGCTGAGCGGGTGGCCCGTCGCGACGAGGTGATGGCGATGCTGACCGACGCCGTCGCCCGACTCGACCGCGACGACCTGTTGACCCGTTGCGAGGCGCTCGGGGTCCCGGCCGGACCCGTCCTCGAGGTCGACGAGATCCTCGAGCACCCGCTGGTGCTCAGCCGCGGGATGGTCGACCAGTTCGACCATCCCACGGTCGGCTCCTTTGGCGCGCTCGGCGTGCCTTTGCGCTTCGACGGGTTCGACGACCCCGAGGTGGGCCGCCCGCCCCTGTTGGGTGAGCACACCGACGAGGTGCTGGCCGAGTTGGGCTACGACGCCGCCGAGATAGTCGCCCTGCGAGATGCGGGGGCCCTGTGAGCGCCCTCGAGGCGACCTATCAGACGGTGCGGGTCGACATCGCCGGCCCGGTGATCACCGTCACCCTGGCCCGACCCGAGGCCCGCAACGCCCTCGACCGAACCATGTGCGACGAGCTGGCGGCCGTGGCCGCTGCGGCGTCGACCGACGACCGAGCCAGGGTCGTGGTGTTCGGAGCCCTTCCCCCCGTCTTCTGTGCCGGGGCCGACCTGAAGGAGCGCCAGGGGATGGACGCCGCTGGCGCTCGCGATCGTCGCCTGGCTGCATACGACGCATACGCGGCGATCGAGGCGATCCCGGTGCCAACCATCGCCGTGGTGGAGGGCCCGGCGGTGGGCTCGGGCTGTGAGATCGCCTGTGCTTGCGACCTGCTGTTGGCCACGACCGAGGCCACCTTCCGCTACCCCGAGGTGGGGTGGGGAACGATCGGCGCTACCCAGCGGCTGCCCCGGCGAGTGGGCCTAGCCGTAGCCAAGGAGCTGTTGTTGACCGGGCGCCGGGTCGCCGCGGAGGAGGCTGGCCGGCTCGGCTTGGTCAACCGGGTCGTCGCGCCCGCTCAGCTCGAGGCGGCCCTCGACGAATGGATCGAGCCCATCGTCGCCGCACCGCCGTTGGCGGTTCGCCTGGCCAAGGCCACCATCGACGCCGCCGTGCTCGACGCGCGGCGCCGGGCACTGGTGGCCGAGTTGGCCGCCATCGACGAGGTTCTGGCTGCCGCCGACTGGCGCGAACGCATCGACGGTTTCGATCCCGACCCCCGACCGGAGCCGACTTGAACGGGCCCGACCTCTCGGAGCTGACCGTACCCACGGCATTGCGGGCTGTCGCGGCCCGACGACCCGACGGTGAGGCCTTCGTGGGACCAGGCGGTCGCGCCACCTGGGCCCAGCTGGCCGACGACGTCGACCGGGTGGCCGGGGCGCTGGCGACCGACGGCGTCGGTCCCGGCGACCACGTCGGCATCCTCATGGGCAACGGGCTCGACTGGGTTCGCTGCTTCTACGCGTTGGCCCAACTCGGCGCGGTCACCGTCCCGCTCAGCACCCGGTTCAAAGCCGCCGAGCTTCGCTATTGCATCGCTCAGGCCCGCATCACCACCGTCCTGACCGTCGAACGATTCCTCGCCCTCGACCTTCCCGCCCTGCTCGCCGAGGTCCGACCCGACGTCCCTGGGCTCGAGCGGGTCATCACTGTCGACGAGACGTGGTGGGTAGACCACGCCGGTCCGACCCGGCTCGGTCGGCCCACCCCCGACGACACCCTGCTCATCCAGTACACCTCGGGCACCACGGCCTTTCCCAAGGGGGTCGTGCTCAGCCACGCCTCGATGCTGCGCAACGCCATCGGGGCGGCGACCCGGGTCGGTGTCCGCCCCGACGACCGCTACTTCTCGGTCCGGCCCTACTACCACGTGGCCGGCACCACCCTCTCGCTGCTGGTGGCGCTGGTCAGCGGTTGCACGTTGTTGACCGTCGAACGTTTCGACCCCGGAGAAGCGCTGGCTCAATTGGCGGCTGAGAAGGCCACCCTCACTTCGGGCAACGACACCATCTTCCTCATGCTCATGGGCCACCCCGACTTCGACCCGAACCGGCTCCACTTGCGCGGCGGTTGGGCGGCGGCCGGTCCGGAGGTGATGACCCAGATCATCGAGGTGATGGGGGCGTCGGCCATGTGCAATGCCTATGGCTTGTCCGAGGCTTCGCCCAACGTGGCCATGTCGTGGGCCGACGACCCGGCCGAGCTGCGCATCGAGGGATGGCTCCCGCCTCAGGACGGCGTCGAGGTTCGCATCGTCGACCCGGTTGACGGGGTGGTGCTGTCGGCCGGAGCGACCGGCGAGATCCAGGCCCGGGGTTGGTCGATCATGCAGGGCTACTACGACCTGCCCGACGCCACCGCCGCCGCGCTCGACGCCGAGGGGTGGCTCCACACCGGCGATCTCGGGGTCCTCGACGACGAGGGTCGACTGCGCATGGTGGGACGAATCAAGGACGTGTTTCGGGTCGGGGGCGAGAACGTGGCCCCGGCCGAGATCGAAGAAGTCCTTCACGCCCATTGGGCGGTGGCGGTGGCGCAGGTCGTCGGCGTGCCCGATGCCCGGCTGGGCGAGGTCGCCGCGGCCTACGTCGTCTTGCGCGACGGCGCCGACTCCAGCGTGTCGGAGGGCGAGCTGGTCGAGTGGTGCCGAGCCCGAGTCGCCGGCTTTCGGGTGCCTCGGTACCTCCGGGTGGTCGACAGCTTCGACGGGATCGGGATGACCGGGTCGTCCAAGGTGCAGAAGGCCCGGCTGCGCGACCACGCCATCGTCGACTTCGGCCTCGACTCGTGAAGGGCGCCGACGGGCGGGTGCGCATCGGCGGAGCCGCGGCCATGTGGGGCGATTCGGCCATCGCCACCCCGCAGCTCCTCGAGGTGCCCGATCTCGACTACCTCATGTACGACTACCTGGCCGAGACCACCATGGCCATCCTGGCTCGACTGCGTCGGCGTGACCCAGCCCGGGCGTACGTAGGTGAGTTCGTGACCGGGGTGCTGGCCACCCACCTGCACACCTGCGTCGAGCGGGGCGTCCGGGTCATGGCCGACGCCGGTGGCCTCGACCCGGTGGCCTGTGCCCAGGCGGTCGAGGTGTTGGCCACCGAACTCGGCCTCGACATCCGGGTCGTGGCGGTCGACGGTGACGATCTCCTGGCTCGCCCCGACGTGTTCGACGGGGCCGGGGTCGACCTTCCCACCGACGTCTTGTCCGCCAACGCCTATCTGGGGGCCCGGGGCGTGGCCGATGCCTTGGCCGCGGGCGCCGAGGTGGTGATCACCGGGCGAGTCGTCGACACCGCTCTGGTGCTCGGGCCGCTGGTGCACGAGCACGGCTGGTCGTGGCAGGACTGGGACCGATTGTCGGCCGGGTCGCTGGCCGGCCACGTGATCGAGTGCGGGGCCCAGGGCTCGGGCGGGTTGTTCACCGACTGGGCCGACGTGCCCGGGTGGGACGACATCGGCTACCCGGTGGTCGAGGTCGCAGCCGACGGCACCTTCGTGGTCAGCAAGCCGGCGGGGACCGGCGGGTTGGTGGTGCCCGCGGCGGTGGCCGAGCAGATCGTCTACGAGATCGGCGACCCCGCTGCGTACGTCCTGCCCGACGTGGTGTGCGACTGGTCGCAGGTGACGGTGAGGGCCGATCCGACCGGACCCGATCGGGTGCTCGTGGGTGGCGCCCGGGGTCGGCCTCCCACTGGTCAGCTCAAGGTGTGCGTGACCGCCAGCGACGGCTGGGAGCTCGACGTCTTGCTGGCCATCCGGGGGATCGCCGCGGTCGACAAGGCGCGCCGCACGGCCGACGCGTTGGTGGCTCGGACCCGACGGCAGATGGCCGCGGCTGGATTCGGCGACTATCGCGAGGTGCGAGTCGAGCTGCTGGGGGCCGAGGCGTTCTACGGGCCTCACGCTCGGGCTGGCGACACCCGAGAGGTGGTGTTGCGCATCGCCGTGGCCCACGACGAACGCGAAGCACTGGCTTTCTTGCGGTCCGAGGCGGCGTCGAGCGGGGTGTCGATGGGGCCGGGGACTCGCGGCCACTTCGGGGGCCGGTCGGCGAGCCGTCAAGGCGTGGCGCTCAGTTCGTTTCTGATCCCGGCCGAGGCCGTGGGCTACCCGGTCGAGGGGGCCGTTCCGTTGGTGGGCGACACAGCGGCACCGAGCTGGGCGGTATCGATGGTCGACGAGCCCGCACCGCCCACCGGTGATGAGGTCGACGCGGTGGAGGCGGCATTGGTGGAGGTGGCATTGGTCGAGCTGGCCTGGGCCCGCTCGGGGGACAAGGGCGACACCTCGAACATCGGGGTGATCGCCCGGCGCCCCGAGCTGGTCGACCTGCTGCGCGATCAGCTGACCCCACAGCGGGTGGCGAGCTGGATGGGTCATCTCCTCGGGCCGGGCAGCGTGGTCACCCGCTACGAGCTCCCCGGGCTCGACGCGTTCAACTTCACTCTCACCGAGGCACTCGGCGGCGGGGGCGCGTCCTCGCTGCGGTCCGACCCGCTGGGCAAGGCCTACGCCCAGCTGCTCCTCGAGCTCCCCGTCCGGCTTCCCGGTGAGCACTAGGACCGCGGGCCCCTAAGATCGTTAGCTCATGGCAACGAACCGGTCGGGTGGTTGGAGGCAGTCCTTCGAGGCCCTGAGGCACCGTGACTTCGCCATCTTCTGGACCGGCGCGGTGGTCTCCAACATCGGCTCGTGGATGCAGAACGCGGCCGTCCCGTTCGTCATCTACGAGCTGACCAAGAGCACCGCATTGGTCGGGGTGGCGTCGTTCCTCGGCTTCGCCCCGACCGTCTTCCTGGGACCGTGGGCCGGTTCGATGGCCGACCGCTACAGCCGGCGCACGATCCTCATCGTCTGTCAGGGCATCCTGATGGTGCTGGCCTTGGCCCTGTTCGTCGTGTGGGCCTCCGGGGTGCGCAGTATCGCCCCGTTGATCGTGCTGATCGCCTTGAGCGGCATGGTCACCGGCTTCAACATCCCGGCCTGGAATTCGTTCATTCCCGACATCGTCCCCCGCGAGTCGCTGGTCAGCGCGGTGCTGTTGAACTCGACCCAGTTCAACGCCAGCCGGGCTGTGGGCCCGGCCCTCGCCGGTGTGGTCCTGGCCGCCTTCGGGCCCGGGGTGGCGTTCTTGGTCAACGCGGTGTCGTTCGCGGCTGTGTTGGTGGCCCTGGCCGTGGTGACCCCTCGGCCCTTCCGTCGCTCGGCCAGCACCGATGGGGCGCTCACTCAGTTCGTCCAAAGTGTTCGGTACGTACGGGCCCGTCCAGTCATGGTCTGGTGTGTGGTGGGCGTGTTCATCGTCGGCGCGCTGGGCATGCCGTTGATGTCGCTCATGCCGGCGTTCGCCACCGACGTGTTCCTCGTCGATGCCGGCGCCTATGGCCTCCTGCTCGGGGCGCTCGGGTTCGGCGCGGTGATCGGCACCCCGTTCTTCGGGCACCTGTCGGCGACCGTGCGAGCCAGCCGCCTGGTCATGTGGGGGATGGTCGGCTACGGCGCCTCGCTGGTGGCCTTCGCCAACGCCCCGGGCTTCGGGGTGGCGCTGGCCATGGCCCTTCTGTGTGGCGTGGGCTACCTGGTGGCGGTGACCACCTTCAACAGCACGCTGCAGCTGCTCGTCGAAGACGTCATGCGGGGTCGGGTGATGGCGCTGCACATCATGGCGCTCACCGTGTCGCTGCCCCTCGGGTCCTTGATCCAGGGAGCGATCGCCGAAGAGGTGCCAGTGCAGGACGTGACGACGGGCGCCGGGGTGCTCATGATCGGATTGGCGCTGCTGATGGCCGGGGTGGGCGTGCTGCGCCACTTCGACGAACCCAGCGCCTCGATCAACGTCGAGATCGAAGCCGAGGCCCTCGAAGAATCCGCCGAGGCCATGCCCATCTAGCGATTGCGTGGGACAGTGGTGAAAGGACGCACCTGCAAGTCCAGAATCACGCGCTTGACTGGAATACCCTTCCCCTCGACCGCTGGACCTTCCAGCGGCCTGGAACGTGGAGGCCTTGGCGTTGCCGACGAGTTGGTCGAGTGGGCGCCGGACGGGTTCGACAGGGGGGCTCTGCGAACGATGAGCTACATAATCCAGCAACGAGTCTACAGCTGGAATAGCGAGCCCGATTCGGGTTGCTTGTTCCAGTGGGCTGAGGCGGGACAGCCGTGAGCACGCGGTCGGGTCGGTGGGAGAAGCAGGTGACTGGCTATCGGGCGTTCATGCCGAAGCCGTTGCCGCCGGATCCGCCTTTGCGGTGGGATGCCGACCTGTTGCGGGCGTTGTCGGAAGCGGATCTGGCGCTCGGTCGACTGGACGGGTTGGCTCGGGGTTTGCCGAACCCGGGTCTGTTCCTTGCGATGTACGTACGGCGGGAGGCCGTACTGAGCTCGCAGATCGAGGGCACGCAATCGAGTCTGGATGATGTGCTGACCTTCGAGGTCGCGGCGCCGGGGGCGTCGCAACCGGCGGACATCACCGAGACCGTGAACTACGTGCGGGCGATGAACACCGGGCTGGATCTGTTGGGCTCCTTGCCGTTGTCGGGCCGGCTGATCCGGAGGGTGCATGAGGAGCTGCTGACTGGGGTGCGTGGTCAGGAGCGGTCGCCGGGGGAGTTCCGGCGCACGCAGAACTGGATCGGCCCAGCCGGGTGCACGTTGCACAGCGCGTCGTTCGTGCCACCCCCTCCGGACGAGGTGAGCGGAACGTTCGCAGCGTTGGAACGCTTCGTGAACGACGACTCGTATCCACCGTTGGTGACCGCGGGGTTGGCCCACGCCCAATTCGAGACGATTCACCCCTTCCTCGACGGGAACGGCCGCGTCGGACGCTTGCTCATCACACTGGTGCTGGTCGAGCGTCAGGTTCTCGTCCGCCCGTTGCTGTACCTGAGCCTGTTCCTGAAGCAGAACCGCAGTGAGTACTACGACCGCCTGAGCGCGATCCGATCCAGGGGCGACTGGGAGGGCTGGTTGCACTTCTTCCTCACCGGCGTCGCCGTCTCTGCCAACGACGCAGTCCGAGTGGCCGGTGCGATCGCCGAGCTACGTGACGGTCAGCGACGTGTGGTCGCCGTAGAGAGCCTCGGCCGTTACGCGGTGCCGATGCTCGATCTGTTGGTCGAGCATCCGGTGGTCACGGTGAAGTACGCGGTCGACCAGCTGGGCGGAACCCCGACCACGATCGGGGGGCTGCTGGACAAGCTGGCGGCGATGCAGATCATCGAGGAGGTCACAGGCCACAAGCGGAACCGTATCTACAGGTACTCGCCGTTCCTCGATCTGTTCACTTCCGAGTCGGAATCAGCCTTCCCACGCATCGTCGGCCCCGTCGCCCGTGGCGGCTGACGGGCAGGTGATTCGGGCTGGGCACCAGCGGCAGTGGCGGCCGGGGCGCAGGGCGGCCGAGCGCAGGCCGAGGCGGAGTTCGAGCATGCGGGTGACTCCCTCGGTCGCCCGGCGGACGGCGGCTTCGAGGTCGTCGAGGGTCACCGTTCTCACGTCGACCCGACCCGATTCGAGGTACTGGGTGACCAGACGGAACGGGGGAACGCCCAGCTTGATGGTCTCGAGTAGGGCGTAGAAGCGCAGGTCGTCGAGGTGGGCGCCCCGGGACCGGCCCGTCTTCACGTCGATGACCACCTTGCCGGCCGTGGTGCCTGATGGGCTGCCGATGGTGAGGTCGGGTCGCCCGGACAGTTGGATCAGTTCGCCGGCCAGTTCGACCCGGACTGCGGTCTCGGTGCGCAGGGTGCGGCCGGGGCGCATCGGCGGCCACAGCTCGGCGAAGCCGGCCACTCGATCGATGGCCAGACCTCGCAGGTCGGCCCGTTCGCCCTCGTCGAGTACCGCGATCCAACTGCCGACCGATGATTGCTCGTCGTCGGCCAATCGATCGAGAACCGAGTCGACCAGGTCGTCGGGTGAGGCGCCGTCGCGACGGTGGAACGACTGGGCGATCGCGGCATGGGCGATCTGACCCACCGCGACCGGCACCGACCACTCGAAGCCGGCCGTCACTTCGGCCTCCCAGTGGCCTTCGCACCCCAGGACCTGGCTGAGCGTCGACTTGTTGACGAACAACGGCGCATCGAGGCGAGCGGCGAGCGGCGCCAGTTCGCCTTCGAGTCGAGCTCGCAAGGTGGGGCCGACATCGGGGGCGAATGTGGGCCGATCGTGCCAGCCATCGAGCAGCGCCTGTCTGACCGCGACTTGGCGGGGGGTCAGGTCGCCGGCCGTGTCGCTCATCTGACGAGCAGCGTAGGCAGCCGGTATCGCCGCCCTCGGTGTCTTCCCAGACTCGATGTCAGACCCCCTCGCCATGATGGCGCCATGACCGCTTCGACCGTCCGCTTCGCCGTGTTGGCCAACCTGATCGGCGACGAGGCTCGGCGGCTCGGCCATGTGGCCCCCACGTTCTCGAGCCCTCCCCGCATCGATGGCGCGCTCCGCTCAGTGCGTCGCCGTCCCGGGGCGCCGGCGGCGGTGGCGGTTCGCATCGCCGGCCGTGAGCGACCCGACGTGGCCAGCGACATGATCGAGGGGGTGGTGGTGGCCAACGCTCTGATTGGCGTCGAGGCCGATCGGTGCCGAGCCGCGCTGTGGGCGGTGGTCGAGGCCCAGTTCACGCGGGCTGCTTGACCGCTATGGCCTATGGCCACCAGCGATGCGAGAACCCTCTACCCTCGACAACAGCACCGCGCCGGCGTGGTGGAATCGGCAGACACGGTTGCCTTAAAAGCGACCGCCCTCCGGGGTGTGCGGGTTCGAGTCCCGCCGCCGGCACCGGTGGCGGCACAGACGGGGATACATCGATGATCGACGGCGACGACGGCAGTATCGAAGCGGCCACCCCTTTGCCGCCAGTCGACGACACGGTGCTGCCCACTTCCCGTCGGCGGGTCCGGCATCGGTTGATCGCCCTGGGCACGGTGCTGGCCGCGTTCGCCGCGTGTGGGGCGGCCACCGCCCTCACCGCCGACGCCGACCCCACCGCCGCCCCGGTCGTGACCACCCAGACGTCGGCACCGTCGACCTCGACCACGGTGGCACCGACCACCACGAGCGAAGCGCCACCGGCCGACCCCGGAGTGCCCCAACCCGATCCCGCCGTGGCGGGTGCCCAGCAACGGCTGGCCGAGCTGCGCTATGACCCGGGCCCGGTCGACGGTCTGGCCGGTTCGGCCACCCAATCGGCGCTCTACGCGTTCCAGAAGGTGCAGGGCATCGCGGTCACCGGCGTGCTCGACCCCGCCACCCAGGCGGCGCTGGCCAGCCCGGCCCAACCGGGCGCGCTGGTGCCCAACGGTGAGGCCAACCGGGTCGAGATCGACATCCCTCGCCAGTTGCTCTTCGTCTACCAGGGGGGCCAGCTCCAACTGATCAGCCACATCTCGACCGGGAGCCGCCAAGCGTTCTGCGAGAACGGCACCTGTGGCGACGCGGTCACTCCGGTCGGCTCCTTCCGTTTCTCCTATCGAATGCCGGGCTGGGCCAAGGGTCCACTCGGTTCGCTCTACAACCCGGTGTTCTTCACCAACACCGGCATCGCCGTGCACGGGTCGCTCTCGGTCCCGCTCTATCCGGCATCCCACGGCTGTGTCCGTATCCCGATGCACATCGCTGAGTACTTCCCGTCGCTGGTGACGCGGGGCCAGGCCGTCTATGTGTCCGATGGCTCTCCGCTCGGCCCCCCGCCGAGCTCGGTGGCCCCCACGCCTCCTCCCGATGTCGAACCGTCGCCGGCGCCGGTGCCGGACGAACCGACGACCACGGTCACCGAGCCGACGACCACGGTCACCCAACCGACGACCGGGCCAACCACCGAGCCGAGCGCCCCCACCACTACGGCCTCGGCCTGAACCTCGGCCATGTCGAGTTGGCCTCCCGTCGAAGTCCCCGAGCAGCCTCCGTGGGGGCCGACATCGCAGCCTGACCCACGGCCCCGGCGCGGCATCGGCGTTCGGGTCGTCGCTCTGCTCGTGGTGGCGGCGCTGGTGCTCACCGTGGGCTCGGCTTGGGCCGTGGTCGAGACATTTGACATCGGTGTGGCGAACGGCGAGAGCACAGTCGACGCGGCGGTGGCCGAGGCCTCGGCCTTTGTGGCCGAAGTCCGCCAGCTCGAGTTCCTCGAGCCGGTCGAGGTCGAACTGCTCGACGACGAAGCGTTCCTGGCTCGCCTCAACGATGGGGACGACCCCCGGTCTTCTGCCGAGGCGGCCCGAGAGGAAGAGATCACCCAGGCCTGGTGGGAGGCGCTGCACCTGATCGATCCGGCCGTCGACATCAATGCCGCTGCCTCGGACGCCAACGACGCCGGGGTGGTCGGGTTCTACGACAGTCGAACCGGCGACCTCGTGGTTCGCGGCACGACCATCAATACCTATGTGATGGTCACTCTGGTCCACGAGCTCACCCATGCCCTCGATGACCAGCACTTCGAGCTCGACCCACCATCGCTCGATGACGCCAGCGACGATGCCTACCTGGCCCACCAAGCATTGACCGAGGGTGACGCTGTGCGGGTGGAAGACCTCTACTTCGAGACCCTCTCCGACGCCCAGATCGACGACTTCTTCGACGAGCAAGACAGGCGGTGGTCGGGGTCGGGCGAGTCGACCGTGCCGGTCCTGGACGAGTTCCTCAGCTTTCCCTACGTCTACGGCCCCGAGTTCGTCCGCTCGCTGGCCGACGCCGGGGGCGAGCGGGCTATCGACGCGGCCTTCGAGGCTCCGCCGGTGTCGACCGAACAGATCCTCGACCCCGACGCCTATTTCATCGGCGAGGAGCCCCAGCCGGTCGACGCCCCACCGGCGGACGAGGCGGTCGCCGACGACGGGCCGCTCGGTGCCTACCTGCTCTACCTCATGGTCGCCCAAGTCGACGACAGGGCCGGGGTCGACGCATCTTTCGGATGGGGCGGTGACTCGTCGGTGCTTTGGGAAGACGAGGACGGGGGCCGATGGTGTGCTCGGGCCGATCTGGTGGCCGACACCTCGGGCGATCTGGCTGAGTTGACCGATGGGCTGCTGACCTGGGCCGAGGAGTATTCGGACGTGGCGGTCGAGACAATGGGGGAGGTCGTGCGCTTCACGTCCTGCGTGCAGTCGAGCGAACCCGTTTGACCACGGTCGTGGCCATTCCGTTCAGCCATCGGTCGACGGGTAGCGTCCGCGACCTATGACCGACTCCGCCTACCGCATCGAACACGACACCATGGGCGAGGTCAGGGTTCCTGCCGACGCCAAGTGGCGGGCCCAGACCCAGCGAGCCGTCGACAACTTCCCGATCTCGGGTCTGTCCATCGAACGGTCGCTCATCGCCGCCCTGGCCACCATCAAGGGCGCGGCCGCACCGGTGAACGCCCGACTCAAGGTCATCGACAAGGACGTGGCCGCGGCTATCGAATCGGCCGCCGCCGAGGTTGCTGCCGGGGAGTGGGACGACCAGTTCCCGGTCGACGTGTACCAAACCGGTTCGGGCACCTCGTCGAACATGAACACCAACGAGGTGCTGGCCACGTTGGCCACCGAGCGCCTTGGGCGCGAGGTCCATCCCAACGACCACGTCAACGCCAGCCAGTCCTCCAACGACGTGTTCCCCTCGGCCATCCACCTGGCTGCGGCCACCGAGATCGCCGGCACGCTCATCCCCGCCCTCGAGCACCTCGCGCTGGCCCTGCGTCGCAAGCAGCGCAAGTTCCGCACGGTGGTGAAGTCGGGCCGGACCCACCTCATGGATGCCACGCCGGTGACCTTGGGCCAGGAGTTCGGCGGCTACGCGGCAGCGGTCGAGCACGGCGTCGAACGGCTCCAGGCCGTCCTGGCCCGGGTGGGCGAGCTGCCCCTCGGCGGCACCGCGGTGGGCACCGGGATCAACGCCCCCAAGCGGTTTGCTCCTGGGGTCATCGCTCGCCTCGTCGAGCAGACCGGGTTGCCCCTGTCGGAGGCCCGCGACCACTTCGAGGCTCAGGGCGCCCGCGATTCGTTGGTCGAGGCGTCGGGAGTCCTGCGCACGGTGGCGGTGTCGCTCTACAAGACGGCCAACGACCTGCGCTGGATGGGCTCGGGTCCCCGCACCGGGCTGGGGGAGATCCGTCTTCCCGATCTGCAACCCGGCTCATCGATCATGCCGGGCAAGGTCAACCCGGTGTTGCCCGAGGCGGTGTGCCAGGTCGTGGCTCAAGTCATTGGCAACGACGCGGCGGTGGCGTTCGGCGGTGCCGCCGGCAACCTCGAGCTCAACGTCATGCTCCCGGTCATCGGCCGCAACCTGCTCGAGTCGATCAGGTTGCTGGCCTCGGTCAGCGAGGCCTTCGCCGACAAGTGCATCGACGGCATCGAGGCCAACGTCGAGCAGTGCAAGATCTACGCCGAGAGCTCTCCGTCGATCGGGACGTCGCTCAACCCGTACATCGGCTACGAGAAGGCGGCCGAGGTCATCAAGGAGTCGACCAAGACCGGCCGGTCGATCCGTGAGCTGGTGCTCGAACGAGGCTGGATGACCAGCGAGGAGCTCGACCGGGCCCTCGACGTGTTGGCCCTGACCAAGGGTGGCATCACCAAGTAGCCGTTGGGGCCGCGATGCGGCCGAAAGGAGCACTTCCCATGGGTATCGACGGCGAGCTGTACCGGCTGGTCTTCCTGCTCCACATCCTGAGCGTGGTGATCGGCTTCGGGTCGATCTTCCTCAACGGGGTGTGGTTCTCGATCGCTCGACGCCGGGGGGGCTCCGAGGGTCAAGCCATCGTCGAGTCGGCCACGTTCGTCACTCGACGCTGGGCCGAGCCGTTCATCTACGCAGTGCTGGTCACCGGGATCTTGACCCTGGTGGTCAGCGACGACGCCTGGAAGTTCGACCAGGCGTGGATCTCGATTGCCTTCACCCTCTACATCGTGGTCATCGGGCTGAGCCACGGCTTGCTCTTCCCATCGCTGCGCCGGTCGGTCAGCCTCAACGCCGAGTCGCTGGCTCGGGGAGATGCGACCGTTCCCGCCGAAGTGGTGGCCCTCGATCGCAAGGTGGCTGTTGCCTCCGCGGCGATCGACGTACTTGTCGTTCTGCTCGTCATCGACATGATCTGGAAGCCGGGCGCTCCCTGATCGAGTGGCTCAGGCCGGGTAGAGCACTACCGCGTGAACCTCGGCCTGGGTACCGCCCCAGGCCCGCAGGCCCACCGAGGAACCGTCCGGGCCGGACCACTTGTCGCCCAGCTTCTCGGCGGTCTTGTCCAGGTCTTTGATGGTCAAGGTGGCGTCGCCCAAGCTGACGTCGAGGCGGTCTCCGTCGAGGGTGATCACCAGCTTCTGGTGGCCTCCGAGGCGCTCGCGGTCGAGCTCGACCACCGCTGAGGGGCTGTGCTCCTGGTCCTGAGACCAGCGGCGCACGATGAGCGCTCCATTCCCGTAGCCGGGGTCGACCTGCACCGTCCATCCCGAGACGATCCGGCCCTTTTCGTCGAAGGTCGATCGAACGAAGACCCCGTAGCCCGGGCCCGACACGAGGTCGGCATCGACGACGATCGTGCCGTCGTCGAAGGAGGTGTCCTCGGCCAAGACCCGGCGCTCGCCGTTGCCGACCAGGCCCACGGAGTCGCCGTCAACCTTGGCCTCGCCTCGCACCACGTCCCACTTCTCGACGGTCCGCCGAGCCTCGGCCTCCTCCTCGTCGTCTACCGGGGTGGTCTCGTCGACTGGGGTGGTCTCGTCGACTGGGGTGGTGTCGTCGACTGGGGTGGTGTCGTCGACTGGGGTGGTGTCGTCGACTGGGGTGGTGTCGTCGACTGGGGTGGTGTCGTCGACTGGGGTGGTGTCGTCGACTG
>JANNOZ010000012.1:0-53628 GCA_031399525.1 Actinomycetes bacterium | reverse complement strand
GGGGTCGGTGGGGGCAGCGAAGGGCGCCTTCGGACCCGAAGGGCCGAAAAGCGCCCGAAGCGCCCCCACCGGCCCCAAGCAACCGCAACCGAGGAGCGAACAATGCCCCGCCGCGATGACCTAGAGACGATCCTGGTCATCGGCTCAGGCCCGATCGTCATAGGCCAGGCATGCGAGTTCGACTACTCGGGCACCCAGGCCTGCCGGGTCCTGCGCGAGGAGGGGTATCGGGTCGTTCTGGCCAACTCCAACCCGGCGACGATCATGACCGATCCCGATTTCGCCGACCGGACCTACGTCGAGCCGCTCGATCCTTCGGTCCTCACCGCCATCATCGAACGTGAACGACCCGACGCCCTGCTCCCGACGTTGGGTGGCCAGACGGCGCTCAACCTGGCCATGGCCTTGGTCGAGCGAGGGGTGCTCGACCGATTCGGCGTCGAGCTGATCGGCGCCAACGCCGAAGCCATCGCCACCGCCGAGGACCGCGAGCGCTTCAAGGTGGCCATGATCGAGATCGGGCTGTCGGTGCCGCCATCGGGTACGGCCCACACGATCGAGGAGGCGCTAGCGGTTGTCGACCGTATAGGCCTGCCCGTCGTGATCCGCCCCGCCTACATCCTCGGCGGCAAGGGCACGGGCATCGCGTCGACCCCGGAGGACTTCGAGCGGCTGGCTGGCCTGGGCCTGAGTGCCAGTCCCATCTCCGAGATCCTCATCGAGCGGTCGATCGCCGGTTGGAAGGAGTTCGAGCTCGAGGTGATGCGGGATCGGGCCGACAACTGCGTGGTCGTCTGCTCGATCGAGAACATCGATCCAATGGGTGTCCACACCGGCGATTCGGTGACCGTCGCCCCGGCCCAGACGCTCAGCGACGTCGAGTACCAGACCATGCGCGACGCGGCCTTCGCCTGCATTCGGCGGGTCGGGGTCGAGACCGGTGGTTCCAACGTGCAGTTCGCGGTCGACCCCGACACGGGTGCCCAGGTGGTCATCGAGATGAACCCGAGGGTGAGCCGGAGCTCGGCCCTGGCCTCCAAGGCGACGGGTTTTCCCATCGCCAAGATCGCCGCCCGGCTGGCCGTTGGCTACACGCTCGACGAGATCGACAACGACATCACCGGCAAGACGCCGGCGTCGTTCGAGCCGACCATCGACTACGTGGTGACCAAGGTGCCTCGCTGGGCGTTCGAGAAGTTCCCCGACCAAGATCCGGTGCTCGGCACTCAGATGCAGTCGGTGGGCGAGGTGATGGCGATTGGCCGGACCTTCCCCGAATCGCTCCAGAAGGCGTTGCGGAGCCTCGAGTTGGGGCGTCTGGGCCTCAACTGCGACCCCGGCGAGGTGGCCTACGGCGAGGATGCCGTCGACCTCGACGAGTTGGTGCGGCGGTCGGCCACCGGCACCCCCGAGCGCCTCTACGAGCTGGAAGCGGCGTTGCGCCGAGGGGTGACCATCGAGCGTCTGGCCGCAGCAACCCGGGTCGATCCTTGGTTCCTCGAGCAGATCGCCCGTGTCGTCGACGAGCGTCTGGCCCTGTCCGAGCTCGGCCTGGCCGGTATGACGAAAGGGGCGTGGCGCCGAGCCAAGCGCCTGGGCTTCGCCGACGCGCAGTTGGCCTACCTCTGGGACGCCGATGAAGAAGCGGTGCGCTCGGCCCGCCTGGCCGCAGGCGTGCGGGCGACGTTCAAGACGGTCGACACCTGTGGTGCAGAGTTCGAGGCCTCGACGCCGTACCACTACTCGGCCTACGAGGACGAAGACGAGGTGGCTGTCTCGACCCGGCCCAAGGTGGTCATCTTGGGTTCTGGCCCCAACCGCATCGGTCAGGGGATCGAGTTCGACTACTGCTGTGTCCACGCCAGCTTCGCGTTGCGCGAGGCCGGCTTCGAGACGGTGATGGTCAACTGCAACCCTGAGACCGTCTCGACCGACTACGACACGTCGGACCGCCTCTACTTCGAGCCGCTCACCGTCGAGGACGTCACCAACGTGCTCGAAGCCGAGGCTCGCACCGGGACCTTGGCCGGGGTCATCGTCAGTTTGGGGGGGCAGACCCCACTGAAGTTGGCCGGTCAGATCGCCCCGGCCTTGGTGCTCGGGACGCCTCCGGCTTCGATCGACGCGGCCGAGGACCGTGAGCGTTGGGGGGCTCTGTGCGCAGACCTGCAGATCCCCCAGCCCCCGGGCGACACCGCCACGTCGCCGACGGAGGCCCGAGAGGTAGCCGCCCGGGTCGGGTACCCGGTGTTGGTGCGTCCCAGCTACGTGCTGGGCGGACGGGCGATGACCATCGTCTATGACGACAACAGTCTCGACGTGGCCATGGCCGAGCTGGCCACGTTCGAGTCTGGCCGAGCGGGCTCCCTGGGTCGGGAGGGGGGTTTGGCCACGGAACGGCCAGTGTTGGTCGACCGGTTCCTCGAGGATGCGGTGGAGGTCGACGTGGACGCACTGCGTGACGCGGCTGGTGAGGTGGTCATCGGCGCGGTGATGGAGCATGTCGAGGAGGCGGGTGTCCACTCGGGAGACTCGGCGTGCGCCATCCCACCCCAGACCCTGACACCGACCGAGGTGGCCACCATCGAGGCCCACACCCGGGCCATCGCCGGGGCGCTGGGCGTGATCGGACTGGTCAACGTCCAGTACGCGGTTCGCGATGGCGAGGTCTTCGTCATCGAGGCCAACCCCAGGGCCAGTCGGACCGTTCCGTTCGTGGCCAAGGCCACCGGCGTGCCTCTGGCCAAGATCGCGGCCCGGGTCATGGCCGGGGCAACGCTCGCCGAACTACGAATCGAAGGTCTGTTGTCCCCGCCGGCCAACGCCGGCCACGTCGCGGTGAAGGAGGCGGTGCTGCCCTTCAGTCGTTTCCCAGGCGTCGACCGGGTGCTCGGGCCCGAGATGCGTTCGACCGGCGAGGTCATGGGCATCGACCGGACATTCGGGTTGGCGTTCGCCAAGAGCCAGATGGCCGCCGGCGACACGTTGCCCCAGTCCGGCACGGTGTTCTTGTCGTTGGCCGACCGGGACAAGGACGCCGGCGTCGTCGCCGCCCGTCGTTTCGCCGATCTGGGCTTCGAGGTGGTGGCCACCGAAGGCACGGCGGCGCACCTGGTGGCTCACGGGGTCGCCGTGGCCGAGGTGGTGGGCAAGGTGAGTGACCTCAGCAATGCTCGGCCACAGGTCACGGCCCTCGATCTGTTGGCCGACGGCAAGGTCACCGTGGTGGTGAACACGCCCCGGGGTCGGGGTCCGAGGGCTGACGGCGCATACATCCGCCAGGCTGCGGCCGACGCCGGCGTGCCGGTGCTGACGACGGTTGCCGCGGCCCTGGCGGCCGTGACCGGCATCGCCGACTGGGCCGAACACCCGCTGGCGGTCCGGACCCTTCAGGAGTACCACCTCGACGGAGACGCCCAACAGCTCGGCCTCGATCTGTGAGTGGGTCGGGGCCCCGGAGTCGACGGCGCCGGTCGAGGCCCCACGACAGCTCGGTCTCGGTCGACCTCAGATGCCGGGTGGGTTCGGTGGCCCTGGCCGCTCCGGTGCTCACCGCGTCGGGTACGGCCGGTCACGGGGCCGAGTTGGCGGCCTACGGCGACCTCTCGGCGCTCGGCGCTGTGGTGGTCAAGTCGCTGTCGGCCCAGCCGTGGCCGGGTAACCCCGCACCCCGGGTGACCGAGACGTCCTCGGGCATGCTCAACTCGGTGGGGCTGCAGGGCCCCGGAGTGGCGGGGTGGCTCGAGAACGACCTGCCCGCCCTCGAAGCGTCCGGCGCCCGGGTGGTGGCCAGCATCTGGGGCCGCACGGTCGAGGAGTTCGCAGCCGCGGCCGATCTTCTCGCCGCCGCGCCGCAGTGCGTGATCGCCATCGAGGTCAACGTCAGCTGCCCCAACCTCGAAGATCGGCGGCGCATGTTCGCCCACTCGGCCGATGCCACCGCCGCCGTGCTGGAGGCCACCGCCGGGGCTGGGCGGCCCCGGTGGGCCAAGCTCAGTCCGAACGTGGCCGACCTGGCTGAGATCGCCGGTGCGGCCGCCTCCGCCGGCGCTGAGGCGGTGACGCTGATCAACACCGTGCTCGGGTTGGCGATCGATCCCGAGACCCGGCGTTACCGGCTGGGCTCCGATGGCGCCGGTGGTGGTCTGTCGGGGCCGGGCGTTCACCCCGTGGCGGTGCGGGCCGTCCACGACGTGCACCGAGCCCATCCGGACCTGCCGATTGTCGGGGTCGGCGGGGTTCACGATGCCGAGAGCGCGGTCGAGCTGCTACTGGCCGGAGCGACCGCCGTCCAAGTGGGCACGGCGACATTCGCCGACCCGAGGGCTCCCTGGACGGTCCTCGACGGTCTGCGAGCATGGTGCGAGACGCATGGCGTCGACCGGGTCGCGGAACTGGTCGGTGCCGTGCAGAATCACGCCGATCACGACGAGTAACCGGAGGGAAGGCACGATGAGCGAGGGTGACGCGGGCTCGGCATCCACGACGGCTCGGGTGGGGCGCGACCAGTTGGCGTTGGCCCTCGATGTCGACGACCTGGTGGTGGCCCTGCGCCTGGCCCGAGAGCTCCAGCCCTGGTTCGGCGTGGCCAAGGTCGGACTCGAGCTCTACTCGGCGGCTGGTCCCGAAGCCATTGGGGCCCTGACCGCTCTGGGCTACGACGTCTTTCTTGATTTGAAGCTGTTCGACATCCCCACCACGGTCAACCGAGCGGCGGCGGTCGTCGGCGCGCTCGGGGTGCGCTACCTGACGGTGCACGCCTTCGGCGGGGTGGCCATGTTGCGGGCCGGTGTCGACGGCCTGGCGGTCGGGGCGGCCCGGGCTGGCTTGCCCGAGCCCACGGCATTGGCGGTCACGGTCCTCACCTCCGACGACGATGCCCCGCCCCATATCGTGCCCAAGCGGGTGGCCACGGCCCTCGAAGCCGGGTGTGGGGGATTGGTGTGCGGCGCCCCCGACCTTCCACTGGTCCGCGAGCTGGCACCCCGCCTGACGCTGGTGGTGCCCGGCACCCGACCCCTCGGGTCGCCCACCCACGACCAGGCCCGCACCGCGACGCCGGCCGAGGCCGTGGCCAGTGGCGCCGACCTCCTCGTGATCGGGCGGGCCGTGACCGGAGCCGACGATCCGGCTGCGGCCGCCGACGAGCTCGTCGCCTCCTTCGCCTGACGGGCCCGTGCGCCATCTGGGGTCTGGGTCGGCGTACCCGCAGTCGGGGGATAGGGTCTGTGCATGCCGTCACCTCCTTCTCTGACCCCCGAACAGCGCACCGCCGCCCTCGAAAAGGCCGGGGCGGCTCGACGTCAGCGAGCCGAGCTCAAGGAGCGGCTGAAGCTCGGCACCGTGAGCCTCCCGGAGTTGTTGGAGCTGGCCGACACCGACGAGGTCGTGGGCAAAACCAAGGTGTTGGCCGCGCTCGAGTCGCTTCCGGGCCTGGGCAAGGTCAAGGCCCGCCGCCTGATGGAAGACGCAGGCGTCTCCGAGACGCGTCGACTCCGTGGCCTCGGGTCCCAGCAGCGCGCTGCGCTGCTGGCGGCCTACGGCAGCTGACCCCCGCGACGACCCTGATCATCGTGGTCTCCGGCCCGGGAGGGGTCGGAAAGGGCACTGTGGTGCGCCAGCTCGTCGATCGAGATCCTGGGCTCTGGCTGAGCCGCTCGTGGACGACGCGGCCTCGACGCCCCGGTGAGGACGCCGACGCCTACGTGTTCGCGGACCGGGCCCAGTTCGAGGCAGAGCGCGATCGCGGCGGGTTTCTCGAGTGGGCCGAGTTCCTCGGCAATCTCTACGGCACACCTCGGCCTCAAGCGCCGGAGGGCCGTGACGTGCTGCTCGAGATCGACGTACAAGGCGCGGCCCAAGTCCGGGGGCTCGATGCCGACGCCCTGCTGGTCTTCTTGCTGGCGCCGTCAGGCGACGAGCTGGCCCGACGGCTTCAGTCGCGGGGCGATCCGCCCGAACGCATCGCCGAGCGTCTGGCTGCGGCCCGTGACGAAGAGGCGGTAGCCAAGTCACTCGGGGCCGAAGTGGTCGTCAACGACGACCTCGACGCCACAGTCGACTCCTTGCTCCAGCTCATCGATGCCCGGCGGGCCAGGTCGGGACGCTGAGGGTGCCACCTCCGGCCAACGCGGGGCGGGCCCGCTCTTTCGGTGCGGTCGCCGGACTGTATGACCGCGTTCGCCCGGGCTACCCCGAGGACGTGGCCTACTGGCTGGTGGGCGAACAGCCCCGCCGGGTGCTCGACCTCGGGGCGGGCACGGGCAAGCTCACCGCCGCGGTGACTGCGCTCGGTCACGACGTGGTGGCCGTCGAGCCCGACGAGGACATGGCGGCCCAGCTGGTCCGATCGGTGCCCGGCGTCGAGGTGTTGGCCGGGACCGCCGAGGCCATCCCGGTGCCCGACGGAACGATCGACGTCGTGGTGGCCGGCCAGGCGTACCACTGGTTCGATCGGGTGCGGGCCATCCCGGAGATCGCCCGGGTACTCCGTCCGGGCGGCGCGCTGGGCCTGGTGTGGAACATCCGCGACACGAGCAGTGCGTGGGTCCGGGCGCTCGACGCCCTGCTGGGCGAGCAACCCCGCAGCGAGCGGATCATGGAACGGATCCCCGACTGCGACAGTCCCTGGTTCGGGCCCTACCAGCGCAACGAGTTGCACCACTCGGTGACCCTGGATGCCGAGTCCCTGGTCGAGCTGGTGGCATCGCGCAGCGACGCGATCGTCATGGCGCCCGACCAGCGTGACGCGCTGGCCGAACGGGTCCGACAGCTCGTGGCCACCCATCCGTCCTTGGCTGGGAAGACGACCTTCGAGATGCCCTACATCGCCCAGACGTTCCGGTCGGTAGCGTTCGCCATGAGTCCCGACTGGGAGCCATGAGGGCCGCGAGCCCGTCGACCCGGTAGGGTACGAAGCCGTATGTCGTGGCGCCAAGACAGCATGATCACCCCACCCATCGAGGACTTGCTCGGTCGTACCGAGTCAAAGTTCCTGCTCGTGACCCTCGGGGCGCGACGGGCTCGGCAGGTGAACTCCTACTTCAACCAGCTCGGCGAGGGCCTGGGTGCGATCGTTCCGCCTCAGGTGACGACCACGGCCCGCAAGCCGCTGTCGATCGCTTTCGAGGAGATCGCAGCCGACAAGATCACCTACGAACTGGTCGATCCCGACGCCGTGGTCGAGGGTGCACAGGACGCTGAGTCGTCCGACGCCTGATCGGGTGGTCGGCGGTTGCTGACCGGTAAGCGGATCGTTCTTGGGGTCAGCGGTGGGATCGCCGCCTACAAGGCGATCGAGCTGTGCCGTCGCCTGGTCGACGCCGGAGCCTTCGTGCAGCCGGTGCTCACATCCGACGCGCTGCGGTTCGTGACCACGACCACCTTCGATGCCCTGGCGTCCGAGCCGGCCAGGACGTCGTTGTGGGCCGGGCCCGAGCCCAGCCCCCACACCACGTTGGGCCAGGGGGCCGACGTGGTCGTCGTCGCCCCGGCCACGGCCCACACCCTGGCCGCCTACGCCATGGGCCTGGCCGACGAGTTGTTGCTGGCCACCTTGTTGGCTACCCGGGCTCCGGTGGTGGTGTGTCCAGCCATGCACACCGAGATGTGGGAGCACCCGGCGACCCAGGCCAACCTGGCCACCCTTCGCCACCGCGGTGTCGAGGTCGTCGGTCCCGGTGCCGGGCACCTGGCCGGAGGCGACGTCGGTGTGGGTCGCCTGGCCGACCTCGACGACATCGTGGCGGCCTGCGAACGAATGGTCGAGGCGGACCGGCTCGACCTGGTCGGCCTGCGGGTTCTGGTCACTGCCGGCGGCACCCGCGAGCCCATCGACGCGGTTCGGGTGTTGACCAACCGGTCGTCGGGCAAGCAGGGCCATGCCCTGGCCGCCGAGGCCGCGGCGCGAGGCGCCCAGGTGACCCTGGTGACCACCGTCGAACTGCCAGTGGCTCAGGGTGTCGAGGTGGTCCGGGTGGACACCGCAGCCGAGATGGAATCCGCGGTCGTGCCCCGGGCCGCGGCGGCCGACGTGGTGGTCATGGCCGCTGCAGTCGCCGACTTCCGCCCCCGCTCCGTCGTGGGCCACAAGATCAAGAAGGCCGACGGGCCCACCGAGTTGCACCTCGAGGCGACCCACGACTTCCTGGTCGACCTGGGCCGATCCAAGCCGTCGAGTCAGACGCTGGTGGGCTTCGCCGCGGAGACCGAGAACCTCCGGGCCAACGCCATGGCCAAGCTGGCCGGTAAACACCTCGACATGATCGTGGCCAACGACGTCTCGGCGCCCGGTGTTGGTTTCGCACACGACACCAACTCGGTCATGATTGTCGACTCCGCCGGTCGGGAATACGAGGTCGGCCTCACTGACAAGCGTTCGGTGGCGAGGGCAATCCTCGACGCCGTCGTCACCCACAGGAGCACTGCATGAGTCGCTATACCTTCACCTCGGAGTCGGTTACCGAGGGCCATCCCGACAAGATGGCCGACCAGATCTCCGATGGTGTGCTCGATGCCATCCTGACCGACGATCCCACGGGCCGGGTGGCCTGCGAGACGTTGCTGACCACGGGACTGGCCGTCGTCGCCGGAGAGATCACCACCTCGGCCTACGTCGACATCCCCAAGATCGTCCGGGAGACGATCTGCAGCATCGGTTACGACCGGGAGTCGTTCGGCTTCGACGGGAACACCTGCGGCGTCATCGTCTCGATCGACGAACAGTCGCCCAACATCGCCCAGGGCGTCGACACTGCGTTCGAGCGCCGGGCCGGCACTGCGGCTGAGGACCTCCTCGACGCCCAGGGCGCCGGCGACCAGGGGATGATGTTCGGGTACGCCTGTGACGAGACCGACGACCTGATGCCGATGCCGATCTGGCTGGCCCATCGCCTGGCGGCCCGCCTGGCCGAGGTCCGCAAGTCAGGGGTGCTTCCCTACCTGCGCCCCGACGGCAAGACCCAGGTCACCTTCGACTACGTCGACGGTCGCCCGGTTCGGCTGCGGACCGTGCTCATCTCCACCCAGCACCAGCCCGGCCTCGACTCGGCCACGGTCATCAAGCCCGACCTCGAAGAGCACGTGATCGCTCCGGTCGTGCCCGAGGCCTATGCCGGTGACGACTTCGAGATCTACGTGAACCCCACCGGCAGCTTCGAGCTGGGCGGCCCCCACGCCGACACCGGCCTCACCGGCCGCAAGATCATCGTCGACACCTACGGCGGTATGGCTCGCCATGGGGGAGGGGCGTTCTCGGGCAAGGACCCCACCAAGGTCGACCGTTCGGCGGCCTATGCCGCTCGTTGGGTGGCCAAGCACGTGGTGGCCTCCGGTGCGGCAGCCCGCTGCGAGGTCCAGGTGGCCTATGCCATCGGCGTGGCCCATCCGGTTTCGCTGCTGGTCGAGACCTTCGGAACCGAGCAGGTCGACCCGGCCAAGATCGAGGCGGCGGTGTCCGCCGTGTTCGATCTTCGCCCCGCAGCGATCGTGGCCGACCTCGACCTGCGTCGGCCGATCTATCGCAAGACCGCGGCTTACGGGCACTTCGGGCGCTCCGAGCCCGGCTTCACCTGGGAGGCCACGACCCGCCTGGCTGACTTCACGTCGGCACTGGGTCTCTGAGCGGCCCGCCGACCCGTCGGCGGAAATGACCACCGGGCAGCGGGTCGTCCGGGTTCTCCCGGACGTCCCGGCCATCGACCGGGCTTTCGACTACGCCGTACCCGAGCCGTTCGCCGACCGAGTCGGTGTCGGCTCGGTGGTGCGCGTCCCACTACACGGGCGCCGGGTCCGGGGCTGGGTGCTCGAGGTCGACGTCGAGCCTCCAGCCGGGATCCGGCTACTGCCCCTGAGCGGTGTCACCGGCCACGGTCCGGCGCCCGAGCTGGCCGAGTTGGCCCGGTGGGCGGCGTGGCGCTGGAGCGGGCGGCTGGCCCAGTTCCTCGGTACGGCGTCTCCCTCGACCGCAGTACGAGGTCTCCCGCCGCCTCGGCGGAACCGCTATTCGGTGGCGGTAGCCGGCGACGAGCTGACCGCGCTGACCACAGAGGCGCTGGCCCTGCCCGGACCGGTCCTCCGGGTGCCGCCGGCCGTGGCCGTGGGCCCGCTGGTCGCCACCGTGGCCGTGACCTGTGGGACGACTGTCGTTGTGGCTCCCACCCACGCCGATGCCGAGCGGCTCGGTCGCGCCCTACGGTCCATCGGCCTCCAGGTGGCGAACCTGCCCCACGGGTGGGCGGCGGCCGCCGCCGGAGTCGACGTGATCGTGGGGGCCCGAGCCGCGGTCTGGGCCCCGGCTGAAGGTCTCGGCGCCATCGTGGTGGTCGACGAGCACGACGAGGCCCACGGCTCGGAGGCCACACCTACTTGGCATGCCCGCGAGGTGGCCGTGGAGCGAGCCCGGCGGGCAGGCGTTCCCTGTCTGCTCATCTCGCCATGTCCGTCCCAGGAGAGCCTGGCGGGCAGTCGCCTGGTGGTCGGGTCGCGGTCGTTCGAGCGGGCCGGGTGGCCGGCGGTCGACGTCGTCGATCGCGGCCTGGAGGATCCGATCCGGGTCGACCTGTTCTCCCCCCGATTGCTCGACGCCATCGCCGGGGGCGGACGGGTGATCGGTGTGCTCAACCGCACCGGACGGGTTCGCCTGCTTGCCTGCGGGGCGTGCGGCGAGCTGGCCCGGTGCGAGGTGTGTGAAGCCGCAGTCGGCACCGGCGAGCACGACCAACTGGTCTGCGCCCGCTGCTCCACGACTCGGCCCCAGATCTGCCTCCGGTGCGGGTCCGGACGCCTGCGGTCTCGACGCCTGGGGATCAGCCGGGTCCGCGAAGACCTCGAACGGTTGGTCGGAGAGCCGGTGGTCGAGGTGTCCGGGCGATCGAAGCCCGATGCCGACAGCGACCAGGCCCTACGGCGGGCTCGCGTCGTCGTCGGAACCGAAGCCGTCCTGCATCGAGTCGACCACGCCGACGTGGTGGCCTTCCTCGATTTCGATGCCGAACTGCTGGCTCCCCGGGTCCGGGCGGCCGAAGAAGCGCTCGGACTGCTGGCCCGGGCGGCTCGGATCACCGGTGGCCGCCGTGACGGTGGACGCCTGATCCTCCAGACCCGCCTGCCACGCCACGAGGTGGTCCAGGCGGCAGTTCTCGCCGACCCGGCTCGGGTGGCCGACGTCGAGTCTCGACGCCGGCACGACTTGTCCCTACCCCCGGTCAGCGCGGTGGCGCTGGTGTCGGGGGACGCGGCTGCGGTCTTCGTCGGGGCGTTGGTCGGTCGCCCCGGTATCGAGGTCCTCGGCCCTAGCGACGGCGCCTGGTTGGTCCGGGCCCCGGATCACGGCGTTCTGTGTGACGCCTTGGCGGCGACTCCTCGACCTGAGCAGGGCCGGTTGCGGGTCGCGGTCGATCCGTTGCGGTTCTAAGCCGACTCGTGGGGTCCGGCCCAGGCCTGACGGCGAACCTCGTAACAGGCGATCGACGTGGCTTGGGAGACGTTGAGCGATCCGACTCGGCCGAGAAGGGGGACGAAGCCGACCGCCGAACAGGCGCCCAGGACTGAGGACGACAGCCCGTGCTGCTCGTTGCCCACCGCCAGGCAGACGGCGCCGGTGAGGTCGATCTGGTGGAGAGGTCGGGACTCGTCGGCCAACTCCACGCCGACGAGCCGGAACCCGTCGGCCGCCACCGCGGCGATCGCATCGGCGGGACGTTCGTAGTGGGCCCACTCGAGGTAGCGGTCGGTTCCCAAAGCCGTCTTGGCCGTTGCCGAGCCGTCCGGCGGAGCAGTGGCGCCCACCAGGTAGAGCTTCTCCACCCGGAACGCGGCTGCGCTGCGCACGATGGCCCCGACGTTGTAGGGCTGGCCCACACCATCGAGCAGGAGAGCGAGGCGGCCCTCGGTCCGGCGCCGCCATTCGCGGTGGAGTCGCTTGAGGTCGGTGCTCCCGAGAAGTCTCATCGGGCCCCGATTCGCAGGACTCGGTAGCTCTGTCGGGTGCACACCCGCTCGACGGTGAAACCCGAGCCATCGAGGTGGGCGGCCAGCGAGTCGGCGCCGAGATGCTTGTGGGCGACCAGCCAGGCCGCCGCGTCGGGTGCCAGTCGGTCGAGCCAGCCCTCGAGTAAGGGATAGAGCACGGCCTTGCCGACTCGCACCGGTGGGTTCGACCAGAGCCCGGCGATCTGCGTAGGCACTGCGGCGTCGTCCGGGGAGGTGGTTCGGACCCGATCGGACACCCCGGCCGCGGCTGCGTTGGCGTCGGTCAGATCTCGGGCCCGGGTGTTCACGTCGAGCGCCCAGACCGTGGTGGCGTCGTTGCGGCGGGCCAGGGTCACGGCGATCGGTCCATATCCGCAGCCCAGATCGACGACGGGGCCAGCCGGCGGTGGAGGGCTCTCGAGCAGCAAGAGTCGGGTCCCAATGTCGACCTCGCCGTAGGAGAAGACGCCTCGGTCGGTGCGCAGGTCGACTCGGAGATCGGGTAGCGCCAGCCGGGCGACCCGGGGGGCGGAGGCGACCGTCGGTTCGGCCTGGAAGTAGTGGGCCACAGGACCGGCGACGCTACCCTGAGCGGCTGTGAGCCCCTATGAGATCCGGGTCGTGGGCGACCCGGTCCTCCGCCAGCGGGCCGGCGAAGTGGCCGACGTCGACGGCAAGCTGGTCCGCCTCGTCGACGACATGTTCGAGACCATGTACGAGGCCCCCGGCATCGGTTTGGCCGCCCCTCAGGTCGGCGTCCAAAAGCGCCTGTTCGTCTGGGACCTCCAGGACGACACCGGTCCTCAGGCCATCGTCAACCCGGTGATCACCGAGTCCCGAGGCGAGTGGGTCTACGAGGAGGGGTGCCTCTCGGTGCCGGGCTTGTCCTGGGAGATCGTGCGGCCCCACGAGGTCCACATCTCGGGCTACGACCTCGACGGCAACGAGGTGTCCATCGAGGCCGACGACCTGTTGGCCCGACTCTTCCAACACGAGCTCGACCATCTCGACGGCATCCTCCTGCTCGAGCACCTCGATGACGAGCAGCGCCGCGAGGCGAAGAAGATCTTGCGGGAGCGGCAGTTCTCGCCCGCAGTCCTCGACGACGATCCGGCGCCGATCGGCGCCCGCCGATCACGACGGTTCCCGGGGCTCTGACCGGGCCCGCAGGTCGGCCTCGGCGCCTCGTCTACCTGGGCAGTCCGTCCGCCGCGGTCCCGCCGCTTCAGGCCCTGGTCGCCGCCGGCTTCGAGGTAGTGCTGGTGGTGTCGCGCCCCGACCGCCGACGGGGCCGAGGCGGGGTGTTGTCGCCCAGCCCGGTCAAGGCAGCAGCCCACGAGCTTGGTCTCCCGGTCACCGACGACGTCGCCGACGTGCTCTCCACGCCGGCCGACCTGGGCGTCGTGGTGGCGTTCGGCCAGATCTTGAAGGCGCCGATCCTGTCCGCGCTGGAGATGGTCAACCTCCACTTCAGTCTCCTGCCTCGATGGCGGGGTGCCGCACCGGTGGAGCGGGCGATACTCGCGGGCGACACCGAGACAGGCGTCTGTGTGATGCGGGTCGAAGAGGGGCTCGACACCGGCCCGGTCCTGGCCCGGCGAACGCTGGCCATCGGTCCCGAGGAGTCCGCCGACCACCTCCGGGGGCGGCTGGTCGATGCTGGTAGTGACCTGTTGGTGGAGGTCCTGCAGGCCGGGCCGGGTCCAGGCCAGCCCCAGTCCGGCGAGGCCACCTACGCAGCCAAGATCGACCCGACTGAGCTGGCTCTGGAGTGGTCTCTTCCGGCCGTCGACCTGCACCGGGTCGTGCGGGTCGGTGGCGCCTGGACGACGTTCCGGGGACAAAGGTTCAAGGTCGTCGAGGCCCGGGTGGACAGCACCGACGACAGCCCCGAGACCCCATCGGGGACCCTCGACGGCACGCGGGTGACGACAGGGCGAGGGGTCCTCGCCCTGGTGACCGTCCAGAGCGAAGGTCGACCGGCGATCGATGCCCAGGCCTGGGTCAGGGGGGCCCGGATCAGTCCGGGCGAACGGTTGGGCTCGTGACCGCAGCGGCCCGGGTGGTGGCCCATCAGGCCCTGGTGCGGATCGACGGTGGCTCCTACGCCAACCTGGTCGTTCCCGCGCTGCTCGACCGCAGCGGGCTCGATCGCCGTGACCGGGCTTTCGTGGCCGAGCTCGTATACGGAACCACCCGGATGCGCCGGGCGTGTGACTTCTTGATCGAGCCGTTCGTGCTCGGTCCTCTCGACCCACCGACTCGAGCGGCGCTGCGGTTGGGCGCCTACCAGTTGGCGTTCCTCGACACGCCAGCCCACGCCGCGGTGTCCGAGACCGTCGATGTGGTCCCGGGCCGGGCCCGAGGTCTGGTCAATGCCATCCTGCGCCGAATCGCTCATCGGGTCCGTGAGGGCGTCGAGTGGCCCGACGATGCCACTCGATGGAGTTATCCCGACTGGATCGTCGAGCGCCTCAGCGCCGACCTCGGTGCGACGGTGGCGCTCGATGCTCTGGCCCAGATGGACCGACCGGCCACCGCCACCGAACGCGACGACGGCTATGTCCAGGACCAGGCGTCGCAGTGGGTGTCAGCGACCGTTGGCGCTCAGGCGGGCGAACGGATTCTCGACGTCTGTGCTGCTCCTGGGGGCAAGGCCACCGCGCTGGCCAGCGCCGGGGCGAAAGTAGTGGCCGCCGACCTCCAGCCGTCCCGGGTGGCGCTGATCGCCCGCAACGTCACCCGCCTCGGTCTCGACCACCGGGTCCTGCCGGTCCTGGCCGACGGCACGCGACCACCGTGGCGGGACGGCGGGTTCGATCGGGTGTTGGTCGATGCTCCCTGTTCTGGCCTCGGCGTCTTGCGTCGACGCCCGGATGCTCGCTGGCGCATCCAGGCCGACGACGTCGAGCGCCTGGCGGCCCTTCAACGCCGGCTCCTCAGTGCGGCCCTCCCGCTGGTCGCCCCGGGGGGCGCGCTCGTCTACAGCGTGTGCACCATGACTTCAGCCGAGACCGTCGACATCGACCGGTGGCTGGCCGACACCTATCCCGAGGTCATGGCCGACGCTCCTCCGGGCGGGCCCTGGCAACCCCACGGTCGAGGCGCGCTCCTCGTTCCCCAGGCGGCGGACACCGATGGCATGTTCGTCCTCGTCCTGCGGATCCCGGCCCCAGCCAACAGCGCCCTGGTCGTGTGACCAACGACCGGCGACGAAGCGACCGGCGCACGGGGTAGTCTGATCGCTGTGTCCGAGCACCAGATCGCCCGAGACGAGGCTGCCATGGCCCGAGCGGTCGAGTTGGCCGCATTGGTGAGGACCCAGACGTCTCCCAACCCGTGGGTCGGATGTGTCCTGGTCACGGCCGACGGCACCTGGATCGAAGGGGCTACGGCCCCGCCTGGCGGTCCCCACGCCGAAGCCTCGGTGCTGGCCCAGGCCGGTGGCCGGGCCCGGGGCGCGACCGTCTATGTGACTCTCGAACCCTGCGCCCACCACGGCCGGACTCCGCCGTGTGCCGATGCCCTGGTCGAAGCGGGCGTCAGCCGGGTGGTGATCGCCCTGACCGATCCCGACCCGAGGGTGGCGGGCCGAGGCATCGGCCGACTCGGCGATGCCGGCATCGACGTCGCTGTGGGGGTAGGCGCCGACGCGGTGGCCGATCAGTTGGCGCCCTACCTGACCCACCGCGGCACTGGCCGCCCCCATGTCGTGCTCAAGTTGGCCGCCAGCCTCGACGGGCGTACCGCCGCTCCGGACGGGAGTTCGCAGTGGATCACCGGTCCTGAGGCTCGTGAGGATGCCCATCGGCTCCGAGCCGAGAGCGATGCCGTATTGGTCGGTGCCGGCACTGTTCGCAGCGACGACCCGACACTCACCGTTCGCCAGGTCGATGGGCCCGACCCGCTCCGGGTCGTTCTGGGGTCGATCCCCGCTGGGGCCAAGGTTCTTCCCGCCCTCGAACTGTCCGGCGATCTGGGTCAGGTGCTCGACGATCTCGGCCGCCGAGACGTCCTCCAGGTCCTGGTCGAAGGGGGCGCCGGGGTGGCCGCATCGTTCCACCGGGCCGGACTGGTCGACCGCTACGTGCTCTATATGGCCCCGGCGCTGTTCGGCGGCGACGACGCCCGGCCCCTCTTCAGTGGGCCGGGAGCGTCGACCATCGACGAGGTGTGGCGGGGCCGGATCGTTCACACCAGTCGGCTGGGAGACGACCTCCGGGTCGACTTGGTACCCACGGCCGCAGCAACAGAGGAGCGCTAAGTGTTCACGGGGATCGTCGAAGAGCTCGGGGTGGTGTCGGCCTTCGATGGCCAGCGGCTGCGCATCGAGGCCACTGCGGTGTTGGAGGGGGCCGCACTGGGCGATTCCACCGCCGTGAATGGGTGCTGCCTGACGATCGTCGAGCTGGGGCCCGGTTGGTGGGAGGCCGACGTCAGCGCCGAGACGCTCACCCGCACGACGCTCGGCCAGGTCCGCCCGGGAGATCGCGTCAACCTCGAACGACCGGTACGCCTGGTCGATCGCCTGGGCGGCCACCTCGTGCAGGGCCACGTCGACGGTGTCGGCCGCATCGTCGAGCCCGCCCCCGACCTCTATGTCGAGGTGCCCGGCGACCTCATGCGCTATGTCGTGGAGAAGGGATCCATCACCCTCGACGGCGTCAGCCTCACGGTTGCTGCTCTCGATGCCGATGGATGTCGTATCGCCGTAATCCCCCATACTGCCGAGGTCACCACCCTGGGCCGACTGGTTCCGGGCGATGCCTGCAACGTCGAGGTCGACGTGGTGGCCAAGTACGTCGAACGTCTGACCGAGGGGTACCGATCATGACCGAACCGTTCCAGAGCCGATTCGCACCGGTGGAAGAGGCGGTCGCCGCCATTCGGCGGGGCGAGATCGTGGTCGTCGTCGACGACGAGGATCGTGAGAACGAGGGCGACCTCATCATGGCCGCCGAGTCGGCCACGCCCGAGAAGATCGCCTTCTTCGTCCGGCACACCTCCGGGTTGATCTGTTGCTCGCTCGACGGCCATCGCCTCGACGACCTCGAACTCCCTCTCATGGTCTCCAACAACACCGAGTCCAAGCAGACGGCGTTCACCGTGTCGGTCGACTTCCGCCACGGCACCAGCACCGGGATCTCCGCGGCCGACCGCTCGGCCACCATCCAGGCCCTCATCGACCCGGCCACCCGGCCCGCCGACCTGGCCCGTCCCGGACACATCTTCCCGCTGCGGGCTCGTGAGGGCGGCGTGTTGCGTCGGGCCGGCCACACCGAAGCGGCCGTCGACTTGGCCCGCATGGCCGGCCTGTACCCGGCGGGTGTCTTGTGCGAGATCGTCAACGAGGACGGCACCATGTCGCGCCGACCTGATCTCGATCGCTTCTCCCAGGAGCACGGCCTGCTCATGATCACGATCGCCGATCTGGTCCAGTACCGGCGCCAGTACGAGAAGCTGGTGAGGCGGGTGGCTGAGGCCCGCATCCCGACCGACTGGGGCGACTTCACCTGTTACGCCTACGAATCGATCATCGACGGCGAGCAGCACGTGGCCATGGTGCGAGGCGCCGTCCAGGGCCGCGACAACGTGCTCGTGCGGGTCCACTCCGAGTGCCTGACCGGCGACGTCTTCGGTTCGCACCGCTGCGACTGCGGCAATCAGCTCGACGCCGCCATGGCCAAGATCGCCGATGAAGGCCTCGGTGTCCTCGTCTACCTGCGGGGCCACGAAGGTCGTGGCATCGGCATCGGCAACAAGCTGCGGGCCTACGAGCTCCAGGAGCGAGGTCACGACACGGTCGACGCCAACACTGCACTGGGCCTGCCGGTCGACTCCCGCGAATACGGGATCGGCTCGCAGATCCTGGTCGACCTGGGCATCACCACCATGCGGCTGATGACCAACAACCAGACCAAGTACGGGGCGCTGCAGGGCTTCGGGCTCGAGATCGTCGAGCGGGTCGCCCTCGAGAGCGTTCCCAACCCGGAGAACATCCGCTATCTGCGCACCAAGCGCGAGCGCATGGGCCACCTCCTGGAGGGGCTCGACGACACCACCGAATCGGAGGTCACCCCGTGAGCATCATCGGACAACTGCGAGGCGACGGGTTGCGGGTGGCCATCGTGTGCGGTCGGTTCAACGACCTCATCACCGACCGCTTGCTGGTCGGCGCCCGCGACGGCCTGACCCGCCACGGTGTCGACCCGGACTCGATCACCGAGGTGTGGGTGCCCGGCGCATTCGAGATCCCCCTGGCTGCATCCCGTCTGGCTGGCTCGGGCGAGTACGACGCGGTCATCACCCTCGGCGCCGTCATCCGGGGTGCGACCACCCACTACGACCTGGTGTCGGGCCAGGCCGCCGCCGGGGTGGCCCGAGTGAGCCTCGACACCGGGATACCAGTCGTATTCGGGGTTCTGACCACCGAGAACCTCGAACAGGCCTTCGAACGGGCTGGGTCCAAGTCGGGCAACAAGGGCTACGAGGCGGCCGAGACCGCCATCGAGATGGCCGATCTCCTCCGGCAGCTGCCCAAACGCATCTGAGGAGTCCGGCCGTCGCCGGTACAGTCCGGCTGTGCTGCGCCTGGTGTTGCCCAAGGGATCACTCGAATCTGCGACGTTGCGTTTGTTCGAGGATGCCGACCTGGCCGTCTCTCGCAGCTCCGAGGTCGACTACAAGGCCTCGATCGCCGACCCCCGGGTGGCCGACGTCCGCATCCTGCGGCCCCAAGAGATCGCCACCTACGTGGCCGAGGGCCTTTTCGACCTCGGCATCACCGGTCGGGACTGGATCGAGGAGACGGCCAGCGACGTGGTCAGTCTGGGCCAGCTCAACTACTCCAAGGCCACGTCCAACCCCATCCGAGTGGTCCTGGCCGTCGCCGAAGACGCCCCCTGGACCACGGTCGACCAGCTACCGGCCGGCGTCCGGGTGTCGACCGAGTACCCGGCGCTGACCGAGCGCTACCTGCACGACCACGGTGTCGACGCCCGGGTGCGCATCTCGCACGGGGCCACCGAAGCCAAGATTCCCGACGTGGCCGACGCAGTCGTCGAGATAACCGAGACCGGTCGAGCCCTGCGGGCAGCTCGCCTGCGGATCCTCGACACGATCCTCGTCAGTCGGACCGAGCTGATCGCCAATCGGGCCGCGTACGACGACCCGCAGAAGCGCCACGCCATGGGCCAGCTCCAGACGCTGCTGCAGGGAGCACTCGAAGCTCGGGGCAAGGTGCTGGTCAAGCTCAACGTGGCCGAGGTCGACCTCGACCGGGTCATCGCCATCCTCCCGGCCCTCAAGGCGCCCACGGTGTCCCGCCTGTTCGGCGAAGGGGAGTACGCGGTCGAGACCGTCGCGGCCAAGGCCGACATCAACACGCTTATCCCGGCCCTCAAGGACGCCGGGGCCACCGACATCCTCGAGATCCCGCTGACCAAGATCGTCCATTGACCACCGGGGTGGTGACCGCGTTCGACGTCGAGCGGGGGCTGGGTGAAGTCACCGGATCGGACGGGACGACCTTCTCGTTCCACTGCGTGGCCATCGCCGACGGATCCCGCACCATCGACGTGGGGGTGGCGGTGACCTTCGACGTCGTACCCGGTCGGCTCGGGCTCGACGAGGCCGACCAGCTGGTGCCTACGAGTCGCTGAGTTCGGGCTCCTGGTCGGCCATCGGGGCGGCCAGTTGCACGAACGCCAGCCGCAACTGGGCCAATGCGTCGCGCAACGTCGGCTCGTCGTCACCCAGACGTCCCTCGACGCCGTCGAGCATCCCGGCCAAGGCGTCGATGGCGACTTGGGCTTCGTTGAGCTGCGGGGGCCGCTGGTTCAGGTGGATCGTGGCCAACTGGAACAAGCCGATGGCGTGGTTGGTGACCACGACCGACGCCGCCAGGCTGGCCAACTCGTTCTGGACCTGGGCCAGCTCGTCGGCCACGGCCGGGTCGACCTCGGCGCCGCCGAGGTTCTGGTCGGTCGGGTCAGGTATACCGCTCGCAGTCACCCTGGTACCCTACGCAACCTCATCGAATGGGAAGTGGGCCGGTCTCCTCGGAGGCGCCCCACCCGGCCACTGTCACCGTGTGTCGGGTTGCACCCTCGGGCCAACCGTTTCGCGGTTGGCGAACCCGGGCCGGTCGTCGCTTCCTCCCAGACCCAGGAGACGACGCAGGAGTGAGTTCCGATCACCGCTACCGGTAACAACGAGCCCCGGACGAACGAGCGAATCCGGGCCCGCGAGGTTCGCCTCGTGTCTGCGGATGGGGAGCAAATCGGCATCAAGCCGCTGCCCGAAGCGCTCCGCATCGCGGCCGAGCAAGAGCTCGACCTGGTCGAGGTGGCCCCCAACGCCGATCCTCCGGTGTGCCGGATCATGGACTACAACAAGTTCAAGTACGAAGAGGCCCAGAAGGCCAAGGAGACCCGCCGCCGGTCCTCGCATCTAGCCATCAAGGAGATGAAGTACCGGGTCAAGATCGGTCGGGGCGACTTCGACACCAAGACCTCCAAGGTGGAGAAGTTCCTGGCCGAGGGCCACAAGGTCAAGATCACGATCATGTTCCGAGGCCGTGAGGTGGCCCATCCCGAACTCGGGATGAAGATCCTCGACCAGATCGCCGAGCAGGTGACCGAGTTGGCCAAGGTCGAAGCATCAGCTCGGCTCGACGGTCGGAACATGACCATGGTGTTGGCTCCAGACAAGCGAGCGCAGGCCGATGCCGCCCGGCGGCGGGCCACTGAAGACAACGGCGCGCATCCCGAGGACGTCACCCTCGACGATGCGGCGGCCGAACCCCTGCTCGCCCCCGACGACAGCAACGAGGAGTGACCGTTCCATGCCGAAGATGAAGACCCACCGGGGCGCAGCCAAACGCTTCAAGATCACCGGCACCGGCAAGCTCATGCGCCGCAAGGCGTTCAAGAACCACATCCTCGAGAAGAAGGCCTCCAAGCGGACCCGTCGACTCGGCCGCGAGGCGCAGGTTCTAGGTGGCGACGAGCAGCAGATGAACCGTCTGCTCGGGCGAGCCTGAGTTCCCCCTCTCCGTTCTGCCTCCCGTTGGTGAGGCCTTCCCCGATCCCCGAAAGGAGCCCCGACCATGGCCAGGGTCAAGCGCAGCGTCCACGCCCGCAAGCACCACCGTGCCGTCCTCGAGCAGGCCAAGGGCTACTACGGCAACCGCAGCCGGTCCTACAAGTCGGCCAACGAGGCCGTCATGCACGCCCTCCAGTACGCCTACCGCGACCGGCGGGCCCGCAAAGGTGACTTCCGCAAGCTCTGGATCCAGCGCATCAACGCCGGCGCCCGGGCCCACGGCATGAGCTACAACCGCCTCATCAGCGGACTGCGTCTGGCCGGGGTCGAGGTCGATCGCAAGGTGCTGGCCGACCTGGCCGTGCACGACGACGTCGCCTTCGGTGCGCTCGTGGCCGTGGCCGCCGATGCTCACGAAGCCGCCGGTCGTACCGACGACGCCGCCTCCTAGGTCGGTGGGGGCCGTTCCGGCCCTCGGGCCCCGCCACCAGCGGGTCGAACGGCTCCGGCGCCTCATTCGGCGCCGTGCCCTAAGAGCGTCCGAACAAGCTTTTGTCATCGAAGGGGCCACGTTGTTGGGCGAGGCCCTGGCCGGTGGTGTCGGCGTCGAGGCCGTGTTCGTGGCGCCCGGGGCGACCACCGGGGCCGGAGGGGCGCAGGTCCTGGCCCAAGCCCATGACGCCGGCGTTCGGGTCTACGAGCTCGAGCCCGGGGTGCTCGAGCGCATTGCCGGCACGGTGACGCCTCAGCCGATTCTCGCCGTGGCCCGGTGGTGCGATGTCCCCGTGGCCCAGGTGGAGACCGCCGGGCTCGTGGTCGTCTGCGTCGATGTCCGCGATCCAGGCAATGCCGGCACGGTCGTTCGTAGCGCCGAAGCGGCCGGGGTCGGCGCGGTGGTGTTCTGCGAGGGGTCGGTCGACCCGTTCAACCCGAAGTGCGTGCGAGCCTCGGCCGGCTCGCTCTTCCACGTTCCGGTCGTGATCGGGCCGTCACCCGACAAGTTGTTCGACCGACTGGGGGAGTGGGGCTACCGCCGATTCGGCACCGGGCCCCGGGGCGGCACCATCCACACCGAGGCCGACCTCACCGGGCGGGTGGCCATCGTGTTGGGCAACGAGGCCCACGGTCTCGATCCGGCGTTGGCGGCCCGGCTCGACGAAACCCTCACCATCCCCCTCGCCGGACGCAGCGAATCGCTCAACGTCGGCATGGCCGCGGCCGTCCTGTGCTTCGAGGCGTTGCGCCAACGGGCCGCGACCTAGCATCGACCGCCCCCCCAACCCGCCCACGAGGAGCCCACACCAGGTGACCGACACGTCTGATCTCGGGGCGCTCGCTGCCGATGTCGTCGCCGCGGCCAGCGCCGCGGCCACGCTCGAGGAGCTCCGGGCCATCGATGTGGCGGCGTTGGGCAAGAACGGCCCCCTCGCCCAGCGCAAGGCCGAGCTGGGTCGCCTCGACCCCGACGAGCGCCGCCGCCTCGGCCAGGCCATCAATGAGACTCGAGCGGCCATCGAGGCGGCCGTCGACCAGCGCCGAGCCACGCTCGAGGCCCAGGCCCGGGTGGCGTTGCTCGAGGCCGAACGTCTCGACCTGACCGAGGTGCCCCGGGCCCGTCGCAGTGGGCACCTCCACGTCGTCACCCAGACCCGCGACGAGCTCGAAGACGTCTTCGTCGGCATGGGCTTCACCGTCGCCGAGGGGCCCGAGGTGGAGACCGACTGGCACAACTTCGAGGCCCTCAACATCCCACCGGCGCATCCGGCCCGCAGCGCGTTCGACACGCTGTACGTCGACTTCGGAGCGCCCGAGTCGACGGTCCTGCGGACTCACACCTCGCCCGTGCAGATCCGGGTCATGACCGCCCAGGAGCCGCCGATCTACTCGGTCATGCCCGGTCGGGTGTATCGCCAGGACACCCCCGACGCCAGCCACCTCCCCAACTTCCACCAGATCGAAGGCTTGGTCGTCGACCGGGGGATCACCTTCGGCGATCTGGCCGGCACCATCGACGTGTTCACCGAGGCCTACTTCGGGCGAGGCATCACCTCTCGACTGCGGCCCTCGTACTTCCCGTTCACCGAGCCGTCGGCCGAGTTCGACATCACCTGTCCGTTCTGCGGGGGCGAGGGTTGTCGCACGTGCGGGCGGACCGGCTGGATCGAGCTGGGCGGCTGCGGGATGGTGCATCCCAACGTGTTTGCCGCGGTGGGCTACGACCCCGAGGTCTGGTCGGGGTATGCCTTCGGGTTCGGGATCGACCGCTTGGCTATGAATCGCCACGGTGTCGACGACATCCGTGAGCTGGTCATCAACGACATCCGCTTCTTGGAGCAGTTCTGATGCGCGTCCCCGTGTCCTGGCTGAGGGACTTCCTCCCCGACGCCCCACCCGTCGACGAGCTGGTCCGGGTCCTGCCCACGCTGGGCCTGGCCGTCGAAGAGGTGGTCCAGGTCGGTGACCCCCTCGACGGGGTCGTCGTCGCCCGGGTGCTCGACATCGCGGCCATCGACGGGGCCGACAAGATCCGCCTGGTCCAGGTCGACGCCGGTGGCGGGGCCGAGGACCCGGTGTCGGTCGTCTGCGGTGCGTGGAACTTCGAGGTCGGCGATCTGGTGCCCTTGGCCACCGTCGGCACCGTGCTGCCCGGCGATTTCGAGATCAGCCAGCGCAAGCTGCGCGGGGTCGTGTCCAACGGCATGTTGTGCGCAGCCGACGAGCTGGGCCTGGGCGCCGATCACGCCGGGATCATGGTGCTGGGCCAGGGCGAGGTCGACGGCCTCGAACCGGGGCGGTCATTCGTCGAGGCGACGGGTCTGGGGGCCGAGGTCGTCCTCGACCTCGAGGTCAACGGGAATCGCCCCGACTGCCAGTCGATCCTCGGGGTGGCTCGCGACCTCGGGGCCAAACTTGGGCTGGACTTGGTCCGGCCCGAGGTGCGCTATCCCACCAGCCCGGCCGGGTCGGCGGGTGGGGCCACCACGGTCGAGGTCGAAGCCCCCGAGGGTTGTGGGCGGTTCCTGACCCGGGTGCTCACCGGGGTCTCGGTCGGACCGTCGCCGCTGTGGTTGGCCCGGCGGGTCGAGCTGGCCGGCATGCGGTCGATCTCCAACGTGGTCGACGTGTCCAACTACGTGATGCTCGAGCTGGGTCAGCCCAACCACGCCTACGACCTGGCCACCTTGCCCGGTCGGGGCCTGCGAGTTCGCTGGGCTCATCCGGGCGAGCGCCTGGTCACCCTCGACGACGTCGAGCGCACGCTCTCGGGCGCCGATCTGTTGATCTGCGATGCCGAGGACACGCCGGTGGGCTTGGCCGGCATCATGGGCGGGGCCAGCTCGGAGATCTCCGATGCCACCACCGAGGTGGTGGTCGAACTGGCCTGGTTCGATGCCATGACCATCGCCCGCACCTCCAAGCGGTTGAACCTGCGCAGCGAGGCGTCGGCCCGATTCGAGCGGGGGACCGACCCTGAGGTGCTCGAAGCGGCGGCCGAACGGGTGTCGACCCTGCTCGGCGCCGTCGGCGCCACCACGGTGGCCGACGCCGATGTGGTGGTCGGCGCGCCACCGGCCCGCACGCGAGTCCGGCTGCGGACCGCTCGGGTCAACGCCCTGCTCGGCACCGACCTGGGCGACGACGTCGTGGTCGGACACCTCGAATCGATCGGCTTCACGGCGACGCCGGCGGACGCACCGGGTGCGTTCGACGTCGACGTGCCGTCCTGGCGGCCCGATGCCGCCCTCGAGATCGACATGGTCGAAGAAGTGGCCCGGCTCCACGGGTATGACCGCATCCCCAAGACCGTGCCGGTGTCGGGCCACACCGGTCATCTGACCGCGTACCAGCGGGCTCGGCGCCGGCTGCGCCACGTCGTCGCCGGCACCGGGGTGTCCGAGGCGTGGACCACCACCTTCGTGTCGCCCGCCGACCTCGACCGGGTCGGCCTCGACCGGGCCATGTCGCTCTCGGTCACCAACCCGTTGGTGGCCGACGAGTCCCAGCTCCGGCCGTCGCTCCTCCCCGGGTTGTTGACCGCCGCGGCCTACAACACGTCGCATCGCCAGTCCGACGTGTGCCTCTTCGAGATCGGCCGCACATTCCGGCGCCCTGCCGATAGCGGTGCTCGGCTCCCTGACGAGCGTGAAGAGCTCGGGGTGCTCCTCGCCGGCCACGATGCCGTGGCCGCCACCGAGGTGTGGCAGGCCATCGCCGAAGGGCTGAGCCTCGACCCGGCCAGCATCGAGCTGGTGGCCGGGACCGTGCCAGGCCTGCATCCGACCCGCAGCGCCCAGATCTTGCTGGGCGGCCAGCCCGTGGGGTGGGTCGGCGAGGTCGACCCGGCCGTGGTCGGCGCCTACGCACTCCCCGGACGGGTCGGCTGGGTGACGGCCCGTCTCGACCTGCTGCTGGCCGAGCGACCGGCGGCCCAGTTGCGACCGATCAGCCGCTTTCCCTCCAGCGATGTCGACCTGGCCTTCGAAGTGGCCGACTCGGTGCCCGCCGCGGCGGTCGAGCGGACGCTGCGCGAGGGCGCTGCCTTGGTTGTCGACGTGTGGCTGTTCGACGTCTATCGAGGCGCGCCGGTGGCCGAGGGCCATCGCAGCTTGGCCTTCACGGTCCGGTTCCAGGCGCCTGACCGCACGCTGACCGACGACGAGGTGGCCGAGGCCCGTTCCGCGCTGGTGGCCGCTGTTTCATCGACCCACGGCGCCACCCTCCGGAGCTGACGGGCGGCCCAGGCCACGGTCGGCGACCGGAACTCGGATCGATAGCTGTCGCCTTTCCTTCTCGGATCATGGGCATTCGGGACCCAATCGCTATAGATCCGAGTTCACCCGGAGGACGGCGCCGAGGCCGACGTTCAGGCGAGGGTGACGACTCGCTGGTGGTCGTCGACCGGGAGGTCGCCCTCGGTGAAGGCGACCACGGTGCTGGTGATCAGCTCGGCGGAACCGGAGATCGTGGTCCCGAAGGCGGTGTCGGCTGCGTCCCGGCCAGTGGCGATGCGTACGAGTGACTGACGGGGGGCCAAGCGGGTGGCGTCGATCACCTGCCAACGGTCGTCGTCGGCCACTTCGGCCACGGCGTGGAAGTCCATCGGGAATAGGCCCGGTGCGTACACCGCCACGAGGCGGGCCGGGACGCCGAGGGCGCGGCACAAGGCGATGGTGAGGTGGGCGAAGTCGCGGCAGACGCCTTGGCCCATCAAGAGGGTGTCGACTGCGGTGTCGAGCGGGCCACTGCTGCCGGGCAGGTACTCGAGGCGGCGATGGACCCAGTCGGCGATGGCGTGGGCCCGGCCCGGGCCTTCGGGGAGCCAGTCGAGTTCGGTCGCCGCGAAGCCAGCCAGCGCATCGGATTGGCAGTACCGGCTCTGACGGAGGGCAACCAACGCTTCGGCGGGCGTGATCCGGCTGTGGCGGGGAGGCGCGGGCACGACGACGCCTCGATAGGTCACCGACAGGTACCCGGGTCCGCAGCGCACGAGGTGGACCCGGCCCCCGTGGTCGACCTCGATCTCCTCCACCGGCAGCGGCTGCCCGTCGAGGGTCATCCGGAGCTCTTCTTCGGGACGGTCGCCGGCGGTGGTGGCCACTGCCAGTTGAAAGGCGAGCGTCGCCCCTTCGGCGATCTCGAAGCCGAGGTCGCAAAACACCTCGGCAGGAGGAAGAGAGGCGGAAGCAGCGATCGCAGCAGATTGCCAGGTCGTAACCCGCCACAGGGATTCGAGCCCGCCGATCCACCCGGCCCACCCCAAGAACGGGTGTCAGCCGGTCCGAGCTCGTGCCCGACGTCTCGTCGGACAGCTCGACACCAACCGGTCGTCGGCCATGGCATCGGCTCAAGGGGTCTCGGACTCGAACCGGTCCGGCACCATCTCGCTCGGGTTTCCTCTCCGACGATGACCCGGACCCGGTGGGGTCTGTTCTCGGGTTCGGAGCAGAATCGGCTCAGGTCGCCTGAAGTCCGTTAAACCTGCTAACCGTCGTGGCCTCCCGTAGCTTGCGCGGGCGATTGCTTGCCATGGACATCAGTGAAGCGATCGGCGGTGAGGGTGGCCGCGCCAAGCGTTCCCCTAAAGTGCCAGTGTCATCCGACCGAATGACAGTGGACGCATGCGATCAGGAGGACCCATGGCCGAGCCGACGGATCGTCAGGGAGCTCAACGGGAGTTGGTCGAGCGTGCTCGCTCATCGCCGGGCGTCGCCGAGGCCATCGACCTCTTTACAGCGGCCTCTGGCCGAGTCCCTAGCCTGAGCGCGCACATCGACACGCATCACTACGCAACCGGTGGCAACGCGTAAGGCGCACCCTTGCCGACCTGGGGTGAAATTCTTGACGAACTGAATCAGTCCTCCGTACCGAACGGGGGCCGCCCGGATTGGGATGGCGTTCGACGGAACTACCTCCATCAGCTGCACCAGCTGACGGGCAGGAACGTCATCATCTACTACACGGACTGGATGAGCGGGAACGCGAACGGTAACGCCATCTCGATCACGATCGAGGACATGCAGGCAATGATGGAGGTCTGCAATGGTCTCGACGGAACCATTGGTCTGGATCTCGTCCTTCACAGCCCTGGTGGTAGCCCTGAGGCCACGGACAGCATCGTCCGGTATCTCCGGCAGAAGTTCAGTGACATCCGCGCGTTTGTGCCGCTAGCTGCGATGTCGGCGGCGACGATGTGGGCACTGTCCGCTAACAGGATTGTCATGGGCAAGCATTCTCAGCTCGGGCCTATCGACCCCCAACTGGTGCTGCCTCATGGCAACGTTCCGGCGAGAGCCATCCTCCGCCAGTTCGACCAGGCACGTCGAGAGTGCGCGGCCGATCCTTCTGCATTGTCGGCCTGGCTGCCCATCCTCCAGCAATACGGTCCTGCCCTCCTTCAGCAGTGCGAGGTCGCTGAGGCACTCGCCAAGCGACTCGTTGGCGAGTGGTTGGCGGAGTACATGCTCCCTGGGAATCCGGACGTCGGGCCAGAAGTTCGCACGGCCAAGGCGGAGGAGATCGCTGCCTGGTTCGCAGACTACGACGAGCACCAGTCACACGGTCTCGGCATTGGGCGGGATGCCGCCCGCAACAAAGGTGTGATCGTCGACGATCTCGAGGCGCCTGACGATGACCTGCAGGAGGCAGTGCTTTCCGTCCACCACGCCACGATGCACACGCTCGATGGCCCCGCCGTGAAAGTGGTCGAGAACCACCTCGACCGAGCATTCGTCAAGATCGGCGGCCAGGTCCAAGTGCCCATTGCGTTTGGAGGGATCGGAGGCCAGTCCCCGTTGGGGAGGCTCACGCCAGGGCTCTGAACCGTGTTTTCAACCGGCGCGAGGGGAACCATGTCGTGCGCTCCGAACGATTGCCGCCGACGACGATTGTTCGGTCCCGCCGAGGCCGTGAAAGCCGAGACTAGGGAAGCTCGTTGCCACTGTGTCGACGTGTGCCGGGAAGAGGCGGTTCAGAGGCAGCCCTAGAGAGAGTGACTTCGTAGGAATCCCAACGATCACCTGTTCGAGTCACACCGGCGGGGCACAATGCTCGGGCCCGATCGACACCGGAGGACCGTGCGGTGCCCAGCAATCTGTTCGACCAGATCACACCGCGAGCCGACGTCCTGACGGGTGTCCTCAGCGACGCAGTTTTCGCTGCCAGCTTGGAGGACGTCGTCGCTGGGCGAGCTCCGGCCGCGTATGGCGATGCTGAGGCTTTCTTTGCCAGCACCTATCCGTCGAGCGGCCTGCGGTCGCTGCTCGACGAGGCCATCGGCCGACTGGGCGGTTCGCATCCCGACGGTGCCCCCATCATCCGCCTCGAGACCAACCTCGGCGGGGGTAAGACACACAACCTCATTGCCCTCTACCACGCCGCCCTGGGGCGCCTGTCGCCTATGCGGGCCTTGGAGTTCATGGACTCGTCCCGGCTTCCGGCCCAGCCGGTGGCCCGGGTCGGCGTCTTCGTCGGGACCGAAGCCGGTGCGAGCGCGCTGAGCGCCATCGACGGCATCACGCCCAACACCTTGTGGGGCCAGCTGGCCCTCCAGCTGGGCGGGGCGGCTGGATACGAGGTCGTCCGTGACGACGACCTCGGTCGCACCGCCCCGGGGGCCGAGCAGGTCCGACGGCTTCTCGGCGAGTCGCCGTGTCTCATCCTTCTTGACGAGCTGGCCCGCTACCTCGCCGTGGCCCAGGGCTACATCGTTGGAGGGGGAACGCTGGCCACCCAGACCACGGCCTTCCTCATGGCCCTGTTCGAGGCCGTGGCCAGTCACGAACGCGCCGTAGTCGTGGTCACCACCACCGGGGTGACTGACGCCTTCGGCGACCAGACCACGTTGGTGCTCGACGCCCTGGCCCAGCTTCAGTCGCTGGTGGCCCGCCGCGAGCACGTGTTGCGCCCCTCCGACGAGGCCGACCTCCCCAAGATCCTGGCCCGGCGACTCTTCGAGACCAGCTCGGGCGAGGCGGCCTCGGCGGTGGCGGCTCGCTATGCGGAGGCCGCCCGATCGGCCATCGACCGCGGTGCCGATCTGCCCGAGGTCATGGGGTCCCCGTCCTTTGCCCAGTCGGTCGAGGGCTCGTGGCCCTTCCACCCCGACCTGGTCGACGTGCTCGACAAGCGGCTTTCGACCATCCCCAATTTCCAGCGGACCCGAGGGGCGCTCCGTCTCTTGGCCCGAACGGTCCGTCTGCTGTGGGAAGCACAGCCCCCCAACACCGAGCTCATCCATCTGCACCACATCGACCTGGCCGACAAGGACACCGCCAACGACCTGTCGAGCCGCCTCGACAAGGCGAGCTTCGAACCGGTCATCCGGGCTGACATCGCCAGTCAGGCTGGCGGTGACCCTTCTCATGCCGAGCAGGTCGATGCCCGTATGGGCACCGCTGCGCCCTACGCCCGGCGCTTGGCTACGTCGGCTTACCTCTACTCGCTCATCCGTGACCTCCCCGGCGTCCCCAGCTCGACGCTGATCGGCTCGGTGCTGGCTCCCGACGACGACCCCAACGTCGTCATCAAGGCCCTCGACAACCTTGAGGGTGCGGCCTGGTACCTCCACACCGACGCCCGGGGCTACCGATTCGGAACAGAAGCCTCGCTGGTCAAGCTGACTCAGGAGGCCGAGTCGCAGATCGCCCCGAGCCGGGTCCGTCAGGAGGCCACCGACATACTCGGGCGCCAGTTCAAGGACTCGGCCCTCAAGGTGCGTCGCACCTGGGACAGCAACTCCGTGCCCGACCGTTCGGATGACGCCTCGCTGGTGATCATCCACTGGGACGAGTTCGGCGATGCCCACGGTCTGGCCGATCTGCACGGCTCGGCCCCGTCGGTCGTTACCGAGCTGTGGGAGAAGACTCCCGCGGGTGGCGTGCGCGAGTTCCGTAATCGGCTCGTGTTTCTGCTGCCCAGTGCCGCTCACCACGACTCGATGCTGCGCACGGTGCGTCGTCACCTCGCGCTTCGAAGCCTGGCCGCTAGCCCCGAGACGTTGCAGGCACTGCCCGAGGAAAAGCGCCGGGAGCTGTCGGCCCTGGCCGGCGCCTCCGAGCTCGAGGCCCGCATCGCGGTGTGTAACCACATGAACCTGCTGGTGGTTCCCCAAGCCGATGGGCTGGAGCTGTTCGAGCTCGACGTCGTGACCCAGGCCAGCATGCTCCCCAACCAGACCGACGCCGTGCTGCATCGGCTGGCGGCTATGGAGAAGACGCTGGCCAGCGGCGACCCTGCGCTCGACCCCGGGTGGATCCGATCCAAGCTCGGCGATCTCGCCACCCGACCACTGGCGACCCAGGAGCTGCTCCGCGTCTTCGCTCGCCGGCCCGACCTCAAGTTGGTGCTCGACACCGCACAGGTGCGCGACTTGATTGTGGCCGGCATCCGTCGAGGCGTGTGGGAATACGAGGATCCCGAGCGCGCCGGGCCCGACGGCTGGGCCACTGCCGAGCGAACGGTTCCCGTGCGCATGGCCGAAGAGACGCTGTTGCATCCGCCCGGCAGCGCCCCCGAGCCCGAGCCCATTCCTGTCATCGCCCCGCCTCCGCCCCGCCCCCGCCCTGACAACGCACCCCCGGGGGGCTTCGATGGCCGGGGCAACGCAGGGGTTGCCGTGCAGCAGGCCCGCCAGTCCGCCGCCGACGCCGAGCAGCGGGCCGTCGTTGCGCTGTCGATCTCGGTCGATGTCACCGGTTCGCAGACCAGTGGCGAGCTGGCCCGCCTTCTGGCGGTGGTGCCCGAGGGTGCTCAGGGGGCGTCGCTGGGCTACGTCCTCAAGATCGTGGCGCAGCTCGGCGGCCCGGCCGAGGTGCTCGAACTGTCGTTCACGGGCACGCCCAAGCAGTACGACCCGCTGAAGTCGGGGGTGGACCACGTCCTGCGCCAGCACGAGGCCCATCTCGAAGCAAATGTGCGGGCCACCTTCGAACGTCCCCTCGACCTCTCCGGCGACGAGGTCGAACGGATCCGCCAGCGAGCCGTCGATGTCGGGCCGTCCTCGTGCACCGTTTCGCTCGAAACGGAGGTCGTGTGATGGCTCAGCGAGAGGAGTACCGAGCCGCAATCGAGCGCGATGGCGACGGGCGAGTGCAGCGGATCGATCTCACCGCCATCGAACTGGAGGGGGGAAGTCGCCACATCGATCTCAACGCTACGAAGGCCGCCCGGGTCGCTGGCCCCCTCCATGACCTCTTGCGAGCCGGGGGAGTAAGCGGCCGGCTCTGGTCGGGGCGGGCCCCCATTGACCTGAGCCAGCACGTGGGTTCGCACGCCGAGTTACTGCTCGAGGCCGTCAAGCCGCTTCGACGCGCCGACCGAATTGACCAAGTGGCCGATGGTGTCGCCGGCATGAGCCGGGAGGAGGCGGCCTACTGGCATGCCAAGGCTCGCCGACCTGGGGGCCTACGGGCCCTGCGCATTCTGCTTACCGCGGGCCGAGCCCGATGACCGTGCGCCCGCTCATCGAGCAGTGGTTCCCAGCCGCCACCGTCGGTGCCGAAAGCCTGCGGGATGCGAGCGCGGCAAAGAAGCCCCCGCCCAACCGACTTCACGTGTGGTGGGCCCGGCGCCCGCTCACGACCTCAAGGGCAGCGGTGGTGGCATCGCTGCTTCCGGCCTGGCCGACCGACGCTGAGGCTGCTGCCGACTCCCACGCCGCCCAGGTCAGAGCGGCGCTCGAAGTGGAGTTCCCCGACGGGGAGCGCGCCTACCACGCGTGGTACCTCCGCACCTTGGGGATCCTCGGCGACCCGGTTGCTGGCCGAAAGGCGATCAAGGCGGCCAACGAGCGGGGCGAAAAGCTCGCTGGGAACGGGTACGGATACGTCCGCGCCTTCACCCAGACACCCGACCAGTCAACGGTCGACCGAATCCACCGCCTCGCCGGGGCTCGGCGCGGATCAGCCGGGCCATTGCGGGTGCTCGACCCATTTGCTGGTGGAGGTGCGATCCCCTTCGAAGCTGGTCGCTTCGGCTTCCTCACCTCAGCCAACGAGCTCAACCCGGTGGCCGGCGCCATCCTGCACGCAACGGTGCGTTTGCCCGCCGAACTGGGGCCGGAGTTCGCCAAGACGATCCAACGGTGGGGTGACCGTTGGGCGAATCGGGTCGAGAAGCGACTTAGCTCGTTCTTCCCCAAGGAGATGGGCGAGACGGTCATCGCCTACATCTGGGCCCACACGGTTCCGTGCCCGACGACCGGGCGGCCGACGCCGCTCGCCCCGGACTATTGGCTGGCACGTCCCAAAGAGGGCGAACGGGTTGCCGTCCGGCTCCTGCCTGACGCCGCGACGGGCCAGATCCGCACCGAGATTGTCACCGGCCCAGACACCACCGCAGTTGGTGACGCCGGGACCTTCAAGGGTGGCGTCGGCACAAGCGTCTGGACTGGAGAAACATTCAACACCAGCTACATCCGGGATCAGGCGGCGGATGGTCACATGGGCCAGTCGCTCCTTGCCGTCTCCGTCACGCGCAGTTCCGTCCGAGGTCGGCGGTTCCGATCGCCGTCCACTGCTGACGAACGCGCCATTGGGCTCGCAGAGATCGAACTTGAGCGCAATAAGCCCCGTTGGCAAGTAGGGGGACTCTGGCCGAATGAGCAGCGCTTCATCGGGCCGGCAGACCGGTCTGCTCGCTATGGCCTGAGACGAATGGACCAGCTGTTCGCTCCGAGGCAGCTGTTGACCGCAGTGACGGCGCTGGAGGAACTCCGAGGGGTCGTGGCCGAGGCCCGAGGCGAACTCGACGAGGAGCGGACAATGGCGCTCAACCTTTACCTCGCCTTCGCCCTCGACAAGGTGGTGGACTACAGCGGGATTCTGTCCAGCTGGCATGCCAGCCGGTTGACCATCCGCAACACCTTCGACCGACACGACTTCTCGTTCAAGTGGTCTTTCGCTGAGTTCGACGGTGCCAGCGCGGCAATCCCGTGGGGTGTGTCCCAGGTCGTCGACGCCTACAAGGGGCATCGCCAATCTGGCCCGCCACGAGTCGCCGCTGTTCGACGACGACCGGCGAGCCCGCGTGGAGCTAACTCTCGGTTCGGCGACCACGTTGCCGCACGCCAGCGGTTCGATCGACGCCGTGATCACGGACCCGCCCTACTACGACAACGTCATGTACGCGGAGTGCAGTGATTACTTCTACGTCTGGCTGAAGCGTTCGCTGCGCGACACCTGGCCCGAACTGTGCCAGCTGGTTCTGACCGACAAGATCGCTGAGGCGGTGGCCAACGAGTCGCTCTTTCGCCAGGTCGCCGGCCCGAAAACCCGGGGTCGCCGGGTCGCGGGGGTGCGGACAGCATCCGACCTGGCTGACGAGCGTTACGAAGACCTGCTCACCGCCTCGTTCCGCGAGGCCAACCGAGTCCTCACCGCCGAGGGCGTGCTCACCGTGATGTTCACCCACAAGCGGGTCGACGCCTGGGACACCCTCGGCCAAGCGCTGCTCGAAGCTGGCTTCACCATTAACTCGTCCTGGCCGGTGCACACCGAGTCCGAGCACTCGCTGCATCAAGCCAAGAAGAATGCCGCCAACTCCACCATCCTGCTCACCTGCGCCAAGCGCACCACCACGAGTCCTGCCTACTGGTCGGACATCCGGGCCGAGGTCACCCGCACAGCCCGCAACACCGCGGCCCGCCTTTCGGGCGACGGCATGACCGGCATCGACCTGACCTTGGCCACCTTCGGCCCGGTGCTATCGGTGCTGTCCCGGAACTGGCCGGTTCTCACGGGTGAACTCGACGACGCTGGCGACCCCATCGTCCTACGGCCCGACGTGGCCCTCGATCTGGCCCGTGAAGAGGTAAGCAAGCTTAAGAAGCGTGGGTTGCTCGGCGGTCGTGACGTCGAGTTCGACCGCATCACCGACTGGTACCTGTTGGCCTGGGCCGACTTCGGCGCCGCCGAGTTCCCCACCGGCGAAGCGCTCAAGTTGTCAGTGGCCACCCACCTCGAGCTCGACGACTTGAGCAAGCGTCACACCCTCATCCGGGCCACGAGCGGCACCGTCACCCTCCTCTCGCCGGCTCAGCGTCGTACCGCCGGCGGGCTCGATCCTGACGCCGTCAGCTGGCCGACACTCATCGACGCACTGCACGCGTTGCTGCTCACCTACAGCGAGGACGGCGCGGGCGCCGCTCGGTCGCTGTTGACTCGCACCGGGTTGGGCGATGACGACCGCTTCCACGCCCTCGTGATCGCCGCCCTGCACGCCATCCCGCGTACCCGCGAGAAGGGCACCTTCGTCCGCCCTGAGGCGGCGGCGCTCGAGGGGGTGCGCACCACCCTCTATGACGACATCGAGGCTCCCGCCGACGATGAGTTCGTGGAGGCCACCGAGCAGACCTTGTTCGACCCGGGCCGATGAACGCAGAGGAGGCGCCCGATCTGGGTCTGCGTGACCTCGACCTCGACATCGCCTACGACAGCGTCGAGGATGCCCTCGGGCGGTTCTACGTCCCCTGCCTAGAGCGAGCCGTGAGGTACGACCGCTCGGTGGGCTACTTCCGAGCGTCGTCGCTGGCGGTGGCCGCTCGAGGCATGTCCCGCTTCATCGCGGGCGGCGGTCAGGTTCGCCTGCTGGTGGGCGCCGAGGTCGGCGAAGACGAGCGCGATGCCCTAGTGGGGGCGGTCGAGATCCCCGATGACCTCGCCCGGCGCCTCGCCTCCGAGCTCGTTCCGGCCAACGAGATCGAGCGGCACCGCCTCGAGGTGTTGGCCTGGCTGGCCCAGGAAGGCCGCCTCGAAGTGCGGGTGGCCGTACCGGTCGACGCCAGTGGCGTCCCGGTGTCGGCATCGCAGGCCGTCCCCTACTTCCACGAGAAGATCGGTGTCCTACGCGATCGAGCCGGCGACGGGGTGGCCTTCCAGGGCTCGACCAACGAGACCGCCCGGGCGTGGGTGGCGAACTTCGAGTCGTTCGCTGTGTTCACCTCCTGGGGTGACGTGGGCGATCGCTTCGACCACTACGCAGCGCGCTTCGAGAAGCGTTGGCGGGGAGACGTGGAGGGATTTCGGGTCCTTCCCTTCCCGGAGGCCGCCCGGCGTCAGCTGCTTGCCCTGGCACCCCAGGAGGAGCCCCTGCCCCGAGACGTCGAGGAGGTTGCCGCCGCCGCCGACCCCGGCACGCTGGCCCACTTCCTGTCGGTCGCCCCCCGTCTCGTGGACGGCGTCGAGCTGGCCGAGGCGACGAGCGGCGTAAGCCTCTTTCCTCATCAGCGCAAGGTCGTCGAGCGCCTCGCCGGGCAGTACCCGCGGTCGTGGCTGGTAGCCGACGAGGTTGGCCTGGGCAAGACCATCTCGGCTGGTCTGGCGCTACGTCGCCTTCTTCTCCGGGGCGAGGTGCGTCGGGTGCTGGTGCTCGCGCCGGCCAACGTGTGCCGCCAATGGCAGGACGAGCTGTTCGAGAAGTTGGGGTTGTGGGTGCCCCGGCTCGAGGGCACGAAGCGCCACGGCGTACACCCCGACGACGTCACCGACCTCGACCCGGGGAGCAACCCGTACGCCGAGGATGCCGTGTTGTTGGTGTCCAGCCACCTGGCTCGGCGCCCCCAGCATCGAAGGCTGCTGGCTGCCGCCCCTCCCTATGACTTGCTCATCGTTGACGAGGCCCACCATGCCCGACGTCGGGCGGCCGATCCCGACGAGTACCGGCCCAGCCAGCTTCTGACCCTGCTCGACCAGTTCCGCGACCTCGGTCAGGCGGCCGCCACCTGGCTCCTGACCGCCACCCCGATGCAGGTGCACGCCATCGAACTGTGCGATCTCCTCGGCCACGTGGGCTTGCGGGGCGCGTTGGCTCAGTGGCCGAACTTCGAGCGCTTCTACGCCGAGCTGACCAAGGACGACGAACACACCGATTGGGGCTTCCTCGATCGGATGCTCCGCCAGACCCCACGGGCGCCCCTCGGCACCGCTGAGCTGGCCCTGCTCGACCAGGTGGGCCAGGGCATGGGCCCGGTGGCGCGGTCGCGGATCTCCCGCTTCGGGACCGAGGCATCCGAGGGGGTTGCGGTTGCCAACGGTCTTGACCAGCTGGGCAGGGCGATGCTGCGCCGTTGGATCCGACAGCTCGGCCCCGTGGGTCAGCACGTGACCCGCCACACCCGCCAGACCCTCAAGGGCTACGCCGAACAGGGTCTCATCACCGAATCGGTGGCCGACCGCGAGGTGGCTGCTGTGGCAATCCCCATGACGGCCAACGAGAAGGCGCTCTACGACGAGCTCGATGACTTCATCGATCGGCTCACCGCCGCCCACGGGACCAAGCAGGGCGTCGGCTTCATCCTCACCGTCTACCGACGCCGGCTGACCTCGTCGTGGGCGGCCATCCGGGCCACGCTGGGTCGACGAGTGGAGCGCGAGCGTCACCGCCTCGTGCGTGGGTCGGTGCTGGCGGCCGACGACGTGGTGGACGACGTGGACGACGACGAGCCCGCAGTCGATGACCAGATCATCCCTTTGACCGAGGAAGACCTCGCCGACCTCGGCTCGTACCTCCAGCGCCTGGAGGGGGTGGACGATTCGAAGTTCGACCAGCTGGTACGCGACCTCGACCAGGTGCGGGGGGCAGGCGACCTGGTCCTCGTCTTCACCCAGTTCACCGACACGCTCGACGACCTGCGGGATCGTCTTGCCCCTCGCTACCGCTCCCACCTCGCAACGTTCACAGGGGCCGGCGGGGCCCAGTGGCGCGAGGAGTCCTGGGAGGCGGTTAGCAAGCAGGAGTTGGTCGAGGCCATGCGGGCCCGGCGGGTGCAGGTGGTGCTGGCGACCGACGCTGCCAGCGAAGGCCTCAACCTGCAGGTGGCCAGTGCCCTCATCAACTACGACCTCCCCTGGAACCCGATGCGGATCGAGCAGCGGATCGGCCGTATCGATCGCCTCGGCCAGGAGGCACCAACGATCCATATCCGAAACTACGTGGTCCCGGGGACAGTCGAGGAAGACGTCTACGCCGCGCTGGGCGCGCGAATCGACATCTTCTGTGGGGTGATCGGCCAGCTGCAGCCGATTCTCGGAGCCACTGAGGCAGTGTTCCGGCGGATCTTCCGAGCGCCGCGATCAGAGCGGGAAACGGTGGAGGGATCGGCGATCGCCGACTTGGTCGACCAGCTCGACCAGCTCCGCCGTTCGGGGGTCGACCTGGGTGGCGATGACGACCCGCTGCCTGACCCCCCTCGCTCGACCCCGCCGGTCGACCTCGACGCACTCCAGACCTGTTTGGTCGAGCTGGATGTGACGCTGGACGAGCCAGGGCGGCCGACGACGGGCGACCCCTCACGAGCATCCAGGGATGCCGGGCGGTGGGCCGCCCTGGCCACCTTCGGCCATCCGGCTCTGGGACCGGCCCTGGATGCTCGTGCTGTCGTCGACGATGGGAGTTCGTTGGTCGTGCGGGAGATGGGGAGTTCGGCCGTGGCGTATCGGGCGGACAGGACGCCCCCAACTCGGGTGCGGACTCTGGACGACCTCGTCGATCTCGGACCTGCCGTCGCATTGGGTGACGCGGACGAGTGGGGGCGGCGGGAGGTCGCCGAACACCACGAGACAGTCGTGGCTCGGCGCCATCAGGCAGAGGCACATGTCGCCGAGCGCCGGGATGGGCAGCGCCGCCAGCGCTTCCGCCAGCTGGTCCATGAGGTGGTTGACGCCGAGAGCGTGCTGGCCCAGCGCAGCGGTGAGGGAGCGGGTGAGCCGCTCATCGTGTGGACATCGATCCGGTCCGATGCCAGTTCCGGCTGGCGTAACGCCGATCCCTGGCGGGAGTACTTCGGCTTCGGTGGCCCGCTGGGCATGGCTGGCCTGCTGCCCGAGCGACCGGCGGCCGATGACGGCCGGACCGACGCCGAGCTTCGAGCCGTGCGACGCCGCTCGGGGCTCGAGCTCACGGAGCTTCTTCAGGAGGTGTCAGCCGATGGCTGACCTGCCCGGCGGCTCGGCGGAGGACGGACCATCGCCCTATCTCAACGAAGACCTTCGACGTGACGCGGTCGACGTCTTCGGCCCGAACGGCGCCTGGCTGCTCCTCTCCCACCTTTGGTACGGGTGGCGAAGCTGGTACGACCTGGCCGTGGCCCTTGTGGAAGGTCCTGGGCCCGAGGACGCCAGTCTCCCACGACCCTCCGACCTGAGCGTCGAGTACGAGAGCGTGCGTCACCTGCAGGTCCAGTCGTTCGCTTTCGCGGCCACCGAGCAGCTGTTGACGCTGACCTGGGCAGCGCGGAAGCACGAGCGAGGCACGTCGGCCTTCTTTGATGCCTACGTCGCCCCGCCCGGAGAGATGAGGGTGATGGCTGAAGAGCTGGCCGACCTCACCCGAGAGGAGCTGGACAGCTTGATTGGAACCCCTCAGGAGGCCGCTGACGTCGCTCGGTTCGTCCCGGCGCCGCCGTCGACGGGCGTGCCGGTGTTGGACCTTGCGGCAACCCCGGTTGACGACATTGGCGGCCTGTATCTACCGCAACACCTGCCGGAGTCGTCGGCGATGCATCTCATGGAGACGACTGCTGACATCGCTGAGGCAATCCTTGCCAACCTTGGTGAGGTACGAACCCAGATGCTCGAAGCCCCAGAGACCAGCCTTCCCGTCGAGGTCAGGCCCTTGCGGCAGGTGGACAACGCTTTCCGCCACGGCCATCGGGTCCTCTTCAAAGATGCTCTGCCTGCCGCGCGGGGATGGAGCCAGGTCGGTGACAATGCCCCAGATCCTGCCGTCGACCTCTATCTCCCGGATCGACGCAAGAACCCGGACACGGAGCGGGCGAAGTGGGCCAAGATAGCCACGGGCCCTGAGGCCACAGCGTCCATGCTCCGATCGCTGCGGGAGGTCTCGACCCGCATCGGCCAGTTCACTCGCGGATTCCTCCTCGAGCAGGTCGTGGGCGAACGATGGGGGCTCGTGTTCGCCGTCCACCTGGAGCTACCCGACCTGCCGTGATGCCGGGCACGAGTTCGACGGCACCAGGAATGGAGTCACTAGACGGCTTCATCCGAGCCGGCGCGGTAGGCACTCGAGCACTGAATCTCGAGCCGCAGGCCCCGCCCGAAGGGCGGAAGCGACATGCCTATGGAGATGGTCCCTTCGCCAGGCTCGTCATGCCGAAGCTTCCGAACCATCCGGGCCTCTACGCCTGGCAGCTGGACGAGCGCCTGGTTGTGTACATCGGGCAGACGAGGACGCCGCTGGCGAAGCGGCTCGGCTCCAACGGGTACGCCACGATCTCGACCTACAACACCCTCGCTCGTCAGCCAGGCCGCACCAACGGAGGGCAACAGACCAATTGCCGAATCAATGCACTGGCGAACGCTGCGTTGGCCGGCGGATCGACGCTCGCGATCTGGTATTTCGTCACCTCCGCCGAGAACGCGCGCGCTGAGGAAGCGCACTGGATGACGAGGTGGGGCCAGCCGGAGTGGAACCGTCGGGTCGAACGCACCGTCGGCGGTGGAGCCCCTCCGCCCGCATGATCATGCACGCTGGAGCATAGGTCCGCTACACTCCTCCGCATGGCGTCGGTCGGGATCATCGGGGCGTCGGGCTATGCCGGGTCCGAGACGTTGCGCCTCGTGCTGGGCCACCCCGACCTGGACCTGGCCTGGGTCACCGCTGGCTCCAAGGCCGGCACTCCGGTCGCCGAGCTCTACCCCAACCTGGCCGCCGCCACCGCCGGCCTGACCTATGCCACCTACGACCCGGCCATGGCCGACGACGTCGACGTGGTGGTGGTCGGCCTGCCCCACGGCGTGTCCCAGACGGTCGTCCCCGACCTCCTCGACGCCGGCGTGCTGGTCGCCGACCTGGCCGCCGACTTCCGCCTCCAGGACCCTGCTCTCTACCCCCGCTGGTACGGCGCCGAGCACACCCGGCCGGACCTCCTCGGCTCCTTCGTCTACGGCCTGCCGGAACTGACCCGGGATCAGCTGCGCGCCGCCCGGGCCATCGCCGTGCCCGGCTGCTTCCCGACCGCCGCCATCCTCGCCCTCGCGCCGCTGGTCGCCGCCGGGGCCATCGCCACCGAGGGTGTGGTGGTCGACGCCGCCACCGGGGTCTCGGGCGCCGGCCGCGCCCTCAAGGAGCACACCGCCTTCACCGTGGTCGACGAGGACTTCCGGGCCTACGGCCTGCTCGACCACCGCCACACTCCCGAGATCGAACAGGGAGCCGGCCTCGGCCCGGTGCTGTTCACTCCCCACCTTGCCCCCATGAACCGGGGCATTCTCGCCACCTGTTACGCCCGGCCCGCCCCCGACTCCGATCCGAGCACCGAGGGCATCCTCGGGTTGCTGGCCGACCGCTATGCCGACGAGCCCTTCGTCGTGGTCAGCGAAACACCTCCGGGCACCAAGGCCACCTCCGGGGCCAACACCTGTCACCTTTCGGCCCGGTTCGACCCCCGCACCGGCTGGGTGGTGGTCCTGGCCGCCATCGACAACCTGGTCAAGGGCACCGCCGGCAACGCCGTCCAGTCGATCAACCTGGCCCTCGGCCTGCCCGAGACCACCGGCCTACCCACCGTGGGGCTACTGCCATGAGCGCCACCAGGACGCCAAGGCGCCTCCTCTGGTTTGCGGTCGGCGCGTGTGCCGCCCCGGTTGCCTGGTGGCTGACCCTGCCCTGGGACATGTCCGAGATCGACCGGTCGGGTCGGCCCACCGGCATCTCAGGCGACGAGTACGCCTGGAACATCGTGGCCCTGGGGGCCATCGGCCTGATCGTCGTGGTCGCCGTCAGCGTGGTCGTCATGTCGCCCATGGGCCAGATCGTCGCCTTCGGCTGGATCACCGGCATGGCTGCCACCCTCTCTTGGGTTGCGATGACGGCCCGAGTCAGCGGCGCCAACCTCTACCTGGCCTCCTTCGTCATGTTCGTTGGCCCACTCTGCGTCCTGTCCGCAGTGCTGGCCTGGTGGCTGATCGACATCGGGGTCAGAGTCCGCCGAATGGCGAAGTGGTCGCATGTCACTCTCACCGAGCGGTTCGACGAACGAGGTCCGCGGCCATGAGCGTCACCGCCGCCCAGGGCTTCGTGGCCGCCGGCGTGGCCTCGGGCATCAAGGCCAGCGGCGCCGCCGATCTCGCTTTGGTGGCCACCGCCGACCACCGGCCGGTCACCGTCGCCGCCACCTTCACCCGCAACAAGGCCACCGCTGCGCCGGTCCAGGTCACCAAGGCCCACCTGGCGGCCACCGGTGGTCGGGCCGCCGCGGTCATCCTCAACAGCGGCAACGCCAACGCCCTCAACGCCGATGGCCGGGAGGTGGCCGAGGAGATGTGCGCCTTGACCGCCGCCGCCCTGGGGTGCCGAGCCGAGGAAGTGTTGGTGTGCTCCACCGGGCTCATCGGCATCCCCCTGTCGATCGAGCCCATCCGCACCGGTGTAGCGCCGCTGGCCGCCGCCCTCGACGCCGGCCCGGCCGGTGGGGGAGCGGCCGCCGCCGCCATCATGACCACCGACACCGTGGCCAAGGAGGTCACCGTGGCCGGCGACGGGTTCACCGTCGGTGGCATGGCCAAGGGGGCAGCCATGCTCGCTCCCAACATGGCCACCATGCTCGCCGTGCTCACCACCGACGCCGAGGTCGAGCCGGCCACCCTCCAGCGGGTGCTGGCCGCCGCCGTGGCCGACTCGTTCAACGCCCTGTCCGTCGACGGCTGCACGTCGACCAACGACACCGTCCTCCTGCTGGCCAACGGTCAGGCCGGACCGCCAGCGGACGCCGACGCCTTCGCCGCCGCGGTGGGGGAGGCCTGCACCTCCCTGGCCGCCCAGATGGCCGGTGACGCCGAGGGCGCCACCAAGGTCGTGCGCATCACCGTGACCGGCGCCGCCTCCGACGACGAGGCCCGCACCGCGGCCCGCAAGGTGGCCGACTCCAACCTGTGCAAGTGCTCGTGGTACGGCCAGGACCCGTACTGGGGCCGGGTGGTCTCCGAGTTGGGCAGCGCCGGGGTGGTCTTCGAAGCCGACCGGGTCAGCGTGCGCTACGGCGGCGTGGAGGTGTGTCGCAACGGCACCGCGGCCGACCACGACGCCGACGCGGTCACCGAGGTCATGGCCCAGCGTCACATCGAGTTGGTGGCCGACCTCGGCGTCGGCGACGGCACCGGCGTGATCTTGACCAACGACCTCACCCACGCGTACGTCGACGAGAACATGGGGACGTCGTGACCAGCCCGGTCGGCGTGTCCGACGCGACCCGGGCCCAACTCCTGGTCGAGGCGCTGCCGTACATCCGGCGCTTCCGGGGACACGTGTTCGTCGTGAAGTACGGCGGAAGCGCCCTGGGCGACGACCTCTCCCTGTTCGCCCAGGACGTGGCCATGCTGCACTCGGTGGGTATCCGGGTCGTGGTCGTCCACGGCGGCGGTCCGCAGATCGGCCAGCTCCTGGCCCGGCTGGGCAAGGAGACGGAGTTCGTCGACGGGTTGCGGGTGACCGATGCCGAGACCCTCGACATCGCCCGCATGGTCCTCACCGGCAAGGTGAACCGTGACATCGTCGGAGCGCTCAACGTCCACGGGCCGCTCGCCGTCGGCGTGTCCGGGGAGGACGCCGGGATGCTGCGGGTGACCCAGCGTTCGCCCGAGCTCGGCTTCGTCGGTGACGTCGAGACCGTGGCGCCCCAGATCATCGAGCGGCTACTGGCCCAAGACCTGGTCGCAGTGGTGGCCACGATCGGCACCGATGACGCCGGCCAGGCCTACAACGTCAACGCCGACACCGCCGCTGGGGCCATCGCCGCCGCGTTGGGGGCCACCAAGTTGGTCTACCTCACCGACGTGGCCGGGATCCGAGCCGACCCGGACGATCCGGCCAGCGTCGTCTCCCGACTCGACGTCGCCGGCCTGGAGGCCATGGTCGAGGCCGGCTCGATCACCGGGGGCATGATCCCCAAGGTCCGTTCGTGCATCGAGGCGGTCGAGGCCGGCGTGGGCCAGGTCCACGTGCTCGACGGTCGGATCCCGCACGTCCTCCTGCTCGAGGTCTTCACCCATGCCGGAGCCGGCACCATGATCGAAGCCGCTCACCCATGACCACGTCGTCCTCGCCGCTCATGGCCACCTATCCGCCGCCGATGGTGACGTTCGTTCGGGGGGCCGGCACCGAACTGTGGGACGACCAGGGCAAGCGATACCTCGACTTCCTCTCGGGCCTGGCCGTGACCTCCCTGGGCCACGCGAATCCGGTGGTGGCGGCGGCGGTGTGCGAGCAGGCCGCCACCTTGGTCCACGTCTCGAACTTGTTCGGCACCGAGATCGGTCCCCAGGTGGCCCGCACCCTCGACGGTCTGATCAGTGGATCGACCCAGGGCGAGACCGTCGGGCAGGTGTTCTTCGCCAACTCGGGCGCCGAGGCCAACGAGTGCGCGTTCAAGCTGGCCCGGCGCTTCGGTGGCCGGGGTCGTCACGTGGTGGTGTCGGCCTTCGGGTCGTTTCATGGTCGGACCCTTGCCACCTTGCACGCCACCGGCCAGCCGGCCAAGCACGAAGCCTTCCAGCCGTTGCCGGACGGCTTCCGACACGTGGCCTGGGGCGATCTCGATGCGCTCGAAGCGTCGCTTGACCCGTCGGTCGGCGCCATCATCCTCGAACCCGTGCAAGGAGAGGGTGGGGTCAATCCGGCTCCCGACGGCTACCTCGCCGGCGTCCGAGCGCTGTGTGACGAACGGGGGATCCTGTTCGTGGTGGACGAGGTCCAGACCGGTCTGGGCCGAACCGGGGAATGGTTCGGCTTCCAGCACTTCGATGTCCTGCCCGACGTCGTGACCATGGCCAAGGCGCTGGGCAACGGCATGCCCATCGGGGCCTGCTGGGCCCGACGGGAAGTAGCCGCCGTCTTCGGACCGGGCGACCATGCCACCACCTATGGCGGCCAGCCGCTGGCCGCGTCGGCCGCTCGGGCCGTGCTGGCCGAGATGATCCGCATCGACGCCCCGCAGCGGGCCCGAGAGGCGGGAAACCACCTCGTGGGCGGGTTGCAGTCGATCGAGGGCATCGGCCAGGTCCGAGGCCTGGGCTTGCTGGTGGCCGCCGAGTTGACGACCGTCGATGCCAAGACCGTGGTCAACCGGGCTTTGGCCGAGGGCCTGGTCATCAATGCCGTGACACCGACGGCCATCCGCATGGCGCCGCCGTTGACCATCTCGTCGGACGAGATCGACGAGGGTCTGGCCATCCTGGCCCGGGTGGTGATCCCGTGAAGGACTTCCTCGAAGTCGACGACCTCTCACCCGACGAGTTGGCCTCCGTGCTGGCCCGGGCCACCGACCGCAACCCCCCTCGGGTGCTGGCCGGTCGGGGTGTCGCCCTGATCTTCGAGAAGCCGTCCAACCGGACCCGCAACGCCACCGAGATGGCCGTGGTGCAACTCGGAGGGCATCCGATCTCGATCAACGGGGCGGAGATCGGCATCGGCTCTCGGGAGACGGTCGAAGACGTCGCTCGGACGTTGGCCGGCTACCACGCCGTCATCGGTGCTCGGGTGTTCGAGCACGCCACCCTCGAGCGCATGGCGGCCGCCACCGACGTGCCGATTGTCAACCTGCTCTCCGACACCGCCCATCCGCTCCAGGCCCTGGCCGACCTGCTGACCCTCCGGGAGCACTTCGGTCACCTCGAGGGCCTCACCCTGGCCTGGGTCGGCGACGGCAACAACGTCTGCGCCTCACTCGTACGAGGCGCGGCGCTGGTCGGTGCATCGGTGCGGATCGCCACCCCACCGGGCTACGAGCTGCCCGAAGGGGCACTCGATGGCCTCGCTCGCGACCTCGACCTGAGGGTTAGCCACGATCCGGCCGAGGCCGTGGCCGGGGTGGACGCAGTGATCACCGACGTCTGGGCGTCGATGGGCCAAGAGGACGAGGCCACCGCCCGCCGGGAGGCGTTCTCCGGGTTCACCGTCGACCAGCACCTGATGGATGGCGCCGGCGCAGGCGCAGTGTTCCTGCACTGTCTGCCCGCCCACCGCGGTGAAGAGGTGACCGCCGAGGTGCTCGAGGGTCCGGCCAGCCTGGTCTGGGCCGAGGCGACCAATCGCATGCACGTGGCCCGGGCCCTGTTGTGGCAGCTGGTTGCCGGATGGGCGATCTGATGGCCGCCCCCGCTCGACTGTCCAAGGCCCAGCGCCAGCACCGCATCACCCAGCTGTTGGGCACCCACGCCGTCGCCAGCCAAGGCGAGCTGGTCGAGCTCCTGGCCGCCGACGGTGTGTCGGCCACCCAGGCCACCGTGTCCCGCGACCTCGACGAGTTGGGTGCCCTCAAGGTCCGGGTGCCCGGGGGCGCCACGGTCTACGCCATCCCCGAGTTGGCTCACGAACGCATCGCGCCCCTCGATCACGTGCGTCGGGTGTGCAGCGAGTGGGTCGTGGAGGTCTCGTCGTCGGGACAGCTGGTGGTCCTGCGCACACCGCCGGGGTCAGCCCACGTCGTGGCGTCGGCGCTGGATCGGGCTGGGTTGGCCGAGGTCATCGGGACGGTGGCGGGCGATGACACGGTGTTGGTGATCGCGGGGGAGCACACGAAGGGGGCCACAGTGGCCCGGCGGCTTCGAGCCTTGGCCGGGATGGACGACAAGGACAAGGAGGGCTGATGCCCAAGCGAGTGGTGCTGGCGTATTCCGGCGGTCTGGACACCTCGGTCGCCGTGCGCTGGATGACCGAGGAGCTCGACGTCGAGGTGGTGGCGTGCGCCGTCGACGTCGGCCAGGGCGGCGACTTCGAGGCGATTCGTCAGCGGGCCCTCGGCGCCGGTGCGGTCGATGCCGTGGTCATCGACGCCAAGGCCGAGTTCGCCGATGAGTACGTGGCCCCGGTGTTGGCCGCCAACGCCCTCTACGAGAACCGATACCCGTTGGTCTCGGCCCTCTCCCGCCCGGTCATCGTCAAGCACCTGGTCGCCACCGCCCGGGCCCAGGGTGCCGACTCGGTCGCCCACGGCTGCACCGGCAAGGGCAACGATCAAGTCCGTTTCGAGGTGGGCACCGCGGCGCTGGCGCCCGACCTGGAGACCATCGCCCCGGTTCGATTCTGGGGCATGACCCGAGACGATTGCATCGAGTACGCCGCTCGCCATGACATCCCGGTCACCGTCACCCGGGACAAGCCCTACTCGATCGACGAGAACCTCTGGGGCAAGGCCATCGAGTGCGGCGAGATGGAAGATCCTTGGGCCCCACCGCCTCCGGACGTGTTCACCTTCACCCGCCAGACCGCGACCGAACCCACCGAGGTCGTCGTTGCCTTCGAGCAGGGTCGACCGGTGGCCGTCGATGGTCGCCCGCTCGCCCTCGATGCCCTGGTCACCGAGCTCAACCAGGTTGTCGGTGCGTATGGATGGGGCCGGGTGGACATGGTCGAGAACCGGCGGGTGGGCATCAAGAGCCGTGAGGTCTACGAGTGCCCTGCGGCTCTGGCGCTGATCCTGGCTCACCGCGACCTCGAAGGGCTCTGCCTCGAGCGCGACGTGGCCCACGAGAAGGCGCGACTCGAGCCCCGCTATGCCGAGCTGGTCTACGACGGGCTGTGGTTCTCGCCGCTCAGGCAGGCCCTCGACGCCTTCATGACCGAGACCCAGCGCCACGTCACCGGCGAGGTCCGCCTGGGCTTGACGCCCGGATCGTGCGTGGTGGCCGGTCGCCGCAGTCCGGTCGGTCTCTACGACTACGGCTTGGCCACGTACGAGGCGGCCGACAGCTTCCGCCACCAGGACGCCGAGGGCTTCGTGCGGCTCTGGGGCCTCGGGGTCAAGACCTGGGCCTCCAAGCAGGAGAACCCGTGACCCTGTGGTCGGGCCGGTTCGCCGGCAGACCGGCCGACGAGCTGCTGGCGTTCACCGTCAGCCTCCCGTACGACCAACGCCTGTCCGGCGACGACGTCGTGGGCTCGAAGGCCCACGTCCGAGCCCTCGTCAGGGCCGAGGTGCTCGACGAGAAGGAGGCGGCAGCGGTGTTGGCCGCCCTCGACCAGGTAGCTGTCGAGCTGGCCGAGGGCACCTTCGAGTTCGCCGAGGGCGACGAGGACATCCACACCGCCATCGAACGTCGGGTGACCGAGCTGGCCGGACCGGCGGGAGCCAAGCTCCACACCGGGCGCAGTCGCAACGACCAGGTGGCGACCGACCTGCGCCTGTGGTGCCGGCGTGAACTCGGTCTGGTCGCGTCCCGGGTGCTGGCCCTCCAAGACGTGCTGCTGCGCCGAGCGCTCGAGGCCGGTGACCACTACCTACCGGGCTACACCCACCTCCAGCGGGCCCAACCCATCCTCCTGGCCCACCATCTCTTGGCCCACGGCTGGGCCCTCTCCCGAGATGTCGACCGACTTCTCGCCACCCGTGACCGCCTCGACGTCTCACCGCTGGGGGCCGGCGCGTTGGCCGGTTCGTCCATCCCCCTCGATCCCGATGAGACCGCGGCCGACCTGGGGTTCGCCGGGCGGTTCGAGAACAGCCTCGACGCCACCTCCGACCGCGACTTCGTCGCCGAGGCCCTCTTCGACATCGCCCTGCTCGGGGTCCACCTGTCCCGGATGGGGGAGGAGATCGTGCTGTGGACCACCGAGGAGTTCGGCTTCGCCACCCTCGACGATGCCTACGCCACCGGCTCATCGATGCTGCCCCAGAAGAAGAACCCCGACATCGCCGAGCTGGCTCGGGGTCGAACGGGTCGCCTCGTCGGCCACGTGGCCGGGTTCCTCACCACCCTCAAGGGCTTGCCGCTGGCCTACAACCGCGACCTCCAAGAGGACAAGGAGCCACTCTTCGACGCGGTGGACCAGGTGAACCTGGCGCTGGGGGCGCTCGCCGGCCTCTACTCGTCGGTGACCTTCCACCTTGATCGCATGCAGGCCGCCGCCGACGTGCCGACTGCGGCCGCCGTCGACCTGGCCGAGTACCTGGTGGTCCGAGGGGTGCCGTTCCGGCAGGCCCATGAGACCGTGGGTGCGCTGGTGCGCCGTTCGCTGGCCGGCGAGGGCGACCTGGTCGATCTGGTCTCGGCCCATCCCGACCTGGGTCCCGAGGGCGCCGCTCTACTGGCACCGGGTGTAGCGGTGACCCGTCGCACCACACCCGGCGGCGCCGGACCGGCGCCGGTGGCCGTGCAGATGGAGCGGTTCCGGTCCCGGCTCGACGCCGACCGGGCCCGGGTGGCGCGAGCTGAGTGACTTCCCGTCGCGTCCGGCGTCGGTTCTACGGGCTCGGTCCCGCCGAGGTGGCGCCGGAGCTTCTGGGCAAGGTCCTGGTCGTCGGCGATCGCCGGGGCCGAATCGTCGAGGTCGAGGCCTACGGCGGTGGCGACGATCCGGCGTCCCACGCCGCTCGAGGGATGACGCCTCGCACCGCCACCATGTTCGGGCCTCCAGGTCGTCTCTACGTCTATTTCACCTACGGAATGCACTGGTGCGCCAACGTGGTGTGCGGAGGCGAAGGTGTCGCCGCCGCGGTCCTGATCCGGGCCCTGGTGCCCATGGCCGGTATCGACGCCATGCGGGAAGTCCGCCCGACAGCTCGGAGCGATCGTGACCTGTGCCGGGGACCGGCTCGCCTGACCCAGGCAATGGGGATCGACGGCCGCCACAACGGTGTGGACCTGGTCGCAGCCGATGCTCCGGTCACGATCGTCGATGACGGAGTGGCGCCCCCGGTCGAACCAGGAGTCGGACCCCGAGTGGGGATCCGTGCCGCCACCGAGCGACCCTGGCGATGGTGGGTGCCCGACGAGCCGTGCGTGTCGCCGATCAGGCGGCCGGGTTCACCCAGATCGTGACCGTGGCCCCTGGTGCCAGCTGGGTGTCCTTGGGCGGCTCCTGCTTCCACACCGTGCCCTTCGGAGTGGTGCCTCCCGGGTCTGCCTCGCGCTGAACGGACACGGTCAGGCCCTTGCCCTCGATCGTGGCCGTGGCCGCGGCCTCGGCCGCGCCCAGCACGCTCGGAGCAGCCACGGCGGGAGCGCCACCGGTCGTGGCCACGTAGATCGTCACCGTCGCCCCGGCGGCCAGGCGGAAGTCGCCCGCCGGGCTCTGGGCCACGACGTAACCAGGTGGGTACTGGGTATCCGGCCGCTCCGAACGGGCGGTCTGGTAGCCGGCCCGCTGCAAGGTCGACTCGGCGTCGGCTGCCGGCAGTCCCACCACGTTGGGCACCGGGGGCAGGTCGAGGTCGACGCTGCGGGGTTCGTCGTCACCGGAGGCGGCTTTCTCCTCCGCTGGAGTCACCTCGGCGAACTCCTGTACTGGCCGATCGGCCAGTACCGCCGCCATGAAGCGTTGCCATGTCTCTGCTGGCCAGGTCCCTCCGTAGATCCGATAGGGAGTGTCCGGGGGAGCCATCGAGCGGATGCCCTGGGTGGCGTATCCGTACCAGACCGCAGTGACCAGCTCGGGGGTGTAGCCCACGTAGTAGGCGTCCCGGAACTCCTCGCCGGTGCCGGTCTTGCCGGCCGCCGGCCGCCCGATCCGGGCTGCGGTACCCGTCCCGCGGGTCACCACGTCCTGGAGGACGTCGGTGACGGTGTCGGCGATCTCCCGAGACACGGCCTGAGTCGGCTCGATGCGATGCGACCACACGACGGTGCCGTCGGCGTCGGTGACCCGGGTCACGTAGGTCGGGGCGACATGGGAGCCATGGTTGGCCAGGGTTCCGTACGCGCTCGCCATCTCCACCGGGTGGACCAACTGGGTGCCCAGAACGGTCGAGGGGTAGGCCGCGATGTCAGAGGTGATGCCCAGCTTGTGGGCCACCTCGACCGCCTTCTGGGGCGTGACATCCCGCATGAGCTGGGCGTAGACCACGTTGAGCGAGTGGACGGTGGCCTCTCGGAGATTGGCCGAGCCTCCAGCGATGCTCTCCCCAGCGTTGTTCTCGACGTGGTAGGTCTGGCCCGGGAACTCGATGTCCATGGCCGAAGGGGCGGGGTAGACCTTCGAGAGCGGGATGCCCGACTCGAGGGCGGCGGCCAGTACGAGGGGCTTGAAGGCCGAACCAGTCGGACGTTTACCGTCGGGATCGCTGGCAGTGCCGGCCAGGTCGACCTTGGCCACCGGGTCGGTGTCGTCGTAGAAGTCCCGTCCGCCGACCAGTGCCTTCACATAGCCGGTCTGGGGCTCGAGCGAGACGAGCGCGGCATCGGGGTAGGACGCGTCGGGCCGACCCTGGTTGACCGAATCGACGGCCGCCTGCTGCATGGTGGTGTCGAGGGTCGTGTAGATACGCAGCCCGCCGGAGAAGAGCAGCTTCTCGCGCTCCTCCCGGGTCTCGCCGTACGCCGGGTCGTCCAGGATCTGCTTCTTGACGTTCTCCACGAAGTACGGCGCGATCGAGCGGCTGGTATCGCCCTGGGCGACCGGCGCCAACGCCTCGGCCTCCGAGGCCGTGGCCGTGGCCGCGTCGATCGAGCCGAGCTCGAGCATTCGGTCGATCACGATGTTGCGCCGCCCAACGGCTTCCTCGGGTCGGTTGTAGACGTCGTAGCTCGACGGCTGGTGGATGAACCCGGCGAGGGTGGCGGCCTGGGCGACGGTGAGATCCTTGGCGTCCACGCCGAAATAGCGCTGGGCGGCAGCCTGGATGCCCGAGGCCCCGTTGCCGAAGTAGATGGTGTTGAGATAACGCTCCAGGATCTGCCGTTTCGACAGCTGGCGTTCGAGCTGAACGGCGAGGATGGCGTCTTCGACCTTGCGGCCGATGGTCTTCTCGGCCTCCTTGCGAGCCTGCTTCACGTACTGCTGGGTGATCGTCGATCCACCCTGGACCGCGTCGCCCTCCTGCACATCAGTTACCGCGGCCCGCAGGATGGCTCGGGCATCGACGCCCGAATGACTCCAGAACCGACTGTCTTCGATGGCCACCACGGCGTCATAGACATGCTTCGGGAGGGTGTCGAGCTCGATGCTCTCGCGGTTCTCGCCGGCCTCCAGGGTGACCAGCAGCGTCTGGCCGTCGTCGGCATAGATCTTGGTCGACTCGGGCAACCGCTGGTCGCTGGCCTCGATGACGGCCGGGGTATACGAGCAGCCGGCGCCGACCAGGACCGCGGCGAGGGTGAGCCACAAGGTCCGACGCATCTGACCATTCTCGCCGGTTGGACGGTGTACCGGGTGTCAGGTGTCCACGCGCGACCATGACGGCCATGGATCTGCTCGACGACCTCGATCGGCGCGGCCTGATCCATGACACCACCGATCGGGAAGAGTTGTCCGGTCGGCTCGCTTCGGGACCACTGACCCTCTATCTGGGGATCGACCCGACCGGGCCCTGGCTCCACGTGGGCCATCTGGTCGGGATAGTCGCCCTGCGCCGGTTTCGACGGGCCGGCCACCGGGTGGTCGCCGTCTTGGGCGGCGCCACCGGCATGGTGGGAGATCCGAGCGGCCGGTCCGACGAGCGCAACCTGCTCGAGGCCGACGTCGTCTCCGACAACCTGGCGAGCATCCGAACCCAGGTCGAGCGCTTGACCGGACCGGCCGAGGAAGGTCCGCCGGTCCAGCTGCTCGACAACGCGGCCTGGACGGCACCGATCGGCGTCCTCGAGTTCCTTCGCGATGTCGGCAAGCACGTCACCGTCAACCAGATGTTGGGCCGCGAGTCGGTGCGGTCCCGTCTCGATAGCACCCACGGCATCTCGTTCACCGAGTTCAGCTACATGCTCATCCAGGCGCACGACTACGTGGTGCTGCACCGGGAGCACGGATGCGAATTGCAGGTCGGGGGTTCGGACCAGTGGGGCAACATCGCCCTCGGAGTCGACCTGACCCGCCGGGTCACCGGCGACCATGTACACGGGCTCACCTGGCCGCTGCTCACCCGCTCGGATGGCTCGAAGTTCGGTAAGACAGCCGAGGGAGCGGTATGGCTCGATGCCGCTGCCACCAGCCCCTATCGGTTCTTCCAGTACTGGATGCAGGTCCCGGACCTCGATGTGGGGTCGCTGTTACGTCGGCTCACGTTGCTGTCCCTCGACGAGATCGACGAGGTGGAAGCGGCCCATCTCGCGGCCCCCGAACGGCGGGCCGGACAGCGCCGCCTGGCCGAGGAGGTCACCACGCTGGTTCACGGCCCGATCGCGTCGGCCGCGGCCGGCGCCGCCACCGACGTGCTCTTCGGAGCGCCGTTCTCGGTGCTGCCGGCCGGCGCCCTGGCTGTGCTCGAGGACGAGCTCGACACCACCCACCTGAGCGAGGCCGAGCTCACCGGCGGTATGGCCCTGGTCGACCTCCTGGTCCAATGCGGCGTGGTCTCGTCCAAGGGCGACGCCCGCCGAGGGATCACCCAGGGTGGCGTCTACCTCAACAACCGACGGGTCGAGGACCCCGACGTGATCCTCGGCCTCGACGAGTTCGACGCCGACGGGGCCTTGCTGCTCCGGCGCGGACGGCGGTCGTACCACCTCGTCGTGGTCCGTTGGACCGATGATGTTGACACTGCCGTGCGCACCCGTTAACGTACGCAACCCGCTCGGGACGGCCGCAACGGCCTCCAGACGGTGGCACCACCCTCACCCAGAGGACGACTCCTCGTCGTCGCGACTCGGCGGGGCGTGCCCGGCGTTCATCGCCGCTCCTTGAAATCAGAACAGAGGAAAGATCCAAAAGCGAGTGCGGGCGACCGCACGGACGCAAGTTCGTGTGATCGTCATAGCAAGTTCAACGCATCGGATCTGGACGACATGTCAGTCGTCTGACTGATGCCAGTCACTGTGGGCTAGCCAGCTCGCAGTGGCTCTCCTGATCACCTGTCAACCGGTTCGCCGGAGGGCAGCGATCTCGTTGGAGAGTTTGATCCTGGCTCAGGACGAACGCTGGCGGCGTGCTTAACACATGCAAGTCGAGCGAGGTCCATCCGGTGGTAACACCGGTGAAGACCTAGCGGCGAACGGGTGCGTAACACGTGAGAAACCTACCCCGAAGTCTGGGATAACCCCGGGAAACCGGAGCTAATACCGGATAGCCCCATTTGGTCGCATGGCCGGATGAGGAAAGAATTTCGCTTCGGGAGGGTCTCGCGGCCTATCAGCTTGTTGGTGAGGTAACGGCTCACCAAGGCTTCGACGGGTAGCTGGTCTGAGAGGACGATCAGCCACACTGGGACTGAGACACGGCCCAGACTCCTACGGG
>JANNOZ010000024.1:0-27820 GCA_031399525.1 Actinomycetes bacterium | reverse complement strand
CTGGCAGGTGCCCGGTGACCACGACCTGGAGGCCGAGCGCCGCTCGGGGGCCCTCGACCAGCGCATCTCCCGGATCACCGGTGACCGGCCCTACGAGGTGGTGTGGCTGTCGAGCTACCGGTTCCAGCAGCGCCTGTCGTCCCGGTTCGGCCAAGGTCGGGTGGCCGTCGCCGGCGACGCCGCCCACGTGTTCTCGCCCTTCGGGGCCCGCGGTCTGAACTCGGGGATCTTCGACGCCGAGAACCTGGCCTGGAAGATTGCCTTCGTGCTCCACCGGTGGGCCCCCGAGTCGCTGGTCGCCAGCTACGAGGTGGAGCGCCGGGCCGCCGCTCGGGAGAACCTGGCGGTGACCGACCGGACCATGCGCTTCCTCGTCCCCCGCGACGACGGGCAGCGTTGGCGGCGCCGGGACGTGCTCGAACGCGCCGCCTTCGATCCGTCGGCCGCCCCGGCGGTGGACTCCGGGAAATTGGCCGAGCCCTACTGGTACACCGAGTCGCCGTTGACCACCCCGGCGCCGTCGGTCGAGCCCTTTCCCACCGAGGCGCTCGTGGTCCGCCCACCGGTGCCGGGGGTGCTGTGCCCCGACGGGCCGATCGAACACGACCGGTCCCCCGGGGGTGCCGATCGCCTGCGGCTGCTCTTCGGCCGCTCGATCGTGCTGCTCGTGGCCGGCACGGGCGATGACACCGAGCGGGCTACCGAGGTGGCGCGAGGCGCCGTGGCTGCGCCCGTGACCGGCTACGGCCTGGCCGACCTGGACCCCTCCGGCGAGCTCGCCCGCATCCTGCGGGCCGAGCCAGGCTCGCTCCGAGTGGTACGGCCCGACGGCTACCTGGCCGCTGCGCTGGACGGCCTCGACCCCGAGCCCCTGACCCACGCGGTCCGACGCAGCTGCGGAGTCGAGACGGCCTCCTGAGGCGCGGGGTCGGGCAAGCCCCACCTGGCACACTCTCGGCCGAGCCGGGCCCCGGGCGGCGCCACCGAGGAGGACCATATGCCGACCATATGGTCACAGCTCGCAGAGAAGTATTCGTGCAGCTGGACGATGAGCTCGTCGAGCGGCTGGATCGCCTGGCCAAGTCGGAGGGGACAAATCGCTCCGAGTTGCTGCGCCGTGGGGCCGCCACCGTGCTAAGCGGCCGAGCTGCACAAGGCCGATCGTGCCCTGCGTGAGGCGTATCGCCGCGTGCCGCAGGATCCGGCGCTGGTCACCAGTGCTCAGCGCCTGGCGGCGCGCACCCTTCCCGGGTGGTAGCCCGGGGCGACGTCTTCTGGGTCGACCTCGGCCCGCCTGCCGGCCGTCGGCCGGTCTGTGTGCTCACCCGCGACGCAGCGATCGAGGTGCTCTCCGCGCTGACGTGCGCGCCGATCACCCGCACGATCCGGGGCATCCCCTCCGAGGTCGAGGTCGGCCTGGCTGAGGGGATGCCTGAACCGTGCGTGATCAGCTGCGACAACCTGATCACCGTGCCCCGCACCGTCCTCGACCCTGTGCCGGTCGGCCGACTGGATCTCGAGATACGCGTTCGGCTGGATCGCGCCCTCCGCTACGCCCTGGACATCCAGTACTGATCTGGCCTGGCACACTGCGCGGGTGCTCGATCCCCGCTCGATCGATGCCGTCGTCTTCGACATCGGCGGCGTGTTCAGCATCCCCCACCACGAGGTCGTCGCTCGAAGCCTGATCGAGCACGGGTTCGTCGTCTCCACCGACCCCGTCACCTATCACCGGGCCCACTCCGTGGCCGTGCACCGGCTGGCCTCGGTCCACCCCGCCGACGAGGACGACCCGGCCTTCTGGCACCACTATCGGCTGGCCTACCTAGCCGAGGTGGGAGTGCCCCCCGACCAGCTCGACGCCGCCGCCGACGCCTTCGAGCGACTCTTTGCCGAGGCCGTGGCCGGCATCTGGACCTGGCCCCTCACGGCCAACATCGACGGGTTCCGGCGCTTGGCCGAGGCCGGCATGCCCCTGGCCGTGGTCTCCAACAACGACGGCACCGCGGCCGACCAACTGGTGGCCTTGTCCGTCTGCCAGGTCGGCCCGGGCGCCCTCCCCTCGGTGGCCTGCATCGTCGACTCGGCCTCGGTGGGCGTGCGCAAGCCCGATCCCCGCATCTTCGAGCCGGCGCTCCGCGCCCTGGGGGTCATGGCCGAGCGGGCGCTCTACGTGGGCGACATGGTCCATGCCGACGTCCGGGGGGCGGAGGCAGCCGGGATGCAGGTAGTGCAGCTCGACCCCTTCGACCTCCACCTCGACTTCACCCACCACCGGGTCCCCGACGTGGGTGTGCTGGCCGACCTTCTCCTGGGCACCGACTGATTCGGGCCAATCAGCGCTCGGAGACCCCGGCACCGTCGAAGGTGGCCATGCCCGAGAGGACGGCAGCGGCGGCCTCGATCACCGGGACGGCCAGGCAGGCGCCACTCCCCTCCCCCAACGCCAAACCGAGATCGAGCACCGGGACCAGCCCGAGGTGCTCGAGCACGGCGGTGGCGCCGGGCTCGACCGAGCGATGGCCGGCGATGGTGCGCTCGACCACCCCCGGCACCAGAGCCTCGGCCACCATCAGCGCGGCGTCGGCGATCACGCCGTCGATGACCACCGGAACCCCGGCCGCCGCCCCGCCGACCACGAAGCCGGCCAAGGCTGCGATCTCGAGGCCCCCGACCTCGGCCAGCACCGAGAGGGGGTCGAGCCAGGGCCGGGCCCGGGCGCTGGCGGCGGCGACCACCGCCACCTTGCGGGCCAGAGCCGGGTCGTCGGCCCCGGCCCCCCGCCCGGTCACCGCCTCCGCCGGCCGGGCCGCCAGCACGGAGATCAGGGCGGCCGAGGCGGTGGTGTTGGCGATGCCCATCTCTCCGGTGACCAGCAGTCGGGCGCCGCCAGCCACCAACTCGGCCGCGGCCACCGCCCCCACGTCGAGCGCCTGGCCGACCTCGGCGGTGGTCATCGCCGGCCCCCGGCTGAGGTCGGCGGTGCCCCAACGGACCTTGACGTGGTCTACCCCGGCGAGGCCAGAGAGGTCGGCGGCCACGCCCACGTCGATGACCCGCAAGGTCGCCCCAACCTGGCCGGCCAGGACGCAGATGGCGGCTCCCCCCGAGGCCAGGTTGGCCACCATCTGTGCCGTCACTTCCTGGGGCCAGGCGCTTACCCCAGCTGCAGCCACCCCATGGTCGGCGGCGAACACCGCAATCGCCGCCGGGCTCGGCGCGGGGGGTGGGCAGGCCCCGGCGATCGCCGACAGCCGAGCGCCCAGATCCTCCAAACGCCCGAGCGAGCCGGGGGGCTTGGTCAGCCGCTCGAGGTGAGCCCGGGCCGCGGCCTCGGCTCGCCGGTCGACGGGTCGGACCGCGTCGGCGGCCGCCGCGAATGGGCCACCGAGGCGAATCCGAGCCCGGTCGACGGCGTCGGGAAGCCCCCGGTCGGTCGCCACGAAGTGGGTACCGGAGGCGGCCGCCGCCCCCCGGTCGACGTCTCGGTCACCGATCAGAAGGGCCCGGCCCGGCTCGACCCCCAGGAGCTCGAGGGCCCGGCGGACGCTTGCCGGATCGGGCTTCGCCCGACCGACATCGGCTGAGGTCACCACCACCTCGAGTAGGTCGTCGAGCCCGCTGGGAGCCAAGAGGGCCCGGACATCGGCCTCCCGCATCACCGCGGTGTCGGTCACCGCGGCCAGACGGTGGTGACGGGCCAGGTCCCGTAACGCGTCGACGACACCGGGCAGGGGCCGAGCCACCAGCGCCGCCGTCGGCGTGGCCGGGGGCGCTTCGGCGACCAAGGTCCCACCGATGTCGAACAACACCGCATCGATGTCGGGCAATGGATCCATCAGTCTCCGTTGGGTCGAGGTGAGCCCACGAGGGCGCGAGCGAGACGCTCCAGGCCGGCGGCATCGGGGACGGCCACGCGGATGCCGTCGACCAACCCGAACGATGCCGTGTCTCGAACCAACACGCCGGACCGAGCTAGATGGTCACGAACCCCTCGGGCGCTGCGGACCAACACGAAGCAAGCATCGGACGGGTCGGCGACCAGGCCGACGTGGGCCAGATGCTCGACGAGGACCGATCGGAGCTCGGCGATGGCCGCCGACCAGGTCGCCACGTCGCAGCCGGCGAGCAGTTCAGGGAGCGCCGTGGCTGCCAGACCGTTGACCGACCAGCGAGGATGGCGGGCTCGAACCTCGGCGGCCACCAGCCGATCGGGGGCGAGCACGTAGCCGATCCGCAACCCGGGACAGGACAGCACCTTGGTCAGCGACCCCACCACGATTGCGCCCCGGTCGGCATCGCCGCGGGTCCAACGCCCGGTTGCCAGTGGATAGAAGGCCTCGTCCCACACCGCGGCGGTCTCATCGGCCGGCGCCAGACGTCCGGTGGGGTTGTGCGGGTTCGACCGCCACCGGGGCCCATCCGGATCGAGGACAGGGAGATGTCGGGCGTAGAGGGAGAACTCGGGGGCGTCGACCCGACCCCGGCCGAGCATTCCAGCGACCAGGGCGATGGCCTCGGACCCGCCGTTGGTCAGCACCAGACGGTCGGCATCGACGCCGATCGTCTGAGCCAACGCGATGGTGGCCGGGCCATCGTCGGGATAGCGACCGAGGGCATCGAGGTGACGAGCCACTACACCGTCGACTGGTGGCGCCAACGGGTTCAAGCTGGCCGAGAGGTCGAGGATCGCCCCCGGCTCGAGGCCGAGCTGGCGGGCCAACACGACGCCGTCGCCGCCATGGCGACCGGGGGCCGGAGCGCTCACGGGTGGACCCGACGCCGATGCGACGAGCGCCTCGACGCTATCGCTGCGACCGCTGCCAACCCGAGGAGACCGGCGACCAGGGCCCTTTCGATGTCGTCGGCCAACGCCACCGCCCGCTCGATGTCGTAGACGATCGGACGGGGACCGCGACCGAGGGTCGGGCGCAGCTCGAGGCGGCCGCCATAGCGAAGGGGTCCCCCGAGCTCGACGCCGAGCACACCGGCGAACGCAGCCTCGGCCACCCCGGCATTGGGTGACGGATGCCGGGGGCCATCACGACGGACCGTCGACCAGACCGCCCCGGACCGGGTTGGGCGCACCACCGCGACCAGGGCCGCGGTGGCCCGGGCCGGGAGGTAGGCGGCCACATCATCGGCTCGGGCTGACGCCCACCCGAAGCGCTCGTAGCGCTCGGAACGGTGACCGACCATGGCGTCCATGGTGTTAACGGCTCGGTGGGCCAGCGCGCCGGGTGCACCGCCGATCAATCCCCACAACGCGGGCGCGACCACAGCGTCGACCAGGTTCTCGGCCAACGACTCGATCACCGCGGCCGCGATGGCCGGGCTGTCCAAGTCATCGGGGTCCCGACCGCACAACGTCGGAAGTAGGACCCGGGCGCCAGCCAGATCGCCATCTCGCAAGCACACACCGATGTCGGCGCCGGCCTGGCGAAGCATTCGGCCAGCGGCGGCAATCTCGACCGCGGCCGCCGTCGAACCCGTTGCCTTCCCGGCCATGGCCCCGAGCACCAGCCCGGTGGCGGCATAGCCCACCCCGGCGCCGTAGGTCTGACGCCACAGCACCCTCTCGACCCGGGACATGGCGGTGCCGAAACCGGCGACTGGGTGCACTCGATCGGGCGGTTCACCCAGCAGCCGATCGGCGAGTAGTCCAGCAGCCACTGCAGCCGATCGTCGGGCCACCCAGCTGGTCACCATCGGGCGGCCAGCACGACGAGCCCGGCGGTCTCCGACACCACGATGGCGGCCCCCAGGACGTCTCCGGTGAACCCGCCCAACTGGTGTCGAGCGAACGCCACGACCGCACAACCGGCAGCCGTCGCCACCACCACAGAGATGAAACCGGCCAGGCCGGCACCGATGGTCGCAATGGCCACCGCTGGGAGGACGGCGAGCCCGGGCCAGCGCGGCGCGCCCTCGATCAACGCTGTGGCCAACCCACCATCGGGCCGGGCGTACGGCACGGTGGCGACCACACCGGCCGCCACCGCCCGAGAAGCGACCCACAGGGCCGCAACCACCAGGACCTGAGCGTTTGTCGCACTCAACGCCACCGTTTGGGCCAGCATCACCAACACCAACACGCTCGCCCCGAACGCCCCGACATCCGGGGTGCGCATGATGGCCAGGCGACGATCGCGCTCGGCGTGAGGCAACAGACCATCGGCGGCATCGGCCAAGCCGTCGAAATGGAGGAGGCCGGTGAGGGCGGCGGCCAAGGTAACGGTGAGCACGGCGGCGACCGGTGCCGGCCACAGCTGCTGGGTCAGCCACCAGCCACCCCCCACCACCGCTCCGAGCACGGCGCCCACGACCGGGAACCAGGGCAGCGCTCGGCGGGTCAATGGCGCCGCGCCCCCCAACACCGACAAGAACCCAAAGGCCTCACCCATCGCCGACCAACCGTTCGAGCATCGTTGCGCTGGTGTCGGCCAGCACGGCCCGACCAGCAACGACCAACACCACGTGATCGGCGGCATCGGCGACCGACCGGTTGAGCCCACCGAGGGCGTCGGCGAACCTCCGACCGATCTCGGTCGGAGGGTGCACGCTCAAGCCCACCTCATCGCTGACCAGGACCGTCGGGGCCCGGCGGTCGCAGGCGTTCAGCAGGGCGGTCGGATCGACATCGAAGCCATCGATCCCCGCCAGCCACGTACCCAACGAGTCGACCAGGACCACGTCGGTCGGCGCCACCGCGGCAAGCACCTCTGGGAGGTCGGCTCCGGCTTCGACCAGGGTCCATTGGGGTGGCCGTCGAGCACGGTGCGCGGCGATGCGGGCGGCGAAGTCGAGGTCGTCCTCGATTGGCTGGGCTGTGGCCACGTAGGTGACCGGACGGCCCCACCCAGTCGCCAGTCGCTCGGCCACCTCCGACTTGCCGGACCGGATGCCACCCAGCACCAACACGATCACCGGGATGGCCACCTGGCCGTGCCCTCGGACACGGCGGTGCACACCGCCCGGGCCAGGGCCGCCCCAACCCGAGACCGGGGTCCGCCATAGGGCTCCTCGGGGCCCTCGGCCGGGCAGACGATGCACACCGCATCGGTGGCCGTACCAGTCCCCGGCACACCCGCGTCGAGCAGGGCCTGGGCTTTGGCCTCCGTCGCGGTGGCGACCGAGTTGACCAGCGCACCCACTTCGAGGCGGTCCTCGAGTACAGCCACCACGTTGATGGTCCCGACCGTTGGTGCCGCCACCACATCGTCGTCGGCCGCGGCCCACGTGGGGTGAGTCAGGCCAACGGTCGCCCAGACCCGGACCGGACCGTCGACGCTGCTCGTCACCTCGCCGACATTGGCCGCAGTGCACAGCACGACGGCGTCAGTGGCCCCACCGAGGGCCTCGGCCCGAGCCGACAGGTCGGCGATCACGTCGTCGGGGGCGTAGTCCTTCTCGACCTCGATGTTCAGCACCGACGATCGCAGTCCGATGCCACCGCCCAGGGCCGCGCTGGCCACGACCAAGCGAGGCGACGAGAACCGCCACACCAGTGCGGGCCGATCGGCACCGGCCGGCACGACCACGAGCGGGTCGTCCTCCCCAGGGCCGGCCATCAGAAGTCGATGCCCTTCTTGGCCACGATGCCCTGGTCGTAGGCGTGCTTGACCTTGCGCATCTCCGTCACCGTGTCGGCCACCTCGACGAGGGCGGCCGGCGCATCTCGACCGGTGAGCACCAAGTTCACCGTGGGCGGCCGCCCGGCGATGACCGAAACCACCTCGTCGATGTCGATCCAGCCCCAGTTCAGGGGGTAGGTGATCTCGTCGAGGATGACCAACCGGTGCAAGCCGGCCTCGATCGACACCCGGGCCTGGGCCCACGCCTGCTGCGCAACGGCTTGATCGGCGGTCAAGTCCTCGGAATCCCACGTGAACCCTTCGCCCATGGCCCACCAATCGACCCCGAGGGTCCGGGCGATCTTCTCCTCCCCCACGGCCCACTCCCCCGACTTCAAGAACTGGACCACAGCCACCTTCCAGTCCTGGGCCAGAGCCCGGAGCATGACGCCGAACGCGGCCGACGACTTCCCCTTGCCGTCGCCGGTGTTGACCACGACCAGGGATCGAGCCACCCGAGTGGCCTCCGGGAGATGATGTTCGACGGGCGGATCGGCGGTCATGGTGCGTCTCCTTCGACGACGAGGCGCAAGGGCACCACGATGGGGCCCGAAGCGCTGGGTAAGACGGTTACCTGGGCGCCGTAGTGCCGTGCGATGTTCGATTCGGTGAGGACCTCGGACGGCGAGCCTCGCTCGACGATCTGACCCTCGGCCAGCAGGACCAGCTGATCGGTGTAGAGCCCGGCCACGGTGAGGTCGTGCATGGTCGCCACGATCGTGAGCCCTCGAGCTCGGCGCAGTTTATCGATCAGGTCGAGTACCTGCTGCTGATGGGCAATGTCGAGGGCAGTGGTGGGCTCGTCGAGCAGCAGCAAGCCCGCTCGTTGCGCCAGGGCCCGAGCGATCACGACTCGCTGACGCTCGCCCCCCGACAGGGTGTCGACGGCTCGCTCGGCGAACGGCTCGAGGTCGAGCGCGGCCAAAGCCTCGGCAACCACGTCGCGGTCGTCGGGTCCCTCCGATGCGAAGAACGAAAGGTGCGGGGTCCGGCCCAGAAACACGTACTCGAGGACCGAAATGCCTGTCGGCACGACCGGCACCTGGGGCACCAACGCCACCCGACGGGCCCGATCCCTCGGGCGGAGCGATCCAGCGTCGTCGCCGCCGAACCGGATGGCGCCCGATGACCGCACGAGTCCGGCCACGGCATGGAGCAAGGTGGTCTTGCCGGCACCGTTGGGCCCCACGATCGAACACCACGTCCCCGGCGCCACCGACAGATCGACATCGGCCAAGACCTCCCGACGCTCATAGGCGACCGAGAGCCCGCCACAGTCCAGGGCAGGCGCACCGGCAACGGGGACCCCCGGTGCAGGCAACGGACGGACCGGAGCGCTCATCGGATCGACACCCTCGTCGTGCGCAGGACGATGATGAAGAACGGCGCCCCCACGAAGGCGGTGACCACGCCGATGGGGATCTCGCTCGGCGCGGCCGCCGTGCGGGCGACCAAGTCGGCCAGCACCAAGAACGCGCCTCCGAAGAGGACGCACAAGGGCAAGAGCCGGCGGAAGCTGCTGCCGGCTCCGAGTCGGATGGCGTGGGGCACCACGATGCCCACGAAACCGATCAGCCCGGTGGCGGCCACCGCCGCGGCGGTCGCCAGGGACGCGGCGACCACGATGATCACCCGCACCCGACTGGTGGCCAACCCGAGACTGGTGGCCTCGGCATCACCCACGGCCAAGACATCCAGGCTGCGGCCATGGACGACCAACACCGCCATGGTGACCAGCCAGTACGGCACCAGCAAGGCCACCTCGTGCCAGGTAGCGGTGCCCAATCGGCCCAGGATCCAGGAGTAGATCTCCCGGATCGACTCGGCGTTGCGCTGCTGGATGAATGTCTGGGCCGCGGTGAGGAAGCTGGCGACGGCCACCCCGGCCAGGACCAACGTGGCGGTAGCTCGGCCGCCTTGGCCGGCTGCCCCCAGGGCATACGCGGCGGCCACTGCGCCCAAGGCGCCTACGAAGGCGGCGAGCGGCACCGGGTCGAGGAGTCCGCCGCTGGCTCGGGCTCCGGCCACGATCAACAGCGTTGCTCCGAGTCCAGCGCCGGCTGCGGCCCCGAGCAGATACGGATCGGCCAGCGGATTGCGGAACACCCCTTGGTAGGAGGCGCCGGCCACCGCCAGCATCGACCCGACCAGCAGGGCCACCAGCACCCGAGGCATCCGGAGATCCCACACGATCGCGGCCTGCCGATCGCTCAGACCGGAATCGATATGGACGAAGGGCAGACGGTCGAGCAGTTCGAGCAGCGTGCGCCCGGGCGGGATGCCGACCGCCCCGATGCTCACCCCGAGCACGAGGGCGACGACGACCGCGAGCATCCCGGCCCCGACCCACCGAGCCTGATGGCGGGACACTCGCTGATCGCCCATCACTGCGCCTCCGACCGGGGGTTCGCTACGCGGCCGGGAGCCCGGCGACGGCATCGGCCACCTGTTGGAAGAGGTCGACCACCCGGGGTCCCCACCGCGAAGCGATGTCATCGTCGAGGGCCACGACGCCCTGGGTCTGCACAGCGCTGAGCTGACCCCAGCCTGGGCGAGCCGCCACTGTCTCGGCCGACTGGCCACAGCAGACGGTGTCGGCCAGGAAGATCAGATCGGGGTCAGCCGAAACGATGAGCTCGGAGGAGAGCTGCGGGTACCCCGAGCCGTCGGGATCGGCGGCATCGGCAATGTTCTCCAAGCCGGCCATGGCGTAGATCTGACCGATGAACGTCGAGGACGTCACCGAGTAATAGGTGTCGTCGAGCTCGTGGTAGTACGTCGTCGCCGTGGCCCGAGCGGGGATCGACTCGGCGATGTCGGCCATGTCGGACTGGATGTCGGCCACGACCTGAGCCGCTTGGTCGACGTGACCGGTCGCCCGGCCCAACTCCTCGATCTGGTCGTAGGTGTCCTCGAGGGTGGTCGCGGCCGGCAGGACCATCAGCTCGACGTCAGCGGCCTCGAGACCCGCAGCGGCGGTGTCGTCGGAGGCCACCACCAGATCGGGGTCGTAACCGATGATGGCTTCGACGTTGACGTCGTAGCCCGAGAGGTCGGTGGTCGGCGCCTCGGCCGGGTAGTTCGACTGGTCATCGACGGCCACGACCTGGTCGCCCGCCCCGATGGCGAACAACATCTCGGTGGCGGTCGGCGACAACGAGACGATGGATTGGGGTGCGTCGTCGGTGCCCGAATCGGATGACGTCGACGTGCCGCTCGAGCATGCGGCGGCGAGCAGCAGAGCCACCAGGGCCAGGGCGATGGTTCGGACGTAGTGCATGGAGTACCTCCTGTCGGTCGAGGAATCGGCCGACCGACAGGAGCGCCGGACGAACTGCTCCTTCCTCGAGAGCATTGGTTCGTTTTCCGCACCGCAGGCGACCTGGCTCGGCCCCGAGGGGCCTCACAGTTGCGGGACAGCGCCGGTTTCTCACCGGACTTCGCTGTGGTGTGGAACCGAGGATCTTAGGTGACGGCGCCCGGGTCTGCTGCCGGCGTCTCGGGACGCAACTCGATGGCCAGCCGGGCCAACAGGCCGTTGACGAAACGACCCGAGTCGTCCGTCGAGTACTCCTTCGCCAGTTCGACGGCTTCGTCGATCACGACCGCGGTCGGGACGTCGTCGCACCAACCCAGTTCGAACCCGGCCAGGCGCAGCAGGTTGCGGTCGATGGCCGGCATGCGGTCGAGGGCCCAGCCCTTGGAGAACTGTCCGATCAGCGCGTCGAGTTGCTCACGGTGAAGGTCGACACCCCGGACCAGCTCGTCGGCGTAGGGCTCGGCCGCCAGCGGCAGGTCGGCCAGGATGTCCTCCCCCGTCCGTTCCTTGACTTCGGCCTCGTAGAGCAGGCTCAGGGCCCGTTCCCGAGCCTCACGACGGCGACTTACCCGCTCGTCGCCGGTCATCGGGAGGTGGTCATCGGGGGGCCTGGGCGTGGGTCACGTCAGACCCGGGTGAGGTAGTCGCCCGAACGGGTGTCCACCTTGATGCGGTCACCGGTGTTGACGAACAACGGGACCTGCACGATCAACCCGGTTTCGAGCGTTGCTGGCTTGCGGGCGCCCGACACCCGGTCGCCCTGCAGGCCAGGTTCGGTCTCGGTGACGGTGAGTTCGACCGAAGCCGGCAGCTCGACACCCACGATCTCCTCTTTGTAGAACTGCAGGAGGGCGGTGGACCCCGCCACCATGTACTCCGCCGCCCCACCCAGCGCCGACGGAGCCACGTTGCGCTGGTCGTAGCTCACGTTGTCCATGAAGACCAGCTCGCCCCCCTCGGGGTAGAGGTACTGCATCTCCTTCTTCTCGACCAGGGCTTGCTCGACCTTCTCGCCCGCCCTGAATGTCTTTTCCAACGTGTTGCCGGTGCGGGCGTTGCGCAAGGTGGTGCGCACGAAGGCTCCACCCTTGCCGGGCTTGACGTGTTGGAAGTCGACGACCTGGTAGAGGCCTTCGGGAAGGTCGAGGGTCATCCCGTTCTTGAGGTCGTTGGTGGTGATGGTGGGCATGATGTTCCTCAGGAAGCAGCCGACAATCCGGCATCTTTGGGGGCGTTGGTGAGCCGGAGCCACCCGTCGTCGGTGACGAGGAGCGTGTCCTCGATGCGCACACCGCCGTGCTCGGGGAGGTACACGCCCGGCTCGACGGTGATGACGTGGCCGGGGCGCAGGGTAGCAGCGCTCTGCTGGCTCACCCGGGGGGCCTCGTGGATGTCCAGGCCCACGCCGTGTCCGGTGGCGTGGAGGAACGCGGCACCCCAGTCGGCGTCAGCGATCACCTTCCGGCACGCCTCGTCGACTGCGGCGATCGGGGCGCCAGGCGCGACGGCGTCGACCCCGGCCTGCTGGGCGGCCCGCACCACTTCGAACATGGCGCCCTGGGTGGGCGTGGGCTCGCCGACCATGACCGTGCGGGTCATGTCGGAGTGGTAACCGTCGACCATGGCCCCGAAATCGACGACCACCAGATCGCCCTCGCGGATGACCCGGTCCGTCGGTCGAGCGTGAGGCAGGGCGCTGTTGGGACCCGACGCCACGATGGTCTCGAAGCTGACGCCGGTCGAGCCGAGTCGGCGCATGGCGGTGTCGAGCTCGAGGGCAAAGGCCCGCTCGCTGATCGCCCCGCCGAGGAGGGATCGCACCTCGGCCAGCGCGGCATCGGCAATGGCCGAGGCTGCGGCCAACCGGGCCACCTCGCCGTCGTCCTTGATCTCCCGCAGACCCTCGACCAGTCCGTCGGTAGCGACCAGCTCGGCCGGGTTGAACCACTCGGAGTAGAGGCGCTGGGCGGCCCAGCTCACGTGCCCAGCCTGCAGCCCGATCTGCCCGGCGCCGGCCGCCGCACGTTCGAGGCATGCCTGCTGGGCGACACTGCTCGGCGCGATGTCGACCCGGACCGCAGCGCCCGCAGCATCGATCTGGGTCGTCGCTTGGTCGCGGTAGCGACCGTCGGTGACCAGCACCGTCTCGCTCGGGCCCACCAGGCAAACCCCGGCTGAACCCGAGAACCCAGTGAGGTATCGGATGTCGACCAGGTTGGTCACGACCAACGCGTCGCAACCGACCTCGCCCATCGCGGTTCGGAGCCGCTCGAGCCGGCTGGCGACCTCCATGGGGGCCAGCTCGCCGGCCATGGTCACCGCCGAACGCCCAGCAGCTCAGCCATGGCGTCGAGGGCCAGGACGTAGCCGTACCCACCGAAGCCGACGATGGAGCCCCGAGCCACTGGAGCGACCACCGAGGTGTGGCGCCACGGCTCGCGGGCATTGGGATTGGACAAGTGCAGCTCGACGATCGGACCGTCGAAGGCGGCCAGTGCGTCGTGGATCGACCAGGCGTAGTGGGTGAAGGCGCCGGGGTTGATCACGATGCCGGCGCAGCGCCCCCGAGCCTGGTGGATGGCCTCGACCAGGCTCCCCTCGTGCTCACTCTGCAGGTGCTCGAGGGAGAGCCCGTGGCCCTCGGCAGTGCGGCGAGCGGTGGCCACGTGGTCGTCGAGGGTGGCGGTTCCGTAGACCTCGGGCTCGCGTTGGCCGAGCAAGCCCAGGTTGGGACCGGACAGCAACAGAACGGTCGGAGATTCACTCACCGGGTGGCCTCCAGGGCTTCGAGGATGACGTCACGGTCGACGCCTGAGACTGGACGCACACCGTCGGGTCCGTCCAGGACAAAGGTGATGGCCCCTTGGGCCTTCTTGTCCCGAGCCATCTGGGCCAGCAGATCTTCGCCGCCGAGCCCGGATGGAATGGTCGACGGCAGGTCGTAGGCGGCCACCGTCGCCCGGTGCTCGATCACCCGGGCATCGTCGATTCGGTCGAGACGTCGAGCCAGCTCGGCCGCGAACACCAGGCCGATGGCCACCGCCTCGCCGTGGCGCACGGAATAGTCGGTGAGCGTCTCGATGGCATGGGCCAAGGTGTGGCCGTAGTTGAGTGCCGCCCGCACCCCCGAGTGGCCCTCGCGCTCGTCGGCGGCCACGACTTCGGCCTTGACCCGCACGCAGGCCGCGACCTGGTCGGGCACCGAGAGTGACAGCAGGTCGGCCACCCCGAGGAAGCGGTACTTGGCCATCTCTCCGTGACCACTGCGCAGCTCGCCAGGAGGCAGCGACGCGAGCGTCTCGGTATCGCAGATCACCCCCGCCGGTTGCCAAAAGGTGCCCACCAGGTTCTTGCCCTCGGCCAGGTTGACCCCGGTCTTCCCACCGACGGCGGCATCGATCTGGCCCAGCAGCGTGGTGGGCACGTGGATGACCGGCGTCCCTCGGTGGTAGACGGACGCCGCAAATCCGGCCACATCGGTCACCACTCCCCCGCCCACGGCGACCACCACATCGGCTCGGGTCAGTCCGAAGCGAGCGAAGCCGGCGCACAGCGACTCGACGGTCGCCATCCGCTTGGCGGTTTCGCCGTGGGCGATCTCCACCACCTCGAAGGGCACCCCCGGATCGACCTCCACGCCGATGCCGGCCTGGGTGACCACGACCGCTCGTTCGACTCGATCGCCGACCAGGTCGGCCAAGACAGTCCGGGCCCCGTCGCCCACGACGACGTCGTAGGCCCGATCGGACAAGGGGACCCGGATCGTGATCAGCGAGTCGGTCATGTCCGCTCGGCCGCTCGGGCCAAGCCGACGATCTCGTCCGCCACCTCTTCGGGCGATCGGTCGGCCACCTCGATCACGTGATCAGCGACCTCTCGGTAGAACAGGGCCCGCTCGGCCGAGAGGCGATGCAGGGTCTCGACGACCGATGCCGACCCGGCGGCGAGGAGCGGCCGTTCGTCACCGGCATCGCCCGCGAGGCGACTGGCGAGCACCTCGGGGGGCGCGGCCAACCACACCACAACTGGAGCGGAACGGATGACCCGACGATTGAGGTCGATCAGCACAGCGCCTCCCCCAGTGGCCACCACCTGCGGTCGGGCCAAGGCCGCCACCAGGGCCGCGGACTCCCGAGCCCGGAACCCCGCTTCGTGCTCGTACGCGAACACCTCGGCCACCGTGCGCCCGGCAGCCACCTCGACCAGGTGATCGGTGTCGGCGAACGGGAGGCCGAGCCGGTCGGCGACCAGGTTCCCCACCGTCGTCTTGCCCGATCCCATCAGGCCGACCAAGACGACCGGCGTGGCGACGGCCACCTCGGAGACCGAGTCAGTCGAGGGAGGCGACATAGGCGTCACGGTTGCGCACCACCTCGTTCACCGAATCGCCACCGAACTTGCGCAGCGCCTCGTCGGCCAAGACCAGGGCGACCATTGTCTCGGCCACCACGCCGAGCGCGGGAACGGCGGTGACGTCGGTCCGTTCCCTGAAGCTCACCGTCGATTCCTTGGTGTGCACATCGACGGTCTCGAGCACCGGCACGCTGAGCGTGGCCAGCGGCTTCATGGCCACCCGGAGCACGATCGGCGCCCCGCTCGACATACCTCCCTCGATGCCGCCGGCGTGGGTCGTGTCCCGGCGATAGGCGCCGGGCGGCTGATCCCACCGGATGGCATCGTGGCCCACCGACCCCCGAAGTGCGGCGGCGTCGAATCCGTCTCCGACGGCGACACCTTTAACCGCCTGGATGCTCATCAGGGCCTGGGCCAGGAGCCCGTCGAGTCGACGGTCCCAGTGAACGTGACTGCCGAGACCCACCGGCACCCCGTGGGCCACTACCTCGACGGCGCCGCCGAGCGAATCGCCGTCCTTGGCCGCGGCCTTGATCTCTTCGACCATGGCCGCCTCGGCATCGGAGTCGAGGCAGCGCAGCTCGCTGGCGTCGATGCGATCGAGGTCGGCCACGGTGGGCAAATCGGCCGACTTGGCTACGACCGGGCCGACTTGCACGACATGGGAGACGATCCCGATGCCCAACTCGGCCAGCAGCCGCTTGGCCACTGCGCCGAGCGCCACCCGGGCCGCGGTCTCACGAGCCGACGCCCGCTCGAGGACGTCGCGGGCGTCGTCGAAGCCGTACTTCTGCATACCGGCCAGATCGGCGTGGCCCGGCCGGGGCTGGGTGAGCGGCGTCGCCGTCTGCCCCGGGGCGGCGGACATCTCCTCGTGCCACTTGTCCGAGCGCTCCCACTCGCTGTTCTTGACCTCGATGGCCACCGGCGAACCCAGCGTGGCCCCGTGGCGAACCCCGCCCACGAACCGGCACTCGTCAGCCTCGAAGCGCATCCGGGGGCCCCGGCCGTAGCCCAAGCGCCGGCGAGCCAACTCGGAGGCGACGTCGTCGATGGTCACGGTCAGACCCGCCGGGAGACCCTCGGCGATCACCACCAGCGAAGGACCATGCGATTCCCCGGCGGTGAGGAAGCGCAGCACGGGTGCATGGTACCGAGGCTGTCGGCTACCTCCGGGCCCATCCCGCCAGGCCGGGTCGAACTCGCTAGCAGTCCGAGCCGGTCGACGCTGCCCGGCACTCCCGCCAGGTCACGCGGTCGTAGCGCAGGTCGCCGAAGCCCACGGTGCGCTCGACTCGGGGGTCATAGGTGATGTCGAGGTTGTTCTTGATCGACACCGCCCCGGCGTAGACAGCCCCGTTCGATTCGGTGTTGTTCTTGACCTCGATCAGACCCTCTGAGTACAGGAGGACCGCGGGCGAAGGGTCGGGGATGGTGAAGTTGTTCTTGATGTTGATGGCCGGGGGCGACGTCGAGGAGTTGAGGACGATGATCGACACGGTCGCGTCGGACGATCCCGAGTAGCTGGTGTTGTTGTTGAAGTCGACCCGACAGTTCGTGATCAGCGTGAAGTCTCCGGTGATCGTGCGCCCGCCCAGATCGATGACGTTGCTCGAACCGGTCGGATCGCTGCCACAGGCCGCCACATTGACGTAGTGGGTGCCAGTCAGGCTGGAGCTGTTGGCCGAGACCCAGGTGGAGAAGGCGCTGATCGAGTTGTACTCGGTCTCGCCCGTGTAGAGCCCTGCGTCGTAGTGGTATTCGGGCAGGATTTTCGACGAATGTCGCAGCTGGCAGTTGTACGGCGTTTTGGTGCCGTTGACCGTGCCGTTGATCGATCCTCGGGCGGTGGCGTTGCCCTCGATCCGGCCGCTGTTGGAGATGTTGTAGCGGGAGTTGTCCGCGGTCGTGCCCGGACAGGTCTCGGCCTCGGCGTAGGCCGAGCCCTCGATCACCGCGTTGTTGGAAAGACTGATCCCCCAGCTCCCGCTGAGGTCGTAGCCGCCTGAGTAGACGTTGCCGCTCTCGCCATCGACATCGTGGACTTCGGCGCCGTTGCTCAGCGACACGGTCCCGTTGGCCGACACGACGTTGCCGTTGACGCCGCTGTTGTTGTCCATCACGATCGACTCGTTGGCGAACACGTCGCCGGTGGTCCCGTCGTTGTTCTTCACCGTCAGGCCGGTATCGCTGAAGAGCGCATACTCGAAGGAGGCCTGCGGGCCGAACGTCACCTGAACCCGGCGTTGGCGAGCCACCCCCGACGTGTGATTGGGCACCACCCCGGTTGCGGTGATGGTGAGCCATCCGGCCTCCGAGCTGGTCACCAACGCCTGGTACTCCCCACCGGGCACCGCCACCCAGGAGCTGCCGGTCCCGGTGTAGCTCGCATTCACGGTTCTCTCGTAGAGGGCCAGGTCGACGCCGGCTTCGGCCACCTGGAGTGCGTCGTTCCAGCGCCGGTCGCGCTGGGTGGCCTGCTCGACGTGGATGCCGGTGGCCAGCATCCCCATGGTGAGGACGGAGAGGATGGACACAGCGATCATCGTGGCGACCAAGGCGAACCCGGCCTCGTCGTCGTGGCGACCCCTCCAGCGGACTCGCGGGTCAGGAGACATTGCGCATCTCGACATCGGTCTGGAGGACCACCGGGTCGTAGTTGGGATCGGGCTGGGTGGCCAGGCTCAACCGGACCCGGTTCACGTTGGACACCACGGCCTCGTCGCCGTAGTAGGAGAAGACGTTCGGGGTGGTCAGATCGATCACGTACACGGTCGGTGTTTGGCTGCCCACCTGCCGGGTGAGTTCGGTCGCCGACGCCGACCAGGTGACGGTGGTCAGGGTCCCGCCCAGGTAGGTGTCGATGACCAGGTCGGTGGGGGTCGCTTCGGTGGCCTGGGTGGCCTGACGTACGTCTTTGGAGAACGTTGCCGCCATGACTCGGAGATCGTCGAGGGCCTGGCCCCGGTCATCGGCGAATCGGGCCGTGCGGGTCGCGGAGCCCAACGTCGACAGGGCCGCCGCCAAGGCGACCAGCAGCACGGCGGAGGTGACGACCAGCTCGACGATGGTCATACCGGCCTCACTGGCCGGATCAGATGGTCTTGGTGATCGTTGCGGTCGCACTGCTCTCGTTCCCCGCGGCGTCATAGGCGACGACGTAGTAGGAGTAGGTCTTGTTGTTCTGGACGCCGCTATCGGTCCAGGTGCATGGGCTCGAACCGCACGGCGCACTGACGCCGGTGGCCTGGTTCTGGAAGCTGGCCTGGCCCAGGGCCCGGTAGATCCGGTAGCCGACCAGCACGTCGTTGTCGGTCGAGGCGGTCCAGGTGAGTTGCACCCGCTTCGGCCCGGTCTTGACCGTGGCGGTGAAACTCCCCGGCGTGGTGGGCTTGGTGCTGTCCACCCGGGTCGACGCTGACGCCGTAGTGGCGTTGCCGACTCCGTCGAGGAAACGGACCCGAACGGTTCGATCACCCTCGCCGGCCGTCAGCGTCCAGGTGTAAGCCGTGTTGAACGCCACGGCGGCCGACCAAGTAGCCCCGGCGTCGTTCGAGAATTGCATCGTCACCGGGGTACAGGTGTCAGAGGCGGTCAGACTGAGGGCCACGGTGGACGAGTTGGTGTAGCCAGTGTTGGCTCCCGTGCCGGCCAGGATGGTCACCGACCCCACCGGTCCGGCGCTATCGCTCGGGCAGGCTGAGGTGGTGGTCGTCGTCGATGGCGTGGTCGTGGTGGTCGTCGACGGCGTCGTCGTGGTGGTCGTCGACCCGCCCGCGGTCTCGAAGCTGATTCCCGTCGGACCCACGATGGTCGACAGGGTCACTCGGTTGGGATTGCCGGTGGCCGACGTGCCGCTCCAGGACACGACCACGGTCGAGCGCTTGTAGGCCTCCGGCTCGGCGCCCGATGCCACCCAGGTGATGTACCGGTAGATGCCGAAGTCGGTCCCGTTGATCGTCTCGTGCTCGTGGTGGACCAATCCGTCGGTCAGGTCCTCGATGATGGTCTCGGCCCCGGACTCGCTGCCGGCGCTGGCGTCATAGGTGTGGACGTCGCCCGCGGTCACCACCGCGGCGTCAGGACTCGTGCTGTCGGTTTCATAGGTCGTGTCCGACCTCAACGAGAGGGCGGCGTAGGGCACCGACCGGGCTTCTTCCTGCCACTGGCTGGCCAGCTGGGTCGCCGTTTGGCGGCGGTTCGAGGAACCGAGTAGATCGAGTCCCTGGCCCATGGCCGTTCCGAAGCCGACAGCAACCAGGGCGAGAACCCCGAGCGCCACCATCGCTTCGACGATGGTGAAGCCTCGGTCGTCAGTCGACCGCGACTGGTCGCTATGGGAGGGACCATGCACACCTGTGTGATCGGCACCCGGGCCGGTTCGCTTGAGTGCGGGCTGGTCAGCCTGCCGTCATTTCAGGATCTGTTGGCCCTGGCAGGCCTGAAAGCTCTCGTCGCCGTTCAGGAACTGGCCGCACGAGTCGCTCAGCGAGAGGGACACGACTTGGTAGCTATCGGCGAAGGACTGGCCCTCGACCACCGTGTACGCCGTCGCGTCGACCCGAACGGTCGCCGTCACCTGACCGTCGGGTCCGGCGTAGATCTCGGTGACCGACAGCCCAACCGTCGATGCCGTCGGTTCCTGGTCGGTCACGCTCCCCGTCGAGCCGGTAGAGCCGGTCGAGCCCGTCGAGCCCGTCGAGCCCGTGGTACCGGTCGTGCCAGTGTCGGCGGTCGTTCCACTCCCGCTTGCCGGGAGGACGACGGGCTTGAACGGGTTCTTGCTCGAATACACCTGGTAGGTCTCGGGCGCGGGCATCGTCGTGGTGGTCGTCGGCGCTGGGCTCGCGGTCACGGGTGTCTCGCCCGAGCCCGACGAGGAGGCATTGTCGTCGTCCCCACCGAACAGCAGGCCCGGCAGCACGAGGACGGCCAGCAGGACCGCCGCGGCACCTCCGGCCACCATGAGCAGGGTTCGTCGGTTCCGTCCCGTCGTCGTCGGAGCGGTCATGACGTCGCCTCCGTGGTGGTTGTCGTGGCCCCCGTGCCGTCCTCGTTGACCTCGGCGGTGGTGAAGGCCCGAGCGCTCACGTTGACGGTCAGCATTGGGTTGGCCGCACCGTCGGAGCTGATCGCCACGCCGTCCACGACGATCAGGCGGGACTGCTCCGCGAGTCGGTTGAGGTAGTCGAGTACCTGGAAGTAGCCGCCAGTCACGTCGATGGCCAAACCGATCTCAGTGGGGACACCCGCCACCTCGCTCTCGGCCGGGGGCGAAGGTGAGATGGACATGAAGGTCACGCCCGAGGATGCGGCAACGTCGTCGAGCGAGAGGATGAGCCCTCCCAGGTCAGGCTGGGCCGGAATGGCCGACTTGAGTCGGTCGAGGTCGGCGGTGAGTTCAGCGATCCGCTCCTGGGACCCGCGGAGCCGATCGATCGACAGCGCCAGCTGCTCGTTCTGCTGCTCGGCCACGTCCTCGCGGTCGCGGCCATCGCTGATCCGCCCTCCCTGAGGGCCCCACAGCACGACGAACCAGATGAGGAGCGCGCCGACGGCCACGCCCACCGCAACGAGTTGGAGGCGCCGTCCAGAGAGGTTCACGATCGGCCCACGTCTTCGGCGGCCCGGTCCGACAGTGCCGCGTCGGTGAGAGAGGCCTGGGAGCTGAAGGTGACCAGCGACGATCCATCGATCGCCCCCGACAAGGTCGAGGAGGGCAGCCAGAGGTCGGCGATCGCGTCGAGCTCGCCTACCCGCAGTATCCAGCGGGCCGAGGAGGTCTGGTCGATGCCGGACCCGCTCACCTGGATCGACGGAGCTTCGCCGCCCGTGCCGGTGAACGACGTCAGCCACACATCTCCGGGCATGGCCGCCGACACGTTGTTGAACAGCCTGGTCCAGGCGATCTCGCCTTCGAGGGCGGCGCTGGCCGTCGCCCGTCGAGCCTCGACCTCCGCCTCGAGGCCACCGACGTCGCCGAGCGATGCCAACTCGGCCTGGAGCTCTTGGGTCCGTGCCTCGGCCGCGTCGGCATCTCGGCGAGCATCGGCGACCTGGCCCTGCCGGACCAGGAAGAGTCCGAGGAGGAGCAGGACGAACACGCCAACCGCGCCGATGGCGACGAAGCGATCACGGCGGGCCCGCTCGAAGTCGGCCACCTCGGTCGGCAAGAGCGACATGCGTCGCTCGCCCGCAGCGAGCTGCTCACCCGAGAGCGAGAGCCCTATCGCTACCGCGAACAGGTCGCGGAGGCCATCGAGCGCCGCCGCGTCGAGGCCCACATCGCCGATGACGAGGTCGGCAAACGGATCGCCCTTCTCGACAGGGAGCCGCAACAACGCAGCCAGCCGGTCGCGAACCTCGACGGTGCGAGACGCACCCCCGGTGAGGCGCACTTCGGCGAGGCGACCCTCCTCGGCCTGGGCCACGAAGAACTCGAGGGTGCCGCGGATCTCCTCCATCAACGGGCTGAAGGCCGCGGCCAGGGCTTGGCCGGCCGCCGCCACCTGGGGGTCGGGCGACAACGGGTCGGCCACGCGCTTGGCCACCTCGGCCTCGTCCAGATCGACGTCGAGCCGCTGGCGTACCGCCTCGGTGAGCACGGCACCGCCCTGGCCCAGTGTCCTGGCGAACCGAGGCCGACCGTCGCGATGGACCACGACGTTGGTGGTGCCCTCCCCGATGTCGACGATCGCCCGCAACGTCGGAGCCGCCCCCACGGTGGAGGGATCGTCGCCAGCCAACGATCGCACCAGGGCAAACGCGTCGTAGTCGATCCGTTCGGCGGACAGACCAGCCAGATCCAGGGCGGCCAGCAGTGATTGCACCAGGCCCATCTGGGCGGCCACCACCATCACCCGCAGCATGGGCTGACCCTCGTCGCCGACCAGGTGGTCGATGATCTGGTAGTCGAGCACGGCCTGGTCAACCGGGATGGGGATGAGGTCCTGAACCTGGAAGCGCAACGCCGAACGCAGCTCGGATTCGGGCATCGAGGGCACATCGGCGGTGCGGGCGAACACATGGGCGTGGGCCACGCCGACGATGACCCGCTTGCGGCTGAAGCCGGCCTCGGCCCACAGCCGGCGAAGGGCACTGGCCACGACCGCCGGGTCGGTCACCTCTCCCGCCACAACGGCACCAGGGGGAAGGGCGACTTGGCCCATACGGAGGACCACGGGACCATTACGACCGAAGTCGATCTCCGCGGCTCGGACCGCGTAGGTCCCGATGTCGAGACCGATGGATCGGGCCATCAGGCTGTGCTTCGCAGCATGTAGGCGTCGAGGTCGGCCTCGTCGATTCGATAGGAACGGCCGACCCGACCAGCGCGGAGCTCACCGGACCGGATCAACCGGTACACGGTCATGGTCGACACACGCAACATGTCGGCCACCTCCTGGACGGTGAGAAACGGAGTACGGGCTGGCATCAAGACGACTCCGAGGGATGAGTCGGGACATCGAGCGTAGTGAGTCACCAGCAACATCGTCACCATGAGCAACAACCTTGACGCTGGTTCGAGCACCCCAACCCGGTCGCGTCAGCTCACGTACCACTGAAGGACCGGTGACCCGGCCAGTACCGCGAGCAGCGCACCCGACGCCAAGAACGGGGCGAAGGGGACATGGTCCTTGCGGGACCGCACACCGGTGACGATGAGGACGAGCCCGACGATGGCGCCGAGCAGGAACCCGAAGAACAGACCCAAGGCCACGTAGGCCAGACCCAACCAGCCGAGTAACAAGCCGAGCACCAGAGCCAACTTCACGTCGCCCATGCCCATGCCGGCCGGACTGATGAGATTGAGAATGAGCAGCGCCCCCCCGGCGGCCACCATGCCGATCAGGGCCGAGACGAACCGATCACCCTCACCCTCGATCACCGCGGCCAGGGCCAGCAGCGGGATGGTCAGGGCGAGGGTGACGGCCACGATTCGGTTGGGGACGATGTAGTGCTCGAGGTCGATGACGGTGACGGCCACCAGCGACGCGGTGAACACGAGGAACGCGGGCAGCGCCCAATCGGCGCCGACCGCGGCAGCTACTGCGGCGAAGAGGAGGCCGGTGAGCAGCTCGACGGCCGGATAGCGGGCCGAGATTCGCTCACCACAGGCTCGGCAGCGACCGCGCAGCCGCAGCCAGGAGACAACCGGGATGTTGTCGGCCGGTTGAATCGGAGTCCCGCAGCTGGGACAGGCCGACCGAGGGCTGACCACCGACTCCCGCCTCGGCACCCGGTAGATGACCACGTTGAGGAACGAGCCCACCGCCAAGCCGAACAGGCCGGCGAACAAGACGAGGATGAGGGGCATCGGGCGAGGGAGCGTAAAGCCTGACGCGAGTGGGGCCGGGCCATACGGCCCGCCCCCACTCAACTCGTCAGCTGGACCTAGATCCAGGAAGTCGTACCGTCGAGCCCTGCGCACTCGGTGAACGAGTCGACAGCACTCTCAGCACCAGAACCGGTGGCGCTGCAGCTGATGACCGCTCCTGTGTCGTCGGTACCCACGGCGTAGAACTTGCCGGAGGCACTGCCCTTCACCAGCAACACCTGGTTGGTGGAGCCAGAGGTGGACGAAAGTACCTCCACCGTAGTCGTGCTGGCTGCGTCGGCGGTGGCCGAGAAGGTGATCGACGTCTCGGCGACACCCAGTGCCGCCGCGGTCACCGTGTCGACCTGACCTTGGTCATCGGTGGCGATGGTCTTGGCTGCGGTCAGTGCGTTGCGAAGGTCAGATTGAGCCCCTCTGTCGCGGGCCCGGTCCTGGGCTCCCAGGAACGTCGGGATGGCGATGGCGAGGAGAATGGCGATGATCAGGACGACGACCATGAGCTCGATGAGGGTGAAGCCCTCTTCCTCACGGCGCAGTCGTCCACGGAGGATCTGCAGCATTAGCGGTGCCTTTCGGGGACGGAGTGCAATGGATGTGAGGCAATCGCCTCAGTCCAATGATCGACCGCCCTGCGTAGGGCCTTGAGCACTTTGTGTGTGCTACTGCACCAGGTTGATGACGTTGAACATCGGCATGTAGAGGGCGACGACCATGCTCCCGACCACGGCGCCCATGACCGCCACCAGGAGGGGCTCGAGCAGCGACGTGAGCGCGTCGACGGTCGCCTCGATCTCCTGGTCGTAGAAGTCGGCGACCCGCTCGAGCATCTCGTCCACCGAGCCCGTCTCCTCCCCCACCGCGATCATCTGCACGACCATGGTCGGGAACACTGCGTGCTCGGCCAGCGGCGCCGCCACCGACGCCCCCTGGCGGATCGACTCCTTGGAGGCATTGATGGCCCGGGCCACCACGGCATTGCCCACCGTGTCGGCAGTGATCTCCAGCGACTCGAGGATGGGCACCCCTGAGTGGAGCAACACCGAGAACGTCCGGGCGAAGCGGGTGATGGCGGTCTTGTGGACCAACTTGCCGAAGATGGGAACCCGCAGCTTGAAGGCATCCCACACGGCCCGGCCCGACTCGCCGGCGATCCAGCGTCGAAACTGCCACACGGCCAACATCTGGAGGACCAGCGCCGGGATGGCGAACTTGACCATGCCGCTCGACAACGCCAGCAACATGCGGGTCGGCAAGGGCAACGTCCCGCCCAGGTCGTCATAGAGGGTCTTGAACGTGGGGACCACGAAGAGGAGCATCCCGCTGGCGATCATCAGCACCAGTCCGAGCACGGCAACTGGATAGGTCATGGCCGAGCGGATCTTGCGCCGCAGCTCGACCTGCTTCTCCAACGTCTCGGCCAACTGGAGCAAGACCGAATCGAGCACACCGCCGGTCTCGCCGGCCCGCACCATCGACACGAACAGGCGGGTGAACACCTTGGGGTGACGGGCCATTGCGTTCGAGAGAGACGACCCCCGCTCGACGTCGAGGCGCACCGTCTGGATGACACCGGCGAGGACCTTGTTCTCGGCCTGGTCACCCAGGATGCCCAGGGCCCGAATGAGGGAGAGTCCAGCGTCGATCATGGTGGCGAACTGACGGCTGAACACCGCCACCTCCGCCGGCTTGACCCGGTTGCCGATGCCCGGAACGTGCAGTTCCTTCTTGAGCGCAGAGCTGTCCCGCTGCTCGACCGAGACCGGCACGTAGCCCATCTGACGAAGCCGACTGACGACCAAGGTGCTGCTGTCGGCCTCCAGCTCGCCCTCGACGACTCGGCCCTGGGCGTCTCGGACCTTGTAGAGGAAGGTCTCAGCCACGACCATCGCCCCCTCGTGGGTCGACGGCTCCGCCACCGACGAGACGGAGCAGATCGTCCGGATTGGCGCAACGAGCGAGGGCCGCGTCGCGAGTCACGGCGCCGCTCTGCACCATGGCGGCCAGGGTTTGGTCCATGGTTTGCATGCCGTAGCGGCCTCCTGCCTGCATGGCCGAGTAGATCTGGTGGGTCTTGCCTTCACGCACCAGGTTGCGCACGGCCGGAGTGGCCACCAGCACTTCGGCCGCCACCACCCGCCCGGCCCCATCGAGTCTGGGCACCAACTGCTGGGTCACCACCCCTTGCAGGGTCGATGCCAGCTGCACCCGGACCTGTTCTTGCTGGTGCGACGGGAACACGTCGATGATCCGGTCGACGGATTGCGGTGCGTCCTGGGTGTGAAGGGTGCCGAAGACCAAGTGGCCGGTCTCAGCAGCGGTCAGTGCGGTCTGGATCGTCTCGAGATCACGCATCTCGCCGACGAGGATGACGTCGGGATCCTGGCGCAGCACGTGCTTGAGGGCCGAGGCGAACCCGAGCGTGTCCTCCCCCACCTCGCGCTGGTTGACCAGGCCCATCTTGTGCCGGTGCAAGAACTCGATCGGGTCCTCCACCGTCATGATGTGCACGGGCTTGGTGGTGTTGATGATGTCGATGAGCGACGCAAGGGTGGTCGACTTACCCGATCCCGTGGGTCCGGTCACCAGCACCAGACCCCGCGGCAGGTCGGCGAAGTCGGCAACCACGGCGGGCAGGCCGAGCAGATCGAAAGGCACGATCTCGAACGGGATGGCGCGCATGACTGCACCGATGGCATCGCGTTGCTGGAAGACGTTGACGCGAAAGCGACCCCTCCCGGTCAGGCTGTAGCTGGCGTCCAGCTCGAGTTCGGCCTCGAAGGTCTCGCGCTGCTTCTGGCTCAGGATCGAGTAGATGAGCTGACGGAGCTCGGTCGGCTCCATCACCGGGAACTCGGTGAGGCGCATCAGGTCGCCATGGACCCGAATCACCGGGTGGCTTCCGGCAGTCAGGTGCAGGTCCGAGCCCTCGACATCGAGCACCATGCCCAGTAGATCGGTCAGCACCAGGGAGTGCTCGAGGTCGGGATCTCTCGGTTGCTGGCGCTGGGCGCCATCACTGGGTACGTCCACGTCGATCTGCACGGTCGTCGCCGCCTCGGTCAGCCCGTCGGCCCCGTACATCGCAGTGATCAGTCGCTCCAGCGCTGGCCTCGACGCCAGCGCCGGCTGAATCGGGCCAACCGCGGCCTCCAGTGCCGAGATCACGTCCTGGTCCCCCGGATCGGCCATGGCCACCACCAGGCGGTCACCTTCCCTGGCCACGGCAACCGCGAGGTGACGCTGGGCCAGGCCCACCGGGATGGCCCGGTCGACGGTGGCCGCGACGTTGATCGCGCTCAGGTCGACGAAGCGATGACCGACCTGGTGGGCGATGGCGGCCAGCAGGTCGGTCTCGCCGACGAGGCCCTCGCCGGCGAGGATCGCCGTGAGGGGCCGGCCCTCTCGCTCCTCCCGGGCCAGGGCAGCTTCGAGGGCCTCGGCCGACAGGACATCGTGCTCGACGAGGAACTCGCCGACTCGGCGGGAGGCAGTATCCATGGGGTGGTCATCGGCACGTCGGCTCCCGACCCTGAGGGTGGGGACGCCGGCACCCCACGCCATCGGCCGGCATTCAAACCGAAAGGTCGGCCCGAGACACCGAGGCGGCCTGCTCGCTCAGGCGGTAGAGCAAGGCCAGCAACACGTTCTTGACCGATTCACGCTCGCGGGCATCGCAGACGACGACCGGCACCGTAGGGGCGACGTCGAGCGCCTCGCGCACCTCGTTGAGCGGATGGCTCAGCAGGCCGTCGAAGCAGTTGACCGCAACCACGTAGGGCACCCCCCGGGCATCGAGGAAGTCGAGGGCGGCGAAGCAGTCGGCCAGTCTCGCCGTGTCCACCAACACCACGGCGCCGAGCGCACCCTGAGCCAAGTCGTCCCACAAGAAGCCGAATCGCTCCTGTCCGGGCGTCCCGAACAGGTACATCACCAGGCTGTCGTCCACCGTGATCCGACCGAAGTCGAACGCCACCGTGGTCGTGCGCTTGTCGGCTCGACCAGCGCGATCGTCAACTCCGATGGAGCGCTCGGTCATGGCCGCCTCGGTGGTCAGCGGCGGAATCTCCGAGATCGCGCCAACGAACGTGGTCTTGCCCACGCCGAAGCCACCGGCGACGACGAACTTGGCCACCGACATCAGCGAACCGTCACCATCTAGAGGGCCCTGACCTTCTC
>JANNOZ010000004.1:0-127973 GCA_031399525.1 Actinomycetes bacterium | reverse complement strand
CTTTCGTGAGTCGAGGCACGCTGTTCACCGACAAGGAGAAGAAGGTCTTCTACGCCGAGAAGGCGGAGGGGGACGCGAAGTTCACTTCGGTCTTTACGAAACAGCAGGACGAGACCCGACCGTGCCTTTCCTGTGGGGGGTCGAGCCCCAAGTGGGTGGGTCGCTGTCCGTCCTGTGACGAGTGGAACACGTTGTCCGAAGAGGTCGTGGCCGCGTCGAGCGGTGTCCGGGACCGGGTGGGAGACGCCCCGTCGATCCCGGCTTCGGCACCCCCCGTGCCCCTGGCCGAGGTCGACTTGGACGGGTGGGCCCCCCGCCCGACCTGGATCGGTGAGCTCGATCGGGTACTGGGAGGGGGGTTCGTCCCCGGGTCGGTCACCCTGGTCGGCGGCGAGCCCGGCATCGGCAAGTCGACCTTGCTGCTCCAGGCGCTGGCCTCGTCGGCGTTGGGCGGGTCGACCGCCTTGCTGGTCACGGCCGAGGAGTCGGCCCAGCAGGTCCGGCATCGGGCCGTCCGTCTCGGCGCCGACGAGAGCGGCGTCCTGGTGGTGGCCGAGACGTCGTTGCCCGACATCCTGGCTCACGCCGAGATCGTGGGCGCCACCCTCGTGGTCATCGACTCGATCCAGACCATCTACGACCCCGACCTGGGTTCGGCGCCGGGAACGGTCGTGCAGGTCCGCGAGTGCGCGCAGCGCCTGGTGATGGCGGCCAAGCAGGAGGGCATCTCGGTTGTGCTGGTGGGCCACGTGACCAAGGACGGTGCGCTGGCCGGACCTCGAGTCCTCGAACACGTGGTCGATACGGTGTTGTCCTTCGACGGTGATCGGCACCATTCGCTGCGGCTGTTGCGGGCGACCAAGCACCGCTTCGGCCCGACCCACGAACTCGGTCTGTTCGAGATGACCGAAGGCGGACTGGTGGGTGTTCCCGATGCCGGCGGCCTCTTCCTGGCCGACCGACGTGCAGGTGTTCCAGGCTCGGTCATCGTGCCGGCGATCGAGGGCACTCGCCCCCTCCTTGTCGAGGTCCAGGGCCTGGTGGCCTCCACCGACTTTCCCCAGCCTCGACGGTCGGCCCAGGGCCTCGACAGCGGCCGTCTGGGCCTCCTGCTGGCCGTACTCGAGCGTCGGGTTGGGGTGTCGCTGGGTCGGGCCGACGTGTACGTGTCGGCCGTCGGCGGGGTCCGCCTGTCCGAGCCCGCCGCCGATCTCCCGGTGGCATTGGCGGTGGCGTCGGCCACCTCGGGTGTGTCCATCGGCGACGACGTGGTGGCGTTCGGTGAGGTGGGGTTGGCGGGCGAGCTCCGCCAGGTTGGTCAAAGCGAACGGCGCCTGGCCGAGGCGGCCCGACTCGGCTTCGGCATCGCCGTGATCCCGTTCAATACCCCCGACCCGCCTGATGGCATGGTTGCCTTGCGCGCCCGCACCTTGGCCGAAGCGGTGTCGCTCCTCGGGCTCGCCCCCACGTGAGGCGTCGACCCGACGCCGAGTGTCAGCGGGCTCGGCGGGTCAGCTGCTCGCGGTCGGTGATGGCGTAGCGGCGTTCGTGCTGGCTCAGCCACCCCAGCCGCACGAAGCTGGCGATGGCCTTGTTCACCCGCTCCCGGGAGGCCCCGACCATCCCGGCCAGTTCCTCCTGGGTGACCGGCAGCACGAATTCGTCTTCGGTCCCGGCCAGCTCGAGGAGCCGCTTGGCCGTTCGGCCCGGCACGTCGAGGAACACGGCGTCGGCCAGGGCCGCATCCATCGAGCGGACCCGACTGGCCAGTAGGCGCACGACGCTCCAGAGCACCTCTGGTGACGCCTCGAGGGCGGACCGGATGGGGACGTAGCTGATGGCGTACACGGTCGAGGTCTCGAGGGCCCGGGCTTCGGCCGATCTCCCGCCGCCGTCGAACAATCCCATCTCGCCGAACAGGTCGCCCCCCTCCATGAGCGCCACCACCGATTCGCGGCCGTCAGTCGATCGGTTGGCGATGGCGATGCGACCCCGATCGACCAGGAACAACTCGTCGGCCGGGTCATCCTCGACGAACAGGACGTGGCCTCGACGGAAGCTCCGGCTCTCCGCGGTCGCCAAGATCGCCCGCAGTGTGTCGGTCGGGAAGGCGCTGAACAGCTCGGAGCGAGCGGCACGCTCGGGGTCGATCATGGGGTGCGGATGCTATCGACCCCGGTGTCGGGCTGGCCGTTGCCGCCGAACACCCCGTACCATGGCCTTCCCCCCGAACGACCCTCGACCTGGGAGCAGCATGGCATTCGACGTCGGAGACAAGGTCGTCTATCCCCATCACGGCGCGGCCGTGGTCGAGCGACGGGAGAAGCGGCTGGCGTTCGGGGAGGAGCGCGAGTACTTGGTGCTGAAGCTGGCCTACGGCGATCTGACCCTCATGGTGCCGGCCGACAACACCGCGGAGGTCGGGTTGCGCGAAGTCATCAACGACGAAGAGGTCGAGGAGGTGTTCGCCGTCCTACGCAAGAAGGAGGCGCGGATGCCGACCAACTGGTCCCGTCGCTTCAAGAACCACGTCGAGAAGCTCAAGTCTGGCGACATCTACCAGGTGGCCGAGGTCGTCCGGAACCTCTCGCTACGAGACAAGGACAAGGGCCTGTCGGCCGGCGAGAAGCGCATGCTGACCAAGGCCCGCCAGATCCTGGTGTCCGAGTTGACCTTTGCCATCAACGTCCCCGAGGACGAGGCCGAGCTCAAGCTCGACGAAGCCCTGACCTGATCTCGGCACCTCAGCCGCCGGTTCAGTCGGCGGGCAGCGATGCCGATGTTGTCGGCATGGCGTCGGCTGTCGATCTCGAGGATGTCTCTCGCCTCGATGACGGGTACTCGGCTTCGGCCCGCATCCCTTCTGAGGTCTTCGTCGAGGTCGTCCGTCTCTTGGTCGTGGCCCTCATGACCGCCACCGGGTTGGCCATCGGGCGCCGCAGCGCCGGCGGAGCGGAGGGTTCTCAGGTCGTCCTGGGCGCCTCGCTGGGGGCGTGCTTCGGCTACGTCTACGGCGGGATAACCGGCCGCTATCTCCGTCGAGTGATGGGCAGCTTCGAGGCCCGGGTCGAGCGGGCGCCAACTGGCGCGGTCGTCATCGGTGCGCTCGGCGCCGCGCTCGTCGGGTTGCTGGGTGCGGCGGTGGGCGCCGCCGCGGTACTGGTCCTGCCGCCGACTCTGGGGTGGCCGTTGTTCGGCCTGAGCCTGTGGATCGGCGTCTACGTCGGCTATTCGATCGGCGCCCGCAAGGGCGAAGACCTTCTCGCCCAACTCGGGGATGGGAGCAGTGGCGCCATCGGGGCTCGAACCGGGCCCGACCCGGCGACGCATCTGGTGATCGTCGACTCGTCAGCCGCCATCGACGGCCGGTTCCTCGACTTGGCCCGTACCGGCTTCTTGCCCGGGCACCTCGCCGTCCCCCGCTTCGTACTCGATGAGCTCCAAGGTGTGGCCGACGTGTCCGAGCCCACCCGTCGACGGCGAGGCCAACGAGGCCTCGAGCTCCTCGAGGCGGCCCGGACCGACCCGACGGTCGGCCTCGTCGTTCTCGACGACGAGGTGCCGGATCGAACCGAAGTCGACGCCAAGCTGATCGTCGTAGCCTCCCGCCATGACGCCGCCCTGCTGACCGTCGATGACAACCTGGCTCGAGTCGCCGAGCTCCAAGGCGTGCGCTGCCTGCACCTGCACCGACTGGTCGACGGGCTCACCCCCCGGCTGGTCCCAGGAGACCTCGTGCGCCTTACAGTGACCAAGGAGGGGCGAGACCCCGGGCAGGGCGTGGGCTATCTCGAGGACGGGACGATGGTGGTGGTCAACGACGGGGCCGACTTGGTGGGCGGGGACGCCGACGTGTGCATCGTCTCGGCGGTCCACACGACCCGGGGCGTCTTGTACTTCGCGTCCCAGGCGGCGTGAGCGTCTGGGCGATCGTGGTTGCCGCCGGTGGCGGGACCCGGTTCGGGGGCGAGAAGCAGTTCGAGGTCCTCGGTGATCGTCGAGTCCTCGACTGGGCAGTCGCCGCCGCTATCCGAAGCTGTGATCACGTCGTCGTCGTGGTGCCCGCCGATCGGGCCGCCGGGGCGGACGGGCTCGGTATCGACGTCGATGCGGTCGTCGCCGGGGCCGAGACCCGTTCGGGTTCGGTGCGCGCTGGACTTACCGCGGTGGCCGACGACGCCGAGATCGTGGTGATCCACGACGCGGCTCGGCCCCGTGCGGCGGACTCACTCTTCGCCGCGGTGATCGAGGCTGTGAGGGCCGGTGCCGACGCAGCCGTGCCGGGCGTGCCCGTGGCCGACACCCTCAAGCGGGTCGACGGCGATGTGGTGGTCGCCACAGTCGACCGCACCGATCTGGTGGCCGTGCAGACACCGCAGGCATTCTCGGCACCGGTACTGCGCCGGGCCCATCGCTCGGGCCCGAGCGCTACCGACGACGCCGCGCTGGTCGAGCTCGTGGGTGGCAGGGTGGTGGTCGTGCCCGGCGACCCGCGCAACCTCAAGATCACCAACACCCAGGACTTGGCCGTCATGCGGAGCTCCCGACCGTGATCCGGGTCGGCATCGGCTTCGACGTCCATCCCGTCAGCGACGACCCCGACCGCCAGCTCGTGCTGGGCGGCGTCGTGTTGGCTGGTGAGCGGGGCCTGGCCGGCCACAGCGACGCGGACGTGGTGGCCCACGCCGCCGCCGACGCCCTTCTGGGTGCGTCCGGCCTCGGAGACCTGGGGCAGCACTTCCCGGACACCGACCCGCAGTGGCGGGACGCCGACAGCTTGCGCATCCTCGCTGGCGTCGTCGAGCTGCTGACCGCGGCTGGGTGGACCACCTCCAATGTCGACTGCGCGGTGGTCCTCGACGCCCCCCGACTCGCTCCCCACCGGGAGGCCATGCAAGCGGCGCTGTCCGCGGTGGTGGGCGCCGACGTGACCGTTCGGCCCCGCCGGGCCGAGGGGCTGGGTGCGATCGGACGGGGAGACGGCGTTGCCTGCTTCGCGGTGGCGCTGGTCGAGCGGCCATGAGCCCCACCCCCAAGGGCCGCGGCGGCCCCAGTCGTGCTCGTGGCCCTCGCGGATCGGGACCCCGACCGCGCGGCCCGGCCCGACGACGGCCCGACGATCAGCGGGCTGGAGGCCAGCGGGCCGACGAGCGTTCTGAGCTGGGCGGGACCCAGATCGAAGGGCGCCACGCCGTGCGTGAGCTTCTGCTCGTGGGCCGGCGCCAGGTTCGTGATGTGTGGCTGGTCGAAGACCTCGACGGCAGCCCGGTCATCGACGACATCCGCCAGCTGGCCGACGAGCACCGCATACCCGTTCGTCGGGTGACTCGGAGCGAGCTCGCCGCCGCGGCCCAGTCCGATGCCCCCCAGGGCGTGCTGGCCCACGCCGGGGCGGTGTCTACGGTCGACCTCGACGAGCTGGCCCGCCCGGTCGGTGCCACGCTCCCGTTCGTCGTCTGCCTCGACGGGGTGACCGATCCGCACAACGTGGGCGCCATCTTGCGCACCGCGATCGGGGCTGGCGTCACGGGCGTCGTCCTGCCTCGCCATCGAGCAGCTCACCTCACCCCCACGGTGGCCAAGGCCGCAGCCGGCGCGATCGAGCACCTCCGGTTCTCGATCGTGAGCGGTCTGCCGTCGGCGTTGGCTCGGCTGTCCACCCTCGGGGTCTGGGTGGTGGGGCTCGACGCCGGCGGGTCACAGACGCTGTTCGACCTGCCCGTCGCCGATCAGCCAGTTGCGTTGGTGCTCGGCGACGAAGGAAGTGGGTTGAGCCGGCTGGTCAGGGCCCGGTGCGACGTCGTGGCGTCGATACCGCTGTGGGGACCGCTGGAGTCCTTGAACGTCTCGGTCGCTGGGGCCTTGGCCTGTTACGAGGTGGCCCGGCGCCGTCAGCCCGCGTCGGGTTCGAGCTCGAGCGCGGCGGAGTTGATGCAGTAGCGCAAGCCGTTGGGCCCCGGTCCGTCTGGGAAGACGTGACCCAGGTGTCCGCCACAGCGTCGGCAGGTCACCTCGGTGCGCGTCATCCCGTGGCTGTTGTCCTCGTGGAGCTCGACGGCGCTGGCGAACATCGGCTCGGTGAAGCTCGGCCAGCCCGATCCCGAGTCGAACTTGGTGTCGGACTTGAACAAGGCCGTCCCGCACGCCGCGCACCGGTAGACGCCGTCGGCGTGGGCGTCCCAGTACTGGCCGGTGAAAGCCGGCTCGGTTCCCTTGCGCCGCAAGATCTCGTACTGGGCCGGGGTCAGGTCGCGGCGCCATTCGTCGTCGGAGCGCTCGAGTCGGTCAGACCCGGTGTTGGTGTTGGCGTTGGCGTCGGTGTCCATGGGGGCTCCTCGGTCGGCAGGGGTGTCGCCCGCGGGTGACCTCCCGAGCCTAGGGCCGTCTCGGGATGCTCGAACCCCGGTCGTTGGCTCAAGAACCGGACATGGACGACCGATCTTGCTCCCTAGCGAAACAAGCCATCCGTGTTCGATATCGATACCACGCGTTCGGTCGGACCCAAGCAGAGGAGCAGCCCGTGTCGTTCAGAGATCCAGTCAAGAAGCGTGTCGCCGCACTCGTTGCCGTCGCGGTCGTGGGCATCAGTGGCGTCGCCTACGGCCTGTGGAGCGCAGCCGGATCGGGCTCGGGTCAGGCCCGGGCCCTTACCGCCCAGTCCATCACGGTGACCGCCGCAACCGGGGCCGCTGACCTGTTCCCGGGGACGACCCAGGGTGACGTGTTCTTCACCCTGACCAATCCCAACCCCTACCCGGTCACGTTCACGTCGATGACCGCGGGAGCGGTGACATCGAGTGACACGGTGAACTGCCCGTCGGCCAACGTCACGGTGGCCAACGCCACCGGCCTGTCCATCACGGTGGCAGCCAACGCCACCTCCACGACCCAGTCAATTTCCGACGTGGTGTCGATGGCTGCGGCCGCCCCTGATGGGTGCCAGGGCCAGACCTTCACGATCGTCATGACCTTGGCGGGCAGTCAGTAGATCCGGCCGCCGGGTCGAGACGCCTTCGGGCATCTCGACCCGGCCCGGGTGTCTTGGAGGAGGGCGAACGTGCAGCGAGCGGCCAGACGAGTTCGACGGGATACCCGTCGGCGTCGGCGCGCCGCCGGCCTCCTCGGCGTGGTCATCTCCACGCTCGTCATCGCCGCCCAAGGGGTGTTCAGCGCCGGCGCCCTCTGGAGCGCCGACGGTCCGGGTATCGGACTGAGCCGGGCGGCCAGCGTCGGGACCCCCAGCCCGCCCACAGCCACCCTCGCCAGCGACGACGTCACCGTGTCGTGGGCCTCGGCGACGCTCACCGGTGGTGTGGCGGTCGACGGTTACGTGGTGACCCGGTACGACAACGCCAACGTGGCCCAGGCCCCCGGAGCGGGGTGCGCCGGAACGATCGCGGCCCTGACCTGCGTCGAGGCCAACCTGCCGGCCGGAGCCTGGCGCTACAGCGTCACCGCGGTGAAGGGCGGGTGGTCGGGGCCCGAGAGCGCCAAGAGCACGACGGTCGCCGTCGTCGCACCGACCCTCAGCCTGACGTCGCCGACCACGACCACTCTGCCCAGGACGTTCTCGGGAACCATCTCCCGGTTCTCGGCCGGCTCGTCGCTGACGTTCCGGCTCGACTCCCCGACCGGGACCGTCTTGACCGGCACGCCCACGACGGTGCCGGCCGGCGGCGGGGGGAGCATCACCGTGACCATCCCGGTCGGGGTCAGTGACACCACCCATCTCCTCTACGCGGTGGACGGGACCGGATCGAGCGCCAGCGCTTCGTTCAGCTACGCCGACTCGCCCACTCTGAGCACGTTGCAGATGTTCGACGTGAACAGCAATGGCCGCATTGACCAGGTCGTCGCCACCTTCGACGAGGTCCTCGACACGTACACGGCCGGTACGGCGCCCTGGACCCTCACCAGCGCGCCTTCGGGAGCGACGTTGAGCAGTGTGTCGGTGTCCGGGACGCAGGCGACCCTCCAGCTGACCGAGGGAACCGGCACGGCGACCACCGCAGTGGGGAGCTTCAGGGTGGCCTTGACCGCCAACCCCGGCGGCATTCGCGACCTCAACGGGAACCAGTCGTCGTTCGCGGCCACTGCACCGGCCGACAAGGCCCCGCCCGCGTTGCTGACTCTGTCCCTGCTGGACAACAACACCAACGGCAAGGTCGACCGGGTCCGAGCGGTGTTCAGCGAGACGTTGGCCTCCTACAGCGCCGGCACCGCCCCGTGGACGCTGGCCAACGTTCCTTCGGGGGCCACGCTCAGTTCGGCGTCGGTGTCCAGCGCCACCGTCACCGTCATCCTCACCGAAGGCGCGGGCGGGGCCGACACCTCGGTGGGCACCATGACCGTTGCCCTGACCACCAGCCCGACCGGTGTACGGGACGCGGCCGGGAACCGCTCATCGTTCGCGGCCACGACACCGATCGACGGGGCCAAGCCGGTCGCCGTGTCGGTCAGCGACACCGACGGCACGACCAACGGGCTCGTCGAGCCCGGTGACTCGGTATCGATCACGTTCAGCGAGGCGCTGGCCCCGGCGTCGGTGCCGGCCACGGTCACGGTGACCGAGACGGCGCCGTCGTCGGGTCACGACACACTCACCATCTCGGGGGTGACCAACGGTGCTCGCCTGCTCGGCTCCTCCAGCTACGTCACCGGGACGAGCGTGTCGGCCAACTACGCGTCGTCGACGACCGCGCTCACCAACGCCGGTCGGACCCTCACCGTCACCGTGGGCGGAGCGTGTACAGGCCCGGCCTGCGCGTCGCTGACTGCGGGTGGACCGGGCACGCTCGCCTATGCGCCGGCGACGACGCTCACCGACGGGTCCGGGAACCAGGCCGGTGGCACCCTGAACGTGGCCTCGCTCCGCTTGTTCTAGCGCTGATTGCCGGCGAGGGACTCGGCCGATCGCACCGAGCCCGAGGTCGGATTCGAACCGACGACCTGACGCTTACAAGGCGCCTGCTCTTCCAGCTGAGCTACTCGGGCGGGCCAGCGACGCTACCGCGAGGCGAGGGTCCTTGATCCGGGTAGGGCATCGGGCCAGGCTGGACCGGATGCCCCTTTCCCCGCGTGACCGAGCCGTGCTCGACCTCGAGCGAACATGGTGGACGATCCCGGGACTCAAGGAGGCCGCCATCCGCGAGCAGATCGGGATCTCGCCCACCAGCTATTACGCCCGACTGGGCGAGTTGGCCGACTCGCCCGAGGCGTTGGCCTACGACCCCCTGGTAGTGCGCAGGCTGCGCCGGATCCGAGACCGCCGGCGTCGGGCCCGCTACGAAGGTCGCCAGGCCCAGGGCCCAGTGCGATGAGGTCGGGACGTCATGCTGCTGACGACGGCTCCTTCGGCCGCTCGGCGGCCGGATCGGTGATCCGGGGGGCGGTGCTCATCGGCGTCGCTGTCGTCGTCGGCTTCGTCGTCCTCGCCGCATTCGACCCGCCGGCCACCCGTACGGTGACCGCCGAGGACGGGGGCGAGGTGGCCGTGCCCGAGGCCTCGACGACCACCACCACCCCGGCGACGACCGACTCGACGGCTCCCGCCCCCCCGGCGGCTCATGATCCGGCCACGGTCACGGTGTTGGTGGCCAACGCGTCAGGGGTCCCTGGGGTGGCTGGTGCCATCACCGACACGGTCATCACGCCCAACGGCTACCAGACCGCTGCGGCGACCAACGCGGATGCCAACTCGGCCACCTCGACGCTCTACTACCAGGCCGGCTACGAGGCCGATGCGGCCAACGTCGCCGCCCTGTTCAACCCGGTCCCGGCCACCGCGGTGTTGGCCGAGCCCTACCCGGTCGACGACCTGGCCGGCGCCAACCTGGTGGTGGTCGTGGGTCAAGATCTGGCCGCCACCGTCGGGTGAGCTGACCTGCCGGTGTGGCCGTCGGCGCTGCCGGCGGCCAGCATGGTCCGGTGCGCGTCGTCGTCGCTCCTGACACCTTCCGTGGGTCGGTCCGGTCCGTCGAGCTGGCCCACGCCGTCGCCGACGCGGTGCGCGGTGCCGGCCACGACGCCGATGCTGTTCCCCTCGCCGATGGCGGGGAGGGGTTCCTCGACGCGCTCGGCGGGCCGAACCGCCAGACGGTGGTGCCGGGCCCCCTCGGCGATCTGGTGACTGCGCCGTGGCGCTACAGCGGGCCCACCGCGGTGGTGGAGATGGCTCGAGCCTCGGGACTCGAACTGCTGGGTGGTCGGGAGAACAACGACCCGATGGCGGCCTCGACCATGGGCACCGGTGAGCTGATCGCCGCGGCCATCGACGCCGGGTGCCGACGGATCGTCATCGGGGTCGGTGGATCGGCGACCACCGATGGGGGACTGGGAGCCATCCGAGCGCTCGAGCCGGTCGGGCGGTTGCGGGGTATCTCGATGATCGTGGCCTGCGACGTGCGGACCACGTTCGTCGATGCCGCCGAGGCCTTCGCGCCCCAGAAGGGCGCGACGCCGGCCCAGGTCGAACTCCTGCGCCGTCGACTCGAACGCCTGGCCCAGGTGTACGAGGAGACCTACGGGGTCGACGTGAGGAACATCGCCGGTGGTGGGGCGGCTGGTGGGTTGGCTGGTGGCCTGGCCGCGGTGGGCGCCCGCCTGATTGCCGGCTTCGACCTGGTGGCCGACGAGCTCGACCTGCTCGAACGGTTGGAGGGCGCCGACCTGGTGGTCACCGGGGAGGGGTTGCTCGACGCCCAGTCCTTCGCTGGCAAGGTCATCGGTGGCGTGGCCGACCTGGCCGTCTCGATCGGGGTGCCGGTGCTGGCCGTGGTGGGCGAGGTCGACGCCGATGTGGTGGTCCCCGAGGGCGTCGAGGTCGTCTCGCTGGTCGAACGATTCGGCCTCGAGGAGGCCTGGACCGATCCGGCGGGCCGGGTCATCGAGGTCGTCCTAGCCTGGCTGGGGCGGGCCTCTGCAGTCAGCTGACCTGCCGACGGTAGGCGGCGACGTCGAGGAGCGGCGGGCGTTCGATGCTGGCGTCGTAGGCCGGAGCCAGCCCGGGCCGGTGCAACACGGGGCTGTCGACCACGTCGATCCCGGCTCGGCGCAGGGCCACGTTGAGCACCTCCATGGCTTGGAGCGAGAGCTCGGCGAGGGACCGGTTGCGGTGAACTCGAACGCCCAGGTCGACTTGGGCCACCGCGTCGAGTCCGACCTCGGCGACCGCGTCGATGAGCAGCGCCAAGTCGACCCCGTAGCTGGTTGCGAAGGGGAGGCGCTCCAGGAGCCGTCGCCGTCCGGCGTACTCGCCCGCCAGTGGTTGCACGATGGAGGTCAGGTGGGGGAAGAGGAGGGCGAGGACGGGTCGGGCCACCAACTCGGTGACCCGGCCGCCTTCGCCGGGACGGCCGTCGAGCGGACGCTCGTAGAACCCCTTGACGAACTCGAGATGAGGGTGGGTCAGCAGCGGTCCCACCAGGCCGGTGACGAATCGGGGGTCGAAGTCGGTGACGTCGGCGTCGCACCACGCCACGATGTCGCCGGTGCTGACCACCAGCGACTTCCACAGGGCGTCGCCCTTGCCCTGGCCATGACCGAGTTCGGCCAGGACCTCGTCGCCCCGCACCACGACTGCTCCCGCGGCGGCAGCGATGGCGGCCGTCTGGTCCTGGGAACCGTCGTCGATGACGACGACCTCGTCGACCAGCGGGTGGCGCTCGACCAACTCGGCGACGATCGTCTCGATGATCGGGCCGATGGTCGGCGCCTCGTCGCGAGCAGGAAGGCAGACCGACACGGTGACGGTGCCCTTGGCCGCGACCAAGCGAGCGCAGTCGAACTCGTCGGCGAGAAACGTGCGCATTGGTCCCGGTGGCATGACGAGATGGTCATCGCCACCGCAACGTTCCGCAAGTGAGTGGGTCGATCGGCCTGAATTGCTCAACTCGTCGGACCTTCGGACCGACAAGTTCTCCATGGCGGACGTGCTGCTGGTCGACGACGATCCTGACATCCGGGCCATGCTTGCCTTCACCTTGGAGGACTACGGCCACACTGTTCGGGAGGCAGCCGACGGTGCGTCGGCGTTGGTGGCCCTCGAAGCGGCAGCCCCCGAGATCCTGGTCCTCGACCTGATGATGCCGGCCCTCGACGGCTTCGGGGTGTTGCGCGAGATGCGTGACCGGGGGCTGGCTCCCGACGCCCGCGTCCTGATCCTCACCTGCCTCACCGGCGAGGGCGATCTGGTGCGGGGTTACGAACTGGGAGCAGACGAGTACGTGACCAAGCCGTTCGACCCCGACGGATTGGCCGCCATCCTGGCTCAGCTGGTCGAAGGCGTCACCTCCGGGTCCTGACAGGTTGCGAGCCTCTCGCTGAGGTGGTTGCATTAGCACTCACCAATCGAGAGTGCTAACGAACATCCCTGCAGGAGGAAGCATGTCCAAGCTCATCGCGTTCGATGCCGAGGCTCGCCGTGGGCTCGAGAGCGGGATGAACCAGCTCGCCGACGCCGTCCGGGTGACCCTGGGTCCCAAGGGCCGCAACGTGGTCCTGGAAAAGAAGTGGGGCGCCCCGACGATCACCAACGACGGGGTCTCCATCGCCAAGGAGATCGACCTCGAAGATCCCTACGAGAAGCTCGGTGCCGAGCTGGTCAAAGAGGTGGCCAAGAAGACCGACGACGTCGCCGGTGACGGCACCACCACTGCCACCGTCCTGGCGTGGGCCATGGTGCGAGAAGGCCTGCGCAACGTGGCCGCCGGGGCCAACCCGATGAGCCTCAAGAAGGGCATCGAGGCCGCGGTGGTCACCGCAGTCGAGGCCATCAAGGGCCTCTCGGTCGAAACCGAGTCCAAGGAGCAGATCGCCCAGGTCGCCTCCATCTCGGCGGCCGACAACGAGATCGGCGACCTGATCTCGGAGGCCATCGAGAAGGTGGGCAAGGACGGCGTCATCACCGTCGAGGACTCGCAGACCTTCGGGATGGACATGGACCTGGTCGAAGGAATGCGCTTCGACAAGGGCTACATCTCGCCGTACTTCGTCACTGACTCCGAGCGGATGGAGGCCGTGCTCGAGGACCCCTACATCCTGCTCGTCGGCTCGAAGATCTCCGCCGTGCGCGACCTGCTGCCCGTGCTCGAGAAGGTCATGCAGTCGAGCCGTCCCCTGGTCATCATCGCCGAGGACGTCGAGGGAGAGGCCCTGGCCACGCTGGTGGTCAACAAGATCCGAGGCACCTTCAAGTCGGCATCGGTGAAGGCCCCCGGCTTCGGCGACCGGCGCAAGGCCATGCTCCAGGACATGGCCATCCTCAGCGGCGGCCAGGTCATCACCGAGGAGGTCGGCCTGAAGCTCGAGAACGTCACCCTCGACCTGCTGGGCACGGCCCGCAAGGTGGTCATCACCAAGGACGAGACGACGATCATCGAGGGTGCTGGCTCCGAAGACGACGTCAAGGGTCGGGTCAACCAGATCAAGACCGAGATCGACAACACCGACTCGGACTACGACCGCGAGAAGCTCCAGGAGCGTCTGGCCAAGTTGTCCGGCGGCGTCGCCGTGATCAAGGTCGGCGCGGCCACCGAGGTCGAGCTCAAGGAGAAGAAGCACCGCATCGAAGACGCGGTGTCCACCACCAAGGCCGCCGTCGAGGAGGGCGTGGTGCCCGGGGGCGGCGTCACCCTGGTGCGGGCCCAGGCCGCGGTGCTCAAGATGGTCGAGGACCTGGAGGGCGACGAGGCCACCGGTGCCCGGCTGGTTGCTCGGGCTCTGGAGGAGCCGCTCAAGCAGATCGCGGTCAACGCCGGCCTCGAGGGCGGCGTCGTGGTCGAGCGGGTCCGCAACCTGCCCAACGCCTACGACGGGCTCAATGCAGCCACCGGCGAGTACGAGGACCTGGTCAAGGCTGGGGTCATCGATGCGGCCAAGGTGACCCGCTCGGCACTGCAGAACGCAGCGTCGATCGCTGCCCTCTTCTTGACCACCGAGGCGGTCATCGTCGACAAGCCCGAGAAGGATGCCGCCGGCGCCGGCGCCGGCGCCGGTATGGACGACTTCTAGGCCCTCGGCCCCGTCGCTCGTCGTGGGGGCCAGGCCCCGGGTCGTCCGTTCGCCGGATGTTCCGGGGCCTGGCCCGTTTTCGACCGCTGTTACGGTGGTCCGATGGCGGGGACGGCTCGGCTGAAGGATGTCGCCGACGCGGCGGGTGTGCATGTGGCCACTGCGTCCCGGGCGCTCAACCCCGAGTCCCGACATCTCGTGCGGGTCGAGACCGCCGACCGGATCCTGCGCGAGGCCCGGCGGATGGGCTATGTGCCGGACCACTTCGCCCGGGGCCTGCGGACCCGGCGCTCCTACACCGTGGGTGTGATCATCCCCGATCTCACCAACCCGTTGTTCCCGCCGATCGTCCGGGGCATCGAAGACGTGCTGTCCGAGGTCGGCTACACCGCGCTGATCGCCAACACGGACAACGACTCGGTGGCGGAGCACCTTCGCTTCGACGCGTTCCTGCGCCGGAGCGTCGACGGGTTCATCCTGGCCACGGCCCGGCGTAGCCACGAGGCGGTCGACGTGGCGTTGGCGTCCGGCTACCCGGTGGTACTGGCCAACCGGCGCACGAGCCGAACCGATGTGTCGACGGTGACGACCGATGATGGCCGAGGCACGACTGCGGTGATCGACCATCTCGTCGGTCTCGGGCACCGGCGGGTGGCCTATGTGGCCGGCCCACAGGATCTGTCGACTGGCTTCACGCGCCTGGAGGCGTTCCGCTCAGCCATGGCGGCCCATGGCCTCGACGTCGAGAACGACCAGGTCGTGGTGTGCCCGGCGTTCAGCGTCGAGTCGGGGGCCCGGGCCATGGTCGACCTCCTGGCCCGGGATTCGGGCAGCACGGCGGTGGTGGCAGCCAACGATCTGCTGGCCTTGGGAGTGCTCGACACCCTTCGGGCCGAGGGGCGTCGCTGCCCCGAAGACGTCTCGGTAGTCGGCTACAACGACATGCCCTTCGTCGACAAGCTCGATCCGCCACTGACCACGGTGCGCATCCCTCATTACGAGGTCGGCGCCACCGCTGCTCGCCTGCTGCTGGAGCTCTTGGCCGTCAAACGCGAGGCCCGCCAACCCCGGTCGGTGGTCCTTCCGACCGAGCTCGTGGTCCGCCGATCGAGCGGTCCGCCCCGGCGCTGATACGCGCTGTTGCAGCCGTACCGAACTCTGTTACGGTGACCGGTCCCAGTGTTCAATCGGTGTCGCGTGCAACCCGGAGGTAGCCCACATGGCTGACGAGGAAATCCACAAGTACCCCTACCCGGCCTACCCGACGTTCCGTCGCACCGAGCCGACCCCCGAGGGGCGTCGCGCCGTCGAGATGGCGTGGGAGCTGGTTCCCCAGATCCGGGCTGCGTCCGATGAGATCGAGGCCAACAAGCGCCTGCCCGACCACATCGTCAAGGGCATCGGCGACACGGGTCTCTGGCAGGCCCTCGGATCCGACGAGATCGGTGGCGGCAAGATCGACTACACCTCGTTCTTCGAGGGAATGGAGGTGTTGGCCTTCGCTGACGCCAGCGCCGGATGGTCGCTGCTGACCAGCTCGGCCGCCTGGTCGCTCTCGGCCTTCATGAACGAGAAGGGGGCCAAGGAGGTCTTCGAGAGCCAGTACATGGTCACCGCCGGCTCGCCGGGCCCGACCGGTCGGGGCATCAAGGTCGACGGCGGTTACCGGGTCACCGGCGAGTGGGCCTGGGCGTCCAACTACCAGCACTCGACCCGGCCCATCGGCGGCTTCATGGTCTGGGACGAAGAGACCGACGCGCCCAAGATCGGCGAGAACGGCATGCCGGTGATGTGGTCGTGCTTCTTCCGCAAGGAAGACACCGAGGCGGTCGAGGGTTCGTGGAACACCACCGGACTCTCGGGCACCTTCAGCGGCCGCTACCGGGCGACCGATGCGTTCGTCCCCGACGACTGGACGTTCCGGATCTTCGGTGCTGAGCCCCAGTTGACCAACAACTACCCGGTTCGCCTCGGTGGCCACTCCATCGTCGCGGTCGGCATGGCCCGCCATGCAGTCGAGGCCTTCCTCGACATCATGTACACCAAGGCCCTGCGCATGGGTGTGCCCACCGGTGGCCCGACGCCAACTGGCACCGCTGGTGGTCCTGGAACCATTTCGACGCCGGAAGGCGCAGCTCCCTTCGCCGGAGGCCGCAACCTGCCGGGACCGACCCCCGGCGCCGGCATCGTCGGTCAGGAGGCCGTCGGCTCGGCCCTTCCGCAGCGCACGCTCGGTGTCTTCGGTGACTCCGCTGGCGTGCAGACGCTGCGGGAACGAGGCGTGATCCAGCACCAGCTGGCCGAGGCCGAGGCCATGTTGCGCTCGGTGCGGACCTGGCTCTACGAGGTCATCGATTCTGGGTGGGAAGATGCGCTTGCCGGGAAGCCGATCACCGATGAACGCCTGGCCCTGTCGCAGCTGAACAACTCGTACACGGCTCGGACCTGCGCCGAGGTCATCCGCCGACTCCATTCGGCCAGTGCGACGACGGCCATCTTCAAGGGCAACCCCCTCGAGCGCATCTATCGCGACGTGCTCGTGCTCTGCGCCCACATGGGTGTCCAGGAGAACAACTACGAGCGGACCGGTCGTTACCTCGTCGGTCTCGACACCAACTTCCGCGTCGGTGTGCTCTAGAGCACTCCGTCACGAGTCGACCCAGGAAGGGCACCCCAAGCGGGGTGCCCTTCCTCGTTGTCGCGGAGGGGCCCTAGGGTGAGGCGATGACCGAGGCGTTGGAACCGTCGCAAGGTTGGGCGGTGTTGCACCTCTTCGGCACCGTCGACGAGCGCACCGATGCCGAAGGACTGCGCCAGGCGGTCAAGGCCGCTAGCAACGACGATCACCAGGTCGTCAACGTTGCCGTGCTTGGCCACAAGGCCGACATCGGCTTCGTCGCCCTCGGTCCAGACGTGCGCCGACTGCGGGCTTTTCAGACCGCAGTCCGCCAGGCTGGGGTTTCGCTCACCTACTCATATGTCTCGCTGACCGAGTTGTCCGAGTACGCCGCCGGGGTGCCCGACGCCCATAAGGAAGCTCGTCTGCATCCCCAGCTCCCGCCCGAGGGAAAGGCCGCGTTCTGTTTCTACCCGATGTCCAAGCGTCGGGCGGTCGAGCAGAACTGGTACGAGCTGCCCTTCGATGACCGCAAGGAGTTGATGTACGAGCACGGGGCCTCGGGGCGGACCTTCGCCGGGCGCATCGTGCAGCTGGTCACCGGGTCGACCGGGCTCGATGACTTCGAGTGGGGGGTGACCCTGTTCGGGCTCCATCCCGACGACCTCAAGGCGTGCGTCTACACCATGCGCTACGACCGGGCTTCGGCCCGCTTCGCCGAATTCGGGCCGTTCTACACCGGTGTCGTCGGCACCCTCGACGATGTACTGGCAGAGGTCGGTCTGACGTGACGTCGTGGGCTCCGGTGTCCAACGACCGGGTGCTCGGCGGTCTGCGTCGGGCCCTCGAGGATCTCGGCTCGGTGGTGGTGGCGTTCTCCGGGGGTGCCGACTCGGCCCTGCTGGCCTCGGTGGCCCACGACGTGCTCGGCCCCGCGGCGGCACTGGCCGTGACTGCCGTATCCCCCTCGCTGGCCCCCGAGGAGGAGGCCGACGTGGCCGCCTTGGCCGCCGAGTGGGGGCTCAACTGGCGGGCGGTGGCCACCGACGAGCTGGCGTCGAGGGCCTACTCGGTCAACGACGGCGATCGGTGTTACCACTGCAAGGCCGAGCTCATGTCGGTACTGGCACCGATTGCCGCCGAGCGCCGAGCCACCGTGGTCCTCGGCGTCAATCTCGACGATCTGGGCGACCACCGACCCGGGCAGAGAGCGGCCATCGAGGGTGGCGCGCGGTTCCCCTTGGTCGAGGCCGGGCTCACCAAAGCTGACGTTCGGGACCTGTCGCGCCGGCTCGGCTTGCGTACGTGGGACAAGCCGGCCGCCGCGTGTCTGGCCTCCCGGGTCCCCTACGGCACCCCAGTGACGGTCGAGCTCCTCGGACGGGTGGCTCGGGCCGAGTCGGCCCTACGTCGGCTGGGGTTCGGTCAGCTTCGGGTTCGCCACTACGACGACACTGCCCGGGTCGAGTTCGACGTCACCGAGCTGGCCGCAGCGGTGGCCAGGGCCCCCGAGGTGGTCGCCGCGGTGCGTCGTGCCGGCTACCGGTACGTGACCGTAGATCTCGAGGGCTTCCGCTCGGGCAACCTCAACGAGGCCTTGCGCTGAGCGAGCCGTGGTCGGACGACCCTGATGTCGTCCTGGCCCAGGTGTCGGCCCAGCTGGTCGATGCCGTGGGCGATGGGTTGGCGCGATGGGTCGTTCGCTCGGTTGTGTCGGTGGTCGCGTCGAGCGGGGCCACCGACATGTCGCCCCTCGACCAGGCGGCGGCGGCCGCCGGTCGGGCGGCGGTGGACGAGGTGGTCCCGGCCCTCGAAGCGCTCTTCGCGCTCGGAGTCGACGAGCAACGGGCCAGCCCCCTTGGCATCGTTCGCCAGGCGGTGCGGTTTCCGACTGCAGTCCTGGCCGATGCCGGCGTGGCTCCGGTCGAGCGCTCGGCCTACCAGGTCCAGCATTTTCCGGACGACCTCTATGGTCTGACGCCGATGACCTTCGCCGACCTCGACCCGGCTCTGGGAGAACTCGGCCTGGTGTGGGGTGCGGCCAAGGCCCGGGCCCACCTGGCCCGTCATCGGACGGAAGGTTGACGTGCGAGTCGTCGGCTATGTGCCCGACCTCATGGACCGGTCGAAGATCGCGGCCGCCTCGCCTGGCACCCGGTTCGTGTCCACGCCCGCCGAGTTGGCCGGCGCCGCCGACGACCTCGATGCCGAACTGGTGGTGGTCGATCTGTCCCGTCCAGGCGTGCTCGACGTGGTGTCGTCGGTCGCTGGTTCGCGGCGGGTGATGGGGTTCGCGTCACACCTCGACGCGGCGCGGCTGGCGCGGGTTCTCCCGCAGGGTTGCCAGGTGATGTTCAGGTCGGCGTTCTTCGCCGGGCTGGGGGCCTTCTTCGCCGACGGCGATCAGGAGTAGGGGAGCATCTCGGCGTTCCAGGTATCCCACGCCGCCTTCAGTTCGGCGGCGATCTCCGGCTCACGACTGAAGAGGTCGGCGCCCTCGCGGGGGTCTACCGAGAGGTCATAGAGGCGGTCGCCGGCGGCTCCCGCAGGGCCCGAGCCTCCGCCTGGATTCTTCACGTACTTCCACTCGCCCCGGCGCAACGCCCCCCACCCATTGCGCTGCCGCCAACAGTGGTCCCGGGACGGGGCTTGGGCGCCGTTGAAGAGCCACGGCGCAAGATCGGTTCCGTCCAACGGTCGACTCGGATCCGGGTCGGTGCCGGCGAGGGACAGGAAGGTGGCGGCGAGGTCCATGGTGTCCACGACGGTGTCGGAGTACTGGTTCCCGGACACGTGGCCGGGGAAGGCCACCACCAAGGGAACCCGGATTCCGCCCTCGTGATCGCCGAACTTGGCTCCGGCCAGCGGCCACATGTACGACCATTCCTCGCCACCGTTGTCGCTGGAGAACACGACGATGGTGCGCTCGGCGATCCCCGCGTCGGAAAGAGCCTGACGGATCTTCCCCACTCCGTCATCGAGCGAGGCCATCATTCGGGCGTAGACCTCCAGGGAGCCCCCGTCCTGGTGCAGGAGCCCCATGGTCTTGGCATCGAGTCGGGCGCTCTCGGCCTCGTCGTCGGGTCCCTCCCAGGGCCAGTGGGGTGCGTTGTAGTTGACCTGGAGGTAGAAGGGCTCGTTCTTGCGCTCGTCGATGATCTTCACGGCCCGGTCGGTCACCAGCTCCGTGTAGTACCCGGGCTGATCGGCGAGCTGTTCGCCTTCGTAGAGGTCGACCTCACCCAAGGTGTTCTTGTGGCTGAAGTAGTCCACGCTGTTGTCGTAGCTCCCGAAGAACTCGTCGAACCCGCTGCGGATGGGGCTGTAGCCGGCGCTGAGGAAGCCGCAGTTCCACTTGCCGATCATCGCCGTGTGATAGCCAGCGGCGCGGAGGAGCTTTGGGATCGTTGGTTCGTCTGTGGGCAGACCTTCAGTGGCGTTGAAGCCAATGGGCTCCAGCAGACCACCCTTGAGCCGTCCCGGGTAGCGACCTGTGTAGAGGGCCATGCGGGTAGGCGAGCACACCGCCGAGGTGGCGTAGCCGTCGGTGAATCGGATGCCGTCGCGAGCGAGCTGGTCGATGGCCGGGGTGCTCCAGCTCGGGGCCCCGTAGCAGCTGGCGTCACCGAAGCCCATGTCGTCGGCCAGGATGAACACGATGTTCGGCTGGCCGCTCGGCGCCGCCGAAGTCGCACCGTCAAAGGGCGTCTCACCCGGCGAGGGCTTGGTGCCGTCGAGCGTATTGGCGGCCGGCGCAGCGGCTGTCGCCGTTGACTCGTCGTTCAGCGCACTCGCGGCGATGCCCCCAGCGACGAAGGCGACACCCCCGGCTGCGGCCACTCCCGCCCCGAACTGCCTGCGGCTGAACCGATTGGTCTTGGGCTCGGTATCTGACATCGATGTTCCCCCTCGTACGTCTGTGGCGCAGGAGGGTATTACCGAGTGCGTACTCGGTCAATGACGGTGCCGTAACCTGGATCTGGTGCCACCGCCGAAGGGGTCTCGCCAAGCTCGTGGCGAGGTTCGGCGCCAGCAGATCCTCGATGCTGCGGTTGTGCTCTTCGCCCGGCGGGGATGGCGGGGCACGGCCATCGCTGACCTGGCCGCCGAAGTGGGGATGTCCGAGGCTGGGTTGCTTCACCACTTCGGATCCAAGCGGGCGCTCCTGCTGGCCGTCGTGGCCGAGCGCGACGTGCAGGCCATGGCCCGAGGTGACTCCCTCTTCGGGCCTGAAGGCCAGGAGTTCCTCGTCCGATTCGCCGAGTTCGGGGAAGGAATCGTCGAACGAGGCGGGCTGGCCCGGCTGTTCATGGTGCTGCTGGCCGAGAGCCTCGATCCCGGCGAGCCGGCCCACCCGTTCTTCGTTCAGCGCTTTCGATCGATGCGGTCTCGGGTCGCCGAACTCCTCATCGCCGGTCAGGAGCGGGGCGAGTTGCGCAAGGATTTCGACCCGATGGTCAAAGCCGCTGAGATCCTGGCCATGAGCGACGGGTTGACGGCCCAATGGCTGCTCGACCCCGACGACGTCGACCTGGTCGCCGGGTTCCGCTCGTACGCCGAGGGCCTTCGCCGAGATCTTTCCCGGTGAAGGGGCGCGGCCTCCTCGGCCGAGATACGAGTCGGCTCAGGCGGGGCCGCCCACGCCCCCGCCGGCCCGGCTGCCGACGCCGCCGGGCAACTCGAAGCCCGGCGGCGGGGTCACGCCCTCGAGCAGTGGGGGCGGACCGGGGCGCTCGGGGTAAGGCAGGAGGCTGGCCTCGAAGGCCTCGTAGGCCTCTCGTAACTCGGCCGCTCGGTCGGGGAAGAGGCCGATCAGGTTGGCCTTCTCCCGTCCCCCGTCGCCCAGGCGGTAAAGGCGATCGACCGGGTGCTCGCCACCGCGGCCGTCGCGCACCAGCTTCCAACCGTCGCGGCGCAGCGCTCCCTGCTGACGGGTGCGCCAGGCCAGATCGTGGTGAGGGAATTCGTCGCCGTCGAAGAGCCAGCCGGCCAGGCTGACCCCGTCGAGGGGGTGGTCGGCGTCGGGAGTGGCCCCGCCCAACTCCAGGAACGTGGCCGTCCAGTCCGTGGTGATCACCGGACCATCGCTGACCTGAGCGGGCTCGATGTAGCCGGGGAAGCGGGCCACCAACGGCACCCGCACACCGCCCTCGGTGAGGTCGCCCTTCTCGCCCACCAGGGGCCACATGTGCGACCACCGCTCACCGCCGTTGTCCGAGGTGAACACCACCAGGGTGTTGTCGGTCATCCCATTGCGGTCGAGGGCATCGAGCAGCCGCCCGACACAGGCGTCGAGGTCGGCCACCATCTCGGCGTACTTGGCCACGTCGCCCCCGTCCTGGTGGACGATGGCCGGAGGGAAACCGCCGTCGACGAGGGCCTTGATGCGCTCGCTCTCGACCCGGTCACCCGGGCCTTCCCAGGGCCAGTGGGGCGAGGTGTAGTTCACGTGCAGGAGCAGGGGCCGATCTTCGCCACGATCGTGACGGCCGTCGAGGAACGACTCGACCCTGTCGGTGACCAAATGGGTGTAGTACCCGTCGACCTCGACTGGCTCGGCGCCGTCGTAGGTGTCGATCTGTCCGCGCATCCCTCGATGGGAGAAGTAGTCCATACCACCGTCGTGGTTGCCCCAGAACGTCTCGAACCCGCTCTTGGTCGGCCCGAACTCCGGAGCGAACCCGCAATGCCACTTGCCGAACATCGCCGTCTCGTAGCCCACGGCGGCCAGCAGCGACGGCAGGGTCGGGTGTTCGGGAGGCAGACCGACTTCGGGGTCGGGCATGAAGATCGGCTCTTCGAGGCCACCTCGTATCCGTCCCGGGTAGCGACCGGTGTAGAGCGCGAAGCGGGTGGGCGAGCACACCGCGCCACTGGAGTAGGCGTCGGTCAGGCGGAGGCCTTGGGCCCCGAGGCGGTCGATGTTGGGCGTCGAGATGTCCGGCGAGCCGTACGAACCGAGGTCGGCCCATCCGAGGTCGTCGGCCATGACGAAGACCAGGTTGGGGCGCGTCGGGCGCCCGCGGTTCGACGAGCGGAACGGCTTTTCGGCGGTCATGGGTCCTCCCCGGACGAGCGGCTGGCGGACTGTAGCGGCCGATTCCTACCCGTCGCCCTTGGTCCAGCCGGTATCGCTCACCGAGCGGGGCTCGAAGAACAGGCACCCTTCCGGGCAGGCGAAGGGCACCTCCTCGTTCGCGCCGAGCCGGCAGCGCCGGATTGTGTCGCCGACGGGGGTCGACCGGGTCGAGAAGTGCCGGCAGTCGGTACGCACGGTCACCTGCCCATTCTGGCCGACGATCGGTCCGCCAGAATGGGCAGGTGACCAACACCGCAGGCGTATCCCCTCTCCGCGTCGCGCGTGATGCGGTGATCGCCGATCGGAGCCGTCACGGCCGGGCGTTCTGCCGAGCGTTGTCCGACGTCACCGACGACGAGATCGTGGCCCTGTTCGACGGGGCCACCGGCGGCCGGGCCGAAGGCTTGGCGCTGGTCGCGGTGGGCGGATACGGCCGAGGGGAGCTGGCGCCAGGAAGCGATCTCGATCTCTGGCTGTTGCACGACGGTGCCGTGGACGTCGCCGAGACGGCCGGCCAGATCTGGTACCCGATCTGGGATGCGGGCCTGAAGTTGGGCCATGCCGTGCGGACCCCCAAGCAGGCGCTCGAAGCAGCATCGGACGACCTCGACACGGCGACCGCTGCGCTCACGGCTCGGCACCTGGCCGGTGACCGGTCGCTGAGCGACGGGTTGGCCGAGCGGGCCCTGGCCCAGTGGCGCAAGCGGTCCAAACGGTGGTTGGCCGAGTTGGGCGCCAAGGTGGCGGCTCGTCACGAAGCAGCCGGTGAGGTCGCCTTTCTCCTGCAGCCCGACCTCAAGGAGGGCCGCGGCGGTCTGCGTGATGCCCACGCCTTGATCTGGGCCGAAGCGATCCGACCGATCCTCCTCGACGGCGACGCAGCGGCTTTGGCCGAGGCCGAGGCGGTCCTGTTGGCGGCTCGGGTCGAGTTGCATCGCCTGACCGGTCGGGCCGGCGACGTGCTCACCCTCGATCTCCAGGACGACGTGGCCGGCGCGCTCGGCGTGGGCGACGCCGACGTTCTCATGGGCTCGATCGCCGCCGCTGCCCGCTCGACGGCCTGGATCAGCGACGAGGCCTGGGACCGTATCGGGGCTTCGTTGGCTGGCCCCTGGGGTCGAGTGGCTCGTCGAGATCGGGAGGTCGGGCCCGGGCTGGTGCTGCGGGACGGCCATGTGCACGTCGATGCGGGCGCCGACCCCAAGGCCGACCCGGCTCTGGTCCTGCGGGCCGCCGCGGCGGCCGCGGCCAACGAGGCCCGTTTCGAGCGCTCCTCACTCGATCGCCTGGCGGCCGACACCCCACCGTTCGACGGCCCCTGGCCCCGGGGGGCGAGGCAGGCGTTCGTCGACCTGCTGGCCACCGGACCGGCCGCCATTCCGGTGATCGAAGCCCTCGACCAGCGTGGGCTGATGGTGCGAATCCTGCCCGAGTGGGAGCCCACCCGCTCCAAGCCCCAGCGCAACGCGCTCCACACCTACACCGTCGACCGCCATCTGTGTGTCGCCGCATCGATCGCGGCCGGACTGACCGACACCGTGGCCCGGCCCGATTTGTTGCTGGTCGGCGCCCTTCTCCACGACATCGGCAAGGGCGGTCCGGGCGACCACAGCATCGTCGGGGTCCAGATCATCGGCGAGATCGCACCCCGCATGGGGTTCGACGAGGCCGATACCGAGGTGCTGGCCACCCTGGTCGAGCACCATCTCTTGCTTCCCGACATCGCCACCCGCCGAGACCTGGGTGACGACCAGGTCATCGCTTCGGTCGCCCACGCGGTCGGCTCGCTGGCAACGCTCGAGCTGTTGGCGGCGCTGACCGAGGCCGACTCCATCGCCACCGGGCCCTCGGCGTGGGGCCAGTGGAAGGCCGAGTTGGTCGCCGAGCTGGTCGAACGAGTCGCCTATGTGTTGCGAGGAGGCAACGCCGCCGAAGTCAGGCCCCAGGGGTTCCCCACCCCTGATGTCCGCGAGCTCATGGCGGCCGGAGCGACCGTGGTGCGCGGCGAGAGGGGGCGCATCGTGGTGGTCACTGCCGACCGGGTCGGTGTCGCCAGCCGGGTGGCTGGAGCGCTCGCGCTGGCGGGCATCGGCGTCGTTGCCGCCGATGCGTCGTCCAACGACGACGGCATGGCCGCGATCCGGTTCCGGTGCCACGCTCCGGCCGATGTCGACGTCGACTGGGGCGCGGTGGCCGCCGATGTGCGCCGGGCCGTCGAGGGTCGTCTGGCCATCGAGGCCCGTCTCGCAGACCGGGTCCGCAACCGGCGCCGGTCGGCCGCGCTGACGGCCCGGCGGCTCACGCCGAGAGTGCGCTTCGACAACCAGGCGTCGGGAGATTCGACGGTGGTCGAGGTCCATGCCCCCGACGGGGTCGGCGTCCTCTATCGCATCACCCGGGCCTTGGCCGAGGTCGATCTCGACATTCGTCTGGCCAAGATCGCCACGCTCGGCGACGAGGTGGTCGATGTGTTCTACGTCCGCACCGGTGGTCACAAGGTCACCGACCGCGACCACCTGCGGGAGGCCGAGCGGGCGATCCTGCAGCAGCTCACCCTCACCTGAGGCGCCGCTACCCTCGCACCGATGGAGCCCGACGCGGTCACCGGCGCCGATCTACGGCGATGGGCCGAGGCTCTCGCGGGCATTGCCCGTACCGGCCTGGGCTTCACCGACAACCTCTACGAACGTGAGCGCTTCGAGGAGATCCTCCACGTCGCGGCCGACATCCGGGCCGCGGCCGAGGTCGACCTGGTCGCCGCCGATCTCTCAGCCGAATGGCTGCGCACCGTCGGCCAGGGCGTCGCTGGCTACGTGACCCCCAAGGTGGCTGTTGGTGCGGTGGTGGGCAACGACGCCGGTGAGATCCTGCTCATCAAGCGATCGGACACCGGCCACTGGCTGTACCCGACCGGGTGGGCTGATGTCGGCTACTCGGCGGCCGAGGTCGCGGTCAAGGAAGTCCGCGAGGAGACGGGCATCGAGTGCGAGCCGGTGCAGCTGATCGGCCTCCTCGACGGGATGCGGCTGGGGTTCACCCGGATCCCGCTGTACTCGGCGGTCTTCCACTGCCGAGCCACGGGTGGGGCGATTGCGGCCCACCCGCTCGAGTGTGACGACGTGGGATGGTTCGCCGAGGATGCGTTGCCCTCGCCGCTGGCTGGGGCCGAGCGCTGGCGGGTGCCGGCCTTCGCGGCCATCCGGGGCCAACCGGTCGATGTTCTCTTCGACCGGCCTCGCGACCGGGTCTGGAAAGCCGGCGAGGCCTAGATCTGACCGCTCAGGCGGGGCCGGCGCCGAGTTGGTCGAGCAACGCGGCGATCACCGACACCTGCCCGCCGGTCCGCTCCCATTCGTCGCCGATACGGGCGTGGTCGGCCAGTCCGCTGGCCGCCGGCGTGATCCCGAGCGCTTGGCTGGTGGTTGCGGCCAAGGTGGCGGGCTCGATCTCCTCGCCGTAGGCCGCGAACGCTTCGAGCCCGTCCCAGAGCTCGCCGGGCCCGACCGGGGCTTCGACGCCGAGGGCGAGCGGGCGGGCCACCGCGGCGAACACTTCGTCCGTGGCCCACCCGTCGGGTCTCCGGTAGCCGGCCACCGGATGGAGTCGCCACTCGATCATCAGCTCGTCGGGCCCGTCGTTGCGGAGCCACACCTGAGCGCCGTTCACATAGGCGTCGAGCGGGTCGCCGAAGTGGCGGTCGAGCGCCGCGATCAGCTCGGCGCTCACGGGCCATACGCAGGTGGGGACCAGACTGGCCACGCTGAAGCTGTCCGTCAGTCAGTCGGTTGGTCGCGCAGGAACCGTTCGACCTCGTCGATGAGGGCCCGGCTCGACGGCTCGTCGTCGTGTTCGTAGTGCGTTTCGAGCTGGGCCACGTAGCCCCGCATCTCGTCGTCGTCGTCGACGACCTCGCTGATCTGGCGTTCGTAGGAGGCCGAAGCGATCTCGAGGTCGGTGGGGGTGACCGGCACGGCCAGCAACTGGGCGGTCCGACGGACCAGGGCTAGCGCGGCCTTGGGTGACGTGGCGCTCGGGACGTAGGTGGGGACCGAGGCCCAGAGCGACGCCGACGGAACGTTGGCTCGGGCCAACTCGTCGTGGAGCACGCCGACGATCCCCGTTGGTCCCTCGTAGTTCGATCGGCGCAGATCGAGTTCGTCGATCAAGGCGGGGTCGTGGGACGAGCCCACCACCGACACGGGCCGGGTGTGGGGAACCTCGGCGAGGAGCGCTCCGAGGGCCAGCACAAGTCGGGTGTCGACCGCCCGAGCCAACCCGACGACCTCTGAGCAGAAGGTTCGCCAACGCAAGTGGGGTTCATAGCCCACCATCACCACGACGTCGGTCTGGGTGTCGCCGGCTCGCCCTGCCGACAGCTCGGTCACTGGCCAATCGATGTGGCGCAGGTGGTCGTCCTCGATGCGCACCTGCGGACGCAGCGTGGTGAAGTCGTAGAACTCCTCGGGATCGATCTCGGCGAACGGCTCCAGGGCCCACTCGTCGCGCAACCAGCGAGCGGCCGACGTGGCCGCGTCACCAGCGTCGTTCCAGCCCTCGAACGCGCAGATCATGATGGGTCGGTCGAGCTTGGGGGTGCGCAACCACCGGAGGTGCTCCACCGGGCCGAGGCTACCCGTGAGCCCTCTGGGTCTTCGCCCTAGTGTCGGCGCCGTGCCCAACGCCGTTCCGGTGGTCGAAGAGGTCCTCGCCGTCGACGACGAGCTGGCCGAGGCGGTTGCCCAGCTGCTCCCACAGCTCTCGCAGTCAGCCTCGGCGCTGGGACGCCATGAGCTCGACGCGCTGGTGGCCGACAGGGCAGTTTCGTTGTTCGTAGCCCGGCTCGATTCGGCCGGGCCGATCGTTGCCATGGGGTCGCTGGTGACCTTCCGGATTCCGACTGGGGTCCGGTCCTGGATCGAAGACGTCGTGGTCGACGACCGGGCTACCCGCCGAGGCGTCGGCGAGGCCATGATCCGGGCGCTGGTCGAGCGGGCCCGGGTGGTCGGAGCCCGATCGGTCGACCTCACCTCACGACCGTCACGGGCTACCGCCAACCGGCTCTATCAGCGGGTCGGCTTCCAGAGGCGAGAGACGAACGTCTACCGCATGTACCTCGACGGCCAGTAGACCCGGCCCGGCCCTCGAGGGCCTAGTGCTTCGCTCCATGGCGCAGGGCGGAAGTGACGTCGGCCGGACGGTCGAAGATCGCCTCGGGTAGGGCCGTGACCCGCTCCGCCAACACCGAGTGGCCTCCGGCGAGAGCGGCTCGGCGGATGGTCTCCCTTGTCGCCGGAAAGTCGATGGAGCCGAGGAGTCGGTGCAGGGCCACCTCGGTGGATCGAGCCTGCTGGATGAGGTCGAGTCCGATGAGCAGGCTGGGCTGTGACCGCGCTCGGGCCCTCACCAGGGCCCAGGCGCCGGCGAGCACCTCGGAATCCTGCAGGGTCAAGGTGGCCAGCAGTCGGGCCCTGCGGTCCGGGTGGGCCAATGCGCCACTGGCCACGGCCTCGGCGACGAGCGCACACAGACGCGCCGCGTCGAGCGGCGCGTCCTGACTGGTCTCCATCATCGGCATCTCTCCCTCGTCGACGGTGGTCGGTACCCGCGGGTGAAGGTCGCCAAACCCACTCCGCTGGGCCCCCTCGCCGCTGGACTCGGGGCAGGTTTGGGCCGGAGCGGCACCGTCAACGGTCAGTCAGGCCCGTCCACCTCAGGGGTGGGCCAGGAGTGGAGAAGGAGCATTTCCATGGTGATTTTCTTGTTGACCCTCCTGATCGTCGGCCTGGTCGCCGGGTTCGTTGCCCGAGCGCTGGTGCCTGGAGACGATCCCATGGGCGTCGGCGGGACGATCCTGCTCGGCGTTGTCGGCTCGTTCGTCGGCGGCTTCCTCGGCTGGCTGATCTTCGGCAACGACCTTGCGGAAGGGGCGTTCCAGCCGTCCGGGCTCATCGGGTCGGTGGTCGGCGCGGTGGTCTGCCTGCTGGTCTACAACGCGACCCGACGCAGTCACACCGTCTGACTCACCGACTTCCGAACCGATCGATCTAGGAGGAGTTCTCGTGGAAACAACGTTCAGCGTCCCCGGTGTCGACTTGGAGGACGGTGCCCGACTGGGCGCCCTCCTCCAAGGCCGGCTCGATGCCCTCATCGATTTGCATCTCACCCTCAAGCACATTCATTGGAACGTGGTTGGGCCGTCATTCCAAGGTGTCCACGAGTTGATGGACACCCAGGTGATCTCGGTCCGACTGATGGCCGATGACGTAGCCGAGCGCATCGCCTCGCTCGGAGGTCAGCCCTCGGGAACGCCAGCCGCCATCGTCGGACGTCGCTCGTGGGATGACTACGACGTCGGACGGGGCACGACCCAAGAGCACCTGTCGAAGCTCGACGCCGTCTACTCGGGTGTCATCGGCAGCCATCGTGAAGCGCTCGACGCAGCCGGAGAGATCGACGCCGTGACCGAAGACCTCTTGATTGGCCAGACCGGCCAGCTCGAGCGATTCCAATGGTTCGTACGAGCCCACCTCGAACGTCCCACCGGCGAGATCGTCCACAAGACCTCGCCTCAGACGTCCGCAGTACTGGCCGACTCCGAGCAGCGCATCGCCGACGGGCCCGCGGGCGCCGTCGAGCACCGAACGTCCGAAGAGACCGTCGAACCGGACGGCAACTGATCACCGACCAAGGAGGACCAGTGGATCCAACCAAGTTGCTCGAAGCTGATCACCGGCAGGTCGAGGAGCTCTTCGAAGCCATCGACCAGGCCGAGGGCGATGCCCGCACCCCGCTCGTCGCCGAGCTGGCCAGCGCCCTCGAGGCCCACATGAAGCTGGAGGAGGAGGTGCTCTACCCCGAGATGGCGCCGGCCACCGGCGAGGAGGCTCTCGAGGAGGGCAACACCGAGCACGATCTGGCTCGCAAGTCACTTCAGGACATGGTTGACCTAGCCCCGGACGAGCCTGGGTTCGGGGCCGCGATGGAAGCAACTAAGGCTGCCATCGCCCACCACGTCGACGAAGAGGAGAGCGAGATCTTTCCGGCGTTGCGTGCGGAGGGCACGGTCCTCGGCCGCATCGCGGCGCCGTTCATGAAGACTCGAGCCGAGCTCGGGCTTCCCATCGACGGCGCCACGCTTGCTGCTGCCTCGACCAAGGACGAGCTCCTCGATGAAGCTCGAGCAGCGGGCGTCGACGGCGCCGCATCGATGACCAAAGACGAACTGGCCGAGGCGCTCGCCTCGGTCATGGCCAACGCATCCTGATCGACAATCGGCACCCCCAGCGTCGATGCTGGGGGTGCCGATCGGCGCGGGCGGGCGGACTACGGACTGATTGGCTGGCGTTCATTCCGCCCGCGGCGGGAGTGGTCTCGGACCGAGAGGTACCCCGGATCCAGGTGCATCAGACCTTGCCGATTGCCTCGATTGTCGTGGTCAGGCGACGGCATCGAAGTCGACGCCTGCGGCGGTGAGCCGCGTGTGCAGGGCGCCGAGAGCCTCTCGGAGGAGCCGGGAGACGTGGACCTGGCTGACACCGATGACCTCGGAGATCTCTCGTTGGGTGCGCTCCTCGACGAAGCGCAGGTAGACGATCGTCTGTTGGCGGGGGGATAGGTGGCCGATCTGGCTGGCGAGGACCACCCGAAGGTCAGAGACCTCCTCGGTGGTCGGCACCGCTGTCCATTGGGACCCCCGGCTCTCGTCGTCGGACTCGCTGTCCATCGTCAGCGAGCTGGCGCGGTACCCAGCGCCGGCCTCGCCGGCCCGCAGGATGTCGTCGACCGTGACCCCGAGGTGGGTGGCCAGTTCCTGGGTGGTCGGAGGGTGGCCGAGCTCCTGGGTCAACGCTTCGACGGCGGGGCCGACCGCCTGGTGGAGCTCCTTGGCCCGCCGAGTCACGTGTACCGCCCAGGTCGCGTCCCGGAAGTGGCGCCGGACCTCGCCGATCACGGTGGGCAAGGCGAAGGCCGGAAAGTCAGCGCCGTAATCCGGATCGAATCGCTCGGCGGCCTTGACCAAACCGAGCTGCGCAACCTGGACCAGGTCGTCGGTCGACTCGCCTCGGTTGGCGAATCGGCGGGCCGCACTCACCGCCACCCAACGGTGGGCCTCGACGATCTCGTTGCGGACCCGACGATCTCGGGTTGCCCGATAGGTCCGGAAGAGCTGGTTGATGTGCACCTGGTCGGTGCGCTGACGCTCGTCGAGCATGGCGGATCCCTTCGCGCGGCCGGTCCCATGACCTCTTGACCGGGCGTCTGACGCCGAAACCTCAGGCGGTCAGTGTTCAGAGTCGGCTGTGCCTCCGGCGCGCATGTCGAGCAGCGAGCGCCGGAGCAGACGAGAAACGTGCATCTGGCTGATGCCGATCCGCTCGGCGATGGCGGCCTGGGAGAGATGGTCGAAGTAGTGGAGTTCGACGATTTCTCGCTCGCGTGGGGCGAGTCGGTCGAGGAGGGGGGCCAGCACCACCCGGGAGTCGACCTCGTCGAACGACGCGGTTGCGTCGGGCGCCTTGGGCATCCACGCCCCGTCGGGCTCGTTCGAGGGCGGATCGAGCGAGCTGGTTCGATAGGCCTGACTGGTCGTCAAGGCCTCGATCACCTGGTCTGGGTCGAGGTCGGCCTCGGCCGCCAGCTCGGCCACCGTGGGTGATCGTCCGAGCCGCTGGGTGAGCTCGTCCTCGACGATCCGAACGTTGGCGCTGCGCTCCTTGGCCGAGCGCGGGACCCGGAGGGTCCAGGTCGCGTCGCGAAAGTGCTCCTTGAGCGTTCCCTCGATCGTTCGCAGGGCGAACGTGCTGAACGCCACTCCCCGGGCTGGATCGAAACGCTCGATCGATCGGAGCAGGCCGAGTACCGCGACCTGGCGTAGGTCGTCGAGTGGGAGGCCTCGGTTCGAGTAGCGATCGGCGACGTGGTACGCCAATCCTCGGTGGTCCTCGATGAGCTGGTTACGCAGCGACCGGTCGCGGGAGGCCGCGAAGTCGACGAAACGGGGATCGAGCGGGGACTGCCGATCGCTCACGGCAGAGGTCGGCGACGCTTCTCCAACCGAAACGAGGTCGCCTCGGAGTCTGCTCGGACTTCCCACTGGTCCACGGTGACGGCCAGGATCTCACGGACGAGATCGTCGATCTCGGCGGACTCGGCCGTGCGCTTCATGGAGCTTGGACGCCGGCCCTCGACGGTGATCCCGTCCTCGAGCAGGGCAAAGTCGATGTGAATGGCTCCACCGGCTGCATCGTCGACCAGATAGAAGAACAGCTCGTCCACCGCGACCCGGAGGTCGTCGACCTCTTCGACGCTGAAGCCGAGGTCGGCGGCCAGCCCGGCGGCGCTGAGGCGGGCCAGTCGCACGAACGCGGTCGACGCCGGCATTTCCATCCGCACGGTGGTCGAGTCGCTCGTCACGGGCTCTCCTTGGCGGACATCGGACGGAATTGCCGGGCTGAGGTTGGGGTACCCGTTCCCACAGTGTTCGAGCCTCTTATCACGACGAAGGGAAGATGGGCTCGACCTGGAAGACGTCGGTCAGGCCGGTGATCTCGAGAACCCGCTGGACCGGGGGGCCGACGTTGCGCAGGACCAGCACCTGACCCCGGGCGTCGAGTGCCTTGTGGGTGGCGATGAGGACCCGGATGCCCGAGGAGTCGACGAAGGTGAGATCGGCGAGGTCGAGCACGAGTGCCGAGCCCTCATCGAGGGCGTCGTCGATCGCGGCCTGAAACAGGCCCACGGTGTGGGGGTCGAGCTCACCGGTCAGGGTGACGACCACGGTGTCTTGCTCGGTCGAGCTGACCACCGAGAAGTGCTCCAGCGCTGCCATGTGCTGCCTCCGAGGCGGGTGGGGACCCGAACCCTACCGAGCCCGGCAGGTTTCGGGCGCAGCCGGGGGGTCAACCGCCATGGCAGGGTTGGGTTCGTGCGACCCGCCAGCGGCGAGGAGGATCATGTCGACAGCGCAGCTCGTGGTTGTGGCCAATCGACTGCCGATCGACCGGTTCCGCGAGGGGGGTGTGGTCGAGTGGCGCCGCAGCCCGGGTGGCCTGGTGTCGGCGCTCGAACCAGCGATGACCGGACGCCAGGGGACCTGGGTGGGTTGGTCGGGCGAAACTGACGGCCCCCCGGACGACCTGCCCGACGACGATGCCGTGCGACTGGTGGCCGTTCCTCTCGACCTGACCGAGAAGGAGGAGTACTACGACGGCTTCTGCAACGGGACGATCTGGCCGCTCTATCACGACGCGGTGGAGACACCGGCGTACGAACGCTCGACCTGGGGCGCATACCAGACTGTCAACCGTCGTTTCGCCGAGCGGGTGGCCGACGTCGCCGCGCCGGGTGCAACCGTGTGGGTGCACGACTACCAGCTCCAGCTGGTGCCGGCCATGTTGCGAGCTCTGCGGCCCGACGTACGGATCGGGTTCTTCCTCCACATCCCGTTCCCGCCCCGTGAGCTGTTCATGCAGCTGCCGTGGCGCCGGGAGATCGTCGAGGGCCTCCTCGGGGCCGACTTGATCGGATTCCAGGTGCCCAATGCCGCCCAGAACTTCGTGGTCCTGGCCCACCGACTCGCCGGCGCGACCGGACCGGCCCACGCCTTGCGCTGGGGTGGCCGCACCGTGCAGGTAGGAGCGTTCCCGATCTCGATCGACGTCGATCACTACGAAGCGCTGGCCGAGCGAGACGATGTGGAGCGTCGCCGGATCGATCTGCGCCGACGTCTCGGATCACCCGGGACCGTCCTACTCGGGGTCGACCGCCTCGATTACACCAAGGGCATCGAGGTGCGCCTCCGGGCCTACCACGAGCTGTTGGTCGACGGGGTCATCTCTGCCCCCGACACCGTGATGGTCCAGGTAGCGACCCCATCGCGGGAACAAGTGGGGGGATACCTGTCCCTGCGGGAACGCGTCGAGCGCTTGGTCGGCGAGATCAACGGCGACTTCGGGCAGGTGGGGTTTCCGGCGGTCCACTACCTGCATCGGCACCTCGCCCTCAAAGAGCTCATCGCGCTCTACCGGGCGGCCGATGTGATGGTGGTGACCCCCTTACGCGACGGTATGAACCTGGTGGCCAAGGAGTACGTCGCAACTCGGGTGGACGGCATGGGGATCCTCGTACTCTCGGAGTTCGCCGGCTCGGCCCTCGAGTTGGGCGCCGCGCTCCAGGTCAACCCGCACGATCTGGACGGCGTGAAGTCGGCCATCGCCCGGGCCGTGACCATGGAGGCACCCGAGATCCGGCGCCGCATGCGGGTCATGCGTCGTCAGGTGCGGGAGCGTGACGTCCACCACTGGGCGTCGTCGTTCCTCGACACCCTCGCCGGCTCGGGCCTTTCCGAGGAGCACGGGTGACATCGGTGACGTCGGCGGTTCCGCCGCCGTCGGGCTGGTCGAGTGAGGAGTTGCGCCACCGGGTCGTGGACCTGGCCCGGACCCCGTCGATCCTCGTGGCCTGCGACTACGACGGCACCCTGGCGCCCATCGTCGCCGACCCGACCCGAGCGGCGCCCCGGCGGGAGGCGGTCGTCGCCCTGCGGGGGTTGGCTGCACTGCGCGACACCCACGTGGCGGTGGTGTCGGGCCGGGCGCTGCGTGACCTGGCGGTGCTCAGCCGACTCCCCGAAGAGGTCCACCTGGTGGGCAGCCACGGGTCGGAGTTCGACGTCGGGTTCGTCGACGACCTCCCCGACGATCAGCGTCAGCGGTTGGGAGTGGTAGCCGCCGAGTTGTCGCACGTCACCGCGGTGACCGACGGGGCCTTCCTCGAGCTCAAGCCGGCGAGCGTCGCCTTCCACTACCGCAACGTCGAGCCGGGTGCCGCCGCGGCAGCCGTCCGTCGGATCGTGGACGGGCCGGGCGCGACGCCCGGAGTGTTCACCCATCACGGCAAGCAAGTGGTCGAGCTGGCCGTCACCGAGATGAGCAAGGGCGCGGCTCTCGACTCGTTGCGTCAACAGCTGTGCGTGGGTGCGGTGCTGTTCCTCGGTGACGACCAGACCGACGAGGCGGGTTTCTTGACCTTGCACGGACCGGACGTCGGCGTGAAGGTCGGCCCGGGGCCCACCGCGGCGGCCTTTCGCATCGACGGCCCCGACGAAGTGGCTCGCCTGCTCGCAGCGCTCTTCGAGATCCGGCGGTCCTGGGTCCAGGGCGAGTCGGCGCCGCCCATCGAGCGTCACAGTCTGCTGTCGGACCAGCGCAATACGGCCCTGGTGACCCCTGACGCCCGGGTGACCTGGTTCTGTCATCCCCAACCCGACTCCCCGGCGCTGTTCGCCGAACTTTTGGGCGGACCGGCGGCTGGCTACTTCTCTGTGAGCCCGGCGATACCGGTGATGCCGGTGGGCCAGCGCTATCTCGGCGACACGATGGTGCTCGAGACCCGGTGGTCTCACGTGAAGGTGATCGACTACCTGGCTCGACCTCCCACCGACACCGTCGATGGCCACAGCTCCCTGGTCCGGGTGCTCAGCGGGCAGGGTGTCGTCGTCGTCGAGCTCGCCCCCCGCCTCGACTTCGGTCGGCTACCGACCCGCATGCATCCGACGCCAGGTGGCCTCGACATCGTCGGAGCGCCAAACCAACTCGTGGTCGTCTCGCCCGGGCTCACCTGGGAGATCTTCGAGGAGGGAGTCCATCAGCGGGCCCGAGCGGTCGTCGAGCTGGTGCCCGACCAGCCAGTCGTGATCGAGCTTCGATGCGGCCCCCAGGGGCCGGACCTGCCGCCCGAACCCGTCCGGCGAGCGATGACTGCTGACTACTGGACATCGTGGGTCGACGCTCTCGACGTCCCCGATGTGGCCGCCGATGCGGTCCGGCGCAGCGCGTTGCTGCTGGCGGCGTTGCGTCACGAGCCGACGGGCGCCCTGCTGGCCGCGGCGACGACGAGCCTGCCCGAGACCGTCGGCGGGGTCCGTAACTGGGACTACCGCTTCTGCTGGATCCGCGACGCGGCGATGACCTGCGAAGCGCTGGTCGAGCTGGGCAGCCACCGCGAGGCCCTGGACTTTCTGGCCTGGTTGGCCGATCGCGAACGGGACGAGGGAGCCCCCGAGCTGTTGCGACCCTTGTACTCGGTGAGCGGACACGCCCCTGGTGCCGAAGGCAGCATCGAGGTGCTCTCGGGCTATGCCGGCAGCCGGCCGGTGCGTATCGGTAACGCCGCGGCCCTCCAGGTCCAGACCGACGTGTTCGGGCCGGTGGTCGAGTTGATCGCCCGCCTCGTGCGGGGGGGTCATCAACCCTCCGAAGCCATCTTCGCATTGCTGTCGGGCATGGTCGACGCTGTCGCCGCCCGCTGGGAGCAGCCCGATCACGGCATATGGGAGGTACGACGCGCACCTCGCCACCATGTCCATTCCAAGGTGACGAGTTGGATCGCGGTCGATCGGGCCATCGCCGTCCACGAAGCGTTGGGGCGAGCGGTACCGGACCGATGGCGCGCCTTACGCGCCGCCATCGGCGAGGAGACCCTGGCCCGGGGGTGGAAGCCCGAGGTGGGCGCCTTCACCGCGGCCTACGACGGCGTCGACCTCGATGCGGCCGCGCTGCAGGTCGGTCTCTCGGGCCTGCTCGCCCCGGACGATCCTCGTGTGGTGGCGACCATGCAGGCGGTCGAGCTCGGCCTGCGTCGGGGCCCCACTGTGTTCCGCTATGTAGGCGACGACGGCTTACCGGGCTCGGAAGGGGGCCTGCACCTGTGCACCGGGTGGCTCATCGAGTCCTACATCGCGGTGGGCCGGCTCGACGATGCCCTCGATCTGTTCCGGGCCCTGGTGGACCTGGCTGGCCCCACTGGTCTGCTCTCGGAGGAGTACGACCCGGCAACCGAACGAGCGCTGGGCAACGTGCCCCAGGCCTACTCGCATCTCGCCGTCATCCGGGCTGCCATCCGGCTGGGGGGCGCACTTGACCGCGGGCATCGCCTGGTTTGAACGGCGACGATCAGGTCAACAGGTAAAGCATGGAATTCATCTTGTGGATCGCAGCTGTCGTGCTCGTCATTGCCGGGATCGTGGCCCTCGTACGAGGCCAGGTCGCCTACGGCGTGTTGCTCATCGTGGGTGGCCTCCTGGTGGGCCCGGGCGGCGTGAGCATCTTCACCTGATCGAGCCCGATCTGGAATCGGCGCTCCACCGGGTGTTCGAGCACCCAGCGTTCGCCACGGTCGAACCCGACGGGTGGCGCGCCGGCCGATCGCAGTGCCCTGAGTGTCGACTGACCAATGGGTACGGTCGGTGACCAAGCGCGTCGAGACGGGTGAAGGTTTGGGCCAGCCCGTTCTCGTCCGATAGTACGAATATTCTCCGTGCCGACTACCACCGTTGCCTGACGTGACCGACACCGAACGGTCGATGACCTTTGGGGCCGACACGCGTCAGATCCGGGCGGCTCGGCACTTTGTGGCCGACTCCCTTCGCGCCTTGGCCGGCGTGGATGACTGCGACGAAGCACAGGTCGCGACCACCGAATTGGTGGCCAACGCCATGGCTGCCGGCGCCGATGAGGTCACCGTGGAGGTCCGACCGACCGTCGGAGGCATTCGGGTGAGCGTCGTCGATCATGCCGAAGGGGTCCCCGTTCGTCGCCGTCCTGACCCACTCGACGAGCGCGGCGGACGAGGGTTGCAACTCGTGGAGGCCCTGGTGGACAGCTGGGGGGTCGAGCCCCGGGCGTCGGGCAAGGCGGTGTGGTTCGAGCTGGTCCTCGGGCCTCCTCGCGCCAATGGATCCCATCGGGGCTGAGAGCGGCCCACGTCGGACAGGCGCGTGTCTGAACCGGCCCGGCACCGGGAATTGGTGGCTCATGCGACTGATGCGACGGTTCATTCGGGCATGGTTGATCCGAGCTTCTGTGAGTGCGGTGGTGGCGTGGTCGTGGCGCAACCGTGTCGAGGTGGCGCGCTGGATGCGGTTCGTCATGGGTGCGCCGGCCCGGCTCCGCAGTGACGACACCGACGCCCGCGCCCTGCTGGCCGAAGCAAGGGTGAGGGTGGCCCTCAGCGCCGACCGGCGCACTCGGGGCGCGCGGGCCATCACCGGGCTCAGCGTCGTCGATGGCGTGGTCGACCTCGAGGGGGTCGAAGGCTCCCCGACGTTGGACGCGGCGGCATCGGTCCTGATCGGGCACCCCGGGGTGCGGGGCATCCGGGTCAACGGGCGTGACGGCGCCAACGCTCATCTGGGGGTGCCCGCACTCGCCAGCTGACCCGAGTCGGATCCCGACGCAGTCGTCAGCCTGGCCAGCCAGAATGGACCTCCGCCAGGATGGCCGCCTGGCCACTGGGGTAACCCCGATGAAGCCTCATTCAGCATCCAGTCGCCTCCCGTCCCGCCGCGCCTTCGCGTTGGTCGCCGCAGTCGCCAGTTCGGTCGTCATGGCGTGGGCCGCACTCTCGCTGAGGGGCGTCACCGACGAGGTCGATTGGGTCGTCGTCGCCGGCGTCGTCATGTTCCCGATCGGTGCGGCCCTGGTGATCGGCCTCATCGACCGAACTCGCCGGACCGCAGCGGCGTTGGAGGACTCGGTTCGCCGGGAGGAGGAGCAGCGGCGGATCTTCGACACCCTGTTGGCCGGCTCGCCGGTGGGCGTCGGCCTGCTCGACGACGAGTTGAGGTTCCTGGTCGTCAACCAGGCTCTGGCCGACGCCAACGAGCGGTCCATCGCCGATCATCTGGGCCGCCGTCTGCCTGAGCTACTCCCGACGTTTCCGAGCTGGCTGGTGGACGAGATGAGGAAGGTCCTCGAGACCGGAATGGGGGTATACGGCGTCGACGTGACCGACGCGCCCTCGGGCACCGGCGGGCCGTTCACCAAATGGTCGGTGACCAACCTCTATCCGGTCGATCTGGGGGGCGGGCGCCGGGGCATTGGCTGCGTGGTGATCGACGTCACCGATCGTCGGATGGCCGAGGAAGCGGTCGAGGCCAGCGAGCGCCGCTTCCGATCGCTGGTCGAGTCGTCCAGCTCGGTCGTGTTCAGTGTCGACCACTTCGGAACGCTCGTGGGGCCCCAGCCCAGGTGGGCGACCTACACCGGCAGGGTTCCTGGCACCGACGGCGCCCGGTCGTGGCTCGACTCGGTCCATGAGGACGATCGCCACGACGCCGAGCGCCGGTGGTCCGCCGCCGTTACCGAAGGCGTCGGATTCGAGCACACGGTTCGGCTCTGGCACGGCCCGACTGGCCGGTATCGCCACGTCGCAGTGCGGGCCGCCCGGGTCGTCGCCGACGGTCGGCCCGTCGAGTGGATCGGCACCGTCACCGACGTCGACGAGCAGCGGCGGGCCGAACTGGCTCTCGAAGAGAGCGAGGCCCGGTTCCGCCGGCTGATCTCCTCCGACGTGATCGGGATCCTCAGCGGCGAGGGCGACCGGGTCCTCGAGGCCAACCTCACCTTCCTCGCCCTGGTCGGCCATGACGCCGGTGAGCTGATCGGTGAGGATCTGACGATCTCGGCCCTCACCCCACCGGAGTGGCAGATCCAGGACGCCGAGCTGTTCGAGTTGCTCCGCAGCGAGGGTCGCACGCCGCAGTTCGAGAAGGAGTATTTCCACCGCGACGGGCACCGGGTCCCGGTGTTGGCCAGCGCCGTCGCCCTCGAACGCGAGCCCCTGCGATGGGCCGCATTCGTGACGGATATGTCGGCTCAAAAGGCCATCGAGCGACGGATGCAGGTGGTCGCGGGTCTGGCCGGGGCGTTCGCCGCGGCGCAAGGCCTCGACGGGGTCAGGGCGGTCGTCGATCACGAGTTGGCCGGCGCCGCCGGCGCTCTCGGGGCCCGGCTTCTGGTCGAAGACCCGTCCGGTACGCGCCCCGCGATCCAGCGTGCCGCGGTCGCCGCCCACCGAGCCACGCTGGGCAATCCGCTGTTCATGACCTCGGGCGACGAGTTGACCGTGGCCCTCGGAGGGGTCGATCCGGCCGAGGTCGGTCTGCCCAATGGCGAGGCGTGGGCGCTGGTTCCCGTAGCCGGCGACCCGATCGGCCCAGCCGCCGTCGTGGTCGTGGCCTACGGGCCCCGACGGTCGTTCAGCTCCGCCGACCGCTCGCTGCTCTTCGATATCGCCGCGGTGTGCAGCCAAGCCGTGTTGCGCACCCTCCTGGTCGAGCGCAGCGCCCAGGCCCGACTCGGCGCCGCCCTCGAGAACATGCCCGACGCAGTCACCATCGCCCGGGCGGTCCGCGACGACGACGGGCAGATCGTGGAGTTCGTGATCGACTACGCCAATTCGCCAGCCATGGGCGTGGCCGGGGCCACCGCGGGCGAGCCCATCGTGTTCGGCCTCCATCCCGGTCCGGACGACGGACGCCTGTTTGAGGCCCTGGCCGAGGTGACCCGGACCGGACGCCCGTTGGCCCTCGACTCGTTCCGGGTCCAGCGAGAAGACACGACCGTCACCTATGCCATCCGGGCCTGTCGCTTCGGCGACGGGTACCTGGCGGTGGCCCGTGACGTCTCCGAGCAGGAGGCGGCCCGATCGGCGCTCGAGGCCAGCCTCGACGAGCTCGAGGTCGCCCAGCGCATCGCCCACGTCGGCAACTGGCGTTGGGACATAGGAGATCGGCATTTCACCTGGTCGGCCGAGACGGGGAGGATTCTCGGGGTCGATCCGGCAGCGCCCCCGCCTCGAGACCCCCAGGCGCTGCGGGAACTGCTGCACACCGACGATCGCGCTGCAGTGACCGATGCGTTCCGCGGCGCCATCGCCGCGCTCGAACCGTTCGGCATCGAGGCTCGGGTGATGCGCGGCGGCGACGGTTCGCTGCGGACCATCGTGCTCAACACCGAGATCGAGCTGGACGAAGCGGGTGGAATCGACGCGTTACGAGGGACGGTCCAGGACGTGACCGAGCGCCGCTCGCTGGAGACCGCACTGGCCCTGTCGACGCTGGCTCTCTACGAGGAGCACGCGGTCACCGACACCCTCCAGCGGGCTCTGCTGCCCGCGGAGTTGCCCCGGGCCGAAGGCCTGGAGGTGGCGGCCCACTACCTCGCCGCGGGGGAGCGGTCCGTCGTGGGCGGCGACTGGTATGACTCGTTCTGGCTCCCGAACGGCGAGCTGGCCCTGGTCGTGGGCGACGTCGCCGGTCACGGCGTGGGCGCCGCCTCGCTGATGAGCGAGCTCCGCCACGGCCTGCGGGCCTATTCGCTTCGGGCCTCGGGCCCAGCCGAGGTACTCACGTGGCTCGATCGCATGGTCGAGGCAATCGAGCCTGGAGCCATGGCCACCTGCCTGACGGCTTGGTTCGATCCTCGCTCGGGCCGGCTGCGCTGGGCTCGAGCCGGCCACCTTCCCTTCGTTCTGCTCGACGATGCCGGAATCGCTGGCTCCGGCGTCGAGGACGGGGGTGGACCACCGCTGGGCACCGGCCGGGCGGCACGAGCCGAGCTGGCGCTCGAACTCAGGGACGACGCCGCAGTGATCTTGTTCACCGACGGCCTCGTCGAGCGTCGGGACGAGAACATCGACGTTGGGCTCGAACGCCTGCGCCGGGCCGCGGCGGACCACCGCCACGACGAGCTGGACCAACTGTGCCGGTCGCTGTGCGACGAGCTCGTCGGTCCCGACGGTGGTCCCGACGACGTGTGCGTGCTGGCCATGCGGCGAATCGGGACCTTCCCGTCCGACGACTTGCCGGTTCGCCAAGACGAGGCCGGGACGCTGGTCGACGTCTCGGGTGGGAGCGTTCAGGAGGTCACCACGCGGTAGATCACCCCGCCGGTGAGCGAGAGGACGTAGAGCTCGCCGGCCGTGTCCTCGGCCAAGCCCGCCACTCCCTGCTGGGGTACGTCGACCTCGAGGTCGACGAACTCGTAGCCGCCGCCGCCGTCGGGAGCCAGGGCCCACAGCCTCGACGTGACGTAGTCGGTGAACAGGTAGGCCCCGTCCAGCTCAGGATGGGCCTGCCCTCGGTAGACATAGCCGCCGGTCACCGACGAGCCCTCCTGGCGGCTGTACTCGTGGACGGGGCCGACGGCGTCGGCCGGAGCCGTGCCCTCGAAGGGATGTCGACCTTCCATCGTGTTCCAGCCGAGGTTGGCGCCGGCCTGCTGGCCGGGGGGCAGCCGGTTGACCTCCTCCCATTGGTTCTGGCCAACGTCACCGATCCAGAGGTCGCCGGTCGCTCGGTCGAACGAGAATCGCCACGGGTTGCGTAGGCCGTAGACGTATATCTCGGGCCGGCCCCCACCGTCGGCGAAGGGGTTGTCCGCGGGCACCTGGTACGGGGCGGTGGCGGTGGGGGTCGGGTCGATCCGCAGGATCTTGCCCAACAAGGTGTCGGTTCGTTGGCCGTTGTTGGCCGGGTCGCCGCTGCCGCCGCCGTCGCCCAGCCCGAGATAGAGGAAGCCGTCGGGTCCGAAGGTGAGTTCGCCGCCGTTGTGGTTGGAGTAGGGCTGATCGACCGAGAGCACCCGCCGCCGTGACGAAGCATCGACGTCGGCCACACCGGTGCCCATGGTCCATTCGTCGAGCGCCGTGTTACCGGCGCGGTCGCTGTAGTGCAGGTAGAGGTGGGCTCCGTCGGGTGAGAACGTGATGCCCAGCAGGCCCCGTTCACCGTCGGTGCTGACATCGTCGGAGATATCGACGGCCGGTGTCGTGGCCGCGTCGCCGTCGGTGACGACGATGACCTCGCCGGTGCGCTGGGCCACGTAGAGCACGTCGGCGAAGCCCGATCGAGCCGCGGCCGCGATCGGTTGGTCGACCGCGACGACCGGTTCGAGGGCGACGGTCACCCCGGTCAGGTCGACCCGGGCGGGCTGGGGGGTGGCGGAGGGCACGGGGGCCGTCGAGCTCGTGGAGGTCGAGCTCGATGTCGTGGACGTGACATCGCTGGAGCAGGCGGCCAACACCATGGCGGCGGCCAGCGGGATGGCCACTAGGCCGGGGCGACGAGGCATCGGTTCAATGGTGGCCCGGCGAGGCCCCGGTTCCACCGCGGGAGGGTAGTGGGCGCATCGAGGATCGGTCTCGGGCCCAAGTAGCATCGCTTGATGCCCGTAACCCGGATGCGCTCGGTCGCGGTCGGTCTGTATGGCCGCAAGCCCGTGCGCTACGCGATGGTTTCGGCGTGCGCAGTGGCCTGGACTCAGGCGCTGCTCTTCGTGTTCAACACCGTTCTCCAGCTGCCGCCGGTGCAGTCCAATGTGTTCGCCGTGGTGATCTCGTCGTGGCCCTCCTACGTGCTCAACCGGGTATGGGTCTGGGGTCGTCGGGGTGGCCACGATCTCTGGCGCGAGGTGTTCCCGTTCTGGTCGATGGCCCTGCTTGGCCTGGCCCTCTCGACGTTGTTCGTTCACTTCGCATCGGAGTACAGCACTGCTCCGTTGGTCGCCAACCTGGCCAACCTGGCGGCCTTTGGCCTGCTGTGGGTGGTCAAGTACCTGCTGCTCGACACCGTGCTCTTCGGCCGACCGCTCCCTGACGAGGACGGCGAAGAGTTGGCGGCAGCCTGATCTCAGCCCGCTTCATGGACCCGACCCTGCGCCGGGCCGCCGAGTCGGCCATCGGCTTCATGCCGCCGGCCGAGGGCCTGGCCCTATACGACGCGGCGATGGTCGCCGGCCGTCAGGTGCCGGGTCGCCCGTTGGTCGAGATCGGCAGTTACTGCGGGAAGTCGGCGCTCTACCTCGGGGCGGCAGCGCGTCGGCTCGACACCGTCGTGTTTTGCATCGACCACCACCGAGGCTCGGAGGAGAACCAGGCCGGCTGGGAGCACCACGACCCGTCCTTGGTCGATGCCGACCTCGGCCGGATGGACACCCTGCCCCGGTTTCGGCGCACGGTGTTCGACGCCGGGCTCGAAGGAGTGGTGGTGGCCGTCGTCGGTGACTCGCCGGTGGTGGCCCGGCACTGGTCGACGCCCTGCGCCCTGGTGTTCGTCGACGGTGGCCACGGCCATGACCCGGCTCACGCCGACTACGACGCCTGGGCCCCGGTGGTGGCTCCGGGCGGGTTCCTCGTCATCCACGACGTGTTCCCCGACCCGGCCGACGGCGGACGACCTCCGTATGAGATCTACCTGGGGGCTCTCGAGGACGGCTTCTCCGAACGCTCGGCCACCGGATCGCTCCGAGTCCTCGAACGCGGCTGAGCGCCGTCGCCCCGGCCGAGAACGCGAGTCCGCGTGGAACTCCGTCAGGACCCAGATTCCAACTTTCGCACGTAGAACTTGGAATTACAGCGATGAAATCCAAGTTTCACACACGAGGTCCGGGCTACCTGTGGCGAATCTAGGGAGAGGTCTGCCATCGGACACCTTCGGCGTCGAGAACGGCAGGAAGTACGCCGGACGCCGCGGGGACGGAGAGCCAGACCACCGCATCGAGATGGCGAGCTGCTGCCACGGCTTCGAGGTTCAACAGATTGAGCTGCGAACGTCGTCGGGCGAGATCCGCCATCACTGGGACGGTCACCCGGGGGTCGGGGAGGCCGATGTCCTCGCGCAGCTCCAGGAGGCTGAGGATCGCTCGCTCTTGATGGGGCCGGCCGAGTCGCTCGAACGGGCCCGACAAGTGACCGCCGGCGCCCGCCACCGCCGCCCGGCAGGCTCGGTAGTACCAGTACGAAGTGGTGTAGAGCTCGGGTCTCCCGCGGCCCCAAGCCAGCCCAACGAGCAGCTCCTCGATCAGCAACCGATCGTCGAGGAGCAGAGGCGATTCCGTCGCCACGACAACTACTGATCAGCCAGGTCGGGGTCTGAGATGGCCTCCAGGCCCTGCTCGTAGCGCTCCTCGAGGACGCGTGAGAGCTCCTGGCGGGCGGCAGAGATGCCTCCGGGCACAACCAGCGCGGCCTCGCCCAAGTCGATGAACCCGACTTCTCCGCCGCCGTCGATACCCCACCGGTGACGGAGTTCGGCGGGCAAGCTCGTTTGCCCTCGGTGGGACACCTTGGCGTTGCCAGTCGCAGTCACGGTTGCATTGTACAGAGTGTCCTCTTACAACGACGTCGCTCAGTCCAGGCTGGGGTCGTTGTCGGCGCCGCTGTCGGGGTCGAGCAGGTCGAGGACCCGGGGCAGCCCCGAGCCGTCGCCGTCGATGAGCACGCCCCAGGCCGGTGTGGTGCGAGTCAAGGCATCGGCGGCCAGCACCTCGGCCGCCGCCGTGTACGACGAGCGCTCCTGGTCGGGAAAGTGGATGCGCTCGGGATGGACCAGGCCGGTGAAGTAACGCCCGTCGACATCCCGGAGCTGCTGGGACCACCGGAACAGGTCCCAGGCCTTCTCGTCCTCGCCGACCGCCAGATGGGCCAGGACGCACTCGCAGGTCTCCGCCGCGGTGACCCAGGGCCGGTCGCTCACGCAGCGGGTGCCCTTGCCGTCCATGACGAAGGTGTCCCACCCCTCGGCCAAGCGTTGGCGTCCGGCATCGCCACCGACCACGCCGGAGAGCACTGGGTAGTACCAGTCCATGGCCCAGCGGTCCTTGGGGGTGAAGGCATCGGGCACGTGGGCGATGGTGTGGACCAGGCGAGAGGCGGCCAACTCCCAGTCGGGCCGTTCGGCGCCCAGCTCGTTGGCCACCGCCAACGCGGCCCGGATCGAGTGCGAGATCGAACACGACCCGGTGAGCAGAGCGAAGGGCCACGGCGTGCCGTCGGGATGGCGGGCCCAGAGGATCTCTCCTCGCGGCGTCTGCAGGGCCAGAACGAACTCGACGGCCGCGTCGATTACTGGCCACATGGTCTCGAGGAAGCCCCGGTCGCCGGTGAGCAGGTAGTGGTGCCAGGTGCCCATGGCCACATAGGCGGTGACGTTGGCGTCGAGCTTGGCGTCCTCGACGCCGTCGGCCACGTAGTACTGGTGCCAGGCCCCGTCGGGTCGTTGGCTGTCGACCAGCCACTGGTAGGCCCGCTCGGCGGCGTGCAGCCGACCACCCACGGCCAGGGCCATGGCCGCCTCGACGTGGTTCCACGGATCGGCGTGGCCGCCGGGGAACCACAAGACCATGCCCGAGGCGAGCTGGAGCTCAGCGATGGCATCCACGGTTGCTGCCACCTCGGTGGCAGTCAGCACACCGGGGACCTCCATGGCGCTGGTCACGACTCGCCCTCGGTGCCCTTGCGGGCGTAGACCACCAGGCTCTTGCCCAGCACCGGAGACAGCACGTCGTCGGCGACTCGGGTCGTCATCGGCCTCGACACGATGTCCCACACCAGGAGGCGGTGATAGGCCGCAACCGCGGGATGCTGGTCGTTGTCGGTTCCCACCGCGCACTTGAGCCACCAGTAGGCCGAGTGCAGCCCGTGGGCCCGGTGGTGGGCGACCGGCTCGAGCCCCACGTCGCGCAAGCGGCGTTCGAGAGCGGCTCGGGTGTAGATGCGCACATGGCCCCCAGCAACGTGGGGGGCGTGGTAGCGGTCGGACAGGGCCCAGCACATCCGCTCGGGCAACCACGAGGGCACCGTGACCGCCAAGGTGCCTCCCGGGCGCAGGACCCGAGCCAGCTCGGCCGCAGCGCCGACGTCGTCGGGGATGTGCTCCATGACCTCAGAGGCCACCACCCGGTCGAAGGTGCCGTCGGCGAAGGGAAGGTGCAGGGCGTCGGCGTTGGTCTCGGCGCCAGCCCCTTCCGCGGGGATCTCGCCTCCGGTGGCCATGGCTTCGAACAGGTCGCGTACTTCCTTGAGGTCAGCCAGATTGGTGTCGAGGGCGACCACCTTGGCCCCCTGCTTGGCCGCCTCGAAGGCGTGGCGCCCGGTGCCACAGCCCAGGTCGAGGAGGCGTTCGCCGGGCCGAAGGCCCAGGGTGTCGAAGCGCAACGTGAGCATCAGGCCGGTTCCTGGACCGGCGCCGGGCGGGAGGCCTCGATCAACTGGCGGTACAGGGCCACTGTCTCTCGGGCCGTGCGCGTCCACGAGTAGCGCTCGACGGCTCGGGTTCGGCCGGCCGCGCCGATGGCCGCCCGTCGGGCCGGGTCGGCCAAGAGTTCGAGGATGGTGGTGGTCAGGGCCCCGGCGTCGCCCGGGGGGACCAGGGCTGCGGTGGTGCCGTCGGCGCCGACCACTTCGGGGACGGCCCCTCCCGTGGTGGCGACCAGCGGCACCCCGGCGGCCATGGCCTCGACCGCAGGGAGCGAAAAGCCCTCGTAGAGCGAGGGAACGATGGCCAGCTCGGCCTCGGCGTAGAGGTCGACGATCTGCTGATCGGTGGGGCCGCGGACGAACTCGATGGCGTCGGCCAGGCCGAGGCGTTCGATCGTCCGCATCACCGGTCCACCCGGGCTCGGTCGACCGATGACGACGAGGTGGGCGTCGGTCCGCTCGGTGCGGACCTTGGCCAGGGCTTCGAGCAGGTGGACCAGCCCCTTCATCGGGACGTCGGAGGAAGTGGTGGTCATGAGCCGACCCGGAACCCGGGCCACGCCGTCGAGCGGACGCCACAACGTGGGGTCGACGCCGACGTTGACCACCCGGAGGCGGTCGGGGTCGATGCCGTGGCCAGCGACGATGTCGGCTCGGCTCGATTCGGACACGGTGACGATCAGCGGGAGCTGGCGGGCCACCCGGCTCTGCATCTTGGTGAAGCCGTACCAGCGGCGCATGCTCAGCTGCTTCCAGGGCGAGCGGGCATGGGCCAGCTCGACTCGGCGGTCGACGGTGATCGGGTGGTGGATGGTCCCCAACACCGGGATGCCCGAAGCGGCGATGCGCAGCAGGCCGTCGCCGAGGCACTGGTTGTCGTGGACCACGTCGAAGTCGTCGACCCGTTCGGCCAGCAGGTCGGCCACCCGCATGGAGAAGGCCCACGGTTCGGGGAACCCGCCGGTGCACATGCGCATCAGCTCGCCCAGGTCGGTGCGGGACGTGATCTCGTTGGGCCACGGCAGGCGGAACGGGTCGTGGTCGCGGTAGAGGTCGAGGCCCCGGACCCGATGCAGAACGACGCGGTCCTCGTCCAGTTCTGGGTAGGGAGGACCGGAGAACACCTCGACGTGGTGGCCGTCGGCCACGAGGGCATTGGCCAGGTGCTTGGTGTAGACGCCTTGCCCTCCGACGTGCGGCTTGCCCCGGTAGACGAGCAGGGCGATGCGCAGCGGTTGGGACATGAGCCCAAAAGGGTCGCTGTTTTCGTGCCGGTTGGTCAACTCCGTCCGGTTTGCCGGATCGGCCGACGCTTGGTCGAAGCCCACCCGACCACGAGGGCGACCCCCGCGGCGGCCAGGAACGGAAGGTCGCCGAGGCGGACATAGAGGGTGGCGCCGGTGCGACGTTCGACGGTGGCAGTGAGCACCGCACCCTCGGTCAACGAAGTGCGTTGGAGAACTCGGCCGTCGTCGTCGATGACCGCGCTGTACCCGGTGGGAGCGGTCTGGAGGGTGTCGCGCCCGGTCTCGATGGCCCGGAGGCGGGAGGCGCCGAGCTCGAGGGCGGGCATCTGGCCGGTTGAGTAGGAAGCCGCGTTGGTGGGGACCAACAGCAGCTCGCCGCCGTGGTCGACGGCCGACCGGGTGATGCGAGCGAAGAACGTCTCGTAGCTGATGGCCACCCCCAGGGTTCCGGCGTCGGTCTCGAGGATCGGAGGGTCGGTGCCGGCCACTGCGTCACGGGGCACGGCGCTGACGTCGGCCAGCGACGACACGAGGGGCCGCAGCGGGATGTACTCGCCGAACGGCACCCGCTGTTGCTTTTCGTAACGGTCGACGATCGTGCCGTCGGGACCCCAGGCCACGGCCTCGTTGCGGAAGCCGTCGGAGCCCACGTCCGCAGTGACCCCGACCACGAGGGTGGTTTCCAGCAGGCGGGCCAGCTCGGACAGGTCTTGTCCTTCGGGGGTGTCGGCCACGTCCTCGGCGTCGACGTTGACCGCGTTCTCGGGCCACAGCACCAGGTCGAGTCCGACGGGGACATCGGTGCTGCGATCGATGTGACGGGCGTAGACGAGGGCCGCCGACTCGGGGTCGGCCTGGGTTCCCTGTTCACCGCCGCCCTGCACCAGGGCCACGTCCATGGTGGCGATGGCTTGACCCCGGGGAGCCACCGCCGCCAGGGCCACGACACCGACCACGACTGCGGCGCCGGCGGCGGCCGGGAGCCACGACCGGGCGACCAGGCGGGCCACGGCGACACCGGCGATACCGACCAGGGCAGCCAAGAGGAGGGGACCACCGATGCGGGCCACCTGGTCGAGCGGCCCGCCGATCTGGGTCTGGGCCGGTGTAGCGATGGGCACGCCACCGAAGGGCACGACGCTGCGCGTCCATTCGGCCAGAGCCAGCGCAGCCGGCACCCCTACCCAGGTGGGCCACCCGGTCGGGGGGACCAACACGAGAGCCGATCCGGTGATGACGACGACGATGGCGACCGCCGCCAGGTAGCCGGGCAAGGTGAACTCGAAGGCCCACGCCATGCCGGGGAACAGGAACCCGGCCGAGGTGCCGAACGCCAGGCCTCCTCGGCCCCACCAGTCGCGGTGGTCGAGGAGGCGGGTGAACAGGGCGACGCCGAGAATGCTGAGTGGCCACCATCCCCACGGGGGCAGGCCGGCTGCCAACAGCAGCCCGGCGCCGAAGGGGGCGAGCTGAGCCAGCCGAGCGGTGAGCGGTGTGCGTCGGCGGCCACGGCCGGATCGCCGGCTCACGGGTCGGTATCCGGGGTCACGGCCCGCCGCACCCGACGGGCTGCGGCTCGGCCCGACCCGATGCAGGCGGGGATCCCCACCCCTCCGAGGACGGCGCCGGCCAGGGCCACGCCCGGGAGATCGCGGGCCAGCGTGGCGTGGACCTGCTCGATCCGTTTGAGATGGCCGGGTCGGAACTGGGGGAACGACTCCGGCCAGCGAGTGACCAGCTGGGCCTGGGCCGAGGCGTCGACGCCGGCGTATCGGGCCAGCTCGACGCGGAGCTGGGCCACGAGTTGGTCGTCGTCGAGGGCCAGGGCCCGCTGGTCGCCGTCGCGTCCCGCCGAGACCCGGATGAGGGTGGGTGCGCTCTCGGTAGTCGGTCGGTGGTGGGTCCACTTGCGCGACAGCCAGGTGCAGGCGGTCATCAGCGATCCCTCTCGGCGAGGCACCAGGAACCCGCTGCCGTCGGGCAGATGGTCGAGCGCATTGGCGGGCAGGGCCATGGTGACCAGCGCGACTCCGGTGTAGGTGATCGCGCCGAGCACGGTGGCCGGGCCGGGGGCGACGTCGCCGAGGACGTCGGCGGCCGCCGCGCCGGGCAGGGCCAACACCACGGCCGAGATCGGCTCGTCACCGGGGACCGGCTCGCCGTCCGGTCCCCACAGCCGGTAGCCGCCGCCGCCAGCCTGGCGGGTGAGTGTGGCGACAGGAGTGCTGGTGCGCAGCTCGACGCCCCGAGCGGTCAGGCTCTCGACCAGGACGTCGACGAGGTGACCCATGCCGCCGGGGTGGGCCAGGAACACCGGACCTGTCGGCGGGTGAGTAGTCGCGGCACCCGCTCGCAGGCCCAGACCGAGGCTGCGGTGTCGGCGGGCGGCGCCGGCCAGCTGGGGCGCGACGGCGTCGATGGAGAGCTGGTCGGTGTCGCCGGCGTTGATGCCCCCGATGAGCGGATCGGTCAGCACCTGGTGCACGCCGGTTCCGAAGCGACGGCGGATCACGGTGCCAACGGCTTCGTCGCCGGTGAGCGGGCGACCCGGGATCAGCGGCTCGGCCGCGGCCCGGGCCAGGCCCCACGCCGAGAGCAGGCCGGTGTCAGCCAGCGCCCGGATCGAGGTGGGGACGCCGAGGATCTGGCCGTCGGGGAGGGGGCGCAGTGCGCCCCGGGCCCACACGAATGCCCGCCCGGTTGCCGGGGCGACCAGCTCGTCGGCCAGCCCGAGCTCGCGGCACAGATCGAGGGCCTCGGGTCGGCGGGCCAGGAAGGCGTCGGCGGCCAGGTCGACCCTGGTGTCGGCGAACCCGGTGGTGGCCAGCTTCCCGCCCGCAGCCTCGGCGGACTCGCAGACCGTGACCCGTACGTCGGGCCCTTGCTGGGTCAGCTCCCACGCGGCGGCCAGCCCGGCAATGCCGCCGCCGACGACGACGATGTGGGGCGCGCTCACCGGCTGGTCGAGGTGCCTTCGGCGTGGACCAGGTCGACCACTCGACGCAGGGCGTCGGGATCGGTTTCGGGCAACACACCCCAGCCCAGGTTGAACACGTGGCCAGGTCGGCCGCCGTTGCTGGCCAGGACCTGGCGGACCTTGGTCTCGACCACGTCACTGGGGGCGAACAGCACGGTCGGGTCGAGGTTGCCCTGTACCGGTCGGTCCGCTCCGAGCAGCGTGCGAGCCCGGTCGAGGCTCAGGCGCCAGTCGACGCCCATCACCGTGCTCCCCGCCGTGGCCATGTCCTCGAAGAGGTGGCTGGCCCCCACGCCGAAGTGGATGGTGGGCACGCCGAGGTCGGCCAGTTCGGCGAACACCCGAGTGGTAGTGGGCAGGACGTGGCGGCGATAGTCGTCCGCGTCGAGGGCCCCGACCCACGAGTCGAACAACTGCACGGCCTGGGCGCCGGCGGCCACCTGGGCCCGCAGGGTGGCCACGGCGATGTCGGCCAACTGGTCGAGCAGGGCCCGCCAGGTGACCGGGTCGCGGTACATGAGCGCCTTGGTGTGGACGAAGTCGCGGGAACGGCCTCCCTCCACCAGGTAGCTGGCCACGGTGAAGGGGGCGCCGGCGAAACCGATGAGGGCGATATCGGCGGCCAGTTCGGCTCGGACCATGCGGATCGTTTCGAGCACCGGGGCCAGGTCGACGTCGGCTTCGAGGCGACGCAGGCGGCCCAGATCGGCTGGCCGTCGGAAGGGCTGGTCGACCACCGGACCCGACCCGGTTTCGATCTCGATGCCGTCGGTCACCGCCTGGACCGGGGTCATCAGGTCGGAGAAGAGGATGGCGGCGTCGACACCGAGCCGACGCACCGGCTGGAGGGTGATCTCCGCAGCCAACTCGGGGGTGGCGATGAGTTGGGCGAAGGTGTGCTCGGCCCGGATGGCCCGGTACTCGGGCAGCGATCGGCCGGCCTGGCGCATGAACCACACCGGGACCCGCTCGGCGGGTCGGCCGGCGCAGGCGGCGAGGAACGGGGGGACGGGGGCGTCAGAGGCGTCGGGCACCGGGGCGTCACCGTACCGGGCTGCCACCATGGGGCCCCATGCGACGATCGATCGACGACGCCCGAGACGCTCACCCCGACGGCGACGAGCGGCCGCCCACCTCGTGGATGGTCCAGATCGTCGACGACTGCGAGGCGTGCGACGACCTGCGGGTCACCGTCACCCTCGAGGAGATCGGCGGAGCCGGCGAGGGGGTGGTTGCCCACCTCGACCCCGAAGGGGCCCGGCGCCTGCGCGGCGCGCTGGCCGACGCGCTGCGAGAGGTGGGCCAACCCCCAGGCCGCTGAGGTCGAGACCGCGCCCAAGCCTCGATGTGGGGACGCGGGGTCATGATCCCAAGGACGCAACGTCCCCACGCCGGTCGACCCCCGACGCGGTGGTGAGGAGGCCTCGTAGACTCGTGCCCCTCCCATGGCGGCACACCCCGAGTTGGCGGCTGAACAGGCCTACGTCGATCATGCCTACGAGTGCCTCGACGCGGCCCGTGAGCGGGCCTTTTCCTTGCGCCGGCTGTCGACTATCGGACCCGGGGGCACGCATCAGGCCCGCATCGAGAGCGAGGCTGTCGAAGACGCCATCCGCGCCCGGTTGGCCCAGCTCGAGCTGGGCGATCAGCGGGCCCTCGTCTTCGGGCGCATCGACCCGGTCGACTCCGACGACCGCTACTACATCGGCCGGGTCGCAGTCGCCGACGAGTACCAGGAGCCGGTGATCGTCGATTGGCGGGCGCCCATCGCCGAGCCGTTCTACCGGGCCACCGGCCGCCAACCGATGGGCTTGGCTCTGCGTCGCCACTTCGCTTCCCGGGGCCGGCGGCTGCTCGACCTCGAGGACGAGAAGTTCGGTCCCGACGGCGGTCCGGACGGGGGCCTGGTCGGCCAGCGGGCCCTGCTGGCCGCCCTCGACGCTCCCCGCACCGGGTACCTGGCCGACATCGTGGCCACCATCCAGGCCGAGCAGGACGAGATCATCCGGGCCCCGCTGCCCGGGGTGCTGGTGGTTCAGGGCGGGCCGGGCACTGGCAAGACCGTCGTCGCCCTCCACCGCGCCGCGTACCTCCTCTATACGCACCGTTTCCCCCTCGAAGACCAAGGCGTGTTGGTGGTGGGGCCCAATCGGGTCTTCCTGCGCTACGTGTCCCAGGTGTTGCCGTCGCTGGGTGAGGCCGGGGTCGAGCTGGCGGTGCTGGCCGACCTGGTCCCTCAGGAGGTGGCCGCCGAGCGCGAGCCGGTCGACGCCGCTCTGGTCAAGGGCGACCTGCGGATGGTCGACGTGTTGGCTCGGGCCGTGCGCGACCGTCAGCGCCGGCTGCGCCGCGACCTGGTGGTCGGGTTCGGTCACGAGTACCTCCGGTTGACCGTCGACGTCAGCGATCGCATCGTGCGCAGCGCCCGGCGGCGCAGCCACACCCACAACGGCGGGCGTCGGTCGGTCGAGGCCATGGTGTGGGAGGCGCTGGCCGCGTCGTCCCACCAGGAGGGCCTGGAAGGAGCGGTGGTGCGTGAGGCTCTGCGGGGCCACGAGGAGCTCCGGGCCGCGTTCGAGTGGATGTGGCCGGTGCTCACCGCTGACGACCTCCTGCGCGACCTGTTCGGCTCGCGGGCGCTGCTGGCGTCGGCGGCCCGCGACCGGCTGTCCGCCCAAGAGCAGGCCTTGTTGCACCGTCCCCGGGGCGAGCGGGGCGACCAGCAGTGGACTGACGCCGATGTGGCCCTCCTAGCCGAAGCCCGCGACCTGCTCGGCGCGGCCAGCCGTCAGGGCGACGACGACCATCGGCTCTGGGGCCACATCGTGGTCGACGAGGCCCAAGACCTCACCCCAATGCAGCTACGCATGCTGGCCACTCGGTCACTGGGCGGGTCGATGACCATCGTGGGCGACTTGGCCCAGGCCACCGGCCCGTGGGCGCCGCCTCGGTGGCCCGACGTGCTGGCCCACCTGCCGTCGAGGCGTCCGCCCCGCATCGTCGAGCTGTCGATCGGCTACCGCACGCCCGAGCCGATCAGCCGGCTGGCCAACCGGGTGCTGGCCGTCGCCGCCCCCGAGTTGTCGCCGTCGCATCCGGTGCGGGGCATGGGCGAGTTGCCGATCATCGAGCAGGTGGAGCTGGCCGAGCTGCCCGCTCGGGTGGCGGCTCGGGCGGCGGCCGAGGCCGAGGCGGTCGGCGAGGGCAACGTGGCCGTGGTCGCCCCCGACTCGTGGGTACCGGCCTTGGGCGCGGCCCTCGAAGGTGTCGAGCTCGGATCGGGTCGGGCCGACGTCTCGCTGTCGGGCCGGGTCAGCCTGGTGCCGATCCGCTACGCCAAGGGCCTCGAGCTCGACTCGGTCATCGTGGTCGAGCCGGCTCGCATCGTGGCCGAGGAGCCCCAGGGACTGCGGTCGCTCTATGTGGCGCTGACCCGGGCCACCCAGCGCCTGCGGGTGATCCACGCCGAGGCCCTCCCCGACGCCATGGCCGACACGTCGCCCGCCACGCCCGGCATCCCCGGCATCCCCGGCATCTCGGATCGATAGCTGTCGCCATCGGAACTCGGCTCGATAACTGTCGGAATCCGACTGTTATCGAGCCGAGAATGAGCGGCGACAGGCCGAGAATGAGCGGCGACAGGCGGTGATCCGAGTTCGGGCGGCGGTCGGCCGGCGGGCGGCGGTCGGCGGTCGGCGGTCGGCGGTCGGTCAGTTTACGACGACAAGGACCCGGGCGCCGACGTAGGCGTCGATGTCGACATCGTGGTCGCCGATGTGGGCCTGGACGTCGCCACTGGGTGCGGTGGCCGCCACCTGGCCCGGGGCCCCCGGGACGATCTCGTGGGCCTCGAGGAAGTCGAGCGCGCCGGCGCGGAACTCGAGCTCCTCGGGGATGCGGGTGACGGTGAAGCGGGTGCCCACGGCCAGGGCCGAGAGCGGGACGAGGTTGGGTTGGACGTAGGCCGAGCCGGGGATGGGATTGCCGTGGGGGCAGGTGGTCGGGTTGTCGAGCACCGACCACATGGCGGCCTCGACCCGATCGGTGACGACGTGCTCCCAGCGGCTGGCCTCCTCGTGGGCTTCGGCCCAGGACAGCCCGAGAATGTCGGTGAGGAAGCGCTCGGCCAGGCGGTGGCGGCGAACCACCCGCTGGGCCAGGTCCATGCCGGCGTCGGTGAGGCGGATGCCGCCCTCGGTGGTGACCAGCCCGTCGGCGACCAGCGACCGCATCATCTCGGACACTGCGGGGCGGGAGATGCCGAGCCGGTCGGCGATGCGGGCCTGGATGACGTCGAGGTCGTCCTCGTGCAGCTCGTAGATGGCCTCGCAGTACTGCTCGTAGGCCGTGCGGGCGTCGGAAGACATCGAGTCGAAGGCTAGCGGGGCGGTCGGGGAGACGGCAGGGCGTGGGCTCGGGCGGGGCAGCGGCGTGGGGAGTTGTCCCCATTTCTGTCTCCCGAGCGAGCAGGGAGAGTTGGCGCCCATGACCTCAAGGGGCCGACCCCTCTCGATCCAGTGGTCTCGGTTGCCGGTGTCGATGGTTGAGCTACGGATGGCACCGACCACTGTCACCTGGTGGTGCGACGGTGATGTAGCGCTACTGATACGTTCCAGGGAGTCGAGCGGGTTCGTGGGCGGAAGCGAGATGCAATGACTGTGGAGCTGCGGTGGGGAACCGCGACCCAGCCCGGACGGACGCGCCAGCGCAACGAAGACTCCCACCTTGCCGAGCCGCCCGTATTTGCCGTGGCCGACGGCATGGGGGGCCACGCTGCTGGCGAGGTTGCGAGTCGTCTCGCCGTAGAGGGCTTGGCGAGGCTGGGCGGTGCCCAGGCAGTCGATGTGGCTTCGGTCGTGGCCATGGTGCGTGACGCCAACAGCGAGATTCTCCGGCATTCGGAGGGTTCCGAAGAGTTCCGAGGCATGGGAACCACCGTCGTCGGATTGGCCGTGACCCGCGGCCTCGATGGCGACCGGATGCTGGCGTTCAATGTCGGTGACTCGAGGGTCTACCGATTGCGTGACGATCGCCTCGAGCAGATGTCGGTCGATCACTCGGAGGTCGCGGAGCTGGTTGCTGCAGGTCAGATCACGCCGGAGGAGGCGGTACAACACCCTCGTCGGAACATCGTGACTCGAGCGCTCGGAGTGTTCGACGAGGTCGTGGTCGACGTATGGGCCCTCGATCCGCAGATCGGCGACCGCTTCCTGCTGTGCTCGGACGGTCTCAGCGGGGCGTTGGTCGAGGAGCATGTTGGTGCCGCGCTGCGGGCCGAGCCTGATCCCAGCGTGGCGGCACTACTCCTTGTGGGCGAGGTGGTCGAGGCGGGTGGCGCCGACGATGCCACTGCGGTCGTTATCGACGTCGTGGGTGTGAGCAGCTCCGATGTCGAGGAGGGACCTGCCGGGGATACCGCTCCAATCGTCGCAGTGGCGGGAGTGCTCGGGGCTGGGCTCGAGGCGCCGACTGGCGAGCGGGGCGAGGGGCCGAAGTGAGTTCGAGTTCGGTCGGGGCAACGACGCTGCACGGTGCCCAGGCCACCGTGCTTGTCACGGGCGAGTACTCGGCGGAGTTGGTCGAGTCACTTCGTCGAGCTGTCGTTCACGAAGATGTAGTCGGAGCCCTGGTTCGCGTCCTGTCCCAGGTGGCCTTGGCCGAGCTGCCGTCATTCGGGGCCGTCGTCGTCGAGCCCGACGCCATACGGATCCTCGTACGAGGATCCGTCGAGGTCGAAGTCGTAGTGTCCGCCGACGAGACGGTCGTCTCGTCGGCTCCCGGTGTGAGTTCGTGGTCCGAGCACCTAGCGCCTCGGTCGTCGCAGTGGGCCGCACTGCGCTCTTCGGACGAGGGCCAGACTCAGGCGGCGATCGTCTTGTTTTCCGACTCGAGTTCGCCTGTGTCCGAACCGCGGCGTGCCTCGCCGGGGGGCGACACGTTGCTCTTCGCCGACGAGGGCGCCGAGCCGGCTGCGGTTTCCGAAGAGCCTGCTGAGGATTCGGTGTTGACCCCAACGTCCACGTCGGCGTCGCCTTTGGTCGAGCCCCTGGCCTACGACGAGGGCGACGACTTCGACTTCGGGCATCTGCTCGACGACACCCGCTTCGGGGTGGCAGAGGAAGCCGCAATCCGCGAGGTGGAGGACCCACCGAACACCGCGCTCATTGACGGCGTGCCGCCCCGGTCGACCGATTCAGGTATCGAGCCCCCGCCGCCGCCAACACCGGGTTCGGGACCCGTCGGCGATCACGACGGTTTCACCGTCGCCCGGGGCCGGGTCCGTGAGCTTGTGGCCCAGGCCGACAATGTCTCGTCGAGCGCTCCAGGTGTCGCCGTGCAGGCGGTGCTGTGCCCGTCTGGTCATCCGAACGAGCCGGTGGCGTCGTCGTGCCGTCGTTGTAGCGCGACGATCGTCGACCGGTCGGTCATCGAGACGGCCCGGCCGTCACTCGGTCGGTTGGTGTTCTCCGACGGATTGGTGGTGGCGCTGGATCAGGACCTGGTGTTGGGTCGGAGGCCCGACCCGACGTCTTCCGTCAATGGTGGGCGCCCAGTTGCTCTCCCGGACGTCGATCGGGCGCTATCCCGCACCCATGCCGAACTTCGCCTCGAGGACTGGCAGGTCCTAGTCGTCGATCACGGTTCGGTAAACGGGACCTACGTGCAACTCCCGGGCGAGCCGGTGGTGAAGCTTCGAGCCGGCACCGCGTTCCTCGTCGTTCCAGGTGCCCAAGTGAACCTGGGTGGCGGCGCATCCTTTGTTTACGAGGCCACCTGATGCGCACGCGCAGCCCTGCTCCCGAGCTCGACGGCTTCGACGTGGTTCGCGGCCTGGGCAGCGGTGGGTTCGCCGATGTCTTCCTCTACGAGCAGCACCGGCCCCGGCGCCAGGTCGCGGTGAAGGTCTTGCGGTCGGCAGCCTTGGACGATTCGGCCCGGCGTGCCTTCGATGCCGAGGCCGACCTCATGGCTCGGGTGTCGGCCCACCCGTTCATCGTCACTATCCACGAGGCCGATGTCGCACCTGACGGTCGACCCTATTTCGTGATGGAGTACTACCCGGGCGACAACTTCGATGTGCGGGCCCGCCCGGGTGGCCTCGATGTCGCCGAGGTTCTTCAGACTGGTGTGCGGGTAGCGAGCGCCGTTGCAACGGCCCATCAGGCTGGCGTGTTGCACCGGGACATCAAACCGGCCAACGTGCTCACGTCGGAGTTCGGGCGACCCGGCCTGACCGATTTCGGTATCGCCGGGACGCTCGAACCAGGTGTGGTCGAGGTCTCCGACGGAGCGTCGATCCCGTATGCGCCGCCTGAGGTGTTGCGGGGAGATCGGGGCGACGAACGGGGCGATGTGTACTCGCTCGCCGCGACCATTTACACCCTGTTGGCCGGTCGTCCGCCATTCGAAATTCGGGGTGGCGATAACTCCCAAGCTGCTGTGGTGCGTCGGGTTCTCGCCGGGCACCCCCCGGCGAGCGGTCGGCCCGACGTGCCGGGCTCGTTGGAGCATCTTCTCGCCCAGGCGTTGTCGCTCCATCCCAGTACGAGACCGGTATCCGCCCTGGCGTTCGCCCGGGCCTTGCAAGGTGTAGAGCGGGCGTTGCACCTGGCCCCTACCGAGATCGAGGTCCCTGCGGTCGGCTCCAGTCGCCCGTCTCGCAGACCTGATGGGAGAGGGGACGTCGACCAGCCCGACGACGGCACCCAGGCCCGGCCGGTGCAGGTGCTGGGTAGCAACGTTCCCAGCTCGCCGCCCCGGGCGTCGACGGTGGTGGTCGAGCCCAAAACGGTGTCGGCACCGCCCGTCGCCGACCAGCCCGAGGCCAGCCCAGGATTGGCCCGGCCCACCCCCACCCCCGTTGCCGGCACGGTGCGAAAGGTCCCGGTGGTCTCGCCGGCCGAAGAGCCGGCCAGCGTCGAAGAGGTCGGACCGCGGTGGCACCAGCGCCCGGTCATCGTGGCGTCTTGGGCCGTGGTCGTCCTCGCCGGTGTCGCTATCCTGGTGTCCCTCGTCATGGCTCGCGGTGATGGAACCTCGCCCGTCGCGTCGTCGACGACGGTGCCCACCAGTGCCTTGGTCGGTACGGCCGTACCGGCGCCCCCGACCGATGTGACCCTGACTGCACTGGGTGGCGGGGTCGTCGAAGTCAGCTGGGTACCGGTCGACGCCCAGACGGACGACTCCTATGCCGTGCTCGTGGACGGCGTCGAAGTGGCTATCGATGACGACGGCTCCCCCTATCGCCTGAACGGCCAGAACGTCGGCGGTGCGCTGTGCGTGCAGGTACAGGCGGTGCGTGCCGGTCACCCGTCCGATCTAGCGCCCGACGAACCCGTGTGCGGGGTGGCCTGATGGGTCAGCTCCGACTCGAGTTCTGCGGCGAATGGGTCACCCTCCCGACCGACCGCTCGTTCGCTATCGGCCGCGAGACCGACTTCGAGGTCGACGACAACCCCTATCTGCATCGTCGCTTCCTGGAGCTACGTCAGGTCGAGGCCACCTGGTGGCTGGCCAATGTCGGGTCGCAGTTGGCGGCCACCCTGAGCGATGTGCACGGGCGCTTCCAGGCCTTTCTCGGGCCCGGCGCCCACATCCCGGTGGTCTTCGAGGTCAACCTGGTCCGCTTTACGGCGGGGCCCACGTCCTACGAGCTGGCCCTGCATCTCGACCAGCCTCCCTATTCGACTGAGGCCAGCGAGGTTGGTGAAGGCACGACGACGCTCGGACGGACACCCTTTACCGCCGATCAGCACCTTTTGGTTGTAGCCCTCTGCGAGCCCGCGCTGCGTTCCGGAGGCACCGGTGCCAGCTCGTTGCCCACCTCGGCCCAGGCTGCTTCCCGTCTCGGGTGGGCGCTGACGAAGTTCAACCGAAAGCTCGACAACGTCTGCGAGAAGTTGACCAGGGCCGGCGTCCAGGGCCTCCACGGTGGTGCCGACCGTCTGGCGGCCAACCGACGAGCCCGCTTGGTCGAGTACGCCTTGGCCACCAGGTTGGTCACGCCCAGCGACCTCGAACTGCTCGACGAAGTGGTGGCCCGGTGATCTCGGTTGGTGCCGGGGCGCCGGTCGAGGAGAGCATCGCCGTACCAGGTCGCTCGGCCGCAGAGGTCGAACGAGCACTGATCTCCATGCTCGACACCAGCGGTGGGCGCTATCGGGTGGTGACGAACGGCCCCGGATCGTTCTCGCTGATTCGCAGCTATCTGCCCAAATGGGCGTTGGTGGCAGGCCTGATCGGCGGGGTGCTTTTCTGCGGTGGGGGCCTGCTTCTCCTCTTTGTACGCCGGACCGAGACCTGCATGGTGGCAGTGGTTGATCAGCCGACAGGTGCCTTGGTCACTGTGGGCGGGTCGCTGCGCGGCGAACAGCTCAGCGCCCTGCGTTCGGTCTTGCGGGCCCCTGCACCAACGACACCGGTCACGTCTTCTCCGCCGACTGGGGTGTCGATTCCGGTGCGGACTTGGCCGAGTCAGCCGACGCCACCGGTGCTTGGCGTGCCGGCAGTGGTTCTGCCCGAGCCACCAGACCCCCTTCAGGTGGAGACGGTGGTTCCTCGCCCCGGTGCGGTGGAGGCGTTCGAGCCGCCAGTTGACGAGACGGTGATGGGCCTGGTCGACATCCGGGCTTTGGCCCGGGCCAGTTCGTCGCCTCGTCTGGTCTTTGACGACGGCAGCCAGGTAACGGTCTCCGACCGGCTCCTGGTCGGGCGCGATCCTGCAGTGGTTGACCCGGGCGATGTCGCCTCGACGCTCTACCAGGTGCTCGACGCTGGGCGGTCAGTGTCGAAGACACACTTCGCGGTGGGTGTCCTCGACGGCCGGGTGTGGATCGAAGAGCGCGGATCCACCAACGGAACTGCCGTGATCCAGGAAACGGGGCCGGCCCGTGCCCTCGAGCTGGGCGATAGGGCGTGGCTCGATGACGGTGTTTCAGTCCAGTTCGGCGACCGAACGGCGACGTTGCGATGGCTGTGACTGCACGTCGTCCTGGGCATGGGGAGCGCTCCCCATCGACTACGGCGCTTGCGGCGCGCACGCTGGTCCTCATGGACGACCTTTGGATCATGTCGTGAGTCGCCGACCGCCAGTACGTCTCTGGCGCTCGGCCGCAGGTGTCGTTGCCGCGGTGGGTTTGGTCGGCGCGCTGGTCCTGGCTGCGCTCGACTCGGAGGGGTACGCCCGGCCGGAGTTCGAACTGCACGACTCTGGCATTTGGGTGACCAACGGTGCGACCAATGAGGTCGGACGGGTGAACGCCGAGATCGACCAGCTCGACGCCAAGGCCAAGGCCGGCGCCGACGAGTTCGATGTGCTCCAGTCGGCATCGACAGTGATCGTGTGGAGGAAGTCAACCGGTCGTCTAGCAGTCGTCGACGTAGCCAACGCGACCCTCTCCTCCGAAGAAGGCGATGCCGGACTCCTGCCTGCGGACGCGTCGGTCAGCCTCGGGGGCGACACGCTGGCGGTGCTCGACCCCGCCTCCGGTGCGTTGTTCGTCGACACCGCATCCGCTCTCGCGGGGCGCAACTTGACCGAGCTCGAGCCGACCACAACGGTCGAACCCGGCTCACAGGTGGTGGTCGATAGCGACGGCACTGCCCACGTGGTTGAGCCGTCCGGTGAGCGGGTTGCGGTTACGCCGACCGGTGGGGTGCGTTCCGAAGGATCCACGGGTGCGGAGCTCGGCAGCGAGTGGGGTCTCACGACCGTCGGTGACCGGACGGTGGTGCTCGATCCCTCCGCGATGGCGGTGTACGTCGGCGATCAGCGCATCGACGTGTCCGGGGCCGGTGCTGGCCTGAAGTTGCAGGAGCCTGGTGCGGCGGACGGTTCCGTGCTGGTGGCATCGGACTCGGCGTTGTTCTCGGTCGATCTCGAGGACGGCACCCTCGAAGAGGTGACATCGGGCGGCCCCGGCGGCGCGGCCCGCCCAGTGTCGCTCGGCGGGTGTGCCTACGGGGCGTGGACCGGTGGAGACCTGGTGGTGGCCTGCCGCGGTGGTGCAACCACGGTTCGGCCGGCGGGGCCTGAGGTGACCGGCTCGGGGGACCTGCGCTTTCGGGTCAACCGAGGGCGGGTGCTGCTCAACGACCACGAGACCGGCAAGGTGCTGGTGGCCGATCGAGAGGACGCAACGGTCATCGAAGCCGAGGATTGGAACGATGCGCCGTCGGCCCAGGACGGCTCGGCAGAGGGCGAGAGCGACGAGTCCGAGATCACACCCGATGGGCCTGACGCCAGTGCACAAGGCGCCAAGTCCGCTGGGGCTCTCCAACGCGACGGGCGCAACGAGGCGCCCGTGGCCAACGACGACACTGCTGGGGTCCGCCCGAGGAGAGCGGTGGTCGTCCCGGTGGTCCGCAATGACGTCGACCCCGACGGCGATGTCCTGGTCGCAACCGTCGACGGTGCGGTCGATGGTCGGGTCGACGGCGCCCAGGTCGCCGTGGTCGCTGACGGCCAGGCCGTTCAGGTACGTCCCGACCCCGACCGTCGTGGGGAGATCGTCTTCACCTACACCGTCTCCGACGGCGAGCTGACCAGCCAGGCCACGGTCCGTGTCCGGGTCTTCGCCGACTCGGAGCAGAGCCCGCCGACGACCCAGCCCGACCGGGCCGAGGTCGAGGCGGGCGAGTCGGTGGCAGTCGACGTGCTGGCCAATGACAGTGACCCCGAGGGCGACGCGATCTTCGTCGACTCTGCGACCTCGCTCGACCCGACGGCCTCAGTCACTTTCGACCCGAGCGGTGCGGTGACGGTGACCGCCGGGCCCTCGGCCGGCTCGCTCGAGGTGAGCTACGTGGCCGTCGACGATCGAGGCGGGAAGAGTCCGGGCACCCTGAACGTGCGGGTTGTCGCCAACGGGAGCCCCCAGCCACCGGTGCCCGGCAATGACCACCTCGACGTTGTCGTTGGTCGGCCGGCAACCATTGACCTGTTGGCCAACGATCGAGATGCCAACGGCGATGCACTCCGGCTGGGAGCGCTCGAGCCGGACGTCGATCTCACCGCAGCAGTGGTGAGCGGCGGCGTCGTCTCGGTGACCGCGGCGGCCAAGGGCTCGTTCAAGCTCTACTACGAGGTGACCGACGGGACGTCGCCGGCGGTACTGGGCGTTCTGCGGGTCGACGCCGTCGAGGTCGCGGAGGGCAATCACCCCCCTGTGGCGGTACGGGACGACGTCCAGCTGGTTGTCGGTCAGAGTCGGCTGGTGGGGGTGTTGAGTAACGACGTCGATGTCGACGGCGACGTCCTGATCGTCCTGACAGCAACCAGTTCGAACCCCCAGGTCTCGGTGTCGGTCGTCGGCCAACGCGATCTACGACTGACTGCTGAGGTGGCGCTAGCCGAGGCAGCGGTCGTCACCTATCGAGTCACTGACGGTCAAGAGACCGTCGAGGGAATTGTGGTCGTGAGCACCGCAGGGACGGTCCCGCCGGATCAGGCGCCGAGGACCAGTCCCGACTCGGTCAGAGTCCGAGTCGGCGGCTCGGTGGTCGTTGCGTTGTTGGACAACGACGTCGACCCCGACGGAACGGCCCTGTCGCTGATTGCGCCGAGCGACGGGTGGGCACTCGACCCGGCCGTTGGAGTGCTCGACGTGGTCGACGGCACCCAGCTTCGCCTCGTCGTGGCGTCCGGGGCGAAGCCGGGGACCACGACGGTGGCCTATTGGGCCCAAGACGCATCCGGTAACACCGCGCCCGGTGAGCTGGTGGTCCACGTGGTCGATGCTGCCGCTGAAAATCAACTACCCCAGCCCCGCACGGTCGAGGCTCGAGTCGTCGCCGGGCAGCGGGTGACGGTGGTGGTCCCGTTAGTCGGGGTCGATCCCGACGGTGACGTGGTCACGCTGGAGGACATCGGGGTCCCTCAAGGGCAAGCCAAGGGACGGGTTGTCGAGCGAGCCGGTGACCGTTTTGTCTACGAGGCCTTTGCCGACGCAGGAGGCACTGATCGCTTCACCTACACGGTCGTCGACACCCTCGGTGGCCGGGCGACGGCGGACATCCGAGTCGGTATCGCACCGGCCACCACGGCCAATCGGCCACCCTCCGCAGCCGATGACGAGATGTCGGTCCGGCCTGGGGCCGAGGTGGCCATTCCAGTTCTCGACAACGACAGCGACCCCGACGGCGACCCACTGAGTTTGGTCGAGGAAACGGTCTCGGTGACCAGAGGGTCGCTCAGTCTCGACGGAGACCAGATCCGTTACCAGGCCCCTGGGGATGCGGCCGAGGGCGACAAGGTGTCGTTCATCTACACCGTGACTGACGGCAGGGGGGGAACTGACACCGCGGTGGTGGTAGTCACCGTTCGGGCTGCGGCTGGCGTCGCCCCTCGGGCCGTGAACGACCTGGCCCCAGCGGCGCGAGCCGGTGAGCAGGTGGTACTCAACGTGCTCGACAACGATGTCGACCCCGACGGCCCGCATTCCTCGCTACGGGCCGAGGCCGTCACCGCCGATGGCCTCGTGACCATTGGCGCCGACGGGCGCTTCGAGCTGACCATGCCCGAGCGGGCAGTGACCGTCCTTTACCGGGTGGTCGACGGCGATGGGCTGAGCTCGACGGCCCTGGTCACGGTGCCCTTGGCCAGCGGCAATCGCCCGCCGGTGGCGGCCTATCGGACCGTGGAGGTCGAGGTCGGCCAGTCGGTAACGCTCCGGGTGTCGGGCACCGACGGATTGGCCAGCGACCCCGACGGCGACCAGTTGACGGTGGCCGTCGTGTCAACTCGTGGAGTGTCTGCCACGGCTAGTGCCGAGGGCACGTCGGTGACGATCACCGCCGATGGCTCGCTGGCCACCAGCGGCGCCGGAGTCAGCTTTCAGGTCTCCGACGGGCAGGCCACTACCACCGGCAACCTCGCCGTAGTGGTGACTGGTCGGGCCAACCAGCCTCCGACGCTGCCCCCAGATCTTGTCGCCCAGGTCGCGGCCGATTCGACGGTGCGCGTCGATCTGAGCCGGCTTGTGGTCGATCCCGATCCTGGTGATCGGCTCACGTTTTCCAACTTGGAGTCCAGCGGCGACACCAACCGCATAACGGCGTCACTCGACGGCACCACGTTGGTGCTCAAGGGCGAGCCCAACGCCAATGGTGCTCGCATCCAAGTGAGCTTCGAGGTCAGCGACGGCCATGACGACGGCCAAGTGTCCGCGACAATCGCGGTGAGCGGGCTGGCGTCGACCCGGACCGCGCCGGTGGCGGTAAACGACGCGGTGACCATCAACGCGGACGGGTCGATCGACGTCGACGTGTTGGCCAATGACATCGGTCAGGACCTCGAGGTCGTTGGCCAACCGGTAGTGGCCGGTGGCCTCTTCACAGCTTCTACGGGCGGAGATCGCCGGTCGGTTCGCGTTGACGCCGGTCCGTCGGCGGGAACCGGGTCGTTCGCCTACGTGCTGGGCGACGCCACCGGGGAGGTCGAGCGCCAGCGCACGGCGACGGTGTTAGTGACGGTGATCGCTAGGCCGGGAATCCCCGGAACACCGGGTGGGACCGGTGGCAACGGCACGGTCGAGTTGAGTTGGACGCCGGCCGCACCCAACGGCGCTCCGGTAACGCAGTACGAGGTCATGGCCGAGCCATCAATCGGCGTGTTCTCGTGTGCCACCACCACCTGCACCATCACCGGGCTGACCAACGGCACGGCCTACCGCTTCCAGGTGGCGGCCAGGAACACCGCCGGCCTGGGCGACCCCAGCGCCCTGTCGACAGCGATCACCCCAGACGACAAGCCCGGCGTCCCCCAAAACGTGACCGTCCAACGAGGTGACACCCAGCTCACCATCAGTTGGGACCCCCCAATCAACACAGGATCGCCGATCACCGGGTACCAGATCTTGGTCTCGCCCAGCCCCATTGTCGGTGCACCAACGGCGCAGGTTGGCGCAAATCAGACGTCCACCGTGTTCGGCGGCCTTCAGAACGGCACGGCCTACTCCGTCCAAGTTCGGGCGGAGAATGCAAGCGGCACCGGAGAGTACAGCGCAATGTCAGCAGAGGTCATTCCGGCGGGCCTTCCCAGTGTGACTGCGGTCTCGGTTGAGGTTCAGTCGGATCATCTGAGGATTGTCGCGATCTATAACGACAATGGCGGACGTCGTGCTGCCTATAGCGGTGCGCCCTTCTATCTGAGAATACGTGACGCAGAATCAGGACAGGAAGTTCCACACAGCGACTCCTGTTCTATGGGAGATGGGACCATAGACTGCTCGGTGCCCTTCGGCTCCTCGTTCGTAGCAGGTCAGGCATACGTGGCTCAAGTGGCAACACATACGGAAGTCGGTGAATCCGGATGGACGGACTCGGATGCCTTCACCATCCCGCTGGCGGCGCCTGTCCGTATGCAGGCATTCGACAATTATGGGCCAGCTAGCGCTGGTTGGGCCATGTGTCGGGGCAATCCCGATCGACCAGAATCTGTTCCAGGTGGCACTGTCAGTCAATCCTTTACCGTGCCGTCCGGCATGACGGTGATTGACCAGGCGACGGTTCAGATCGACCCAGCGACCGAGGTGTCCGCTAACGCCACGCTCATCGTCAACGGCGGTAGTCGAGCGGGTGTTACAGCTGTTGCGGTCGGAGACACGACCTTCAACTTTGGCCGCGTAACTGTCGCTGCTGGAGACACCGTCACACTCTCGATCACCTTCTCTGCTACTGCCGGAAAGATCATCACGATCTACAGCGCCGGCTCGCCCGGTGGGCAGTTTGTCGTGTCGAACAGCTGTCCGGACGGCGCACCATCGGCGACTAGGGGCGACACCGGCCTTCGGGCAAGGGTGTCAGGGTGGGACAGGTAGTGGTGAGTGCATTGAACCGGCATGGCGAGCGGAGAAGAGAGCAACGATCATGACCATTAGTGCTGAAGACGCAGCGTGGCTGTCTGATACGACGGATAAGCTCGTGCGTAATATTGAAAAGGCGGTACTGGGTAAGCCGCAGGTGGTGCGGTTGGCGTTGGCCTGCCTGTTCACCGAGGGCCACCTCTTGCTGGAGGATGTCCCCGGGACGGGAAAGACGTCGCTCGCTCGGGCCCTGGCCAACTCGGTTCAGGGCACCCAGAGCCGTATCCAGTTCACCCCCGACCTGTTGCCCAGCGACGTCACCGGCGTGCAGATCTTCAACCAGCGCACCAGCGCCTTCGATTTTCACCCCGGGCCGATCTTCTCCAACAACGTTCTGGCCGACGAGATCAACCGGGCGTCGCCCAAGACTCAGTCGGCCCTGCTGGAGGTCATGGAGGAGGGTCGGGTCACTGTCGACGGGAAGGCCCAGGTGGTGGCCGCCCCGTTCATGGTCATTGCTACCCAGAACCCGGTTGAACAGGCCGGCACCTACCAGCTCCCCGAGGCCCAGCTCGACCGCTTCCTGGTCAAGACCAGCCTGGGCTATCCCGACCACGACACCACCGTGGCCATCCTGCGCGACGCGTCGGTGCGTCAGCGCAGTGATTCAGTAGGACCACTGCTCACCGCCAAGGGCGTCACCGACATCGCCTCCCTGGTGGACACGGTGCATGTCGCCCCGGCCGTTCTGGCCTATGTGAGTCGGCTCGCAGAGGAGACTCGTCGCGCTCCCGAGATCGCCTTGGGCGCCAGCGTCCGGGCTTGCCTGGCCCTGGTTCGGGTGGCCAAGACCTGGGCCGGCATCAGCGGGCGCACCTACGTCGCTCCCGATGACGTGAAGGACCTGTTGCTGGCGGTGTTCGGTCACCGACTGCTCCTGACCGACGACGCCGAGTTTGCCGGCGTTCGAGTCGAGGCTGTCCTCGGACGCATTCTGGCCGACGTTGCCCCACCCACCGAGCGGGGCGCAGCCTGAAGATGAGGCCACGACTCCGGTGGCCTAGCTGGCTGCCCAACCGGGTTCCTCCCGGCCTTTTGGGGGCTATCCGCGCCGCGTCGCCCTTGGCGTGGACCCTTGGCGTCCTCGGCGTGCTCGGGGCGCTCGGAGCGTGGCGCCTCGGGTGGGACGAACTCGCCGTGGTCGCCACCGGGTGCGCTGTGGTGCTGGGCCTGGCCAGTGCCTTCCTGTTCGGTCGAAGCTCTGTGCAGGCCATCCTTGAGCTCGAACCTCGCCGGGTGAGTGTGGGTGACGAATCGGTGGCCCGAATCGCCGCGACTCACGTCGGGACCCGCGCTCTGCTCCCGTCGCGCATCGAGGCCGAGGTCACCGGCCACGGTGTCATGGGCCTCGACGTCCCGGCGTTGCGTACCGGTGAGCACGTCGAAGAGATCTTTGTGATCAGAGCGGCCCGGCGTGGCTTGGTCAGCGCCGGGCCGGCTCGGGTCGTGCGGGGCGACCCGCTCGGTCTGTTCCACCGAGAGGTTGCCCTCACTCCCGCGGTCGAGCTCTACGTCCATCCCCGCACTGTCCGTCTCCCGGCTATGAGCACGGGCTGGCTGCGTGACCTCGAAGGACGCGCCAACGACGAGCTGTCCAACAGCGACGTGGCGTTCCACGCCCTACGTGAGTATGCGCCAGGCGACGATCGCCGCCATGTCCATTGGCGCACGAGTGCGCGGCTTGGCCGGTTGATGGTCCGCCAGTTCGTCGACACCCGGCGCGCTCACCTCGGTCTGGTGCTCAGCACCGATTCGGAGGACTACGCCGGCGACGACGAGTTCGAGTTGGCCGTCTCGGTGGCCGCGTCCATCGGCCGCAGTGCGTTGACCGAGGATCAGACCTTGACCGTCGTGGCGGGGACTGAGCTGATCCCGGGTTCACGGATTGAGCCCTTTCTCGACGCCATGTGCATCATCGAGCCGAGCCGGACCGGCCGGCGAGGTGAAGGTTCGACCAGTGGTGTCGCGCCGGCCGTAGCTCGGGCTCGAGCTCGCTTCCGACGTGCGTCGAGTGTGGTCGTGGTGTCCGGCAGCGGGTCATCGGTCGGCGAACTCCGCGCCGCGGCTCAACGGCTGCCCCAGACGGCAACGGTCACGATCGTGCGAACCGAGCTCGGTGCCCAGGCGAGCCGCCGCCGAGTGGGCCAGATGATCGTCGTGAGTGTTGGGGCACTCGAAGATCTGGCATCTGGCCTGCGCGCACCGGTAGGCGCACGGCGGTGACCGAGTCGGAGCGTTCTCGCCGGGGAGTCGCGGCATCGAAGTGGCGACCCACTCTCAGCGAGGTCGTCGACATTTCGGCCGCCCTGGCTCTGACGTTGCTGGGGCTGGTCGGCTTCCGAACGGCGTTTGCCGGGAACGCGTGGGCCGTCACCGGCGCGCTGGCCGCAGTCCTGGGTGCCGGATGCGGGTTTGTGTCCGTGAGGTTGCGTATGCAGGCGGTGGTGGCTATGGCCGCTGCCGTTGTCGTGTTCGTGTTGGCGGCGGGGCCGATCGCGTTCAGGTCCGAGGCCGCGTTTGGCCTGCTCCCAACACCCGCGGTGATCGGAGCGCTCCTCGATGGGCTCGGCAACGGTTGGGCGCGGCTGCTCACCACCCAGCCGCCCGCCGCCGACGCCGGCAATGTCCGGGCGATCCCGTACCTGTGCGGGTTCGCCGGCGCGGGCCTGAGTGTGAGTTTCGCCCTGCGCTGGCCCCGAGCCCCGCTCTGTGTGCTTCCGCCCGCTGCGGTCCTCGTGACCAGTGTGCTCTGGGGGATCGATCGGCCCGCTGCGCTGCTCCTCCAGGGCGGGTGTTTCGCTGGCGTGACCATCGGGTGGCTCAGTGTCCGCCATGGTCGCTCGGGGCCGGTGGCCATCGGCCGGGTCGGAAACCGTCGCCGCACGCTCGGCGCCGGCATGGTCGTGGCGTCGGCGCTGACGGCATTGATCGTCGGTCCGCAGTTGCCGATCGCCGAGGGGACGCCCCGCTACGTGCTGCGAGACCATGTGGAGCCGCCGTTCGATCCCCAAGATCACCCAAGTCCGCTGTCGTCGTTCCGGCGCTACATCGTCGGGGGGGCCGAGGAGGTGTGGCTGCGGGTCGAGGGCCTTCCCGAGGGTTCGTCGCTCCGATTGTCGGTGATGGAGGCCTACGACGGACTGGTCTGGACGGTGGCCGGCGACGGGTCGTCGGGCTCCGGGTCCTACGAGCGCCTCGGCGCTGACCTTTCGACCGGCACCCAGGGAACCGCCTCCGTCACAGTCAACCTAGAGAACGAGCGTCTCGATTCGGTGTGGCTCCCGACGGTGGGAACCACGACACGGGCCAGCTTCTCAGGCCCACGGGCCGATGAGCTCGCCGGCGACTTTCGATTCGACGACGTGGCCCAAGCCGCCGTGGTCACCGGCGGGCTCGAGTCGGGCGACCGCTGGAGCTTGGACGTGGTGCCGGTCACGACGCCGGACGAGGCGACCCTGGCGAGCGCGTCCAAAGCCGATGTCACTCTCCCAACGTTGTCGGAGGTCCCCAGCAACTTCGTGACGACGGCAAATGAGATTGTCGCCGGCGCCTCGACCCCCCATGCACAGGCTCAGGCGCTGACGGCCTACTTCCAGAACGGCTACTACAGCGACGGGACCACCGGGGCCCGGTCGCCGGCGGGCCACAGCTACCTGCGGATGGCCGACTTCCTGGGCGAGACCGACCTCACGATGATCGGCAACGCCGAGCAGTACGCATCGGCGATGGCGCTGGCAGCCCGGCTCGTAGGCCTCCCGGCGCGAGTAGTGATGGGGTTCCGACCAGATGGCGACGGAGACGTAACCGGCGCCGAGGCCGACGTCTGGGTCGAGATCGCCTTCGACCAACTCGGCTGGGTGGCGTTCGACCCGACCCCGCCCACTAACCGAACGCCGCCTGACGAGGAAGCCCCGGCTCCCGAGCCCGAGAGCGACGTTGCTCAGCCTCCACCGCCAACCACACCCACGACGGTTCCGGTCGAAACGACCATGCCCCGAGACGACCAGCCCGACGAGTCGGAGAGCGACGGCGAGGGGGGTGGGTTCGCCATCCCTCGACCGGTGCTCTACGCCGGTGCGGCAATTGGTCTGCCCCTCGCCGTGCTCGGGGGTACCGCCGCGTTGATCGTTGCCGTGAAGGCTCGGCGCCGTCGGCGGCGCCGGACGACCGGCGCTCCGGCCCAGCAGATCGCCGGGGCGTGGGACGAACTCGTCGATCGGGTCCGGGATGCCGGCCGGGCCGTACCCCCGCGGTCGACGCGGCGGGAGGCGGCCCGGGTCATTGGTCTGCGGCGAAGTGAGCTCCTGGCCAACGCGGTCGACGGCGCCGTCTTTGGCGCAGCCGAACCCACCGATACCGACGCCCACGCCGTGTGGAACGCCTTTGACCAGGAACTCGACGCACTCATAGCGACCCTGGATCGACGGGCTCGGCTGCGCACTGCGGTCAACGTCAGCTCTCTGCGAGGCCAACGATGAAGCTCCGCCTGAGTGTGACCCGATCGAACGACGTCCCCCAGGACGACGTCGTGGTCACGACCGACACCACAGTCACCGTTGGCGCACTCGCTGACGCCATTGAGAGGTGCAGACCGGGCGGGAGCGATCCAGCCCCGTGGTCGTCGGCGACGCTTCGAGTGATCGACTCAGATGGCCCACGTGTCATCCCACCCGACCGGTCCCTAGCGGACGCTCGCCTTCGCTCCGGTCAGGTTGTCTCAGTCGTGATCGACGACGGGCACTACACCGACGGACGCGACCCAGCCCCGGCCGCCGCACACCTCGAAGTGGTCTCGGGCCCGGAGGCCCCCCAACGGTTCGAGTTGCGGTCCGGAGCCAACCACGTCGGTCGCGACCGGGGCAACGAGGTGCGCCTCAGCGATCCGATGATCTCCAAGCGCCACCTGCGCATCAACGTCGCAGCCCAGGTCGAAGTGATCGACCTGGGCTCGTCGAACGGCGTCGTCGTGGGTGGCGAGCAGGTTGCCCGAGCCGTCGTCGGCCCCGACGACGACATCGTGCTGGGTGACACGGTGGTACGGGTCGTCGCCGGGCCCGGTGCCCATGGGACCGGGCCGTCCGTGCTGTTCAACCGCTCGCCGTACCTCGACCCGGTCTACGGGGGTGTCGAGGTCGAGGCTCCTGAGCCACCGACGCCGCCCCAGCCAACCCGGATTCCGTTTATCCCGATGCTCGCACCGATGCTCCTCGGCGGGGTTCTCTACCTGCTCACCCGGCAGTTGGTGTCGGTCCTCTTCGTTGCCATGAGCCCGCTTCTGATGATCGGCAGCGCGCTCGAGAGTCGATTCTCGGGTCGCCGTTCGTACCGGGCGGCCCTCGAACGGTTCGCCGTCGATGTCGAAGATCTCAGGGCGACGATGGCCGGCCATGCCCGCGCCGAAGTCGCGGCGCGTCAGCACGAGCATCCCGATGTTGGTTCGCTGGTCGACGGCGCGCTCACGTTTGTGCCCTTGCTCTGGTACCGGCGCCCCGACCAACGCGGCTTTCTCGATGTCCGTCTCGGGCTCGGCGCTCTGGCCTCCCGCTCGATGGTGAAGGCGAGCCCCGCCCGAGGCGCCGAGCGGGAGGTGGCCGCCCGCGTCACCGACGTCGTTGCCGAGTTTGCACTCGTCGCCCCAGTGCCGGTGGTGGCGTCGCTCTCTGACGTCGGTGCCATCGGTGTCGCCGGCACCCGCGAGCTGGCTGTCGGTGTGGCTCGTTCGGTGATGACCCATCTGGTGTGTGCCCATAGCCCGGCCGAACTCGTGGTCGCCGGCTTGGCCAGCTCGGCAAGCGCACCCGCGTGGGACTGGCTCAAGTGGCTTCCTCACGTCGGGGGTGACCACAGCCCTCTCGCCGTCGAGCATCTGGCTGCGACGACCGCCGCGGGCAACCGCTTGGTGGCCGCAGTCGAGGCCCTGATCGACGCCCGGCGAGGCGAAGCGAGCACTCCGGGCGACAGGGGACCCACCCTGCCCGTGGTCGTGGTCCTGGTTGAAGACGATGCACCTGTCGAACGGCACCGCCTGGTGCAGCTGGTCGAGGAGGGGCCCGCGGTCGGCGTCCACGTGGTGTGGGTCGCCGCGGCCGTCGCCTCTCTCCCGGCCGGGTGTCGGGCCTACGTCGACCTCGCCTCTGATGGCGCCGCAGTCGGCTTCGTGCTCGACGGCCACGCCATCGCACCGGTGGCAGTCGACTCGCTTGGTGCCGAACAGACCCGGACGATCTCTCGGCACTTGGCCCCCGTGATCGATGCCGGAGCTCGCCTCGACGACGAAAGCGACCTGCCACCGACGGTGTCGTTGGTCTCGCTGGTTGGTCGAGATCGCGTGTCTGACTCCGATGCTGTGCTGGAGCGCTGGAGAGTCTCGGACGGGTCGGGAGAGGTGTCGGGTCGCCGCCGGCGGGAGGCCACATTGCGCGCCGTGGTCGGTCAATCAGCCGATCAAGATTTCGTGATCGACCTTCGTCGCGACGGGCCACACGCGTTGGTCGGTGGCACCACTGGTTCGGGCAAGAGCGAGTTCCTCCAGAGCTGGGTCAGCGCCCTTGCTCTCGAACACAGCCCGGAGCGACTGACCTTCTTGTTCGTCGACTACAAGGGTGGTGCTGCCTTCAGCGAGTGCGTTCGCCTGCCTCACACCGTGGGGTTGGTCACCGACCTCAGCCCCCACTTGGTGCAGCGAGCGCTTCGCTCGCTCAACGCCGAGCTGCGCTATCGGGAGCGGGTATTGCGGGCCAGGGGAGCCAAGGACCTCGTCGAGCTCGAGCGCCGCGCCGACGGTGACGCGCCCCCCAGCCTGGTCATCGTCGTCGACGAGTTCGCCGCCCTGGTGAGCGAGGTCCCCGAGTTCGTCGACGGGGTCGTGAACGTGGCCCAGCGCGGGCGGTCGCTTGGGCTGCACCTCGTCTTGGCCACTCAGCGCCCGGCGGGAGTCATCAAGGACAACCTGCGAGCCAACACCAATCTGCGCATCGCCTTGCGAATGGCCGACGCCGATGACAGTACCGACGTCGTCGGCCATCCACTGGCCAGCGGGTTCGACCCCGCGGTGCCCGGACGGGCGGTGGCCAAAGCCGGCCCGGCGAGGTTGGTGACGTTCCAATCGGGCTATGTCGGAGGATGGACGACCGACGAACCCCCGCCTCCAGTCATCACCATCGACGAGTTGGTGTTCGGCCGCGGCCAACGTTGGGAGGAGCCGGAACCGGTCGGGGTGGCCGCCAGCGAGGTTGCGCCAACAGATCTGGGCCCCACCGACCTCCAGCGGGTGGTGGCCAGCGTGGGCCGAGCGTTCGACACGTCTGGTCTCGCCGTTCCCCGCAAGCCCTGGCTCAAGGAGTTGGCCGCGGTCTATGAGCTGGCCCGCCTGCGGCAGTCGCGGACCGACGACGTTCTCTACTTCGGCATCGAGGACGAGCCCGACGATCAAGCCCAGTCACCGGTCGCCTTCCTGCCCGATCGTGACGGCAACATGGCCGCGTTCGGTACCGGAGGATCGGGCAAGAGCACGTTCCTGCGGACCCTGGCCGTAGTCGCCGGACTGTCCACCCGAGGCGGGCCCTGCCACGTGTACGCCCTCGACTTCGGATCCCGTAGCTTGCAGGTCCTCCAAGCGCTTCCCCATGTCGGTGCTGTGGTCAACGGTGACGACCACGAACGCATCGTCCGGCTGCTCCGTCTCCTGCGGGCGTCGATCGACGAAAGAGCGGCGCGATACGCGGCGCTGAACGCGGGCACGATCGCCGACTACCGACGCTTGTCCGATCAACCTGACGAGCCACGGATCCTCCTTCTGGTTGACGGTGTCGGTGCGTTCCGTCAGGCATACGAGTCCGGAGACCGCACCCGATGGTTCGACCTGTTCCAGGGCATCGCGGCCGACGGCCGGCAGGTCGGAATCCACGTGGTGGTGACCGCCGACCGAAGCGCCGCCATTCCGACGTCGTTGGCGTCGGTGATCCAACGCCGTCTGGTGCTGCGGATGGCGGGCGAGATGGAGTACGCCACCCTCGGTGCTCCGGCCGACGGCTTTGCCACCGGCACCCCGGCCGGGCGGGGCTTTCTCGAAGGCGCCGAGGTCCAGGTGGCGGTGCTTGGGGGCAGCGCCAACGTGGCCCGCCAGGCTCGGGCCATCGAACGCCTCGGCTCCGAGATGGCGGCAAGCGATCGCCGGCCTCGACCGAAGCCCGTGGAGCGGCTGCCCGAGCGGGTGGCGCTCTCGGAGTTGCCAGTGGAGGTACAGGGGCTACCCGTTCTCGGTCTGGGTGACGAGACGCTCGAGCCGGTGGGGTTCGTGCCCGAGGGGACCTTCCTGGTCGTCGGCCCGGCCCAGAGTGGCAAGACCACCACCGTGGCTGCCATGGCCCTTTCACTGCAGCGCTGGCAGCCGACTCGGCCGTTCGTCCTGCTCGGCTCGTCCGCCCGCTCGTCGCTGTTTCCCGTGCTCGAATGGTCTGAGTCAGCGGCGGGTGAGGATGATGTGGCCGCCTTGGCCGAGGACCTGGCGTCGCGTCTGACGTCTGGCGATGGAGCCGTGGATGGCCTAGTTGTGGTCATCGAGGGTCTGGCCGATCACCTCAACGGCGCCGCCGACCAGGCACTCCAAGACCTGCTGCGGGCCGTCCGTTCCTCGGGAGCGTTCGTGATCACCGAGTCCGAGGCGACCGCGATGGTGTCGTCCTGGCCGCTATTGGCCGCCGCCCGGTCGGCCCGCCACGGCCTCGCCCTGCAGCCCGACCAACTCGACGGCGACGCCGTGTTCAGGACCTCGTTTCCTCGTCTTTCACGAGTCGAGTTCCCGGCCGGCCGGGGCCTGCGGGTCCGATCCGGCCGGACTGACCGGGTCCAGGTGCCGTTACCCGAGCTCGAGTTGGTCCTGCCCTGACGGGCATGGGGAGCGCTCCCCATTCCGATTCCCGTAGTCAGTCTCTACGTTTCCCAGCAACGAGATTCCAACCCCGAAAGGACCAGCAATGAGCTTCACCGGTATGGACATCCAGGGCGTGCGGACGCTGGCCACCCAGCTCAACACCGCCGCCGGCGACATCGACGGGCTCCTCGCCCGTCTCACCGGCCAGCTGAACAGCACGAGCTGGGTCGGCCCCGACCGCGAGCAGTTTGTCGGCGAGTGGGGCAGCACCCACACCTCGCAGCTCAAGAACGTGGCCCAGGCCCTTCGTGACGCGGCCCAGAAAGCAACCCTCAACGCCCAGCAGCAGGAGCAGGCGTCCAACAGCTGACACCGTCGGGGTGGGGCCGAGACGTGCCGGCCCTACCCCGTCGTCCACTGATCGAGAGGAGGTGACCCGATGACGATGCAAGGCGCCAACGCCGATGACCTCGACCGCTTGGCTGGAGAGTTCGAGGCCCGGGCGGTCCAGCTCGAGAAGCTACGAGACCGCCTCAATGGCCGCCTGTACTCCGTGCGATGGACCGGACGAAGTGCACAGACTTTCCGGACCAACTGGCAGCACCGACACCGGCCGGCGCTGACTGGCGCGGCCAACCGGCTCCGGTCGACCGCCGAGACGCTTCGCCGCCAAGCCCGTGAGCAGCGCCACGCCAGCTCCGGCGAGGGGGGCCAAATCGGCTCCGCCGCCGCCCGATTGCCGGTGGTGTCGCCAGCGGCGACGACGATTCCCCTTGCCGAGGATGTCCTGCGCCAGCTCGAAACGGCCTACGACAAGGCCTACGACGTCGTCACCGCGGCGCAGCACGTGAACGAGATTGCCATTGGGTTGACGAAGGGAATGGTCAAGAGCGGCGGCCTGTCGGCGCTCACCTTGATTACGACGGGCTACTCGGCAATCCGCTGGGCCGAGTCGGGCGCCACGCAGGGCTGGTGGGATGGCGAGACGCTCGACAAGGGTGTTGACCTCTTCGGGGGCGTCGGCGTCATGACTGGACTTGCGTTGGTAAGCAACCCGGTCGGGTGGGGGGCTGGTGCTGCGGGCCTGGCCTGGATGGGTTCCACGAAGGTGGGTGAGGCCGCCGCCCACGTTCTCGACGATCGGTTCGACACCACTGGGAAGGGCCTGTCGTTCGCCTATGGCGACACCAGCGATATGACGCCGGCGGCTGCGGCCCGCATGACGGAGCGCACCTCCAAGCCGTGGCTCTACGCCACCGACGTTGCGAAGTCGGCATGGAACAAGTTCTTCTAGGTCGAGTGCCTTCGCTCCGGGTCGACGGGGTTGAGCTACGAGCATCGCTCGCCGTACTTGCCCTCGCATCCACGCCCGGGGCGGAGGTGCCGCTAGCTGAGATCCTTGAGCGCGACGAGGGCTGGTCAAGGCTGGTCGAGCGCGACTTGGCATTCGTCGATGGTGGCGTTCCTTTGCTCAACGAGCTGCTCGCCGGCTGCGTCGTCGGCTTCAGTTCGTACCCCCTCTGCATCAGCGTCGAAGGCGAGGAACTCTCGTGCTGCATGTATCTCGATGGCGACGTCGCCATCGTTCATGAAGCCGTAGGGGATAATCGATTCGCAGTGCTGCCGGCAGCCGCTGCAGCCCAACTGCTGCGGGTCCTCTTCGCGGACGCCACCTCGACGTTGGCGATGAGCGTCCTGTGGCGCGAGGACGGCGGAACTCTATCCGTTGGCGCGAGCGTGGTCCGCAACTCGGATGAAGTGTTGCTCGACGCCGACCCTGGCAGCGGGCAATGGAAGCCCACCGATGTGCCCGGAGCCTGGAACGCCATCGTGGACGCGGTGTGGGCCCGATCGCCCGACCACGGCGACTGAGCGCTGTGGCTTCGAACGCGCTGACGAAGCCGCCCCACCTTGCGGCTGGCCCTTGGGACCATGCTCCCAAGGGCCGACGAACGCCTCGACCACCGGGGCACCAAGCTCGCGGGCCTGCTCGACGCCGGCGACCCCCGCGGCGAGGTCCGCATGCCCTCGCACGCCAAAGAAGTCGTCCGGTCGATCTATGCCAATCCTCTAGTTCCTTAGCGAAGGCAAATGTGTTTACAACGGAAAGGCGGGAATAGTGGGTAGGAAGGGTGAACAAGCGCTCGCCGAGATGGAGGCGAACGTTCAGCAACAGCTGGCCAACGGCAGCCGTGCGTTCGTCGTTTCGATCTACTGCATGGCGGACGGCATTAGCCTCCGCAAGATCGAGGGCATGAAGCGTGTCGCCCAAGAGCGGCTTCTGGCCATGGGCGTCGACGTCACAGGTATGCATTACGACGCATGGGCCTACACGGCTCACTTCGAGGTTCGGTCCAGGGGGCCAGCGGCGGATGAGCGAGACTGCCCCCGATGCGCTGAGCGCATTAAGGCTGCGGCGCTGGTCTGTCGCTTCTGCGGCGCCGAGTTTGGTAGCTAAACCTGTGCGATGCTCATAAGAATTCGGAGGCCGGCGACCTAGACGGCCATCTGACAAAGTGCCGGCCCTGGTGCCATCGATGTCCCAGTACACCTGTTAGCGGGACTTTGGCGTATCCACCACCGCCACGGTGGTGGATACGTCAAAGAACGACCAGTGGCGGCGGCGGCCCCGGACTGAGTGTCGTACCCCCTCGGTAGCCTCCGTGGATGGGGCTGGAGCGGTTCTCGCCGGCGGTGCAGAGCTGGTTCGCCAGCGCCTTCCCGGGCGGCCCCACGCCGGCCCAGCGCGACGGGTGGGACGCCATCGCCGACGGGGCCCACACCCTCATCGCCGCGCCCACCGGCTCGGGCAAGACCCTGGCCGCCTTCCTGTGGGCCCTCGACCGCTTGGCCGCCGAGCCCCCACCCGGACCGAAGGCCGGCACCCGGGTGCTCTACCTCTCCCCGTTGCGGGCCCTGGCCGTCGACGTCGAGCGCAACCTGCGGGCCCCGCTCACCGGCATCGGCTTGGCCGCCGAGCGCCTCGGGGTCGACGCCCATCTCCCCACGGTCGGCATTCGCACCGGCGACACCCCGGCCGATGAGCGCCGCCGCCTGGTCCGCACCCCGCCCGACATCCTCATCACCACCCCCGAGTCGCTGTTCCTCATGCTCACGTCGGCGGCTCGTACCAGCCTGACCGACGTCCGCTGGGTCATCGTCGACGAGATCCACGCCATGGCCGCCACCAAGCGAGGCGCCCACCTCTCCCTCTCCCTCGAACGTCTGGCCCACCTGGTCGAGGCCACCGACGCCGCCCGGCCCGAGCCGCAGCGCATCGGCCTGTCGGCCACCCAACGTCCCCTCGAAGTGGTCGGTCGCTTCCTCGGGGGTCAGACGGACGCCGGCCCTCGGCCCGTGCGCATCGTCGACGCCGGGGTGCGCAAGGAGATGGAGATCGAGGTGGTCGTCCCGGTCGAGGACATGGGGCGCCTGGGCGAACTGCTCGACGAACCGGTGAGCGGCCCGGCCGCCGGCCCGCCACCGCGGTCCAGCATCTGGCCCGCCATCCACCCCAAGCTGCTCGAACTGATCCGAGCCCACCGCTCGACGATCATCTTTGTCAACGCCCGCCGCCTGGCCGAGCGCCTGGCCAGCCGGCTCAACGAGCTCGACCAGGCCGAGTCCGAGGGCGAAGCACCCGGTGGCACCTTCGCCACCGGCGAGCTCATCGGCGCCGGGGTGGGTGAGCTGGTCAAGGCCCACCACGGCTCGCTGTCGCGCGAGCAACGCCTGCTCATCGAAGACGACCTCAAGGCCGGGCGACTCAAGGGCCTGGTCGCCACCTCCTCGCTCGAGCTGGGCATCGACATGGGGGCGGTCGATCTGGTCATCCAGGTCGAGTCGCCTGGTTCGGTGGCCTCGGGCCTCCAGCGCATCGGCCGAGCCGGCCACCAGGTGGGCCAACCCAGCCGGGGCCGCATCTTCCCCAAGCACCGGGCCGATCTGCTCGAAACCGCGGTGGTCGTCGAGCGCATGTCGAGGGGCGCCATCGAGGAGACCCGCTACCCCCGCAACCCCCTCGACGTGCTGTGCCAACAGATCGTGGCCCTGTGCGCTCTCGACGAGTGGGCCGTCGCCGACCTGGCCGCCCTGGTCCGACGCTCGGCCAACTTCACCGACCTCACCGACGACGCCTTGGCCGCCACCCTCGACCTGCTGGCCGGCCGCTACCCCAGCGAGGAGTTCGCCGAGCTGCGGCCCCGCATCGTCTGGGAGCGAGACGCCGATGCCGGCGACGGCCCGCTGGGTGGCCGGGTGCGGGGCCGGGCCGGGGCCCAGCGCATCGCCGTCACCAACGCCGGCACCATCCCCGACCGGGGTCTGTTCGGCGTGTTCCTGCCCGACGGTCGGCGGGTGGGTGAGCTCGACGAGGAGATGGTCTACGAGAGCCGGGTGGGCGAAACCTTCCTGCTGGGTGCCTCGACGTGGCGCATCGAGGACATCACCTTTGACCGGGTCATCGTGACTCCGGCGCCGGGCCAGCCGGGTAAGATGCCGTTCTGGCACGGGGACGGACCTGGCCGGCCCATTGAGCTGGGTCGGGCCGTCGGGGCGTTCGTGCGGGAGATCCGGGCCCTCGACGCCGATGCCGCCATGGCCCGGCTGCGTACCGATCACGGGCTCGACCCGTGGGCCGCCGAGAACCTGATCGGCTACCTCGACGAGCAGGCCCAGGTCACCGGAACCGTTCCCGACGACCGGACCATCGTGGTCGAGCGCTTCCGTGACGAGATCGGCGACTGGCGCATCTGCATCCTCACCCCGTTCGGCGCTCGGGTGCACGCCCCATGGGCCATGGCCATCGAGGCCCGCCTGGCCGACCGGCTGGGTATGGAGGTGCGCACGCTGTGGTCCGACGACGGCATCGTGCTGCGCCTACCCGAGGCCGACGACAGCGTGCCGGTCGACGAACTGCTCCTCGACCCCGACGACGTCGAAGAGCTGGTGCTGGCCTCGCTGCCCCAGACGCCGCTGTTCTCGGCCCGCTTCCGAGAAAACGCGGCTCGGGCCCTATTGCTGCCTCGGCGCAACCCCGGAGGCCGCACCCCGCTGTGGCAGCAACGCCAGCGTTCGGCCGACCTGCTGGCGGTGGCGTCGCGCTACCCGAGCTTCCCGATCCTGCTCGAGACCACTCGCGAGTGCCTGGCCGACGTGTTCGACCTTCCGGCGCTGCGCTCGGTGCTGGCCGACGTGCGGAGTCGCAAGACCAAGGTCGTCTCGGTCGACACCGCCACTGCCTCGCCGTTTGCGTCGTCCTTGTTGTTCGGGTGGATCGCCGTCTACATGTACGAGGGCGACGCCCCCCTGGCCGAGCGTCGGGCCGCGGCCCTGGCCCTCGACCGGGGCCTGCTGGCCGAGCTACTGGGGGCCGAGGAGCTCCGGGAGCTGGTCGACTCCGAGGTGCTGGCCACCCTCGAGCTCGAGCTGTCGTGTCTGGTCGGGCGGGGGCGGGCCCGCGACGTCGACGAAGCCCACGACCTGCTCCGTCGCCTCGGCGACCTCTCGGTCGACGAGATGGCTCAGCGCTCGACCGCACCGCCCGACGTGGTGGCCACCTGGGTCGACTCGCTGGTCGAGGCCCGGCGGGCGGTGCGGGTCCAGTTGGCTGGTGAAGATCGGTTGGTGGCCGCCGAAGACATCGGCCGCTGGCGCGATGCCGTGGGCGCCCCGGTCCCGCCCGGGATGCCCGCGGCCTTCCTGGAGACCGCCGAGGAGCCCTTCGACGAGCTGGTCGCCCGCTACGCCCGAACTCACGGACCCTTCGTCGCCGGAGAAGTGGCCCGCCGCTTCGGCGTGCCGGTCGATCGCATCGAGCCGTCGCTGCCTCGCCTGGCCGAGGCCGACCGCATCGTCCAGGGCGAGTTCCGGCCCGGGGGATCGACGCGCGAGTGGTGCGACGCGGAGGTGCTGCGCATGCTCCGGCGCCGGTCGCTGGCTGCGCTGCGCCGTGAGGTCGAGCCGGTCGACGCGGCCACCCTCGGCCGCTTCCTGCCCCGCTGGCACGGGGTGGGTGAACGCCGACGGGGTCTCGATGCCCTGGTCGACGCCATCGGCCGACTCCAGGGCGCGGCGTTGCCGGCGTCGGTCCTCGAACACGACGTGTTGGCCAGCCGAGTCGAGGGATATCGCCCCGCCGACCTCGACGAGCTCTGCGCGGCGGGCGAGGTGGTGTGGATCGGGGCCGGCACCCTGGGCGCCGGCGACGGTCGGATCGCGCTGTACCGGCGCGATCAGGTGGCCGCGCTGGCGTGGGCCCCGGCCTCCGACGACCGGCCGGCTTCCGAGGTCCACGGCGCCCTGCGCCAGCACTTGGCCCAGCGAGGGGCGTCGTTCTGGCCCGAGCTGCTTCGGGCCTCGGGGGTGGCCGACGAAGCCGTCGTGGCCGACGCCCTATGGGACCTGGTGTGGGCCGGCGAGGTCACCAACGACACGTTGGCCCCCCTGCGGGCCACGTTGTCGGGGGCGGCGAGGCGCCGGACGGCCAAGGGTCGACCCCGCCCGGGCCGCCTCACCCGCCTGGGCCCACCCCGAGCCGCTGGTCGCTGGTCGCTGGTGGCGCCGCTGCTCGAACCCCGACCGACGCCGACCCAGCTGGCCCACAGCCGGGCGTTGGCGCTGCTCGAACGCCACGGGGTGCTGACCCGAGAGTCGGTGCTGGCCGAAGGGGTCGACGGCGGCTTCGCCGGGGTCTACGGCGTCCTGCGGGCCCTCGAAGAACGCGGCTCTGTGCGCCGGGGCTACTTCGTGGCCGGACTCGGGGCGGCACAGTTCGCGCTGGTCGGGGCGGTCGACCGGCTCCGAGGTGAGCGAGGACCCGACGGGCCAGGGGACGGGTCGCCGGTGGTACTGGCGGCCACCGATCCGGCCAACCCCTACGGCGCGGCGTTGCCCTGGCCGACAGCCAACGGCCGGCCGGGTCGGATCGCGGGGGCCTACGTGGTGCTGGTCGACGGCGAGCTGGCGGCCTTCGTCGAGCGGGGTGGCCGCAGCCTGTCGGTCTTTGCCGCCGGATCCGGCGACCCGAGGTGGATCGACGGGTTGGTCGCCCTGGTGAAAGAACGTCGTCTGCCTCGCCTGGTGGTCACTCGTATCGATGCCGCGCCCTGGGCCGACTCGCCGGTGGCCGACGATTTGCGGGCCGCCGGCTTCGTCGAGGGGTACCGGGGCCTGACCCTGGCTCCCTAGACCGGGCCTCGACCGTGCCCGAGGGCGACACCATCTTCCGCACGGCGGCGGCCCTCGACCGGGCCCTGGCCGGCAAGGTCCTCGTCGGCTTCGAGGCACCGAGGCTGCGCTGGGCCCCGTTCCCGGACGGGACCGTGGTCGAAGGGGCCGATGCGGTGGGCAAGCACTGCCTGATCCGCTTCTCCGACGGGCGGGTGTTGCGCACCCATATGCGCATGGGCGGCTCGTGGCACCTGGCCCGCCCCGACGAACGCTGGCGCCGGCCCCGTCACGCCATGCGGGCCCTGGTTGCCGTCGAGGACTGGGTGGCGGTCTGCTTCTCGGCCCCCGTGGTCGAGCTGACCACGAGCGCCGAGGCAGCCGTGGCGCTGGGCCACCTCGGTCCCGATCTCAGCCGACCCGACCCCGATCTCGACCTGGCCGTGGCCACCATGGCCCGGGTCGGCCCACCCAACGAGGCCATCAAGACCGTGCTGCTCGACCAGCGGGTGGCCGCGGGTATCGGCAACGTCTATGCCTCGGAGGTCTGCTTCGCCCTCGGACTCGACCCCCGAACGCCGCTGTCCGCCGTCGATCCCGACCTGCGCCGGGCCCTGCTGTCTCGGGCCGGCGAGCAACTCCGGGCCAACCTCGCCCGGGTCGACCGGGCGACCTACGAGGGTGGGCTGGCCGTCTACGGTCGACTGGGCCGACCGTGTCGGCGATGCGGCACCCCGATCGAGGTCACCCGGCTGGGCGCCGACCGGAGGGTCACCTACTGGTGCCCGAGGTGCCAACCAGAGTGGCGGCGTCAGCGGGTGATCGGTCAGGTCGATGCCCCGGACGGTCGATGAGCTCCCATGGCTCCGTCCGTGCCGAGCACATCGCGAGACATGGGTTGGTGGCTCGTTGTCGGTCTCGTTGTTGGTCTCAGCGTCGCAGCCGTCACCGGGATCGTTCGAGCTGACGCTGCCGGCCTCCGAGACGTCGACCAGGTCGTGTACCTCCAAACCCTCGAGGCCATGAGGAGCGGCGACGGCTACTACGACGCGATGACGTCGGCCCTCATGACCAAAGAGGGGGTCGGGCCCAGCGCGGTGCGAGCCGTGCGCCCCCCGCTGCTCTACGTCGCCCTCGGAAGCGTGCCCGCAGGGCTGGTGACCCCCCTGGTGGCTGTCGCGGTGGCCTGCTCGTTGGGTGTCGCGGCTCGGCTCGGGGCGCCGTTTGGGCGGGCTGGGGCGCCGGTGGCCGTGATTGGGGTGGGCTGCTGGCTGGTCGCCGGCGCCCCGCTCCTCTCGTTGCACGCCGAGTTCTGGGGGATCCCGTTCCTGCTGGCCGGGGTCTGGGCCGAGCGGGAAGGCCGCTCGGGCTGGGCGGCTCTGGCCCTGATGACGGCGGCGGCTACCCGTGAGCTTTTCATCGTGGCTTTCGTGGTGGCGCTGCTGGGCCACCGCCGGGAACGTTCGTGGCGGATAGCTGGCGCCGGTTTGGTGGCGTACTACCTCGTTCATGTGTTCCTCGCCACCCAGGTATTGGTGGCGGGTGGCCGGCAGCCGGGCTTGGGGAACTCCCTCGACGTAGCCCTTGCCCTGTCGGCGGTCAGCCCTTCGGGGGATACGGTCGGCTGGGTCATCGGAGCGACAGCCGGGCTGCTGGGAGTGATTGGCCTTCTCACCGTGGCTCGGGGTCAGCGGGGGGCGATGCTCGTGGCGATCCAGACCGCCGTCGTGTTGCCGCTCGCTGTGATGGTGGGCCGCCAGTACTGGGGTCTCGCCGCAGGTCCGGCCTTGGCCTGCTACGCCGGGGCCGGTATCGAAGCGATGCGGCGCCGGGTCCCGGCGAGGTGGTCGCTCGGTTCGGTGACGACCTGAGCAGCCGACCCGCCTACCCTGCCCAGATGCAGGTTTGGCCCGGTGCGCCCTATCCGCTGGGCGCCAGCTTCGACGGGGCGGGCACCAACTTCGCCCTGTTCTCCTCGGTGGCCGAGCGAGTCGAGCTGTGCCTGCTCGACGACGACGGCACCGAGACCCGGGTCGATCTCCCCGAGGTCGACGGGCTGGTGTGGCATGCCTACCTGCCCGACATCGGCCCCGGCCAGCGCTACGGCTACCGGGTCCACGGGCCCTACGACCCGGCCTCCGGTCATCGGTGCAACCCGGCCAAGTTGCTGCTCGATCCCTACGCCACCGCGGTGGACGGGACGGTGAGCTGGGACGACGCCGTGTTCGGCCATGACCACGACGATCCCGACGGTCCGGCCAACGCCACCGACTCGGCGCCCTACGTCCCGGTCGCCGTGGTCACCAACCCCTGGTTCGACTGGACCGACGACCACCGGCCCCGCACCCCACTGCACCGCACGGTCATCTACGAGGTCCACGTCAAGGGCTTCACGGCCACCCATCCCGACGTCCCGCCGGCGCTTCGGGGCACCTACGCCGGGTTGGCCCACCCCGCAGTCATCGACCACCTGGTCCGCCTGGGCGTCACCGCGGTCGAGCTCCTCCCGACCCACCAGTTCGTCCATGACGCCCGCCTGGTCGAGATGGGCCTGCGCAACTACTGGGGCTACAACTCCATCGGCTTTCTGGCCCCCCACGGCGAGTACAGCTCGGCCGGGTCACGGGGCCAGCAGGTCCAAGAGTTCAAGCGCATGGTCAAGACCCTGCATGCGGCGGGCATCGAGGTCATCCTCGACGTGGTCTACAACCACACCGCCGAGGGCGACCACCGGGGTCCGACGCTGTCGTTCCGGGGCATCGACAACGCCGCCTACTACCGGTTGTCACCCGACGACCCCCGCCGCTACGTCGACTACACCGGCACCGGCAACACGGCCAACGTGCGCAACCCCCACGTGCTGCAGCTCATCATGGACAGCCTGCGCTACTGGGTGACCGAGATGCACGTCGACGGCTTCCGCTTCGACCTGGCCGCATCCCTGGCCCGTGAGCTCCACGAAGTCGACCGGCTGTCGAGCTTCTTCGACCTCATCCAGCAGGACCCCGTCGTCAGCCAGGTGAAGCTGATCGCCGAGCCGTGGGACGTGGGCGAGGGCGGCTACCAGGTCGGCAACTTCCCGCCCCTGTGGTCGGAGTGGAACGGCAAGTATCGCGACACCGTGCGCGACTACTGGCGGGGTCAGCCGGCGACGCTGGCCGAGTTCGGGTACCGCTTCACGGGCAGCTCCGACCTGTACGAGTCTTCCAGCCGTCGGCCTTCGGCCAGCGTCAACTTCGTGACCGCCCATGACGGCTTCACCCTGGCCGATCTGGTCGCCTACAACGACAAGCACAACGAGGCCAACGGCGAGGCCAACCGCGACGGCGAATCCCACAACCGGTCGTGGAACATGGGCGTCGAGGGGCCGACCGACGATCCCGACATCGTCGAGGCCCGAGCCCGCCAGCAGCGGAACTTCCTGGCCACCCTGTTCTTGTCCCAGGGCGTTCCCATGCTGTTGGGGGGCGACGAGCTGGGCCGCACCCAGCGGGGAAACAACAACGCCTACTGCCAGGACTCCGAGCTGTCCTGGATCGACTGGAGCTCGGTCGACGAGGAGCTGCTCGAGTTCACTCGCCGGCTCATCCGCATCCGGGGTGACCATCCGGTGTTCCGACGCCGACGGTGGTTCCAGGGCAGCCCGCTGCGGGGCATTCCCGACATTGCCTGGTGTACCCCGGAGGGCAACGAGATGTCAGACGACGACTGGGAGGTGGGTTATGCCCGGTCGTTGACCATCTTCTTGAACGGTTCGGCCATCGCCAGCCCCGACCCGTTCGGCGAACGGGTGCACGACGACAGCTTCCTGGTGTTGTGCAACGGCCACGAAGGGGCCTTGGACTTCGTGGTGCCCAAGGGGTTCGGCGATCGGTGGCAGGTCGTGCTCGACACCGCCCATGCCTCGGCACCCAGCACCCGGGCTGGATCGGGCCGGGTGGTCCGCTCCGGCCGCCGACTCCAGCTCGAAGGGCGCTCCTTGGCCCTGCTGCAGGGCCGCCCGGCCTGAGCCCTAGTCGGCGGCGATGGCGTCGAGCACGTCGAGGCGGCTGGCCCGGCGGGCCGGGAGGATGGCGGCAGCCACTCCGGCCACGGCTCCGAGCACCACGACCAAGGCGAGCTGACCGAACGGGACCCGGAAGTCGCTGAGGCCTTGGTCCTCGAGGGCGAGCACGGCCAGCCAGCCGAAGATCAACCCGATGATCAGGCCGAGGAACACGCCGAGCATCGAGATGATCACCGACTCCCAGCGCACGGTCGACCGCAGCTGGGCCCGGGTCATGCCCACGGCCCGCAGGAGGCCCAGCTCCCGGGTGCGTTCGTGAATCGACAGCGACAGGGTGTTGGCGATGCCGAAGAGGGCGATGATCACGGCCAACAACAGCAGCACGATAACCAGGGCCAGGAGCTGGTTGAGCTGGGCAGCCAGGCTCTCCTTGTAGTCGGCCTGGTCCAGCACATCGGCGGTGGGGTAGGCGTCGGTCACCGATTCGATGGCGGCCCGGGCGTCGGCCGCCGGGACCCCGTCGGCCGACTTCACGACGATCTGGGCGTCGAGCACGTTGGACGTGTAGGTCTCGACGGACTCGAGGCTGATCAGGTACTGGGTGAACAGACCACTGTCGCTGTCGAAGATGGCCTCGACGGTGAAGGTCTGGGTGCCGGTCTCGGCGAAGGTCAGGGTCAACGTGTCGCCCACGGCCAGGTCCTTGTCGCTGCCCAGGTTGCTGTCGATGGCCACGCCGTTGGTGCCCAGGTCGTCGAGCGAACCGCTGGTGACGTCGAGGCTCCAGACCTCTTGGAAGGCGACCGGGTCGACGGCGTAGAGCGACCGGCCGCCCCCCTGCTCGTCGACCTGGGCCGAGACGGCCCGGATGCCGGTGGCCGCCGCCACCTCGGGTAGCTCGTTGAGCTGGCGGGTCAAGTCGGGGCTGAGCCCGCCCGTGAAGCTGTCGGTGGTGATGGTGAAGTCGGCCTTGAAGGTGTTGTCGATCGTGGTGTTGATCGAGGCCTTGAGTGAGCTGACCAGAATCGTGATGAGGATGACCAGCCCGACGCCGATCATGAGCGCCGACGCGGTCGTGGAGGTCCGTCGAGGGTTGCGCATGGCGTTCTCGCGGGCCAGCGTGCCCGAGATACCTCGCAGGCGAGGCAGGGGCCAGCCGATGAACGCGCTGATCGGCCGGGCGAACACCGGGCCGAGCATGGCCACGCCGATGAAGACGATGGCTGCACCGAGCCCGACGGCGCCGAGCGACCCATCGCCGGCCCGCCCGCTGAGCCCGAGGAAGAGGTTCCAGGCGCCGAAGAGCAGCACGAGGACGCCGGCCACGATGCGCCCGGGCGAGCTGGCCGAGTCCTCGACCAGCAGGCCGGACATGGCGGCCACCGGGGGGACCTTTGAGGCCCGTCGGGCGGGGAACAGCGCCGAGGCCAGGCAGACGACGACTCCGGCGATCATGCAGGTGACCACGGTGTCTGAGGTGAGGACCACGCCCGATGCCGGGAGGTCGAGCCCGAAGCCGCTGAGCGCGGCCTTCAACAGAATGGAGAGGCCGACGCCGGCCACGATGCCGACGGCCGAGGCCACGATGCCGACGACCAGCGCTTCGAGCAGGACCGAGCTGCGGACCTGACCCCGGCTGGCACCCAGGGCTCGCAGCAGCGCCAGCTCGCGGGTGCGCTGGGCCACCAGGATCGAGAAGGTGTTGTAGATGATGAACGAGCCGACGAGCAGGGCGATCACCGCGAACACCACGAGGAAGGTGTTGAAGATGCTCAGCGCGTTCTTGATCTCGGACTGGCTCTCCTCGGTCAGCTCGGCGCCGGTGATGACCTCGGTACCGGACGGGACGACCTCAGCGATGCGGTCGCGCAGCTCGCTCTGGCTGACCCCGTCATCGGCTGCGGCCAGGATCGAGTCGTAGGCGTCGGGCTGGTTGGCCAGCACTCGGGCTTGCTCGTCGGTGAAGAAGATGTAGTGGCGGCCCCCGGCGGTGTCCTCGTCGCCGAAGGCGGCGATGCCCACCACGGTGTAGGTCTCGCTGCCCAGCGCGTTGAGGACGGTGACCTGGTCGCCGACCCCGACGCCGCCGTCACGGGCGCCACCGCGGTCGAGAACGATCTCGTCGTCGGCCTCCGGTCCCCGGCCGGCGTCGAGGGTGTAGGAGTTCAGCGGGGTATCGCCCAGCCAGTTGGCTCCGTAGGTGCCCGAGTTCTGGCTGCCGACCGGCTCGCCGTCGGCGCCGACGAGCTGGGCATAGTTGGTCTCGATGTAGCCCGACGCGACAGCGACGCCGTCGACCGCGGCCACGGTGGCCACCGCCGACACCGGCACCGGTGAGCGAGCGTCTTCTTGGCCCTGAGTGGCGTCGCCCTCGAAGACCTTTTCGCCTCGCACGGCGGCGTCGACGCCCTTGAAGGCGTCGGCGAACAGGCTGTCGAAGGTGCTCGAGATCGTGCTGGTCAGCACCAGGGTGCCGGCCAGGAAGCCGATGCCGAGCACCACCGCGAATCCGGTGCTGATCAGGCGAAACTTGCGGGCCCGGAGCGTCTTGAGGGTGACCTTGAACATTGTGGTCTCAGTCGCCGAAGCGCTTCATGCGGTCGAGCACCCGCTCGGCCGTGGGCTCGGACATGTCATCGACGATGCGACCGTCCGCGAGGAACACCACCCGGTCGGCGTACGAGGCCGCCACCGGGTCGTGGGTGACCATGACGATGGTCTGGCTCAGGTCGCTCACCGCTCGACGCATGAACCCGAGGATCTCGGCGCCGGCCCTCGAGTCGAGGTTCCCGGTGGGTTCGTCGGCGAAGATGATGTCGGGCTGGCCGGCCAGGGCCCGGGCCACGGCCACCCGCTGTTGCTGTCCGCCCGAGAGCTCGCTCGGCCGGTGGGTGAGTCGGTCGCCCAGGCCGAAGGTGGTGATCACCGAGTCGAGCCATTCGGCGTCGGCCGAGCGGCCGGCCAGCGAGGAGGGCAGCGTGATGTTCTCGATGGCGGTCAGGGTGGGGATCAGGTTGTAGGCCTGGAACACGAAGCCGACCCGGTCGCGTCGCAGCTCGGTCAACGACTTGTCCGACAGGGCCGACAGTTCGACGTCGCCGATGAACGCCTGGCCCTCGGTGAGGGTGTCGAGCCCGGCGATGCAGTGCAGCAGCGTCGACTTGCCCGAGCCCGACGGCCCCATGATGGCGGTGAAACGACCCTTCTCGAAGGCGACAGTCACGCCGTCGAGGGCAGCGACTTCGGTGTCGCCCCGCCCGTAGACCTTGCGAGCGCCCTCGGTGCGGGCCGCAGCGACCGCGATGGCGACCGAACTCGTGGTGGGCTGGGCGTCGGACACGGATCCTCCTACGAACCTGAGGGCGAGGGGCACACCCTAGAGGGCGGGGTTGACCCGGCGACCCTCTGTCCCTTGCGGCCCCAAACGCATGGCCCATCTCCGTTCCCGATACCCTTCGGGCTCGCTGTAGCCGTGAGCGATGGATCACGGTCAGCTCGACGCCAGCCCGCTGTCAGGAACTCGTGAGACCGATGTCACACCCGGCCCCTATCCTTCCTGCTGTGCGCTGCCCTTCGTGTGACTTCCTCGTCCCCGAGGACGCGCGCTTCTGCCCCAACTGCGGCCACGCCATCCAGGTGCCTACCGACGAGCGGCGGGTCGTCACCGTGCTCTTCGCCGACTTGGTCGGATTCACCGCCATGTCCGAGCACCTCGACCCCGAGCAGGTCAAGAACCTGGTCGACCAGTGCTTCGAGCGTCTCGCGGCTGACGTGGCCGCGTTCGGTGGGCGAGTCGACAAGATCGTCGGCGACGCCATGCTCGCGTTGTTCGGTGCGCCTATTGCCCACGAGGACGACGCCGAACGGGCGGTTCGGGCTGGCCTCCAGATGCAGGCCTCGCTGGCCGAGGAGGCCACCAAGTTGGGGGTGGAGGTCGAGCTCCGGGTCGGTATTAATACCGGCGAGGTGCTGGTCGGGGCCATCCGAGCGGGGGGCGACTACACGGCCATGGGCGACGTCGTCAACATCGCCAGCCGACTCCAGACCATCGCCGAGCCCGGCCAGGTCGTGGTGGGCCCCGACACCTATGTGGTCACGAGCGAACGCGTCCGCTTCGACGCCCTCGGCCCGGTCCAGGCCCGAGGGCGAGAGGAGCCGGTCGACGCGTGGGTGGCGGTCGAAGTGATGACGCAGCCCGGATGGCGGCCCCGGCGCCGGCGCACCCCGTTGATCGGCCGGGACGCCGAACTCGGGATGCTGACCCAGGCGGTCAGCGCCGCCTTCTCCAACCGGCGTCCGCTGTTCTGTTTCATCATCGGCGAGGCCGGTATGGGCAAGACCCGGCTGGCCGAGGAGTTGGTGACGGTGGCCGGCACCGAGCACGACCTGCTCGTGCTCGAGGGATATTCGGTGCCCTACGGCGAGGCCAATGTCTGGTGGCCCCTCGCCGAGGCCTTCCGTCGGGCTTTCGGGCTCGACCTGAGCGATGGCACCGACGACGCCCGGGCCAAGATCGGCGCCGGGGTCTCGTCGGTGTTCGGTCGACCCGCCGATGAGCCCCAGGTTCACCGGGCCACCGAGGCCTTCCTCTACCTCATGGGTTACGAGGCCGCGCTCTCGGGCTTCGAGGCCGGCCGGGCCCGCGACGAGGTGAGTTGGGCCGTCCGGCGCTATCTCGACGACGCCTCGGCCAAGCAGCCAGTCCTGTTGGGTATCGCCGACGTGCAGTGGGCCGATCCCCTGGTCCACGACGTCATCGACTACGTCCTACAGCGATTGCACAACCGGCCCATCGTCGTTCTGCTCACCGCCCGACCGGCGCCGGACAAGCGGTGGAGGCCCGAGGCCGGGTCGTTCAACTCGGTCGTGTTGCACCTCGATCCGCTCGACACCGAAGAGTCCGAGGAGCTGCTCGACGCCATGCTCGAGGACGATCCCGGCCCCGAGCTTCGGGCCGCGCTGATCGAACGGGCCGGAGGCAACCCGTTCTTCCTCGAAGAGCTGGTCCGTCTCTTGGAGGATGCAGGATCGCTCGAACTGGCGGCCGATGCCGTCGGCGTGATGCCCAACGAAGGCGTCGTCGGTGGTTCGACCAGCCTGCCGGCCACGTTGCGGGCGCTCATCGCTTCCCGCCTCGACGCCTTGGGTCCCGAGGACCGGGCCGTGCTCGAGGACGCGGCTGTCGTGGGTCGATTCGGCCCGATCGAGGCGCTCGACGCCCTGGCCAAGAGTCGTGGGGCCACCAATCTGGGGGCCAACGTCGAGTCGCTGGTGGCCCGCGACCTTCTGGTGGTGCAGCAAGATCCCCTCCGGGGCCAGGGCTTCGTGGGCTTCCGGTCAGACCTGGTCCGCGAGGTCGCCTATGGCATCTTGACCAAGGCCGAACGAGCTCGTCGCCACGCCGCGCTCGCGGTGTGGCTCGATGCCCTGTTCATCGAGGGGCCCAAGCCCGACGAGCTGCTCGAAGAAGTCGCCCGCCACTACGCCATCGCGGCCGAGTTGGTGGCCGAGATCGGTCGGGTCGACGGCGTCCCCGACGACGTGCGGACCCGGGCCCTGACCACCCTCGACGTGGCCGGTGAGCGCTCCGAGGACCGCGAGACCCATCTGGTGTCGGCTCGTATCTACGACCACGAGCTGCGCTTGGTCGGCAACGAGCCCAGCGCGCATCGTCGCCATGCCCTGATCGGCCGGGGTCGGGCGCTCATGTACCTGCATCGCTTCGACGCGGCCCGGACCGATATCGAGGCCGCGGTGGCCGAGGCCGAAGCGGCGGGCGACCAGGTGGCGGTGGCCCGGGCCCTGACCCAGCGGGGTGAGCTCGAACGCTTCGAGGGTCGGCTAGAGGAATCGTTCTTCACCTTGTCCGCGGCCATCGATCGTTGGCGCAAGCTCGGCGATCGACGCGGGGAGGCGTCGGCCCTGCGCCGGCTGGGCATGACGTTGATGATCGCCGGCGTACTCGACGCGGCCGAGCCCGCGCTGCTCGAAGCGCTCCACGCCTTCCAAGACCTCGACGCCTATCGAGGCCAGGCGTGGGGGCTGCAGAACCTGGCCTGGATCTCGTTCTTGCGGGGCGACCACTCGCTGGCCGACGAGCGCCTGTCGGAGGCCATCCGCCTCTTCGACGAGGTGGGCGACTGGGGCGGAATGGGGTGGGCGCTGGCCCTGCTCGGATGGGTGCACCTGATGCGGGGACGCACCGACCTGGCCGAGTCGCTGGCCGTCGAGCGCCTCCCCGAGTTCCGCGAGCGGGGCGATCGCTGGGGCGTGGCCATGCTCACCGCCTTGTTGGCTTCGGTTCACCTCAGCCAGGGTCGGGGTGGCGAGGCCGTCGACGATGCAGAAGAGGCCCGCCGGCTCTTCGTCGCCATCGGCGACTCGTGGGGTCAGCTCCGGGCCATCGACGCGCTGTCCCGAGGGTTGCTCAGCACCGGGCGCCGCAGCGAGGCCGAGGCGCTGGTGGACGAGGCCCGGGCCGTGGCCCGGGGCGTGGCGACGCCCGAAGAGCAGCAGATGCCAACCCTGTTGTCGGCGTCGTTGGCCGTCTCCGCGGGCTGCCCCGAAGGAGTGCTCGACGAACTCGCCCCGGTGGGCTCCGAGCTGGCGGCGGGTCCCGCGCCGGTGATCGCCGACGTCGCCGTCCTGCGAGGCTTGGCCCTGTTGCAGATGGGTCGGGTCGACGACGCCCGGGAAGTCCTCGAAGCCGGATTGGAGGCCGTGGGTGGGGCCCCCAGGTCCAATGTGCTGTCGGCGTTGGCCCTGGTCCGAGCGGCCGACGGCGACCTCGCCGGCGTCGACGATGTCGTCGCCGAGCTCGAGAGCGCCGGCGGGCAGTCCCACGTCGAGCGGGTGCTGGGCGCACTGGCGGTGGCCGGGGCGGCGGCCCGTCGAGGTGATGCCGAAGCGGCGGCGGGGGCTCTGAGCACCGCAGCCCGAGCCCTCGAGCCGACCGACGACGTCCTGAACCGGGCCATCCTCGCGGTGGGCCGGGCCCGGACCCTCGAGGCGCTCGGCGACCCCGGCCAGGGCGAAGCCGAGGCCTATGCCCGCACCCAGCTCAGCCGGGCCGGGCTCGACGGCGCCAACGGATGGGACAACGCCCTGCGTCTGGTCACCGGACTCGGCGCAGCTGTCTGACGCCTACTGGCAGAGGTTTCAGGACGGCAGGGTCTGGCGCACCGAGAGGGTGGGGGCGAACAGATCGCCCAGCTCGCCGACGCGGCGCAGGACGTCGGCGGCCTCGAAGCGCAGCCGAGACGGGTCGCCGGCCTTCACCGCGGCATCGACCTCGGACCAGGTCACCGGCGTCGACACGGTCGGGGTGTCACGGGCCCGCAACGAGTAGACGCAGACCGTCGTCTTGGGCCACGAGTTCTGGCTCCAGTCGACCAGCACCCGCCCGACCCGCCTGGCCTTCACCTGGGTGCTCACGACTCGGTCGGGATGCTGACGTTCGAGGACCTGGGCCATGGTCCGGGCGAAGGCCGAGGTGGCCTCGTAGGTGGTCGGGGTGTTGAGGGGCAGATACACCTGCAGGCCCTTGCTGCCCGAGGTCTTCGCCACGCTCTCGAGGCCCAGGTCGTCGAGGGCATGGCCGATCCACAAGGCCACCTCGGCGCAGGCCACGACGTCGGCCGGGGCCCCGGGGTCGAGGTCGAACACGACCATGGTCGGGGTGTCGGGGTCGTCGGCCCGGGCCATCGAGGTGTGCAGCTCGAGGGCAGCCAGGTTGGCGGCCCAGGTCAGTGCCGCCAGCGAATCGATCCGGCAATAGGCAATCTCCTCGTGGCCCGGCCGGCTCACCTGGTGGGTGCCGATCCACTCGGGTCGGTGGTCCGGGCAGTGCTTCTCGAAGAAGCCCGAGGTCGTGGACCCGTCGGGGAACCGGCGCAGGGTCAACGCCCGATCGCCCAAATGGGTCAGCAGCGTCGGGCCGATCTCGGCGTAGTACGAGATGACCTCGGCCTTGGTGAACCCCGACGGATACAGCACCTTGTCGAGGTTGGAAAGGCTCAGCCGGCGCCCCTCGATCTCGACGACGGCGTCGGCCGCCATGTCGATCAGCCCGCTTCGGCTCGGGCGGCTCGGGCCGCGGCGACGCTCGCTTCGAGAGCGGCCACCAAGTCGACCACCGAACCGCCGTCGTCGGCCTGGGCTGGCGCGGCGACGATTTCCTCGCCGGCCGCCTTGCGTTCGATGAGGTCGAGGACCTGCTCGCGGTAGGTGTCGCGGAACTCCTCGGGGGTGAAGGCGGCCGACAACGAATCGATGAGTTGGCGGGCCATGGTGAGCTCGCGCTCGGTGGGCTCGGCCCCGCCGAGATCGCGCAACTCGGGCACGCCGTCGACACCTTCGACTTCGTCGGCGTAGACCATGGTCGAGAGCACCAAGGCGCCGTCCTTGGCCCGGAGAGCGGCCAGGTACTGCTTGGTCCGCAGCACGAAGCGGGCAATGGCCACCTTGCCCTGCTCTTCCATGGCCCGAACCAGCAAGGCGTAGGGCTTCTCGGCCGCCTTGTTCGGCGCCACGTAGTAGGGCGTGTCGAAGTACACCGGGTCGATGTCGGCCAGGTCGACGAAGGCTTCGATGTCGATCGTGTGGGTGGCCTCGGGATCGAGCACGTCGAGTTCCTCGGGGCTGACCACGACGTATTGGTCCGGCGCCAGTTCGTAGCCCTTGACGATCTGCTCGTAGGGCACCTCGGCCCCGTCGAGCGAGGAGACCCGCTGCATACGGACCCGGGCCCCGGTGCGGGCATCGAGTTGATGGAACGACACCGTCTTCTTGGACACCGCCGTATAGAGCTTCACGGGGATGTTGACCAGCCCGAAGCTGATCGAGCCGTTCCAGATCGCACGCGCCATGCCACCAGTGTTCCCGCTGGCACCCCAGTCGAGCCAGCGGGGGAGCTGGGCTACCGTCGCCTGCGACACACGGCGAGCTGGGGGGTTCGGTCATGACCACCATTGACCAGGGGGGCGCGCTCCGCACGCGGATGCAGCTCGAGGGTCCCGATCGCGGGGGCTGGCACCAGAACTGGGTAGCGCTCACCCGATCGATCGATGTTGCGCCGGGGGCCATGCTCGGCATGGAGCTTTACGGCGAACGGGTCCTGGTGACCCGTCAGGTCGACGGCACCGCCCGGGTTCTCTCGGGGAACTGTCGTCACCTCGGCGCCGACCTCTCCGTGGGTGGGAAGGTCGCCCACGACTGCATCGTGTGTCCGTTCCACCACTGGACCTACACCGTGGCCGACGGCCGGGGGACGGTGAACGGCTTCGGCCAACCGCTGCCGGCGGAGGCGGAGCTGTTTGCGTTTCCCACCCGAGAACGATGGGGTCTGATCTGGGCCTTCAACGGACCCGAACCGCTCTACGACGTCCCTGGGTTCGAGGGCTACGAGGACGACGACGCGCTGGCCTACGACTCGGTCCAGTACAGCGGTCCCTCGACCCAAGAGACCTGGGTCGCGTTCTCGAACTCCCACGACTTCAACCATCTTCAGTTCCTCCACGAGGCGACCAAGGTGGTGGGACCGGACAACTTCTTCCTCGGCGAGTTCGGTGGTGGCCACGACATCACCTTCGAAATGCCATCCGGCCGCACCTATCGACACAAGGTCCGGGTGCACGGAACGAACCTGATCTCGCTGGTCATCCTCACCGAGGACGACGAGCTGATCCTCAACCTGTTTACGTCGGTGGCCACGGCCGAGGGCATGCGGGTGGGGTCGACGGTGACGGCGACGCTCAAGGATCAGGACCCCGCAGTCATCGCCCGGCTCCACAAGGAGTCGTGGGAATACGGGAGTTCTCTGGCCGAGCAGGACCTCCCGGTTCTGAACGCGGCCAGGTTCCAGCCTGACATCCTCCAGCCGATCGACCGAGAACTCGGCCTGTACTTCGACTACGTGAAGGCGTTCCCTCGCCACGACCCCTACGCCCGGTATCGCCGGTCGTGAATCAGTCCTCTTTGAACTGGGGCATGACCTCGTCGACGAAGAGCTGGAGTGACCGGAGGTGGGCGGCCTGACGCTCGGGGGTGGCTCGGCCCCCGTTCATCATGAAGGTCACCTCCTCGAGCCCAACCGCTTCGTAGCGCTTGAGGGTGGCGGTCACCGTCTCGGGAGAACCCATGAACTCGAAGCCCTCCGACGCCGAGCGGCGGGGGATTGGCACCGACTCGTCCCAGAACGGGGTGATCGAGCGGTCGACACCGCCCAGGTCGAGCGAACGGCCGAGCCAGTCTCGGTAGGTCTCACCTTGAGCGGACACGTGGGCCAAAGCGTCCTCGTCGGTCTCGCCGACGAAGCAGCCCGAGTTGGGCCCGGTCCAGCGCAGGCACTCGGCCACCACCGCATCGTCGTGGCCGGCGGCGCGTAGGTCGGCCTCGAACTGGCGGATCCGCTCGCCCAGGACCTCGACCGGATCGGGCGGTTGGGCACCGGCCTCGGCCGGTTGGGTGCCGGGACCACCGGACATGAGAAAGATCGACGTTCCCCAGCGGACGGCCTGGTCGTACCCACCCGGGGACATGCCGGGTCGCTTCAACAAGGGTCGGGGCTGACGGAACGAGGTCGGCATGATCCGCTCGGCCAGTACCCCTCGGTACCCGCCGACGTCGAACTCGATCGGCGGGTCGTCCATGTCCTTGGCCCACAGCCGAAAGATGAGCTCCACCAGTTCCTCGGTGTGCTGGCCCTGGGTGTGCGGGTCGGCGCCGAAACCTCTCGACTCGGTGGGGATCCCACCCGAGCCGAACCCGAACAGGAACCGGCCCTCGCAGAGTTGGTCGAGCAGGTTGACCTGTTCGGCCAGACGTACGGGGTGGTGCAAGGGCACCACCGAGACGGCGAAGCCGAGGTACATCTGGCGGAGCTGGCGGGCCAGCGACGCCGCCATCAAGAAGTTGTTGCCGTAGCCGGAGTAGTCCGAGAAGTGATGCTCGGCGAAGTAGGTGGCGGCGAAGCCGGCTTCGTCACAACGGAGCGCGAACTCCTCGACGAAGCGCAGGGTCGAGGTGTCATCCTCGGCGCCGGGCGTGATGGGCAAGCTGAAGACCGAGAAGCGCATGATCCCCCCCGAGGTCCGGGCTACTGCGGGACGTAGCCAGTCGAGAAGGGCCAACCCGGTTCCAAAACGCCCATCTGGTACAGGTAGCCGATGGTGTCGACCAGGCCGTGGTGGGAGGCCAACTGTCCGTCTCGGACGGTGAAGGTCTCCTTGGACTCCATGGCGATCTCCTTGCCGGTCGGCGCGATGCCGAAGAAGTCGCCGACATGGGTGCCGAAGAGGACCCAGTGGACCACGAAGGTGTCACCGTCGCTGACGATGCCCTTCACTTCGACCCGGGGGTTGGCGAAGATCTCGCCGGTCGAAGCGAACATGGCCTTGATGGGCTCCCGCCCGTCGGGGATGTCGCCGCCGAGCTGCTTGTAGTCCTCGGCCAAGATCTCGTCGAGTAGGTCGATGTTGCCGGGGACGGTCGTCGCTTCGATCCACTTCTCGACGAGCTCCACGTGCTGCGGGTCGGGCATCGCTGGTCTCCTTGAGCAGTCGGGTATGCCCGCTTGCTAGCACCGGCCGCCCGGGCGTGCACGCGCCTCAGGCCGGGCCCGAGGTCAGCCTCCCGTAGGCCTCGTCGTCGTATGACTCGAAGAAGTCGCCCAGCTCGTCTGTCAGCTGAGCCATCGAGGCGGCGGCGAAGAGCACCGGCTGGTAGACGGTGATGTCGTAGTCCTGGGTACCCATCGCCACCAGATCGAACGGGCGGATGTCGGCGTGGTGCATGTGGGCCAACTCGCCGAACGACGACAGCAGCCCGGCGCCGTACGCCTTGGTGGCGGCTCCCTCGCGGATGACCCCGAACTCGAGGGTGAACCAGAAGATCCGGCTGAAGAAGTCGAGCGCCGCGGCGGTCTCGGATCGAAGCGACGCCTTGCCGGCCGCCTGGTGGAGGTCCGCGAACGCCGGGCTGGCGAGCAGGGTCGCGTGTCCCATTACCTCGTGGATCACGTCGGGCTCGGGTGTGTAGAGCGGTACCGAGTGGTGGCGCAGGTACTGGGTCGAGAGGAAGCAGCGGTCGGCGAGCGCTCCGTAGAACCGCCGGGTCGGCACCAGACCGGGCACCGGCTCGACGCGGAAGTTGCTGAGCACGCCGAGCCGGGCGCTGATCTCGGCCAGCTGTGGCACCCGATCGGTGGGTAGGGCCAAGCGGGTGGCCGCTGCCCGGAGCTCGGCGCTGGCTACCTCGGCGTGGACGTCGGCCAGCTCGTGGGCCACGGTTCGCCATGTCTGGTTCTCGACCTCGGTGTACGCCACGGCCGGGATGATCCCGTCCTGGTACTTCTCGGCGATGGCGGCGATGGCGGCGCGACGGGCGAGGTAATTCGAGTCGGCCACCCCGGGATGATCGTTGGACAGCTGCATTTCCACCGGCGATCCCCTCCAGCTCGGTTCGTCCGGAAACTGTGCCTGATAACGAGCGAATCGACAGGAGAGAACGGAAGAACGAGGCAAAAAGGAGAGAGTCGTCCCATTGACGAGACGAGATGGGAGTAAGGGGCCTACGCTCGAGCCCATGCCTGGACGTTCTGCGCAGCCCCTCGACGTCGTCGACAGGGCCGTGGTCGAGGCATTGCAGGTCGACGGACGGCTGTCGGTCAACGAGCTCGCGGCCCGGGTCCACGTGTCGAGGGCCACCGCCTACCAGCGCCTCGGTCGTCTCAGATCGGATGGCGTGATCACCGGGTTCACTGCCACCGTCGATCCGGCGAAGGTCGGCTATGACCTGGCCGCGCTCGTGCTGCTCCAAGTCGACCAGCACCGCTGGCGGGTGGTGGCCGACCAGATCGCCGCGGTCGACGGAGTCCAGTACCTGGCCCTCACCAGCGGCTCGTTCGACATGGTGACGCTGGTGAGGGCGGCCGACTTGGCCACCCTCCGCGACGTTGTGCTGGTCCAGCTCCAGGCGATCGAGCACATTCGCTCGACCCAGACCGTCTTCGTGCTCGATGAGCGTGGCCGCGCCGGGGCCGTCACACCGGTGCCAGGTGTCACGGGCGACGCCGCCGGATTGCCCCGCCACTAGGAGGCACCGGTATCGTTGCCGTGCTCTGCGGATGGGCCAGCGTCGTCCCGGGCTCGCCGAGCGTCCGTCACCGATCACCCGATCGCTGACGCCCGACACCTGCCCGAGGACACCCATGCCAACCGACCCCGAGCGCATCGGGGGTCTCTACGACCCGGCCCACGAGCACGACGCGTGCGGCGTCAGCTTCGTGGTGCACCTGCGCGGGGTGCGGTCCCACGCCATTGTCGACGCCGGACTCCGTGCCCTGTGCAACCTCGAGCACCGAGGGGCGTCGGGAGCCGAGGTCAACACCGGTGACGGCGCTGGGTTGCTCATCCAGGTGCCCGACGCCTTCTTCCGCTCGGTCGTCGACTTCGACCTTCCCGAACCGGGCACCTATGCCGTCGGCATCGCCTTCCTGCCGGCCGACCCGGGCCGAGCCGATGCTGCTGCCGCGGCTGTGGGTGCCATCGCGGCAGACGAAGGTCTGACCGTCCTCGGCTGGCGAGAGGTCCCTACCGACCTCTCCATTGTCGGGCCCACGGCGCGAACCGCGGCACCGTCGTTTCGTCAAGTCTTCCTGTCGGGGTCGGGACAAGCTCCCCTCGGGGGGCTCGAGCTCGAACGCCGGGCCTTCCTCGTTCGCAAGCGGGCGGAGCACGAGATCGACCCGACCGTCTATTTCCCGAGCCTCTCGGGCCGCACCATCGTCTACAAGGGGATGCTGACCGCTCCTCAGCTCCAGGCGTTCTATCCCGACTTGCGTGACGATCGGGTGGTCAGCGCATTGGCCCTGGTCCACTCCCGTTTCTCGACCAATACCTTCCCGTCCTGGCCGTTGTCGCACCCGTACCGCTACGTGGCCCACAACGGTGAGATCAACACCTTGGCCGGTAACCGCAACTGGATGCAGGCCCGGGAGGCCTTGCTCGACAGTCCGCTGTTTCCTGGCGGCCTCGACCGGGCGTTCCCGATCGTCACTCCGGGGGCGAGCGACTCAGCCAGCTTCGACGAAGTGCTCGAGCTGATTCACCTGGGCGGCCGCTCTCTGCCCCACGCCGTGCTGATGATGATCCCCGAGGCGTGGGAGAAGAACGAGACGATGGCGTCTCCTCGGCGCGACTTCTACCGCTACCACGCCTCGCTCATGGAGCCTTGGGACGGTCCGGCCTCGATCGCCTTCACCGACGGGACGGTGATCGGCGCGGTGCTCGATCGCAATGGTCTGCGCCCGAGCCGCTACTGGGTGACCGAGGACGACCTGGTGATCATGGCGTCGGAGGTGGGGGTGCTCGAGGTCGACCCGGCGCGGGTCGTCGCCAAGGGCCGGCTCCAGCCCGGCCGGATGTTCCTGGTCGACACCGCCCAAGGGCGGATCGTCGATGACGACGAGCTCAAAGCCGATCTGGCCGACGCCGAACCGTACGGCGAATGGGTGTCGGCCAACCTGGTGGCGCTGGCCGACCTGCCGCCCAAGGACATCCTCACCCCGCAGCATTCTCGGGTGGTCCAGCGCCAACGATTGTTCGGCTACACCGCCGAGGAGCTGCGGCTGATCCTCGCCCCAATGGCCGAGAACGGAGCCGAACCCATCGGCTCGATGGGCACCGACACGCCGGTCGCCGTCCTGTCGACCCGACCCCGGCTGCTGTTCGACTACTTCGCCCAGCTCTTCGCCCAGGTGACCAACCCGCCCCTCGACGCCATCCGCGAAGAGTTGGTCACGTCGCTGACGTCCACCATCGGGCCCGAGGGCAACCTGCTCGACCCGACTCCCGAGTCGGCCCGCCAGATCGAGGTCCCGTACCCCATCATCGACAACGAAGACCTGGGCAAGCTTCTCCACGTCAACGAGGAGGGGGAGACGCCCGGGTTCAAGGCGTTCGCCATCGACGGGCTCTACCCGGTGGTCGGCGGCGGGCCGGCCTTGCGGGAGGCCATCGACGACGTTCGCCGGCGGGTGTCGGCGGCCATCGCCGAAGGGGCCAACATCATCGTGCTCTCCGATCGGTACAGCTCGCCCGAGTTGGCCCCGATCCCGTCGCTGCTGTTGACCTCGGCCGTGCACCATCACCTGATCCGGGAGAAGACCCGGACCCAGGTGGGTTTGGTGGTCGAGGCCGGCGACGCCCGCGAGGTGCATCACATGGCCTTGCTGCTGGGCTACGGCGCTGCCGCGGTCAACCCGTATCTGGCGTTCGAGACCATCGACGACCTCATCGCCGAAGGGGTGATCACCGGGCTCAGCGCCCGCCAGGCTCGACGGAACTTCGTGACCGCCGCGGGCAAGGGCGTGCTCAAGGTGATGTCCAAGATGGGCATTTCGACCAAGGCGTCCTACACCGGTGCCCAGGTCTTCGAGGCGCTCGGCCTGTCCCAGGAGTTGGTCGACGAGTACTTCACCGGCACGGTCAGCCGGCTCGGAGGTATCGGCCTCGACGTCGTGGCCGCCGAGACCGCGGCCCGCCATCGTGAAGCCCACCCCGATCGTCCGGCCGAACTGGCCCACCGCGACCTGGCCGTGGGGGGCGAGTACCAGTGGCGGCGGCAGGGCGAGCACCACCTGTTCAACCCCGAGACCGTCTACAAGCTCCAGCACGCCACCCGGACCGGTCGCTACGACTTGTTCCGTGAGTACACCCGCTTGGTCGACGACCAGTCGAGCCAGTTGGGGACGCTTCGAGGTCTGTTCGAGCTTCGAGACGGACTACGGCCCCCGGTACCTCTCGACGAGGTCGAGCCGGTGTCGGCCATCGTGGCCCGCTTCGCCACCGGGGCGATGAGCTACGGCTCGATCTCCCAGGAAGCGCACGAGACTCTCGCCGTCGCCATGAACCGCATCGGGGCCAAGTCCAACACCGGCGAGGGCGGCGAGGACGCCGAACGTTTCGTGGCCGACCCCGACGGCGACCTACGCCGTAGCGCGGTCAAGCAGGTGGCCTCCGGCCGGTTCGGGGTGACCAGCGAGTACCTGGTCAACGCCGACGACATCCAGATCAAGATGGCCCAGGGAGCCAAGCCGGGCGAGGGCGGCCAGCTCGCGGGCTACAAGGTGTGGCCGTGGATCGCCAAGACCCGGCACTCGACGCCGGGGGTCGAGCTGATCTCTCCGCCGCCCCATCACGACATCTACTCCATCGAAGATCTGGCCCAGCTCATCCACGACCTCAAGAACGCCAACCCGGCGGCGAGAGTCCACGTGAAGTTGGTGGCCCAGATCGGGGTGGGCACGGTGGCTGCCGGGGTGGCCAAGGCCCACGCCGATGTGGTGTTGGTCTCGGGCCACGACGGAGGGACTGGGGCGGCGCCGCTCACCTCGCTCAAGCACGCTGGAGCGCCCTGGGAGCTTGGCCTGGCCGAGACCCAGCAGACGCTGCTGGCCAACGGGCTGCGCGACCGCATCGTCGTGCAGGTCGACGGCCAGATGAAGACCGGACGTGACGTGGTCATCGCTGCGCTACTGGGCGCCGAGGAGTACGGCTTCGCCACCGCCCCCCTGGTGGTCGAGGGCTGCATCATGATGCGGGTCTGCCACCTCGACACCTGCCCGGTTGGCATCGCCACCCAGAACCCCGAGCTGAGGGCCCGCTTCACCGGCCGCCCCGAGTTCGTCGTCAACTTCTTCGAGTTCATCGCCGAGGAAGTCCGTGAGTTGCTGGCCAGCCTGGGCTTCCGCAGCCTCGAGGAGGCCATCGGCCAGGCCGAGGTGCTCGACACCCGGGCGGCCATCGAACACTGGAAGGCCTCGGGCCTCGACCTGAGCCCGGTGTTGCACGTTCCTGAGCTGGCCCCGGACACGCCTCGGCGCCAGGTGACCGTCCAGGACCACGGCCTCGACCGCGCCCTGGACCGCACCCTGATCGAGCAGTGCGCGGCGGCCCTGACCGACGGGACGCCGGTCAGCCTCGGCCCGGTCTCGGTGCGCAACGTCAACCGGACTGTCGGCACCATGTTGGGCTCCGAGCTGACCCGACGCTTCGGCGGCGGCGGGCTGCCCGACGACACGATCCAGATCCACCTCAACGGATCGGCGGGCCAGAGCCTGGGCGCCTTCCTGCCCCGCGGCATCACATTGCGCCTGGAGGGTGATGCCAACGATTACGTCGGCAAGGGGCTCTCTGGCGGGCGCATCGTGGTGTTCCCCGACCGTCGGTCGGCGCTGGTGGCCGAGGACAACGTCATCGCTGGCAACGTCATCCTCTACGGCGCGACCGGCGGCGAGGTCTACCTGCGGGGCCTGGTGGGGGAGCGCTTCTGCGTCCGCAACTCTGGCGCGGTGGCGGTGGTCGAGGGGGTGGGCGACCACGGCTGTGAGTACATGACCGGGGGTCGAGCCGTGATCCTGGGCCCGACCGGCCGGAACTTCGGGGCCGGAATGTCGGGTGGCGTGGCCTACGTCCACGACCCGCACGGTCGGTTCCCGGGTCGGGTCAATCGGGAGATGGTCGATCTGGATCCACTCGACGAAGACGACGAGGCGTTCCTGCTCGGCGCGGTCGAGGTACACCGGATCGAGACCGGCTCGGCGGTGGCCGAGCGCCTCCTGGCCGACTGGGACCGGGCCGTCACCCAGTTCCGCAAGGTGATGCCCCGCGACTACAAGCGGGTCCTCGAGGTGACCCGGCGGGCCGACGCCAGCGGCGACTCGGTCGACGATGCAGTGATGGCGGCCTCTCGTGGGTGAGACCACCGGGTTCCTGCGCTACGACCGCGAGCTCCCGCCCCGGCGGCCGGTGCCGGTGCGCCTGCGTGACTTCGGCGAGATCTACGAGCCGGCCACGACCGAGCACATCCGCACCCAGGCGGCCCGGTGCATGGACTGTGGGATCCCGTTCTGCAACGACGGGTGTCCGCTCGGCAACCTCATCCCGGAATGGAACGACCTCGTCCACGACGACCACTGGCGCCAAGCGAGCGAGCGCCTCCACGCCACCAACAACTTCCCTGAGTTCACCGGACGACTGTGCCCGGCGCCCTGCGAGGCGTCCTGTGTGCTGTCCATCAACGCCAAGCCGGTGACCATCGAGCTGATCGAGAAGTCGATCGCCGACCGCAGCTGGGCCGAGGGCTGGGTGACGCCGGTACGCCCGGCGCAGGGCACGGGCCGATCGGTAGCTGTCGTCGGATCGGGCCCAGCCGGCTTGGCCGCCGCCCAACAGTTGACCCGGGCCGGTCACCGGGTGGTCGTGTTCGAGCGGGACGACCGGTTGGGCGGACTGCTGCGCTACGGGATCCCCGACTTCAAGATGGACAAGGCGCTCATCGACCAACGGCTGGCCCAGATGGTGGCCGAGGGCACCGAGATGCGTACCGGCGTCGAGGTCGGCGTCGACATCACCGTCGATGGGCTGCGAGCCGAGTTCGACGCCATCGTGTTGGCCACCGGCTCGACCGTGCCCCGGCCTTTGGCCATCCCGGGCGCCGACCTGCTCGGCGTGCACTGGGCCATGGACTACCTGACCGAGGCCAACCGAGTGGTGGCCGGAGACATCGAGGAGCCCGCGGTCAGCGCGCAGGGCAAGCGGGTCCTGATCATCGGCGGCGGCGACACGGCCGCGGACTGCCTGGGCACGGCTCACCGTCAGGGCGCCACCCATGTGATCCAGTTCGACATCAATCCGAAGCCGCCGGAGGAACGCGACGCCCACCACAACCCGTGGCCGCTGTGGCCGCTCGTGTACCGCGAGTCCCCAGCCCATGAGGAGGGCGGCGAGCGGTCCTTCGCCATCAACACGGTGCGCGTCGTCGACGACGGCAGCGGTGGGGTCAGTGCGGTGCGGGCCGTGCAGGTCGAGCGCCACCTGGTGGACGGGCAAAAGGTCTACGAACCAGTGCCTGGATCGGAGTTCGACGTCGAGTGCGACCTGGTGCTGGTGGCGTTGGGCTTCACCGGTCCGGCCCGCGGCGGCCTGGTCGACGGACTCGGCGTCGACATCGACTCGCGGGGCGTGATCGTCCGGGACCACGAGTGGCAGACCTCGGTGGGTGGGGTGTTCGTCTGTGGCGACGCGGGCCGGGGCCAGAGCTTGGTGGTGTGGGCCATCGCCGAAGGCCGAGCTGCGGCGGCGTCGGTCGACCGGTACCTGACCGGGTCGACCCTGTTGGCCGCCCCGGTACCCCCCGACTGAGCGCCGCTCCTCGCCACTCGAATCTGTCGTTGGGTGTGGGCTCCGCATCCCCTACCATCACTCTCTGTGGCGGCAATAGCGCGGAGAGAGTCTGAAGGGCAGGAGGCCCCAGACCTCGGGGACCATCGGAGCTGGCGCACGCCCGACGTCGCCCAAGCCCGACGGGTATGGGCGGTGCTCACTGCGTCGGCCGCCATCGGAGCGATCGTTCTGGCGTTGTCGGTGCCCCAAAGCGGCCTCGCCGTAGCCGTGGCCGGCGCCGGTGGCCTGGCTGTGGTCGGTGTCGTGGTGGGCGCCCGCCTCCACGTGGGGCGGGGGGGCCTGCGCCGGACGGCCGATCGGGCCTGGCTGCTGCTGGCCGTCGGTTTGGCCGCCGAGGCGTGTGGCCACCTTCGCCTCGGTCAGGGTTGGCCAGCGGGCCCGGCGCTCGATCTCGGTGTGATCGTGGCCGATCTGGGGATCGTGTTCCTGCTCGGCGGACTGTTCTTGTTGCTACGCGAGCAGGTGCGGGACCGGGCCACCGAGACGCTCTTCGAATCGACGATCATGGCGTCGGTCCTGGCCGTCATCGTCTGGTTCGCCATCGCCCCGTCGGCGTCCCCGCTGGCCGACGGCCCGTCCCGACTCGTGCTCTTGGTGGCCATGGTGGCCATCACCGCCCGCTTCGCGGCCTGCCTGCTCGTGGCCCGCCTGTTCGTCTCCGGGGACAGCCCGTTCACCAGCCACGGTGCTCTCTTCGGCGGAATCCTCCTTCTCCTCGCGGCGCATGCCGTCGAGTTGGCCCAACTCGTCGTCGACGGACAGGCCAGCCCCAGCCGACTCCCGGCCGCTCTCACCATCTTGGGGTTCGCCCTACTGGGCACCGCGGCGCTGCATCCATCATCGAGCGTCCTGCCCATCGACGTGGCCGCCGCGCCAGCTGCCCTCGACGGGTGGCGGATCGCGGTCATCGCTTCCGCAGTCGCCGTCACCCCGGCGGTGCTTCTGCTCAGCAACGCCGATTCGTCGTCGTTGGCTTCGTCGGCGGTGCTGGCCGGCACGGTCTTGTCGGTCCTGGTGGTGGCCTACCTGGCCCGGCTCACCAAGCGCTGGGGTGAACTCGGTCGCCAAGTGGGACACGACGAGCTGACCGGTCTGCCCAATCGGGCGCGTTTCGACGACCACGTGACCCTGGCCCTCGATGCCGCCCGAGTCACCGGGCACCGAGTCGGAGTCATGTTCCTCGACCTCGATCGGTTCAAGGTGGTCAACGACACCCTTGGCCACGCGGTGGGGAACCACCTGCTCCAGAACGCCAGTGCCCGGCTGCGCCGAGTGGTCGGGCCCGGGCGGGTCGTGGCCCGCTTCGGGGGTGACGAGTTCGCCATCTTGCTGCCGAACATGGCCGCGGCCGACGAGTCTCGCCAGGTGGCGGCGGCCATCATCGACGCCTTCGGTGAGCCCTTCGCCATCGGACGCCTCACCTTGTACGTGAGCGCCAGCGTGGGCATGGCTCACGCGCCGACCGACGGGCTCACCGCCGAGGAGCTGCTGCGCAACGCCGATGCGGCCATGTACCGGGCCAAGGAGCGGGGCCGGAATCGGTACGCCACCTATTCCAGCGAGCTCCACGTGGCCGGCACCCGTCGACTCTCCCTCGAGAGCGACCTGCATCGGGCGGTCCTCAATGACGAACTCGTCCTGCACTTCCAGCCTCAGGTCGACCTGAGCTCCAACCGGATCGTGGGGGCCGAAGCCCTCGTGCGCTGGCAGCACCCCTCTTACGGGCTCCTGGAGCCGAGCGAGTTCATCTCGATCGCCGAGGAGACCGGTCTCATCGCTCCGATCGGTGAGTGGGTCATCGACGAGGCCTGCCGGCAGGGCAAGCTCTGGCAGCGGGTCCAGCCCGGCCTCGGTATCGCGGTGAACGTTTCGGCCCGCCAGTTCCAGCTTCAGCCGGTGGCCGACATCGTCTCCTCCGCCCTGCGCCGCACCGGCCTGGCCGCCAGCAACCTCGAACTCGAGCTGACCGAGACCCTCGCCCTCCAGGATCACGAGGCCGTCACTGCCACCCTGGCTGATCTGCGGGCCATGGGCGTGCGGACCTCGATCGACGATTTCGGGACCGGCTATGCCGGGCTGACCTACCTCGAGCGCTTCCCCGTGACGTCGATCAAGATCGACCGTTCGTTCGTCGCGTCGATCGGCCGCGGCGGAGCCCTCGAAGCCCCGATCGTGGTGGCCGTGATCTCGCTGGCCAAGGGGCTCTCCCTCGATGTCATCGCCGAGGGCGTCGAGACCGAGGAGCAGCTGGCGTTCCTGCGTGCTGCCAAGGCCGATCAGATGCAGGGCTTCTTGTTCAGCGCCCCGGTCCCCGCCGACGAGTTCCTCGAACTCCTCATGGCCGCCGAGGTCTCAATCGGCTGAGCCTCGTGCCCGCCCCGAGTTCGCCCCGAGGCCCGGGCGAACTCGGATCGATAGCTGTCGACATTCATTCTCGGCTCATCGCCTGTCGGATTCCGACAGCTATCGATCCGAGCGTGGGGGGCGACAGGCGATGAGCCGAGTTCGGCCGGTCAGCTGTCGTGGGCGCGGCACGAGGCGCAGCGGCCAAAGATGGCGCCGTGGTGTACGTCGACGGTGAAGCCATAGCGCCGCTCGGCGTTGCCCCGGAACTCGTCGAACAAGGCGTCGTCCACGTCGACGATCGATCCGCATCCGGTACACACCAGATGGGCGTGGCTCAGCTCGTGCAGGTGGTAGAAGGCCGGGTCGCGGCCGTTGTGGACGTGTTCGATCACACCGACGTCGGCCAGGCTCTGCAAGACCCGATAGATCGTCGAGCGGGCCACCCCCGGGGCTCTGGCTTCGACCCTGGCCACGATGGCCTCGGCGGTGAGATGGTCGGTCTCGTCGGCCACGGTCTCGATGACGAGACGTTTTGGGGCGGTGACCCGGCCACCTTCGGCCCGGATGCGCTGATAGATGAGCGCCAACTGGGCTGGATCAGTCGCCGCGGTGGCCACCGGCACAGGCTAACGGCGCCTTCGAGCCGGCAGCTGGTGATCGTCGAGCACCTAGATTGTCGCCATGTCCGGCGAGCTCTCCTTCTGGCGGGCGGTCGGCCTGCTACGGGTCGAGCGGCCGGCCGGGCTGGTGGGTATGGAGGAGTGCTTCGCCGCCGGGTCAGTGCCCACCGACGTGGGCGGCATTCATCGGGGCCGGATGTTGGCGACGACCTGCGGTTGGCCCGTCGACGGTCTCGTCGAGGGCCTGGCCCGGGTGTGGATGCCGTGGTGGGGCGTCGAGTTGGCCCGCGACGGGGCCAGTGGGGTCCATCTGTTGACCGCTGGGGGTGGGCGGCTCCTCGGCGTCCTGGCTCGGGGTGTCGAGCAGGTCGTCCGCACTGACCGACGAGTGGCGGTGGCGCCGTTCACCGCGTCGGTCACGGCCAGCGCTCTCGATCCGTCGGTCTCGGTGCTGCGCGTGGATGATCCAGGCGTCGAGTGGGCCTGGATCGAGTTGGTCCAGGCGGCCGACGGCATCCTGCTGGCCCAGAAGATGCTCGACTGGCGGGGCCGGGTACGCCGCACGGCGTGGTTCTCGCTCGAGATCTGATCTTTGTTCACGAAAGCCTTGCGCCGCCCATCGGGGCCGGGCAGGGTGCAGGTTCACTCAGAACGGGAGATGCTCGATGGCGCTGGAAAAGCTCGACATGTTGACGGTGTACGTGACCGACCAAGAAGCAGCGGTGAGCTTCTACCGGGACCAACTGGGCCTCGAGGTCGACGTCGACCACGAGATCGGCCCGGGCATGCGTTTCGTGCGGCTCTTCGCACCCGGTCGGGCCACCACGATCGTGCTGGCCCCCAAGGAGATCGGGGCCATGGAAGGTGCGAGCACCGAGCCGGCGTTCACCGGCTGGGTGTTCGGCTCCCACGATGTCCAGGGCACCTACGAAGAGCTCTTGGCCAAGGGTGTCACCTTCGAATCCGAGCCGGTCGACCGCGGTGGCCACCTGCAGGTTCGCTTCAGCGACCCCGACGGCAACCTGTTCCTGCTGCGCGTCCTCGAGGACTGACCCGTCGGGAGCTGGTCGGCGGGGTCGTTGGGGTGGGCACCTAGAGTGCGGCGGTGCTCATCCTTGGTCTCATCGTGTTCGGCATGGGGGTGGGCTGGGTCGCCCAGCTCATCGTCGGTGGTCGCGAGTCGGTCGACTGGGGCCAGGCCATCGTGGTCGGCCTGGCCGGGTCGTTCGTCGGCGGACTACTCGTCAGCCTCATTGCCGGCGACGGCTTGGCCCTGCGGCCGAGCGGAATCATCGGATCGATCCTCGGCGCCGTGCTCCTCGTGCTCGTCGTCCAGTTCGTGACCATCCGACGCCAGCGCTGAGACCACCCCGCTCCGGTCAGCGATCTTCGGCCAGGCGACACCCGCCGCCGGCTCGCTTGGCCCGGTAGAGCGCCTGGTCGGCTCGACCGAGTGTGGCCAAGGGAGCCTCGCCGACTCGTCGCACTGCGACCCCGGCCGACAGCGCCGCACCAGTCGCATCCAAGATGCCGTCAGCCACCTCCAAGAGGTGATGGGCCACGTCGAGGGCCACCGAAGGTTGGTCGGTGGACAGCACCATGGCGAACTCGTCGCCGCCTACCCGATAGACGTGCTCGATGGCGACCTCGGCCAGTGCCGCGCTGAGTTGACGCAGGACGTCGTCGCCAACCAGGTGACCGTGCCGATCGTTGATCGACTTGAAGTGGTCGATGTCGAACATGAGCACCGAGAGCGACTCGTCGGGTTCGGCTCGCTGGAGGCGGGCGTGGAACGAGCTGTGGTTGCCGAGCGCGGTGAGTGAGTCTCGATGGGCTCTCAGGAACAGCTCGTCGACGGTCGCGGCCATCTCCAGGCAGCTACCGGCCAGGATGGCCAAGAGCTCGAGTGGCTCGACCTGCTCGGGACCGAGCGCCATCGGGTGACGGTGGGCGACCACGAGGACTCCGGTGCGTCGACCCCGGGCGATGAGCGGCAGGACGATCACCGCTCGCGCGCCGATGCCCCGAAAGGCCTCGCTCATGGGCAGGATCCGACCGGTCGTGTCACCGCTCGAGTAGCAGGACGTGAGTGGTCCGAGCGCCCGGAAGAGCCGTTCGAGGCTGGCCGAGTCGGTGTCGGCCAGGGCTTCGGCCAGGGGTCCGTCGGTGTCGGTTACCCGCAGCTCGCCGGTGGCCGACACCGCGGCCAGAAGGGCCGAGTCCATGGCGCTGAGCTCCTTGGCGGCCCGGAGCACGACCGCGCCCGTCCGGGCCGGGTCGTCGGCCGCGACCAGGGTGGCGGCGGTCTTGGCCAGTCGCCGTAGCGGGACCCGAGCCTGCTCGGGCGGCAGGTCGGCCAGGCGGGTACTGAGCATGGCCGCGTAGGTGATCAGCTCGGTTCGTGTTGCTTCGCTGAGCGGTACCAGCGACTCGACGTTCAGCGCACCAGCCGGCTCGGCCGTCTCGGCGAAGAGGGGCACGCAGAACTCGCTGACCACCCCGGGGATGGCCTCGAGGTACTCAGGCGAGATCGACACGTCGGGAACGAACTGGACCTTGCCGGTCCGGAAGGTCAGGCCGGTCACACCTGCCGTCGGGAGCATGCCGTCGAGTACCTGCCAGAGGCCTCTCTGGGCCTGACAGCGCAGGCGGCCCCCGAGCTCGAGGTAGACGCTCGGCATCAGGCCACCCTGGCGGAAGACCTCGGCGGCCACCACCTCGCAGGCCTCTCGTTGGGTACGAGCGGCGGTGAGCTTGCGGGCCAGTCGGGCGAAGGGTCGGGTCACCGCCGGCGGGCGGGCCGGGCGACGCGGGACGACCTCGCTCCACGGCGGAGCCGGTCGGGCCAGTAGGTACCCTTGGGCCAGGCTCACTCCGGCGTCGCGCAGCCAGTCGAGCTCGGCCTCGGTCTCGACGCCTTCGGCGATCAGGCTGGCGCCGGTCTGGCCGGCGAAGCCCACCAGCGCGGCCACCAGCGCTTGGCGGTGGCGGTCGGCATCGATGCCCGTGATCAGGGACCGTTCGAGCTTGAGGAACTCGGGCAGTAGCTGCACCGCTTGCTGCAGGCTGGCGTAGCCGGCACCGGTGTCGTCGATGGCGATCCGGGCGCCGGACGCCAACCACGGGTCGAGAGCCCGGCGGAGCCCGTCGAGATCGTCGAACCCGTCTCGCTCGGTGAGCTCGAGCACCAGGCGCTCGGGAAGGGCCGAGCGGGCGATGGGTTCGGCCCGCTCGAGCAGCACCGTGGGGCTGATGTTCACGAACAGGAGACGGTCGGCTGGAGGGTCGCCGGCTTCGGCGACCACTCGCAAGCAGGCCGTTTCGAGGTCGGGCCGGCGTCCGATCCGTCCGGCGGCCTCGAACCACGTGTCCCGAGGGACGGTGACACCGGTTCGTGAACGGCACAGGGCTTCGTAGCCGATGACCTCGCTGTCGGCCAGGCGCACGATGGGTTGGCACACAGCGACGAGCGCGCCGGGTTGAAGCAGCTCGTCGATGAGGGCCTCGTCGTGGTCGACCCCGTTCTGGGTCGACAGGGCCAGCGGGGTCACACCTAATAGATCGGCGGCCCAACCGTCGGGCTTGTCGACGGTTGGGTAAATAGTTGCTTAGAGGAATCTGACGTCGACCGGACGGTGGATGCTCGATCTATCGTTTCGCCCGGTGCCGAGGCCAACCGGTTCGCCGAGGACAGCGTCGTGACCTCGGTCGAATCGCCGACGCGACACCCGCCGGCGAGACCGGTGCTGACCGCCGATCCTCAGGCTCGTTGGCGACCGGCGCTGTTCGAGCTGGTGCCGGTCGGCGCCCTGCGCCGCCGACCCACCGACATCGTGCGTGTCGGTGTCGCCGTCGCCCTGGTGATTTCGGCGGCAGCGCTGACCGACGCGTTGGTCGACACCCAGCTTTGGACTTACGAGGCCGTCACCAGCCTTCCTGGCCATCTCAGTTGGCTGTTCTCGGTGCTCTACGTCGGCGGCCTGGTCGGCGCCGTGGTGGCGGTGGCGATCGCCGCCCTCCTCGGCCGGCGTACGCGCCTTGTGGTCGCCATCGTCGTTGCCGGCCTGGTCGCCGCCGCGTCCGCAATGGGCCTCGACGCCGGCGTGGGATCAGCCAACATCGATGCCCTCGAGGCGGCTGGCGCCGATATTGGCGGTGCCCAGCCGAGTTTCCCTCCGCTCCTCGTGGCGGTGGCGGTCGCCATCCTGGCCGTGGCCAGTCCGCACCTGAGCCGACCCGCCCGCCAGATGGTCGCCCTGGTGGTGGTCCTGGGTTCGATCGGCGCGGTGGCCATCGCCGCTGGACTGCCCCTCGCTGTCGGCGTCGGCGTTCTGCTCGGTTGGGGAGTGGCCGCCGCAGTCCATCTCGCGTTGGGATCGCCTGCGGGAACCCCCTCGCCCACTCATATCGCGTCTGCGCTGCGCGACTTCGGGATCGAGCCGGCCGAGGTCACCGCCGATCACGAGGAGGGCTGGGGTGAGAGCCGGTTCGTGGTCCGGACCGGCACCGGCGACGAGTTGCGGGTGTTGGCCATCGGTCGTGACGCGTCCGACGCCCAGCTCATCTCCCGCAGCTGGCGGTTGCTCTGGTACCGAGATTCGGGAACGACCTTGGTCTTGACCCGGGCCCAACAGGTCGAACGGCAGGCCTTTCTCCTGTTCCTGGCCGAGCACGCGGGCATGTCCGTGCCCGAGATCGTCGCCGTCGGCATTGCTGGCCGAGCCGACAGCGCCCTGTTGGTGACCCAGGAACCGGTCGGCCAACGCTGGACCGACATCGGAGCCCACCGTTTGACCGACGCCGTGCTCGACGACGCGTGGCGGGGGCTCGGCTCGCTTCACCAGGCTCGCTTGGCCCACGGCAACGTCCTGGCGTCGAATCTGCTGTTGCTCCCCGACGAGACGGTGGCCTACCGCGACCTCTCCCGAGCGTCGTCTTCGGCGTCGACGTTTCGCCGGCGCGTGGACGCGGCCCAGCTCCTCGTGGCGACGGCTGGGTTGGTCGGCGTCGACCGGGCGTTGGCCGCAGTCAACCGGGCGCTCGGGCCGGAGGAGCTGACCGCGGTGCTGCCCATGTTGCAGTCGAGCGTCTTGTCCCGGCGGGCCCGGGCCGAGGTCGACCAGCCCAAGGATCTCGTCGCCCAGTTGCGCGCCAGCGGGGCTGAGCTGACGGCGACGGAGGTGCCCGAGCTGGCTCAGCTGCAGCGGGTCGCGCCAGCCAGCATCCTGATGGCGGTCGGGGCCGCCCTCGGGGTCTATCTACTCATCGGTCAGCTCTCCAGCGTGGCCAGCGCGGGCGAGGTGTTCGGCGGGGCCGAGTGGGGATGGATCTTGGCCGCCCTGGTGCTCTCGCAGCTCCCGCAGCTCACCAGCGCGTGGGCCATGACCGGGTCGGTGGCCATCAACCTTCCGTACGGACCAACCGTTGGCGTGCAGTTCGCCAACAACTTCACCGGGCTGGTCGGCGGCACGGTGGCTACGACGGCGCTCGTCGTCCGCTACTTCCAGAAGCAAGGCCAAGGCGTCGCGGTCGCCGTCAGCTCAGGGGTGCTGAACTCCTTGGCGGCGATGCTCGTCCAGGCCGGGCTGGTGGGCATCGGCTTGGTGTTCACCGCCTCGGCGTTCGAGGCCACGTCATCGGACTCGTCGAGTGCCGGCGGTTCTGACGGCCGGTTCGTCGTCCTGGCCCTCGTCGTGGCCGTCATGGTGGTTGGGGTCGTGCTCGTGGTGCCGCGATGGCGGGCGAGGGTGCGGGCCGCACTCGGTCCGCAGGTGCAGGTGGCGGGCGAGAACCTGCGTGAACTGGCTCGCAATCCCCACAAGGCCGTGCCCCTCTTCGCCGGCAACGCGGCGTCACAGCTCTTGTTCGCCTTGACCCTCGGAGCGTCGCTGCACGCCTACGACGGATCGCTACCCATCCTGCAGCTCGTGGTCATCAACTCGCTGGCGTCGGTGTTGGGTGGGGTCGTCCCAGTTCCGGGCGGGTTGGGTGTGGTCGAGGCCGGACTCATCGGTGGGCTGACGGCGGCCGGCGTCCCGCAGACCACCGCGGTCGCGGCCACCTTCACCCACCGCCTATTGACGTGCTATCTCCCGCCGATCTGGGGCTGGTTGGCGCTCCAGTGGCTCCGGCGCCACGACTACGTCTAAGCCACCGGCGGGGTCTCGGGTCAGGCGGTGGCCCAGCCCGATCTCGGATCAATGGCTGTCGCCGGCCCTTCCGGGATCATCGCCTGTCGGAACCCAACAGCTATCGATCCGAGCTTGATCGGCGACAGCTATCGATCCGAGAATCGCGGAGTCGGCGGGGTCTCGGGTCAGGCGGTGACGGGGTCGAGGGTGATGGTGGGGTGGTCGACGTCGATCTCGGTGCCGAGGCGGGCCGACAGTCGGGCCACGACCTCGATGATCCGCCGCCCCTCGCCGTCGGCAACGCCGAGGATCTCGGGCTGGTCGTCGGGACCAGGTTGGACGGGGAGCAGCGAGACCGAAACCGGAACACCGTCCTCGACGACGACCCGGGCGACCATTCCCCGCCACAGCGTCTGGTCGGGCATGGGCTCGGGCCGAGGGCCCATCACCGCGTCGCGCTCTGGCCCCTTTGCGGCTCGAAGCTCGAGGCCCTTGTCGCCGTAGACGAAGTTGCCCAGGCTGTGGAAGATGGCGCCACCTCGGTAACGCTCGATGCCCTGCAGGGTGTGGGGATGAGCGCCGACGACCAGACGGGCGCCAGCGTCGATCAGAGCGCGACCGATGAGGCCTTGGTACTCCGCTGGTTGCGGGCTGGCGCTGACCCCCCAGTGGCAGTAAACGACCACCAGATCGACCTGGTCGGCGAGCTCACGCACGTCCTGCACCGCCGCGGCGAGCTGATGCTCGTCGGGCCGACTGCGCACGATGGCTGGCGCCCCCGGCATCTCGTGGACGCGGGGGTGAGGTTCGTAGGCGGTGACGGCCCGGATGGTGGCGACCCCTGGCTCGGTGTCGGTCGCGGCCTGCCCATGAGGGGTGAACACCGAGGTGTAAGCCAGCACGCCGATGCGCTGTCCACCGTGTTCGACCACCGCCGGTCGGTGGGCCGCGGCTCGGTCGATGCCGGCGCCGGTGTGACCGATGCCGAGGCGGTCGAGGCCGGCCAGTGACGGGCCGATGGCCTCGCCGAAGGTGACGTTGTTGGCGCACGCCACCGCGTCGAACCGACCTTGGAGGGCATCGACCATCTCCGGTTCGACGTTCATCCACCCGGGCTTGTGGGTCAGCCCGATCGCCGGGTCGAAGAACGGCCCCTCGAGGTTGCCCAGGCGCACGTCGGCCCGGTCCAAGTCATGGTCGACCAGCCCGAAGACCTTCTCGGGCGAGAGCCCGCCGTCGCGCTTGAGGTTCACGTCGCCGACGAGGTCGAGTGTCAGTCGCGCCATGGTGGCTCCTGTCGATCGAAAATTGTTTACATAGGCTAAGGAGATCGGATCGAGCGCGCAAGGCCCGTCACGGCGCACCGGTACTCTCACCCGATCGTGAGCGTCGATCGCGTCCACGAGCTCCGCGAGCTCATCGCGCCACTTGTCGTCAGTCCGGGGCGCAGCGTCCATCTGGCCCGGGATTTCGATCCGGCCTTCTACGACGGTCAGGTCTCCAAGGACGGCGCCGCCGAGGCCTTGGCATGGAGCATCGAGCTGCTCAGCGACTACCAGATCCGGTTGGCGGCCCAGGATCACTACGGCCTGCTGGTGGTCATCCAGGCCATCGATGCAGCCGGCAAGGACAGCACGATCAAGCACGTCATGAGCGGGGTCAACCCCCAAGGAGTCGACGTCCACTCCTTCAAGGTCCCCTCCCAGCACGAACTCGACCACGACTTCTTGTGGCGCTACCAGCAGGCGCTGCCCGAGCGGGGCAAGATCGCCATCTTCAACCGGTCGCACTACGAAGAGGTGCTCGTCGTTCGGGTCCATCCCGAGCTGCTCGTGCGTCAGCACCTTCCTCCCGAAGCGGTCGAGGGCGACGTGTGGTCGCGGCGTTACCAGCAGATCAACCGGTGGGAGCACTACCTCGTCGACAACGGCATCCGGGTGGTCAAGTTGTTCTTGAACGTCTCCAAGGGCGAACAGCGCCGACGGTTCCTCGACCGCATCGACGACCCGACCAAGCACTGGAAGTTTTCGGCGGCCGACGTCGCCGAGCGGGCCCATTGGGACGCCTACCAGCAGGCCTTCGAGGCCATGCTGAGCCACACCAGCACCGAGTGGGCCCCGTGGCACGTCATCCCCGCAGACCACAAGTGGTTCGCCCGCCTCGCCGCGGCGGCGGTGATCACCAACGAGCTGGTTCGCATCGATCCGCAGTTCCCGGTGCTCGACGACGCGGCTCGCACCGCGATGGCCGAGGCCCGGCGTGGCCTCCAGGCGGAGGGTTGAACGCTTGCCCACGGCGGGACGTTCCCGAGCGAGGCCGATGCCGGCAGTTGATCGCCGACGGGTGGTCATCGAGGCGGCGCTGCCGCTGATCGCCCATCACGGCGAGGCGGTGACCATCCAACAGATCGCCCAGGCGGCCGGGGTGGCCACCGGCACCGCCTTTCGAGTCTTCGGCGGCAAGGCGGCGCTGATCGACGCGGCCGTCGAACACGTGCTGGACCTGACCGTCGTGGACGAGCGCTTGGCGGCGGCAGACAAGCGGCGTGGCCTGGAGGACCGGCTGGAGGTGGCCGGTGACGCCATCGGCCGGCACCTGGCCGGGGTGCTCCCGGTGGTCTCGGCCTTGGATCAAGGGGCCAACGCTGATCCCCAGCGCCGCTTCGCCCAGTCCATGGAGGCGCTCATCGCCAGGGTGGCCACCGTTGTCGCCGGGGCCGCCGATGCCTCGCTCCTCCGGCACCCGCCGGAACTCGTGGCTCGGGTCTATGTGGGCCTCTACCTGGCCGAGGGATATGGCCGGCGGCGTCATGCCGATCCCGCCGTGTTCCCGCTGGGGCCGGTGACGGACATGTTCCTGCACGGGGCATTGGCGCCGGGTACGGTGGAATGAACGTTCAGTTCAGACGCCACCCGGGAGGTCGCCATGTCCCTTCGTTTCTCGCTGTTCGAGACACCGGTCAGCCCCGGGCCTGAGCACGACGAGCGCATCGTCGAGGACATGATCCGCCTCGGCACCAAGATGGACCAGGCCGGGTTCGCCACCTTGTACTTGGCCGAGCACCACTTCAGTGGCTACTCGACCTACGGCAACAACTTCATGCTCGGCAGCTACCTGGCCGCGGCCACGACCCAGCTGCACATCGGCTTCGGTGTCGCCGTGGTGCCCCTGCACCACCCGGCCCGGCTCGCCGAGCAGGCCAACCTCCTCGACCTGCTGGCCAAGGGTCGGTTCCTGTTCGGCATCGGCTCGGGGGGCATCCCCCTCGAGTCAGTGGGTCTCGGCATCCAGCCCGACGGTCGCCACCACGACCGGATGATGGAGATCATGGACATCGTCGAGGACCTGTGGGCCCACACCGACGACGACCCGCCCTACGAGTTCGCCACCGAGCACTTCAAAGGGACCCTCTACCAGCGCATCATGCCCCGTTCCCACACCCAACCCCACCCCATCGTGAAGCAGGCGGGCAGTCGGGAGGCCAGTGTCCGCAACGCCGCCCGCCGAGGATGGGCGGTGTTCATCACCCCGTTCTTCGGCGAGGCCGACGGATGGGACGACCTGGTGCGATGGTGGGACATCTACCGCAGCGAGCTCGACGCCGCCGGACACGACGACGAGACCGTCGAGCGATGCCTGCGTTGGAGCTGCCCGCGAGCCATGGTGGCCATCGGCGACTCGATGGAGGAGCTCATGGCCCAGCGGATGGCGGGTGGAGGGGGGCCTGGGGCCGGCTACATGGAGTGGGTCGGCAAGCAGCTGGCCCTCGAGGAGCGCTACCTCGGCCGCGAGCCCGGTGGGGGCCCCGGTGGCCCGGGCGGCGGGGGGCCGCCGCCAATGGTCGATCCCTTCGCCGGACCCCACGAGAAGGGGGTGTGCATGGGCACCCCCGAGATGGTGGCCGAAGGGCTGGCCGATTACGCCGAGCTCGGCTTCTCCGAGCTCATGCTCGGCGGCCTCGATGCAGGCATCGGCATCGAGGGCGACCGCCGGGGTGAGCGCACCGACCTCGATCGCTTCATCGACGAGGTGATGCCGCTCATCTGAGCTCGAGCTCGGTCCGGCGGCGGGCCCATCGAGTCTCAGGTCCGAACCGGCCTCGGTTTCTCCTACGATCGACCTGTGGAGTCCGAAGCCGAGGACGTGGCGTCGTTGGCCGATCCTCGCAATATCTCGGCACTGTCCCCGGCGGCCGCGGGCGAGCCCGTGACCCGGATCCGTCTGCTGCTGGTGACGCTCCGGCTCCTGGCCGACGAGGGCTACGACAACCTCTCGCTCCGGAAGGTGGCAGCCGAGGCGCAGACCGCGACCAGCTCGATCTACCACTTCTTCGGCGGCAAGGAGGCGATGTGCCGGGCGGCAATCGAGTTCGCGGCGGCTGAGATCCTCCACAACGAAGCCACGATTGTCGGCCAGGGACCACCGATCGAACGACTCCGCCAGGCGCTGGGATGGATGGGGGCGACCTCGTCGACCGGACTACGCCGAGACTTCGCCTTGGCCGCTGGAGAGCTCCGGTCGGCGACCGATGCCACCGTGCCCGATGTCATGTCCGAGCAGCTCGGACCGATGCGCATGGTCATGGACCCGGTGTTCGACGCCGTGGCCGACGGGTCGCTACGGATTCCCGAGGGATACACGGCCGACGAGGTCGGCAAGATGCTGCTGGCCTGCATCATCGGCATCGCCCGGTTCACCGAGCACGACGAGTTCAGCCACGGCGACCGCATCGCCGCCCTGTTCGTCGACGCCGTGCTCGAGGCGCTGGGCGCCGACTGAGCGCGTTGCCTTACCTGTGAGACATCGTTACAGTCAGAGCCCGGTCAGCCCAGGGGGGAAACATGGCTCGGCAATGGCGTCGGTGGTTTTGTGCAGCACTGCTCGTGGTCTTGGTGGCCTCGTGCAGCAGTGACAGCGGCGGTAGTGGGACCGGATCGACCACGAGCGACGGAGCCCCGAGCGGGGTCCTGCACTACGGGGCGAGCGGCGACTTCGCCAGCTTCGACCCCCACGGCGGAAGCCTCGAGGTCGATCTGATCTATCTCCGTCCGGTGTTCGACACGCTCCTGGAACAGGAGGTGGCGGGGGGCGAGATCCTGCCCGGCCTGGCCACCGACTGGGAGGTCATCGACGAGAAGGCGGTCCGCCTCGACCTGCGGTCCGGGGTGACCTTCACCGATGGGGCGGCGCTCGATGCCGAGGCCGTCAAGATGGCCCTCGAGCGCCCGACGAGCGGGTCGACCGGCACGGTGTGGACGCCGATGACGGTCGAGGTTGTCGACGAGGACACGGTCATCGTGACTCCCGAGACCTGGACCGACACCTTCCTGACCAACCTCACCAATCGCCAGGGCATGGTGACCTCGCCCAACACCACCGACTTCGACCGCGAGCCGATCGGATCGGGCCCCTGGGTCTATGACCGATCGACGTCCGACGAGCCGATCATGTTCTCCTACACCTTGAACGACGACTACTGGGATCCCGACAAGCAGGGCGTGGAGCGGATCGAGTTGCGAGCTCTTGCCGACCCCAGCGCTCGGGTGAACGCCCTCGTGTCGGGGGAGATCGACATCGCCCTGCTCGATGCGGCCAACGTGCCCCTCGCCGAAGACCAGGGCTACGTGGTCGTCCAACGACCGACATCGACCTATGGCGTCTCGGTGCGGGACCGGACCGGACAGAAGGTGGAAGCACTCGGCGATCCGCGGGTCCGTCTGGCCATGTCCTTGGCCATCGATCGCGAAACGTTCGCCGAGAACGTGCTCTTCGGCATCGGGTCGGTCGCGGTGCAGAACGCGGCAGAGGGACAACCCGGCTTCTCCGCGGCCCTGGAGGACGAGATCTCCTTCGACCCCGAGCGAGCCAAGGAACTGTTGGCCGAGGCCGGCTATCCCGACGGGTTCAGCTTCGAGGTCAGCAGCATCCAGATGTGGCAGACCCGCCTCGAGGCCATCACCGGGTTCTGGCGGGACATCGGCATCGACGTCAAACTGACGGTCCTCGACCCCTCCAAGATCGCCGACTACGCCACGTCTACGGACGAGCCGCTGTTCGTGATCGAGAACCCGGGCTATGAAGTGCTCGGCATGTACGAGGGGTCCTACATGCTCGATGACCCCACCACGCCGGCGACCGAGGGCGCCCAGAACCTCTACCAGACCGAGCCCCCAGCTGAACTCGAGGCGCTCTACGAGGAGGCCATCGCCACCGACCCGGCCGACCAGGAACCGATCCTGGCCGAGATGGCTGACTACATGTACGGCCAAGGCGACTTCATCGCGGTCGCCCACGTGAACGCGGTGGCCGGCTACGACGGGGATCGGCTCACGAACGTGACCTTTACCGGCGGCGTATCACCCACCATCTACGGGATCCGAGTGATCGAGTGACGCCGGGCCGGTGACACCGCGGACGGGTGTCACCGGCTCCGAGCGGCGAGCACGACGTTGTCGTGCAGTGCGATTGCCCAGCTCCCGCCCGGACCGGCGCGTTCCAGCTCGAATCGGGCGTCGGCCATCAGGGCCGGCTGGGGTGGGCCGGAGGTGGGCAGGTCCCACACCGTCATCACCACCTCGACCCGAGCGTGGTCCCCGTCGAACGACACGACGTGGTTGGTGGGCACGTGCCGGCTCTCGGCCACGCTCGAGCCGGCCGCGTCGAACATGGCCCGGATGGCCATCGGACCGGCCGCTTCTGAGGGACCCATGCGGAAGATTCCCCTGTCAGAGAAGAGCGCGGCCAACTCGTCGAATCGACGATGGTCGAGGTGGCCGCAGAAGGAGTGGACGACATCGATGCACTCGAGTCGGTCGAGGGCGGCACCCGGGGGCGAGTCGGCGCTCATGACCGGTAGGACTCCACCCACGCGCCGTAGCGGCGGATGAAGGCCTCGACCTCGTCGGGCCCGTTGGCGTAGAAGCGGCTGCCGACGCCGAGGGTGGTCTGGCCATTGTCGATGAAGTCCTGGACCTGGGTGTCGAGGCTGGCCTCGATGTCGGCCCCACCGTCGAGGCCCATATAGGGCGACCCGTCGGACGCCCGGCCGAAGACGGGCCCGACGACCTCGAGCTCGTCGGGGTCCCGCCCCGCCTCGATGAAGCGCTGCCGCAGTTCAACGATCCCGTCCTTGACCCGACCCAGATCTGGGTCGTTGGGCAGCCAACCGTGGCCCAACGAGACGATGCGGGAGACATTCCGGGGCGAGAACTTCCCGGCGAAGAACACCAACGGGCCGCCCGGTCGCATCGGTCGGGGCTCGCAGTAGACCTCGTCGAAGTTCACCGTCTCGGAGTGGAACGTGGCGGGTGAATCGGTCCACAGCGCCCGGCAGGCGCCGATCGTGTCGGTGAGCACTCGACCGCGGTTCTCGAACGACACGCCGAGGGCGCGGTACTCGCCCATGTGCCAGCTGGCGCCGACGCCGAGCGCCAGGCGACCTCCTGACAGCTGGTCGACGGTCGCCGCGGCCTTGGCCAACAGTGGCGCCGGGCGCAACGATGCGATCATGATCCCGGTTCCGAGGCGGATCCGCTCGGTGACGCCAGCCATGACGGCCAGCACCGACAGGGGTTCCATCCATGGTTCGTCGAGCTGGCCGGCATAGCCACGGCCGCCGCCGTAGTTGTCCGTGCTCCCGCTCATGACCAGGTGTTCGCTGACGGTGACCTCGTCGAGGCCGACCTCGTCGGCGATCTGGGCCGCCCGGACGATCCGACGGTACTGGTCGGGCCGGTAGTGCATGGCCGAGAGGTTGAGCGAGAAGCGGACCGGACTCGACATGTCAGATACCCCCATGGGACGAGAGCCAGAAGTTTGACCCGTCCAAGCAATGGCCGGCAATCAGGGTCGGGAGGACGGACCCTGTGCGGGGCGCCGTACCGTCCAGGCCTATCCTCGGAGCACTCGCCATGACCGCCACCGCCGCGCCCGACCCGATCGGCGACCTCGACCGCCTCCTGCGCGAGCTGCTCATGTCGCTGCAGGCGGTATTCGTGCGTCGGGCCGAGGAGGCGGGGATCACCCTGCTGCAAGCGACCACGCTCCAGGTCCTGCGGACGCCTATGACGATGGGTGCGTTGGCCGAGCTACTGGACTGTGACGCTTCTACGGTAACGAGCTTGGCCGACCGACTCGAACGCCTCGGTCTCGTCGAACGGCGCCTCGGCGAGACCGATCGGCGGGTCAAGATCCTCGGACTCACGCCGATGGGTGAAGCGCTGCGTCGAGAGCTCGATGCCAGCGTGGTGCGGGAGTTGTTCGACCTTCGCGGGCTGTCCTTCGTCGACGTCGAACGCCTCACCGCCTCCTTGCAGGGAATCATGCTGGGCCCGTTCGTTGGGGAAGGAATCGCTCGGGCCCGGCCCCACTGACCGAGTTGCTTTGACTAGTCCAATGATTGATAAGGTCCCTGCCTTGGTGCGGTTCGAGTGAACCGACGAGAGGGGAGACGGCAAGCCATGGGTGTCGATCGCAGCCGGGTGAGGTTCCTCCTCAACCTGTCACCGGTTCACTACGACCGAGACGGCTATCGGGGCATGCTCGACGACATCCGGCGTTGCGACGACGTCGGCATCGACGAGATCACCTTTTCCGAGCACGTCGTGCTCCCTGGTGGGAACGAGATCCCGCCGCCCGAGTCGCAGTGGCCCGAAACCCTGGCGCTGATCGCCGCTGGTGTCGCCGTCACCGAGCGCATCGCCTTCTCGACCGGCATCATGCTCGCGGCGTTGCGGCCGGCGCCACTGTTGGCCAAGCAGATCGCCACCATCGACCACCTGGCCGAGGGTCGGGTCTCCTACGGGGTCGGCGCCAGCTATGTGGCCGGCGAGTACGAGGCCTTCGGGCTCGACTTCGACCAGCGCGGCGCCCTGCTCACCGACGTCATCGCCGCCTGCCGGGCCATGTGGGCCGAGCCCATGGGCGCCAGCTACCACGGGCCGACGGTCAACTTCGACGACCTGTATGCCGTGCCGGGCCCCTATACCCCGGGCGGTCCGCCGATCCTCTTCGCCGGCAAGTACTCGCCTCGCAACGTTCGTCGCATCGTCGAGCTGGGCAACGGCTGGCTGCCCGCGGGCTTCAGTGCCGACGGGTTCAAGACCGAGATGTCCGAGCTCAAGGAGGCCTTTGCGGCCGCCGGGCGAGACCCCGAGACGCTCATGCTTCATGGGATGCCGCCAGCCGAGACGGCAAGCGGTGGTCGTCCCGAGTTCTACGGCGAGAAGGCCGTGATCGCCAAGAGCTTCGATGCGCTCGACGGGATCCTCGAGAACAACCCACACATCAACCAGTTCGGCATCGGATCGCGGTTCTTCGCCGACGACTCCTGTGCCGACGATATGCCCGCGTTCATCGACGAGCTCGGTCGGCTGATTGCCGACTGGCGTAGTTGAACGAGTTCATTTCCAACCGCGTCACAGGGGGAGACATGCTCAAGAGTCCCAAGCGCATCTCGATGGCACTGTTCATGGTGGTGCTGGCCGTGGCCAGCGCCTGCTCGAGCGGGAGCAGCGAGGGCGGCGGTGCGGATACGCCCGCCGACGGGCCTTCGGGCACGCTCACCTACGGCTTCTCGGCCGCGTTGCAGTCATTCGACCCGCTCCTGGCCTCGGACATCAACTCGAGGGTGTATCGCACACCCGTCTATGAGGGGCTGCTCCAGCGGCGAGCGCCCGACTTTGCCCTCGAGGGCGGTCTTGCCACCAGTTGGGAGGTCCGCGACGACAACGGCGACGGTGTCGAGGAGACCATCCGGGTCGAGCTCCGAGAGGGCGTGACCTTCACGGATGGCGCGGCCTGGAACGCCGAGGCGGTCAAGGTGAACCTCGAACGTCCCCAGCCCGCTGGCGGCGCAACGCTGCCTCCGCGGGCCGGGGCCTCCACCCTGGTCGGTGTCGAGGTCGTCGATGAGATGACGGCGGACATCGTGTTGGACAAGGTCTCCTACACCTATCTCACCGGGCTGGCCAACGGATCGATGATCAGCCCCGATGCCATCGCCGATCCCGACATCGATCTGGCGACGGATCCGGTCGGGACGGGCGGATGGATCTACGACAAGGGTGAATCGGTCGCCGGCGTGAGCTACGTCTACACCGCCAACCCCGACTATTGGAACCCCTCCCAGCAGGGTGTCGAACGCATCGAGATCCTGACCTACAGCGACCCCAACGCCCGGCTGAACGCGTTGCTCTCGGGCGAGATCAACTCGGCCATGCTCGACGGCCCCACCGGATTCCAGGCTGAAGAGGCCGGCTTCGAGATCGTCACCACCGCGGCGTCGTGGAACGGACTGCTGATCCTCGATCGTGGCGGTTCTCAGGTGGAGGCCCTCGGTGACGTCCGGGTGCGCCAGGCCATGGCCTACGCGATGAACCGCGAGGACTACGTCGATGCCGTGAACTTTGGCTTCGGGACGCCGAGCTCACAGGCGGCCTCGGAGGGGACCGAGGGATACTCGGCGGAGGTGGCCGACCGCTACGACGAGGACATCGAAAAGGCCAAGGAGTTGTTGGCCGAGGCCGGCTACCCCGACGGGTTCACCTTCAAGATGGCAACCGCGGGGTCGACCGATGCCGCCGTGGCGATCGCTGGCTTCCTCGAGGAGATCGGCATCACCATGGAGGTCCAAGTCATCCAGGCGTCCGAGCTCACCACCAAGCTCACCTCCGGCGAGTTCCAGGCCTTCGGGACCAACTTCCCCCAGTCCGGCCCCGGGGACCTGGTCGATCTCATGTTGAAGCCCGAGGGATTGCTCAACCCCCTCAAGATCGATGCCGATCCCGAGTTGCTGGCCGATCTCGACACGTTGAACACGACCTTCGACGAGGGCGAGCGGGCGACCATCGCGGCATCGATGACCGAGGCGATCGTCGAAGATGCACCGGTGATCGTCGTCTCGACATCTGATCAGATCGCTGGCGTCGCCGAGGAGGTCGACAACGTGTACATCCCTGCCGGCACCCCGTCGATCGACTTCTACGGCATCACCATCAGCGGGTGATCGGGCCGTAGGGCGGCCAGGATGAGCTGCTCGAGGATCTGAGTCTGACGTTGCCGCTCGCCAGAGTTGGTTGCCGAGATGGCGGTCACCGACGATGAGAGCCAGGCGATGTGGCGTCCGTCGACCTCGGGTCGCAACACGCCGGCGGCCTTGGCTCGATCGAGGACCTCCTCGACGGAGGTTTGCATGGTGTCGAACGTCGCCGGTGGTTCCACGACCACCGGCGACGACAGCGCTCGGGCCGTGTTCATGAGCTGGCGGTACTCGCGGTTGACGTCCACGAACCGGGCGACGACATGGACGACTCCCTCCCATGGGTCCTCGAGTTCGAGGGCGACACGGGCCGCTTCCAGCAGCGAGCCGGAAACCTCTTCGGATACCTGGCGCAGGAGCGCCTCTCGGTTGGCGAAGTAGCGGTAGATGGTGGCGACGCCGACGCCGGCCCGGCGGGCGACATCGTCCATCTGGGCATCCGCGCCCAACTCCTGGAAGCTGGCCACCGCGGCGTCGATGATCCGTCGGCGGTTGCGGAGCACGTCTTTTCGAACGGTGGCCGCGGGGGTTGGCATCTGGTCAGCCTAGGGCAGGACTTGACCTCGGCTGACTGCGAAACGATAGTCTCGTTTCGCAGTCAGCCTCATCCCTCCCAGTCCCAGCCAAGGAGCCTCCCGTGAAGTTCTCGACCTTCTCCCTCCCGGTGTCACCGGGGGCCGAACACGATCATCGGATCATCAAGGACGTGTCCGATTGGGCAGTGCGTCTGGACGAGGCCGGCTTCGCGTCGTTCTTCCTCGCCGAACACCACTTCTCGGGCTACAACACCTATGGCAACAGCTTCCTCATGGCCGCCCACATCCTGGGCCGGACCCAGCAGATCCACGTCGGCTTCGCCGTCGCTGTCGTCCCGTTGCACCACCCGGCCCGGTTGGCCGAAATGGCCAACCTCCTCGACCAGCTCGGTGACGGCCGCGTGATCCTGGGACTGGGCTCGGGTGGCATCCCGTTCGAATCGATCGGCCTGGGGGTGCCCTCCGACGGTCGCCACTCCGAGCGGATGAACGACCTCATCGAGATCGTTCAGGACCTGTGGGCCCACACCGAGGAGGACGAGCCGTACTCGTTCGACGCCCACGGCTACTCGGGCACCCTCTACCAGCGGATCATGCCCAGCTCCTACCGAGAGGGCCATCCGTTGCTCATGCGGGCGTGCCAGTCGAGCGACGACAGCGTGCGCGACGCCGCCCGGCGAGGCTGGTCGGCGCTGCTGTTCCCGATGTTCATGCCCGGCGACCCTTACGAGAACCTCAAGCGGTGGTGGGACATCTACCAAGAGGAGCTCCACAACGCCGGCCACGACAAAGAGACCATCGCCTCGGCCTTGGAATGGACCTCTGCGGTCGCCGGCACTGCGGTGGCCGACTCGGTGGAGGACGCCATGGAGTACAGCCGGCTGAACGGCGAGGGCTACATGAACTTCGTCCAGGCCCAGATGGCGCTCGAGATGAAGTACCTCGGGACCAACCCGGTGGCCGAGCGGGTCGGCGACCACGAGGCGCCGGCCGACGAGCCGGCGCAGGGCGGGACCGAGCCCGGAGGATTCGGCGGCCCGATCGGTGGCGGCCCGGCGGCACCCCGCAAGGGCATGTTGATGGGGCCCCCGGAGCTCGTCGCGCAAGGCGTGAAGGAGTACGAGGAGCTGGGCATCCCCAACCTCATGCTCAACATGGACATGGGCCTCGGAACCGCAGACCAGCGTCAGCGGGTGCGCCACAACGCCGACCGCTTCATCGAAGAGGTCATGCCGATGCTCTGAGGTACCACGTGGAGGCGTGGGCGGGGCCCGTCCGGCAGGGTCGCCCGCGCGCCAGAAACATCATCTTCTTCCTCGGTGACGGCATGGGCGCCTCGCACCGCACCGCCGCCCGCATCGTCTCTCGCGGCATGCACCACGGCAAGGCCGGTGGGCGCCTCG
>JANNOZ010000003.1:0-5116 GCA_031399525.1 Actinomycetes bacterium | reverse complement strand
CGCGTTGGTGCTGACGGCCCAGCTTCGGGTCGGTGACGTAGCCATCTTAGGAGATGTTGCCGTCGACGTCGACTATCTCGTCGACGTCGACTTCCATCTCGAGTCGATGCAGCTCCCGCAGGTGCTGGATGTCGGCCGAGTTCTCGAGGGCGATCCAGGGCTCGACGGGTAGAACGCTGACCTCGGGCCAGTGGCGCACGAGGAGGTCGTCGTTGTCGTAGCCGGGGAAGTGAGGCACGGGATTGGTGGGCTCGCCGTCGCCGCTCCAGGCCCAGATGATCCCGATCGAGTCGACGGTCGGGAACTTCCACTGGCGGGCGCCATCGGGGATCTTCTCGTCGTCTCGGAGCTGAGGGATGTCGACGCAGGCGCCGGTGGTGTCGTAGGCCCAGTGGTGGAACGGGCACACCACACAGCCGTCCTTGACCTCGCCAGTACCCAGGTCGGCGCCGACGTGGCGACAGTAGGCCGAGAGCACCGCCGGGGTGCCGTCCTGGCCCCGGAAGGCCACGACTCGGCCATTGAGGAACGAGACGCTGACCAGCTTGCCGTCGTCGATCTCCTCGCTCCGGCAGATCGGGTACCACGCGTCGTGGTAGCCGTTCTCGGCGTTCTGGGGTTCGACCATGCGGCTGCCCCGGCGCTTGAGCGAGACGTTGGTGTCGATGGCGGTCATGGCAAGCCCCCTGGAGCGAGTCGAAACGATGACCCCCACGATACGGAGCACATGTTCCGTTTGTCAATGGCGGTGGTGGCCACCTGGCACCATTGACGGAGTGGCCCTTCGCGCTGACGCAGTCCGCAATCGCGAGCGGGTGCTCGAAGGGGCTCGGTCGGCGTTCGCCGACCTCGGGGCCGACGCCCCGGTCGAAGAGGTGGCCCGTCGGGCCGGAGTCGGCATCGGCACGATCTACCGGCATTTTCCCGACAAGGAAGCGCTGCTCCTCGCGGTCCTCGACCACCAGTCGCAGCTCTGCCTGGCCTGGGTCGAGGCGGCCCTGGCCGAGGACGATCCGTGGGCTGGTTTCAGTGGACTGTTCCGGGCGTTGGCTCAGGAGTTCGCCGAGGACCGCTTCCTGATCGACGCGGCTCGGCTCCGGCGTCGCACCGATGCGGCCGAGTCCTACCTCCGACTGGTCCAGGGGACCCAGGACGTCATCGACCGGGCCCATCTGGCCGGCGTGCTGCGTCCGGGAATCGACGCCGATGACGTTCCTGCGCTCCTCGCGGTGGCGTGGGAGCCCTCGTGGGTAGAGGACGAGCGGTGGCCGACCTACGTCGAGATCATCCTCGACGGGCTCCGGGTGGACGTCCCCCTTCGGTGAGCTCGACGCCGCCTGGGTCCTATCCTCCAGGGATGCCTGGTGATGTGGCCACCGACCAGCGAGCTGATCGCCACCTCCCGGGCGCCACCGAGCTCCTGCGAGGTGAGGTCGGTTTCGGCTACGGCCAGGGCACGCACTGGATGTCCCGGTTCGGACGCCGTTACGCCGATCTGCTGGGCCTGCCCTTCGTGCCCGGCACCCTCAACGTGTACCTCGACCACGAGTGGTACGTGCCGGCGGGCCGGACCATCTTCCTTCCGGCCTGGCAGGCGGGCATGCCCATGTTCGTCGTTCCTTGCCGCATCGAGGGGGTGCCGGTGTTCAACCTTCGCCCGGTCCAGATCGAATACGGACACGGACCGCATACCCCGGCAGTGCTCGAGCTCATCGCCGGGGTACGGCTGCGTGATCACCTCGGGTTGTCCGACGACGACGAGGTCACCGTCGAGGTGCCCCGACCGACTGTTCACCTGAAGGAGCGACCGCGATGACCGTACGCCTCACTCGACTCAACCATGCGGTGCTCTACGTCTCGGACATGGAGCGGGCCCACGCCTTCTACACCGAGGTGTTGGGCATGGAGCCCATCACCTACGTCCCGGGCCAGCTCGCCTTCTACAAGCTGCCCGGATCGGTTAACGACCACGACCTCGGGGTCTTCGCCAAGGGCCCCCGGGCCCAGCGACCCGGCCGTCAGCACACCGGGCTCTACCACCTGGCCTGGCAGGTCGACACCATCGACGACCTGGCCGACGCTCGGGCCACGCTGATCGACGCCGGGTCCTACGTGGGCGAGTCCAGCCACGGGACGACCAAGAGCGTGTACGCCGCCGATCCCGACGGCAACGAGTTCGAGGTCATGTGGGCGGTGCCCCGCGCCGACTGGGACGAGGTGACTCGGGCCCGCAGTGGTCGTCCCGACCCGCTCGACCTGGCCGAGTCGATGGCCCGGTGGTCTGGGGTCCACACGTCCGAGGCGATCGTCCCGGTGGAGGAGCCAATCCGGTGAGGACGTTGACCGGCCGGGTCGGGCCGGGAATGGGCTTCGCCACCAGACTGATCTGGTCCCAGCGACTGCAGTTCCGGGCGGTGCTCGGCGTCGACCTGTTTCCGGGGACGCTCAACGTCTACATGGACGAGGAGTACCGGGTGCCCGACGACGCCCTCGTCATCGAGAGCTATGACGCCGGCCGAAGCATGTTCTTCGTGCCCTGCACCATCGGGGAGACGGAGGGCTGGATCATGCGCCCGTTCATCATGGAGTTCCGGGGGTTCCCCCATCCCCGCTCGGTCATCGAGCTGGTGGCCGAGGTGAAGCTCCGAGACGTTCATGGCTTGGCCGACGGTGACGTGGTCGAGGTCAACGTCGGGAGCTAGAGGCAGGCCTGCCGGGTGCTGTGGCGCGACTCGCCGGCGTGTCGATGGCGATGGCGATGGTGGCCTGGCAGCGCTACCTCACCGATCCATGCGGCTTTGGGGACCTCTACTCGACGAGATCGTCGATCGCTTCGCCACCCACCGCTCGTCCTCACCCACCGCTGAGCCAGCGGCTCAGCTCGGGCCGGATCGTCGAGGTAGGGCCGGATCGTCCAGGTAGCGCTGGACCGTGGGGGCCACGAGGGCGATGAGGTCATCCATGGTCAGGTCGGCGATCTCGGGGAGTTGGACGACACAGCGCACGAACGCCACGCCGACCAGGTGGCTGGCGACGAGCGCAGCCCGCAGCGGCGCATCGGGACGGTCGGTCAGGGAGACGGCGTGGTGGTGCACGGTGTGCTCGATGAACTCACGCAGCATGACGGCCACCGAGTGGTTCGACGCGGCCGAGCGCATCAATGAGAGCCCCGGTCCGTCAGGCGTCGCCATCATGGTCAGGTAGGCCCGAGTGATCAGCTCGCCGCGCTGCTCCCGGGGGCGCAGGGCGATGTCGGTCAGGAGGTCGGTCGGGTTGAACGGCAGTTCGTTGGCCGCCGCAAACAGGGTCGCCTTGTTCTTGAAGTGGTGGATGACCAGGGCCGGGTCGACGCCGGCTCGCTCGGCGATGGTCCGGATGGTGGCCTGCTCGAAGCCGACCTCGCCGAAGCGCCGCCGGGCCGCAGTCAGGATGGCCTGGCGGGTCACCTCCGGGTCGCCCGGACGTCGTCCCTGGCGTCGTGGGCCCGACCCCGGCGCGGTCGGCACCGGGGCGGTCACGAGCTGATGGCCACGAGGACCTCGTCGAGGGTGGCCTCGACGTCGTGCACCTCGGCGGTGACAGCGGCGGCCCGCAACGTCTGGGTCACCTCCTCGGCCGACTGTCCGATCACCCGCACCGACCGTCCGGCCAGCGAGATCCGCGAACCGGCCCGACTGAGAGCCTCGAAGGCCTGCTCCCATCGATCAGCGATGACTTCGACGGTCCGGGTGCCGTCGATGATGTCTTCGACGGTGCCCGTCGCGGCCACTCGGCCTCGTGCCATCAGCACGAGCCGGTCGGCCTGTTCGGCTTCGTCCATGTGGTGGGTCGACACCAGCACCCCGACGCCGGCTTCGGCCTGGGCCCGGATGAGGTCCCACAGCACCGTGCGTGACAGGGGCGAGACACCCGAGGTGGGTTCGTCGAGGATCAACAGCTCGGGGCCGTGCTGGGTCGCGGCGGTGAAGGCGGCTCGTCGCTGGGTGCCCAAGGGCAAAGCGCCGACCAACGTGTCCTGCGACTCTCCGCCGTCACCAGGCGACTGGAGGGCGAAGGTGGTGGCCCGGAACTCGAGGTTCTCCCGCACGGTGAGGTCGCGATAGAGGCCGAGGTTCTGGGGGACGTAACCAACGCGCCGTCGTTGCTGGCGAGACTGGCGCTCGCCGAACAGGGTGATTCGCCCCTCCGAGGGAGCGAGCAGCCCGAGGATCATCTTGATCAACGTGGTCTTGCCGGCCCCGTTGGCTCCCAGGAGCCCGACCACCTCGCCGGCGTGGACCTCGAGGTCGACCGCGTTTACGGCGACGAACGACCCGAACCGGCGGCTGACGCGGTCGACCTCGACGGGGATCATCGTCGGACCCCGTCGGCCATCAGCTCGAAGACGATCGACGCATCCTCCAAGGTGGTGCGGTGGTCGTCATTGCGTCGGCCGTCGGGATCCCATTGGCGCCAGATGCGTCCTCTGCGCCACGCCGTCGCCGCGTCCTCTGGCGTCGCCATGGCCGCCACTGTGCCTGGCACCCGGGCGACGATGGATTCCGGCGGACCGGAGGCCAGCACCCGACCGCGGTGGAGGAGCAGGACCGAGGTCGCTCGCTCGGCTTCGTCGAGGTAGGTCGTGGCTGCGACCACCGCAGTGCCCGATGCCGCGGCACTAGCCACCAGCCGCCAGAGGTCCATGCGGCTGACCGGGTCGACGCCGGTGGTGACCTCGTCGAGCACGAGGAGGTCGGGCTGGGCCAGCATGGCCATCGAGCCGGCCAGCTTGCGCTGTTGCCCGCCCGAGAGGTGCCCGGCCAGGCGTTGGCCGAATGCCCCGAGGTCGGCCCGAGCGAGCAGCTCGTCGGCCCGCGGCCTCCAGGATCTGAGTCGGTAGGCGTCGGCGATGAACTCGACGTTCTCGTCCACGGTGAGGTCGCGGTAGAGCCCGCCCGAGGACGGCACGAAGCCGATGCGCCCCGCCGCGGGGAGCCGCACGTCGCCCTCGTGGCCGATACCGAGCCCGGCCAGGACCCGCAGCAGAGTCGACTTTCCCGCCCCGTCCCCGCCGATGACGGCATGAATGAACCCGGGTTCGATGGTCATCTCGATGTCCTCGAGGGCGACCTCGCCG